>DATJNW010000097.1:0-40602 GCA_035507655.1 Bryobacteraceae bacterium | reverse complement strand
TCGCTTGCGCCGGGCCTGATGGAAGCCGATCGCGACACGCCCGAAATCCGCCGCCTTTCCGCGAACCTCCAACTCGTCGCCGCGGAAACCAGGCTCGGCGATGCGCTTCATCGGGCGTTAGATCCCGACGTCGTCCTTGCTCCCGAAATCGGATTCGTACACCGCAAGCTGGCCTTCGCCGATATCTATTTTCTCGCCAATACCTCGAACCATCCGGTCAAGACCGAGGCGACATTTCGCATGCCTTCACGCGGCGTCTTCGCCTCCGAATGGAACGCGCTCACGGGCCAGATCTCTGCGGCAGGTGGCACACGACTGTCGCTCTTATTCGCCCCATACGAAGCGCGGGTCATCGTTTTCGCGAAAGGCGAGAGCCGCATCCCGCCGCCCGCAGCCGCGTCCACTCCAACTCCCATCGACATTTCCACCGGCTGGATGCTCACCTTCCCCGGCGCTGCCCCGGTAGCTGTCGATACTCTGCAATCGTGGACCAGCGACGAATCGCGCAAGTATTTCTCCGGGCAGGCGACGTATAACAAAACCGTCCACCTGCCGGCTTTCCACGGCCATCGTGTCTTCCTCAACTTCGGCGACGGCAAGCCATCCGGCCCGAATGAGCGTCCTCCTCAAAACGGCATGCGCGCGCTCCTGGACGGTCCCATCCGCGAAGCGGCAGTCGTTTACATAAACGGCAAACGCGCCGGAGCGGTCTGGTGCGCCCCTTACGAAATCGAAATCGGAGCGCTTCTCAAGCCCGGCGCCAACGCGATCCGTATCGTAGTCGCGAACTCCGCGCTGAATGTATTGGCTAAAAGTCCTCTGCCCGATTACCGAGCACTTAACGCCAAATATGGCGAGCGCTTTCAGGCACAGGATATGGCCTTAGTCACGCCGCAGCCCTCCGGATTGCTCGGTCCCGTCCGCATCATCGCGAGATAAGAAGCCGCCTAAGTACGTGCACAATTGCACTCAACAGACTGCGCGCATCGCCGTGCGGACTGGTCCAGTTCACGTCTAGCGCCACAGCGTCCCAAAAGAGAGCCGGGACTGGGCTGAGGTCGCTTTCCTGTGGCGGAGGGGGAGGAGGCGCAAAATCTAACCCCCATAGACCTTGCTTTGAAGTCTCCGCCAGATTTCAGTGTTGATCAACTGGTATTCGGGAGCGTCGGCTCTGGCTGGGGTGATAATGTGCAATGGAATCTCAGGCAGAGCCACACCTTCGGGGTTGTCCGGTCGCATCCATCGGGTAACGGTCGATGCACCATCTTCGCGGTATTCCGGGTCTTGGGTGAAGCGCCCATTTTAGCGGCGGTCGCCTCGCAGCAAATTGCGAGCGGAATGGACCAGGATGTTCATCTCAAACTGCTTCCTAGATATGCCCACCGGTACCAGGGATTCCGCTGGATTTCCGCTGGCGCCTTGGGCGTGCTGCCCTGTGGATCGAATCCGATCCGCGATGGTCTGCCCCGGGTGCAATTCGGTGTAATTACTTTTGTTTTCGGTTCAGTTCATTCCGTCACCAGATTCTTTGAAGCGCCACGGAAGCCCGACGTGCTGTCCTGCCGTGTGAATTCCCGGAGCGGCGTTTCACACGATCAAGCGGCTGCGTCATCCAAACTTCCTCGAATCGGGACCGCGTGAGGACGCACATCCACGATTTGCCGTTATGTTCCACAACGGTGGGATTTGAGATTGGAGGAGACGCCCACGGGTTGTCCTAAGACTGACTCGTCATCGTAGTCGCCGAAGATTCGGCAGGCCAGCCATTGAATGAACATCGCGCGAATCGACTTGCACCTTGGCCCCCGGCTGCTCAAAACGATACCTCAAGCCACTCGCAGCACCTGTCACAGTCATCCTGGTGGCGCCTGTGTATTCATAGAGTACAGCGCGTGAAATCGGCCGGCTTGATCGCTTCGTTTCCACATCCCTCCCGTTTCCGGAAGCCAGCGCCCGCTGTTGTCCGCAACACGCCATTTATTTGTCCTCCCAACCCTCTTTATACTCGGCCGGGGTCGTTGGTGGCGGCTCCGCAATCGAGCGGCTGGTACTCCGCTCCGCCAAAATCGCCCCGCCGGAAAACGCCAGCCACAGCAAAACCCGCTCGATCGCCGTTCGACCGATGACCCATCCCAGAGGCGCTGCAACCCATAGGCTTAGGCAGTAGAAGCAATCCAGTAATCGTCCCAACCAACCATCGCCGGCTGCCCGCCGCATGCGGGCGACCACGTCCCAAGGGCCGTCCTCGGCTTGGATGAGATGCGTGATTCGCCAGGCGCACAATACGCCGAGCAGCAGACGATAAAGGTCCATCAAGCCAATGCGCCTCCTCCTTCTAAGACCCGGACGGCGCGACCAGGCAGAAGCCGACGAACTTGCTGTTATTCTCCCAGGGTCCGTCGCAATCCACGATGGTCCGGTCGTTCGTGAATAGCTGGATTGTATAGCCGCAGGCCGGTAGTCCGGCCGTGTTGTACGTCCAGTTGCCGGCTTTGGTTCCACTCAAAGGAAGGAGCGGATTCGGATACGAAAGCCCATTTCCGGGTGCTCCATCGATCGTGAAGCCCGAGCTTGGCGACGCCGTAGGCTCCGCTTGGAGGGAGAAACCGCCGAGGTGCTCGTCGGATACGCTATAGGAGCCGCAAATCACGTCGCCGACTGTAAACGTTTGGCAATCTGCAGCGGATATACACGGACCTACGCCCCCAGGCATATATCCGGTGATAAGGAGTGAAGCAACAGGCGCCGCCTGATCGAGATCGATCACCACCCCCGGGCCAACCAGTCCGAGCGGGCACGTTACGGATTTAGCCGGGTACGCGGTCCAAGGGGTCGTAGTTGGATCGTACGCCGTCAGCGAAATCAGCCACGTTCCGGTTTTGCCCGTCGAGTTCCACGAGGCCAGCAAATTGTCCGTCGTGGACCTGCTGCCCGTGGAATCCGCAGTCAGGCACTGGTACGTGAAATAACCAAGCGGTGACGCGTTCTGCGGTTGAGTGAAACTAGTCGCCACGCCCCCGACTACCTGCAGGATCTGGACTGAAAACGGGTCCGTTACCGTTTGCGGGCTGCCCAGCAAGGTGGGGGGTGAAGTTGAAGTATCTACCTGCTGAACCGTGATCTGGTATAGGAGCAAGGTGGGAAGCGGCCAGGTGAAGAGCGGTGCGCCCGGAATCTCGCCGTAAATGTTGACCGTAGCGCCCCACGGGGCATCGCTCGTCCCCGGGTAGGCCCACCCCGACGTCTGATCGATATTGCAAGGGGACACCTGGTCTCCACCGGGATAGCAGATTCCGGTCAAATAAGGCGTGAAATTGCCCACTTGGGCCGCTACGCCAGGATTCACAAAGATCAGCGTCTCCAGGCGATTTCCCCACACGGGCACATACTCCGGATCGGTGGGCGGCGGAGGTGTATCCCAGGAAAGAATCGCCCGTACCTTCGCGGTTACCGGCCCATCGCCACATTGCTTACGATGAGAATTCAGGTCCACCGGCAGATAGACTGCATAACTCAGACCCGTCTTGGGAATGCTCGAAATGTCGTAGACCGTTACCGACGACGTCCCGGCCCATTGCCAGACACCACCACCCCAATCGATCCAGAACGCCACATACTCCCGGCTCCCCGCCGTGCATGGATTCCCCAGGTAGCCTGTCGGCAGCTTGATCACAAGGGTTCCCACCAGCGCGTCCGGCGACCCTGGGGCCTCATCGAGTCCGATACATTCCAATTGCTCGTACTCGGTGCTGCCATTGGTGTCTTCGAGGGCCGTGAACACCGCGCCAACATCGATCCCGAGCCCGGCATAGTACCCGCTCATCGCCGTGAGGTTCGCCGGATTCAGGATGGCCTTTTGAATTGAGCTGTGCAGGAAACGGTGGGCGGGAACCTTCGACTCCGCATAGTTCTGCTTCAGTTCCGCTGCCGTGAGCGCCTTGGGAACCTGCAACTTGACCGTCGCCGTCTCTGAGACCAGGCCGGCGATGGGCGGCGGAAGTTTTACATCCGCTGACTGCAGCAAATCCGGAAGGTCGGCGATTAACTGGAAGCTTTCAATCTGAATTCGCGTGTTGATCACGTTGCCCCATACCGGGATCCAGTCCGGTCCGCCCGGCGGGACATTCCACGAAAGGATCGCCCTCACCAGCGGCAAGTTATTTTCAAAACAAAACTTCTTGTCGGGCTGTATCGTCACGTTCACCGCGTACTCCAGCGGATGTGTGCCTGGCACGTCGTAAACCGGAAAGCTGGTCGTTCCCTGCGCCAGCCAGGTCGCGCCGTTGTCGTAGGAGAGAAAGAACTTGACGTATTCCAGCGAACCATTCGTGCAGATCCCTCCGTCGTATCCGGTGGTCCGCTTGATCCAAACCACGCCCTCCAGTAAGTTGAGCTGGGGGTTGAAGCCAACGCACTTCAGTTCCTCATATGAGCTGTTCGCTATGATTTTTTTAACCGGTTTCAGAGGATTGTTCTGAAGGTTTCCAAAATAGTTCGGGTTCGCGAGTAGCAAGCGAAGAAATCGTTCTCGTTCAAATTCAATCTCTGTAGTTGGCATAACATCCTCCTTCATGCAATGCATCGAAGCGGCGCACAGGTCTGTTCCGATGGCGACTGAATCCAACCGCTCCAAAATGAGCGCCTTGGTCGTTTGCGAACCTATAAGGGCGGTTCGCACCGATCGTCTGACGTCAAGCAGGGTTGGGATTCGTCCCAACTGATCAGACGATCTGTGGCTTAGTGACATGAAGACGAGGAGCGTTTCAGCGAGCATCTCCTTTGGACCGAATGATCCGAGAAATTCACGCGAACGCAATCGTGCTGCTGTTTCAGACCGGTAGGAATTGAAATCGACGGTGTCTCGCCCGTAGTTGGAAGTTGAGGCGGCGGTTCCTCCTGATTCTGAATAGAATCGGGGCGATCAAACCTTGAAAAGGAGAACCCCCGTGAGACGAAACTACCATGCGATTGACAAGCAAGGAAAGGTTGGCGAGCGCCAGCGCACCAAGTTTCTAATAGCGAGCATCAAGGGAAATTCCCGACAATTTGGGTCAATTTGGAGGATGTGCGGAGCGCACCAGCCCAACCCGTCGGCCCGGAGCCTTCCCAGCGTTTTCAGGGCACGGAATCGGCGCGAAGGTACGAACTTATCAGATTCCGACTTCGGGACCGAGTCCGATAACTTCCGAATTAGCCGTCGCGCGAGAACACCGAGTCCAGATGGAGTAGACTTGGCTGCATCACGCCTATGCTGCTCTCCGCGGGTACCCAGCTAATAACGGGAGTTTTTGTAGTGCGTCGCCAATCCTTTCGAGGACGCGTGCGGTTTCCGAATCCTGCCCGGCAGCCTCCACGTTCAGCCACTGATACGGAATCTGATTTCTCGCCAGAAAATCGCGCGCTTCGTAGCACCGCCTCGACCAGCGGGTTCCGATCACGCGAATCCCCTCGAACGGCGCCCGGTACGAACCGGACCACTGCTCGAGCAGATCATCGAGGACCGGGTAAAGATTCCGGTCCGGCGGATCCCAGGGTTTGAGCAGATAGTGGTCGAGCTTGACGACATTAATGGCGTTGATTGCGGCCTCAGTATCCGCATACGCGGTCAAGAGCACTCGCCGCACATCCGGGAACTCCCGGATGGCGGCCGAAAGGAACTCGATGCCACTCATGTGCGGCATCCGGTGGTCTGCGATCAGCAGAGCAACCGGCTCGGAGCGCTGGCCGAGCCGCGTGAGAATATCCAGGGCCGCCGGTCCCGAATCCGCCGACATCACCCGGTAGCGGCCGCTATATTGCTTTCTCAGATCGCGTTCGACGGCCCGCAAGACGTCCAGATCGTCATCCACCGCGAGCACAACCGGTCTAGGCATGATTAGTCGGCACCCCCTTTCCTTGTTCCGTCATCGTCTTCGCTCGGAAAATAATACTGTTGACCACCATGATCCCATGGCCGGAGGACTCGCACGGACTTTCAGCGGCACAAACCGGTGCTTCGGCGTAAACCACCGTGGCGACCAGCACGAATCGACATTCAGGGTGATCTCCACCAGGCACCCGAGCTGATTTGCGAACGGCAGCGGATGGGAGCGTCAACAAGCACCAGCGCGCTGCCTTCACCGATCTCCTCAAGGTTTCCGAGACCTCAGCGGGCCGCGTCCGAAAAGGATCGAGACCAGCTCTGAGCACTAAGTGTCGATTCTCAGGATGATTACGAAGTGCGCGACACATGGGCATGGGGTCGCAGCATCGGCCATGCCAGCAAGAAACTGCAGACGGCTTTAGTACCAAGATTCCTAAGGCTTTCCAGGTTTGCGCCGTTTAATCCAAACAGGCCGCAACTCCTCCGCTTGGGAAGTGCTTGATCAGTTGTGAGAACGATAGCACGTCTGGTAATTCAATTAGCCGTCATTGTGTCCATGGCGTCGCATGTGGCGCAAGCTCAGATCGCCGTCTCTATAAGGATCGGGCCGCCGGTGCTGCCGGTTTATGTGCAGCCGCCATGCCCCGTCGCCGGCTATATCTGGACACCCGGATATTGGGCATACGGTCCGGCTGGATATTACTGGGTTCCTGGCGTTTGGGTTGCGCCGCCGCGCTTTGGGCTGCTCTGGACGCCGGGATATTGGGGCTTCGTCGGGGGCGTCTATGCCTGGCATGCCGGCTACTGGGGCCCGCATGTGGGCTTCTACGGCGGCGTGAACTACGGTTTTGGCTATGCCGGCGTCGGTTTTGTCGGCGGCATGTGGGCGGGCGGCGTATTCCGCTATAACACCGCGGTTGTCAATGTCAATCCGACGGTAGTGCGCAATGTCTATGTTGATCGCACGGTGATCAATAACGCTCCGGTCGGTCGCGCCAGCTTCAATGGACCAGGAGGAATGATCGCCCGGCCGACCGCGCAGGAACAGGCGTTTATGCGAGAGCCTCATTTGCCGCCCACCTCCGGTCAGCTCTCGCACCAGCAAATGGCCAGCCGGGATCATACGTTGCTGGCGTCCGAGAATCATGGAAGACCGGCGACACCGGCAATGGACAGCATCAACGGACGGCGATTCAGCCAACAGGGACGAATCGCAAACGGAATCGAGTCGGGCCGGCTGAACGCGAGACAGGCGGCGAATCTGGAGCATCGCGAAGCCAACGTGAATCGGGAAGTCCGGAGCGATCGTCAGGGGAACGGCGGAAGACTTACCCCACAGGAGCGCCAAAAAGTAAATCGGCAGCAAAACAATCTCAGCAGGTCGATTCACCAGGACAAGCACAATGGCGCCAACGCCCATTCCACCGAACGGCGACAGGGGCAGCATCGCGCAGAGCGCGAGGAGAAAAAGTAGTCTGGTCAGCTGGCCCCTGTCTGATTCGCCGACCAGCTGCGAATAGGAGCCGATAATGAAACATCTGGCGCACAAAAAGGCGGCGACTACGCGTCAGTTGGGGTTGTCGGACACTAGCGCGTTTCTCGTTACCTAACCTCGAAACCTGAACGCCTTCGCGCCAGATCGGTGGTTTGCGCGTTACACGACCTGGTGCACACCAGGCGCTCCGTCTCACCAACCCGCGAACACACCTGACACCTGCCACGACCACTGGGCCAGTCACTCCTGACGGAGTGCGAGAATCGGGTCAACCCTGGTGGCTCGCAGCGCTGGCAACAGGCTCGCGAGTACGGCAACCGCAATCAGAAACAACGCTGCTCCCGCTATGCTTATAGGGTCCATCGGACTGACGCGGTACAGCAGAGGCGCGAGCTGCGGGGTCGCTGCCAGGGAAATGGCGAGCCCTGCGGCGATCCCCGATAAAGCCAGCAACAAGCCTCGTCTCATGACCATCCGGAGCACGCCTTTAGGATCGGCCCCCAGCGCCATGCGGATGCCGATTTCCCGGGTCCGCTGGCTCACCGAGTAAGCCATCACTCCGTAAAGACCTACACCGGCGAGCAGCAGGGCGATGAGACCCAGCACTCCGAGAAACAACGAGGCGAGCCGCGGCCCGAACCAGGCAGCCGAGATGTAATCGGAAAGAGCCATGGCCGTCAGGCCGGCCGAGTTGGGATCGATGGCCGACATCTCGCGGCGAAGGACCGGGAGGAATCCGCGCGCATCGCGGTCGGTGCGCGCATAGAAGGCCACGCCGTTTTCGCCACTGCCGTAATGCACCTGGTCGAAGGACATGTAGAAGTACGGTTGCGGCGCTTCAGACAGGCTGAAATACTTGCTGTCCTTCACCATTCCCACGATCGTGAACGGTTTGCTGTAAATCTGCACCCGGCGCCCCACCGGGTCGCGTCCGTCGAAAAAGCGCCGCGCGAAAGATTCGTTGACGATCATGACCCGGGGTGCGTTTTCATCGTCCTCAGCTTTGAAATCGCGTCCGGCGAGAAGCGGCATCTTCAGCACATCGAAGTAGCCGGGCGACACCGAGGCGTGATGCACGCCCAGGTTCTCGCCGCGCCTCGGCGCATATCCTTCTACGGTGATATCGTTCCATTTCCCCAGCCCGAAACCGAGCGGGATCGAGTCGGAATAAGCGGCGCTCGTCACTCCCGGCGATTCGAGCAGGCGCTCGCGCAGTTGCCGCGAGAACTGCTGCTCCTCGCTGGGAGTGTAGTTGTTCGTCGTCAGAAAAAGACGGCACACGATCACGTTACGGTGATCGAAACCGGCCGGCGTGTTCTGCAATGCGTAAAGGCTCCGGAGAAACAATCCGAGCGTCACCAGAGCCGCGAGCGCCAGGCCCACCTCGGCCATCACCAGGAGCCCGGAGATTCGCCGCGAGTGCCCGCTCTGGGTATCGCCTCTTCCTCCTTGCTTCAGTGCATCCACGACGCTCTGCCGCACCGACTGAAACGCAGGCGGAAGACCGGAAATCTGGGCAGAAACCAGGCAGACCAGAGCGGCAAAAAGGAACACCCGCGCGCTCGGGTAGACGTTGAAGTACACCGGTATTCCCGTGGGCGGCACGAGCTGTACGGGGAGGTTCTGAAACCACAGAGCGAGAGGCAACCCGGCCAGCGTCGCCAGAGTCGCCAGAAGCAGGCTTTCGGAAAATAGCTGGCGGCTCAGGCGACCCGGACTCGCTCCCAGGGCGGCGCGGATGCCGAACTCCCTCTGCCGGGATGCGGAACGAGCCAGGAGAAGGTTGGCGACATTCGCGCAGGCAATCAGGAGCACGAGTCCGCAGGCTGCGCCGAGGATGGCCATCGGCGCTGCCAAAATGCTCGAGGCCCCCTCCTGTGCCTTCCAGATCGGTACGATCCGGGCGCCGACGCCCTCGTTGGTCTTCGGAAAGGCAACCGCGAGGCGCGCGGCAACCGTCGCCGCTTCGGCGCTTGCCTGGGAGACGCTGACGCCGGGTTTGAGCCTGACGATGGCCCCGAAGCGCCGCGCATCGCGCTCGCGTTCGCCGGCGAGTGGCGCGGGAACCCATACGTCCAGCGCGACCCCCGGAAAATCGCCCTGAAATTCCGGAGGCGCCACGCCGACAATGGTGACCGGGTGCCGGTTAATGCGTACGATGCGGCCGAGAATGGACCGGTCGCCCTGGAAGTAATTCTGCCACAGCCGGTAGCTGATGACCGCCGTGAACGCTTTGGCCTTGTCTCCGTATTCCTCGCGGGTGAACGTGCGGCCGAGGATTGGCTTTACCCCGAAGACGTCGAAATAGTTTCCGGAGACGAGTTCGAACCAGGCGGAATACGGGTTCTCTCCGTCGCCGATGGAGGCGGGAGCCTTTTGGTTGAGCGCCAATCCGGAGATGCTTCGGAGGCTGTCCTCAAAGTCCCGGGAGTCGGCATAAGAAACACTAGGAGCCTCGATGCCGCCGGCACGGACGGATTCGAGGACGGCGAGTTGTCCGTCGTCCGTGGCGCCGCGGAACGGGTGCAGGACCATCCCATCGATCCAGCCAAAGACTGTGGTGGTGACGGCAATACCGAGCGCCAAGGTAAGCACTGCGACCGCTGTCCAGGCCGGGGTTCTACGGAGGACACCGGCTGCGTAACGGAGGTCTTCGAGGATGCCGCGCATAGGGTTCCTGCCTTAAGGGCAATTGGGCTTCCGACTGTAAGTGTTTGATTCCGTTCAACACGGCAGGCGAATCAGCTATCATTTCCGGAACGGGATGTCCGAAAATGGGGACGCCAGCGCGCCAGTGCCCGTCGTTGATCGTGATCTGCACCCTTATTTCTTTGTCCGGCAAACCGCGCTCGGCGAGATCATCGGGAGCAGTCAGATCGGACAGCTTCGCGGAAACGGTGGGCTTACTTCTTGCGGTAGCAAATTTATTCTGGCGGAAAAATAGTGATCGGTTTGCTGGGAGCTAATCCGCTAATATGCTCGCGATTACGACCCGCAACAACTGCTGTCGCGCGCGTGGACCAAAACCGCCATCGACCAGAATGTGCCCGGCACCGCAAGTAAACTGGATCGCGGTTCGGCTCAGAAAGCCTTGAGCCGCGGCCACGGAAGGGGTACCGACCACATTTCATGGTACTGCTACGGCTTCCGGCGACGCGTTACCAAAAACTTCACCGGAATTTGGGCGCTTGCCGTATACTGTGTTAGGCTAAGCCAATTTGGAACCCGACGAATGTCCGTACCGATCCTACCCTAACAGGGTCCTGAAAAAGGGGATAGACGGCTCTGTCCACGGCCGAGGTCGCGCGTGGCATGAATAACTTACAGGCCGGGGACAGAGTAGTCTGTCGCCTTTTCAACACCCTGCCAAGGCTGTTGAACTGTAGAAAAGAATGGAGGGATCTTTTACAACATGCGATCTTCTCTGATGCTCCGCACCTTTCTCGTGGCGGCAACGGCAATTTCAGTGTCGATTTTCGCGGGTGTGGCAAAAGCGGATACCATTACTGCCAGCCTGTACTCGCCGCTGACTCCCGGTGGCGCAACACCTGTCATCATCAACCTCGCCGGAGTGACTCCGCCATCTGATACTACTTTGGACGGGACGGGCTACACTGTTACCTTCTCGGTTGGTTCCGGCCAAGGCGTCGTGGACGGGAGTTCGGACCTCCATGCGGTACCCGTTGCTGGCGCTACGGGCACCGGAGACGACACCCCGGAATATTCGACGGGAGGGTTCGGATCGCCGCTCACCACCAACATCGACGATTCCGGAAACTACTTTTCCACCGGCACCGGCACGATCACTATTACCTTCTCGTCCCCGCAAACATCCCTGGCTCTTCTCTGGGGTTCGATCGATACCGGAAACTCCGTCATTCTGAATGATGGCACCACCATAACCGGAACGGAAGTGCAAGCCGCGGCATCCGGTTTTGTGAGCAACGGGTTCCAGGGCCCTGGCGGAAGCGCCTACGTCGTCATTGATTCGACTTCGTCGTTTACAACCGTAGAGTTGACGAGCAGCGTCGTATCCTTCGAGTCGGCCGACATTGCGGCCGCCTCGCAGCCTTTCGTGAGCACCGTACCCGAGCCCACAAGTGTAGTGCTGATCGGAACCGGCTTGGGCCTTGCTGTTCTGCTTCGGCGGCGTATTGTTTGCTAGCAGGGTGCTAAAAAAAGGGGACGGCTGTCCCCGTCAGTAAGTTATTCATACCACGTGCGACCATGGCCGTCGACAGAGCGGTCTGTCCCCCTGTTCAGCGCCCCGCTAGAAGCGGCAGGCGTGTCCTCCTCGAGGTCAGTATCCGGATGGTTCTGGGCGCCCGGTGCGAGATTCCGGGTAAAATGCAGTTGAAACAGGGCTTACTTCCCATGACGGGCGCAGGATTTTCCGCGATTTTTGGTAAGTTTTTGCCAATAACCGTGATGAATAATCCATTATTGCCGATTTAAGGTGTAATGAGTAGCGCTGCCGCACTGGCCTCGTCAAAGGCGACGCCCAATCGAGCGTTCGTGCTGCGCTATGGCTGCGCGGTCCTCACAATCGCAGCGGCCACCTGGGTCAGGGTTCTGCTCGACCCGGCGCTCGGGGACCAAAGCCCGTTCCCGCCGATGTTGTTCGCCATTCTGCTGACCGTATGGTTCGGAGGGTTCGCACCCGCGGTGTTGGCGCTGGTGCTCGGCATCCTCTCGGCGGATTATTTTCTGGTCGCGCCGCGCGCCAGTTTCGGCTTCAAAGGCACGGCGCAGTATGTTGACCTCGCCTTTTATGTGAGCGTGGGCGCCGGTATCGCCGTGATCGGGGGGATCATGCACGCCGCGCGCTTGAAAAGCCTGCACAAGCTGCTCGAAACGCGGAATGAGCTCGGTGCGGCGGAGGAGCGCCTTCGACTCACCTTGCACGCCTCCGGCATGAGCGTCTGGTCCTGGCACATTGTCTCCGACTCCATCGTGGTGGACGAAAACGGGTCGATCCTGTTCGGCCTCCCGGTCGGGCAGTTCGCCAAGACGGTGGCGGAGTTCGCGGCATTGATTCATCCGGACGATCGCGCCATGGTGCAAGCCGAAGTGGCGGCCGCGCTGGACCGAAAGGACATCTTCGAGTTCGAGTACCGTGTTCCCTGGCCGAACGGCGAAATCCATTATCTGACCACCCGCGGACAGGTATATCGCAGCCCCGACGGGCATCCGCTTCGTTTCACCGGCGTCACCTGGGATGTGACCGAGCAGCGCCGGGCGGAGCAGGAGCTGCGCGAGACGTCCAAGCGACTGGTGGCGGAAGGCAAGTTTCGGGAGTTGTTGGAAGCCGCGCCGGACGCGGTCGTGGTCGTCAACCGTGAGGGGAAAATTGTCCTGATCAATACCCAGGCCGAGACGATGTTCGGCTACCCGCGTGAAGAAATGCTGGGGCTGGCCATGGAAGCGCTGGTGCCGGAACGGTACCGGGGCAAGCACCCGGCGTACCGGGCCAGCTATTCAGCCAAGCCCACGATTCGCGACATCGGAACTCGTCCCGATCTGTGCGCCTTGCGCCGCGATGGCACCGAATTTCCGGTCGAGATCAGCCTGAGCCCGCTTCAGACCGAAGACGGTCCGCTGGTCTCCAGTACGATTCGCGATATTACCGAACGTCGGCGCGCCGAACGCAGCCGCGAGCAGCTCGCCTCGATCGTCGATTACTCAGACGACGCGATCATCGGCAAGTCGCTCGATGGAACGATTGTCAACTGGAATCAGGGAGCGGAGCGGCTGTACGGATACTCGGCTGAAGAAGCGATTGGCCGGCCGATTTCCATCCTGCTCCCGCCCGACCGCGCGGACGAACTGAATCTCATCGTGGCAAAGCTTCGACGCGGCGAAATCGTCACAGAAGAGACCGTGCGGCGCAGAAAAGACGGCACGCTGATTGACGTCGCCCTCACCGTGTCGCCCATCAGAAATTCGCGCGGCGAGGTCACCGGGGCTTCCGCCATCGCCCGCGACATCAGCGAGCGGAAACGGGTGGAAGTGCAAATCCGGAATCTGAACCGGCAGCTGGAAGAGGCCGCCACTCAGGCGCAGGCGGCGAATCGGGCCAAGAGTACGTTCCTGTCCACCATGTCGCACGAGATTCGGACTCCGATGAACGCGATCCTCGGCTATGCCCAGTTGATGTCGCGCGATCCGCAGCTCAGTCTGGACGCGAAAACGAATCTGAAGATCATCGGCCGCAGCGGCGAACACCTGCTGGCGCTCATCAACGACGTTCTGGACATGTCCAAGATCGAATCTGGCCGCATCGATCTCAAACCCACGACTTTCAATCTGTCGCGGCTCCTCGACGATCTGGCGGCCATGTTCCGTCTGCGCGCGGGCGCGAAGGCGCTGCGCTTTGAAATGACGGTGGCAGGCGAATCCGTGCCCTATGTCGTCGCGGACGAAGGCAAGGTCCGCCAGGTACTGATCAATCTGCTGGGGAACGCGGTGAAGTTCACCGAATTTGGCGCGATCGCGTTGCGCGTCAGCCTGGAACAGCGAAGCGGCGACCTGTGGTTGTCCGCCCGGGTGGAAGATACGGGGCCGGGGATCAGCGACGACGATCGGAAACGATTGTTCGAGCCGTTCAGCCAGATTCGCACCAGCCAGGACAGTTTGAAAGGGACCGGTTTGGGCTTAGCCATCAGCCGGAAGTACGCCCGCCTGCTGGGCGGCGATCTCACCATCGCTGACAATACCGGCGGAGGGTCGGTGTTTCTGTTCGAGATCCCGATCGGGCGCGGAGAAGCCGGGGTCGCCCTCAAAAGGAGCGCCCATCGCCGCGTGATCGCGATCCGCCCCGGCCAGGAAGCGCCGCGGATTCTGGTGGTCGACGATCAACCGGAAAACCGGGATTGGCTCCAGAAAATGTTAACGTCGGTCGGATTTCCGGTGCAGGAAGCGGACAACGGCGAGGCCGCGATTCGCGCCTGGAACGAATGGCGGCCGCGCCTGATCCTCATGGACATCCACATGCCGGTCATGGACGGATTGGAAGCTACGCGGCGGATCAAAGCGGACCCGTGCGGCGGGAACACCATCATTGTCGCGCTCACCGCGAGCGCCATGAGTGCCGATCGGCACTCCACGTCCCAAAGCGGCGCGGACGATTTCCTGTCGAAGCCCTGCCGCGAGGATGAGTTGTTCGAGAAATTACGCAGGCTTCTGAACGTCACCTTCGATTACGAGGACGCGCCCGCAACCGAAGGTGAATCCGGCGCGCCGCCCGCGCTCACCGCGGAACGGCTCGGCCGTTTGCCGCGCGGCCTGATCAAGCAAATCCAGGAGGCGACGTTGACTGGAAACAAGAAGCTCCTCGACAGGCTCGCCGCGCAGGTCCAGGCCGCGGATGCCGAATCCGCCCGGGCTTTTCAATCCGTTGTGGATAAGTACGACTACGATACGCTGAACCGGCTGCTGGAGGAAGTATGCCAGCCGTAGCCGCGCAGGAATCGCCACTGGCCAGCATTATGGCCGTGGATGACAACCCGGCGAACCTGAAGCTGCTGGAAGACATGCTGCGCGAGCATGGCTATGAGGTGCGCTCGTTCCCGCGCGGACGGCTTGCGCTCGCCTCCGCCGATCGTGAACCCCCGGACCTGATTCTGCTCGACATCAACATGCCGGAAATGACCGGCTACGAGGTCTGTGAGCGCCTCAAGGCCGACACGCGCCTCCGCGACGTGCCCGTCATTTTCCTCAGCGCGCTGAATGAAACCGCGGACAAGGTGAAGGCCCTGCAAACCGGCGGGGTGGATTACATCTCCAAACCCTTCCAGTTCGAAGAAGTGCGGGCCCGCGTCGAAACGCATATCAAGCTGCGCCGCGCCCAGCAGGCCGAGCATGAGCTGCTGGAAAAAACGCTCGGCAGCGCGGTTCGGGTGCTGTGGGAATTGATCCAGCTCAGCTCGCCGTTGTTGTCCGTTCGATCCCGCTCGGTGCGGGACATCGTGAAGTGGATTGCGAAGCGGATGGGGACCGCCGATGCCTGGCAGTGCGAGCTCGCGGCCACATTGTGCCTGATCGGCTGCATCGCGCTGCCCGAGGATGTAGCCGAGCGGGCGTACTATGGCGAAGCTCTTTCGGCCGAGGAAGAGCGCATGTTTCGCGGGCATCCGGAGAGCGCGTGGCGGCTTCTTTCAAATATCCCGCGCCTCGAAATCGTGGCGGAGATGATTCGCGGACAGCTCGACCCGGAAGCGGAGCCGGTTTCCGATCACGCCCGCAACGGCGCGCGAATGCTGCACCTGGCGCTGGAGCTGGATCGGCGCATTCAGAGAGGCGCGAGCCCGCGCCATGCCCTCTCCGAAATCAGGTTGACGCAAAGCTTTGAGCCGGCGATGGTGCATGCGCTGGAGGGCTATGCTCCCGTCGCGGCGGAATTCGAGTTGCACCGGCTGTCCATTCACGAGCTGCGCGCGCACATGGTCGTCGAAAAGGACGTGCGAACCCGGGACGGGAGTCTGGTCATCCTCAAAGCCGGGACCACGTTGACGGAAACCTGGATCGAGCGCCTCAAGAATTTCGCACGGACCGGACGCCTGGACGACGCGGCGGAAATTCGTGTTCCAACTCTAGCGGTTCGCGTCGGGCAGAGGATCGAAAAATGACGGAACTGTTTTCAGCCGGACCGGGCAGCGAGCTCAGCGCGTCTCAGGGCGACATCATGATTGTCGACGACAATCCCGCGAACCTGAGGCTGCTCGAAGACATGCTCCTCCGGCAAGGGCTGGAGGTGCGCTCGTTCCCGCGCGGGCGGCTGGCGCTGGCAGCCGCGGCGAAGAGCCCGCCGAGCCTGATCCTGCTCGACATCAACATGCCGGAAATGACCGGCTACGAGGTCTGTGAGCGCCTTAAGGCCGACCCGCGCCTTCGCGACGTGCCCGTCATTTTCCTCAGTGCCCTCAATGAAACCGCGGACAAGGTCAAGGCTCTGCAAACCGGCGCCGTCGATTACATCTCCAAGCCCTTCCAGTTCGAAGAGGTTCACGCGCGCGTCGAAACGCATCTCAAACTCCACCGGCTCCAGCGCGAGCTGAAGCTGCACAATCGACATCTGGAAGCGGCCGTCGCCGAGCGTACGCGGGAACTGGCCGAAGCGAACCGCCGGCTGACGCTTCTCGACCGCTCAAAGAACGAATTCCTGACTCTGATCTCGCACGAATTCCGCACGCCGCTCAACGGGATTTTCGGGATCGGCGACATCATCCTGGACAGCCTGGAATCGACGGCCGACAACCGCGAACTGAAGGAGATGTTCGAGTGCTCGCGGCAAAGGATTCTCTCGATCCTTGACGATGCCCTGCTACTCACGGAGATCGATCTGAACCGGGAACAGTTCGGATCAGGCCCGGTGTCGTTGCGGGCGGTGGTGAGCCAGGCGCTGGAGCACGCCGGCGAATTGGCAAGGTCGCGCGGCGTGGAAGTTACCGCTTCTTTGGACGATGCAGACCCGGTCTTGGGTCATGAACGGCTGCTGGTGCGTGCTTTGCATGCGCTGCTGGAGGCCGCGGTCAAGTTTTCCGCGGCGGGGCAAACGGTCCGATTGTCGGCGGGAAAATCGACGGAATTGCTCTGGGTGACGGTCGAAAGCCAAGGTTATTCGATCCCCGGCTCCGAATTACCGAAGTTTTTCGACCTTTTTGCCATCTCCGAGGTGAGCACGCCTGGCGGAGACCTGGGATTGGGTCCCTCGATGGCGGCGCGAGTTCTTTCGTTGTTTGGGGCCGGTGTCAGTGTCGCCAATCGAGAGGAGCCGGGAATCAGGTTTTGCGTGTCGTTAAGACCTGCCGGCGAATTTCAAACCGCGATCACGCAACCGTCGTAGACGGCAGTTCGTGCAGCTCCCATAAAGGGGTGAAAGATGAACACGCCGCTCGAAAACGAGGTCAGGAAGTGTCACCTTCGGCCGCCCAAAGCACGGTAAGTTAAGCCCACAGCAGAACCGCTCGCACCACCACCATCCGTGTACGGCGCGCGGAACGATACCGCGGCCGGTCTGGAAGTTATAACTTGGAAATTGCGATGCGACATTACTTATCATTTGCGTGCCTTGCACCGGTCTTCCTTATTTGTTCGATAGTGGACGCACAAAACCGTCCGTCATCGCCGGCTACGCCCTTGCGCACGAACGTCCTGGCGGAGGGGCAGCCGATCGAAAAACGGCCGCCCGAAAAACGCGATGATCAGCCTGCATTTCCTGAACAGACGCGCGCACCGTACCACGCATCCGCGCCGTTTCAGGTGACCACGCTCCTCGACAATCTGCCGGCGCCTTGGAGTCTCGCGTTCCTGCCGGATGGGAACATTCTTCTTACGGAGAGGCTGCCCGGCAGCATAAGAATCCTGGACAAGACCGGCACGCTTTCAGGTCCGGTGGCGGGCGTGTCGGCCTTGGCTTCGCCGGGCGCTATCGACATCGGCGTGCTCGACGTGGCCCTCGATCGAAACTTTGCCTCGAATCACCGGATTTTCTTCACGTTTTTCGATTATGTCGATAACACCAACAGCAACACCTACCTCGCGAGAGCGAACCTCGACGAGAACAGGTGCGCCATCAACAGCGCCAAGGTGATCTTTCGGGCACAACCGGCCATGCCGTCCAAACGGCTCGGCGGCAAGACCGGAGG
The DNA here is from genome assembly GCA_035507655.1 of Bryobacteraceae bacterium. Lineage (GTDB taxonomy): Bacteria > Acidobacteriota > Terriglobia > Bryobacterales > Bryobacteraceae > Palsa-187. Next base: position 22,598 of record DATJNW010000097.1, on the reverse strand, counting down.
CCGCATTGCGATCGCTCCTGATGGCACCCTTTTCCTGACCATCGGCGATCGTTCCGATTCTCCGCCCTGGGACGTGGCGCAGCGCCTCGATAACGATCTCGGCAAAATTATTCACATCACTGACGACGGCGCTCCCGCACCGGACAATCCTTTCCTCGGGAAATCCGGCATCTTACCGGAAATCTGGGCGTACGGCACGCGCAGCCAGGAGGGATTGGCGTTCGATCCAAAGACGGGACGTTTGTGGGAAACCGAGCACGGCCCGCGCGGCGGCGACGAATTGAACCTGATCGAAAAAGGGAAAAATTACGGCTGGCCGGTGATCGTGCACGGCATCGATTATCCCGGCACCGCGATCGGCCAAGGGATCACGCACAAGGAAGGAATGGAGGATCCGGTTTATTATTGGGATCCGGTGATCGCTCCGTCGGGACTCGCTTTTTATACCGGCACGCTGTTTCCACAATGGCGAGACAGCGTGTTTGTCGGCGGCCTGCGCGGCATGATGCTCGATCGGCTGACGATGGTGAACGGTAAAATCACCGCCGAGGAACCTCTTTTGACGGATCTGCACGCGCGAATCCGGGATGTGCGCGTCGGACCCGACGGGGCCGTGTACGTTTTGACCGATAGCGGCACTCCGGCAATGTCGGCGCACACGCCTTTGACCAGCAAGTTGCTGAAACTTACTCCGAAATAAGCGCCATGAGGTTGAGATTTCGCCACAACAGCGCCCGATACCCGGCGTCGACGGTCCTTCAGTCGGTGCGCCGTCCAACGATTTCATACGGCCGCATCATTTCGTTGTCCTCGTGTTCGAGGATGTGGCAGTGCCACACGTAGCGGCCCGTGTAACCGTTGAATTTCACGATGATCCTCGTGCTGGCCCCCGGAGAAGCTCGCACGGTGTCTTTCCATCCCGCTTCATTCGGATCGGGCGGCACCGCATCGCCCCGATACACCAGCTTTTTGCCGTAAACGTACGCCGAAATATCGATCGGCCGGCGGTCGAGAATCTGGAATCGAACCAGGTGCAGGTGAATGGGATGCGAATCCTCGGTCAGGTTCAGCAAATCCCAGATCTCGGTTGTGCCCAGCACCGGTTTTTCCGATACCGGATCGCGCCAGCGCTTGCCGTCCAGGAGATGAGTCATGGGCTCGCCGACCAGATTGTCCACTTCCTCAAGCGTCAGTCTTCGGGTGCGGACGGCGTCGGACTCGGCCATCTTCGGCACCGGCCGGAGCGTATGCGGCAGCGCGATCGGATCGTCCACGGTCTCTGCGCCGACGCGGAACTGCATGAGCGTGGAGTCGAGATTCTTCAGCAGGATTCGTTCACCGCGCTGCTCCGCGAAATCGATCACCAGGTCCGCGCGCTCGCCTGGAGCGATGGCGACGCGTTTCACCGCCACCGGCTCCGGCAGAAGGCCCTGGTCCGTGCCGATCTGCTGGAACGAGCCTCCGTTTTCGAGCGCTAAGAAATAGAACCGCGCATTCGAAGCATTCAGCACGCGGAAACGGTATCTGCGAGGCTGCACCGCAAGATAAGGCAGGAGCTTGCCGTTGATCAGCGTCGCGTTGCCGGCGAATTCGGGCACCCACGGAGAGCCGGCTAGCTGCCCGACCGGATAGTAGAGTTGTCCATCGGTCCGGAACATGCGATCCATCAGCACCAGCGGGATTTCAAACTCGCCCTTTGGCAGATGCAGGGAATCTTCGAACGAATCGCGGACCACATACAGCCCGGCCATTCCGGCGAAAATGTTCAGGCGGTTGATGCCCATGGCGTGATCGTGATACCACAGCAGTGCGGACTCCTGCTGATTCGGATACCGGTACGTGGCCGTGCCGCCCGGCACGTACCAGCCCTCGGGCCAGCCATCGCTTTCCGGGGGGACCCTGGCGCCGTGAACATGAACCACGGTTCTCGACTCCGGAATGCCTTCTTCCGCACCCATGAGATTGTGATCGATGGGCAGAAAATGTTTGGGCGGAAGCTGGTTCGGCCATTCGATCAGAATTTCCGAGCCGGAGCGAGTCTCGATGGTGGGTCCGGGAACCGTGTTCCCGTAGCCCCAGAACCGCGTGGGCGGCACGTCCCGGTGAACTTTCGAGAAGAACTCGCGGATGGGAATTTTATAGAAAGGAACCTGCCGCTTGCCGATGGTACGCATGCCCGCCGGCTGGGCAATTTCCGGGATGGGAAGCGGGTCGACAAAAGCGGCGATCCGTGGCAGGTCGACCAGAGGCGGCGCGGGAGGCATCGGCGGCAAATGATGCGCCTTCTGCGCGAAGCCATAGCGTAAGGCGGCGGTCGTGAGACCGCCGCCGATGAGAAGTTTGCGTCGTGTAATACGGTTGCTCCAGAAAAAGATTTCTAAGGTTGCCCAGTGATGGGCGAAAGAATCAACATCGTTGTGTTGGGCGGCGTCGACGGCGCAAAGTTGAACATCCCGCTGATGGAATTGGCGATGCTATCGAAGGAGCCGCCGCCGAGCCGTCCCAGACTCCAGTTGTCTTCAATGAAGCGAATAATGGATGTCTGAATGGTCAGCGTGTGGTCGACATAATTCGCCTTGGCCCACGGAGAGATCACCATCATGGGAGTCCGCACCCCGACGCCGCACCGGCCGTTGACCGGAAGGCCGTTTGAGTTCGGGCCGGAAAGCACCGGCGTGGTTCCCGATATCCCGCAGGCATCCGTTCCGCTGATCGAATCCGAAGTTGTGAACGAACCGTTGATGATCGAGCCCTGCTGATGGTCGTACCAGCCGTCGGAATCGTCGTAATTGATGATCACCGCAGTGCTGCTCCAGAAGGGAGACTGCATCAGCGCGTTGACTACGGCGACGATGAAAGCCTGCTCGTCCAGCGGATTGGAGTTGCCGGGATGCGCATCCTGGTAAGACTGAGCTTTCAAAAAACTCACTGCGGCCAGATTTCCCGCCGCCAGGGCATCGAAAAAGTCGTGACTATCATATTGGTGATTTGCCGCGTCGCCCGCCTGTCCGATCATGGCGATACTGGTGGGACGCGTGTGACTGGGGTTCCGCGTGCTCGCGTAATATTGAAACGGCTGGTGGTGCTCAACATAATCGCCTTCCGTCAGTCCGGTGATCGGCGACACCGTGCTTCTCGCGCAGCCGGTGGTCCCGTTCGGATTCCTCACGGTAAGATCGAAACCGCCCTGAAACCAGCCCCAGCTAAGCCCGGCGGCGTTCAGCAAATCGCCGATATTTTTCCCGGATAGTTCATCGTTAAACGAACCCGTATTGGAGCACATATCGTGCAGCGGTTCCGAATCGCCGATCATGGTGTAACCACCCTGCCCGTCCGCGACCTCATCGCTTGACGGAGCGTTCAGCGCGGTACTCTGGATGATTCCGTTCGTCTGGCCCGAAATCAGATTGATCGCGCCCGGCGTGGAAGGTCCGAAATTGGAATTGTACGAATTGTCGCTCATGGCGAAGTTTTGGGCATAGTTCCACATCGCCGTGACGGTGTTCCCGTCGAAATAGCCCATCACCATGCCCTTGGTGTCGGTTACCGGCGGATACAAAACGGGAGTTCCACCCGCCGAGCCCGTTTTCGAAGGGAACAGATCCATCAGGCCGTGATCGAAAGACGCCTGTTCTGGAGCGTAGCTGTGATTCTGGTCCGCGGTCAGAGCCTGATCGCGATTGAGGCGGAACGGATTGGACGCGCCGGTGCCGTTCGCGGTGTTGAGATTTGGATTGGCGGTCAGTAGATTGGTCCACGGGGCGTTCGGCGTAACCAGGTTGTTCACCGCCGGCGTACCGGGCAGGGCAGTGAAGCGCGGTTCGCCGGGGGGATTCACAGCGCTCGGATAGGTCCCGAAGTAATGATCAAAAGAAATGTTCTCGCCGAAAATGACGACGACATGCTGAATCGGCGTTGTGGGTGTCGGGGGTTGGGCGCTGGCGATCGACGGATCGATAACCAAGCCCAGGAATAATGTCACACTCGTGGTGATGGCAAGAAAGGAACGCATAGTCTTCTCCTGTTGGAATCGGTTAAACGAAGCTGATGGTCAGGCTCGCTTGCGCAGCCGGAAAGAGCAGAGAACGGTTACGCCCGCGGCCAACAGCAGGAAGCTGGAAGGCTCCGGCGCGACTTGCACATCGTCAATGGCCAGCCCGGAATAATCCAGGCTGCTGAGCGGCTGCGTGATCAGGAGACCGTAGATATCCGGCGTGGTGTCTTCAATGACGTAGTAGCCGTTGCCTGCGTTCTCCGTGTTTTCCGGGATGGTGATGCTGAACTGGGTGCCGAACAGCGCGCCGGAGGAGTTCAGGGCTTGCAGATAAATGGTCACCGCGTCGGAGTCCGCGATCCCTACGCCAATCGCATTCGTGCCCCCGGCAAAATCGATGGTCAGGTCGGCGCTTCCTTCGGCGCTCGTATCGTATAGCTCATTGGGGCCGCTCTGGGTGCTATACGGCAGCACTTCGAGGCCATCCGGGCTGGAGATGGTTATGCCCTGCGACGAATATGTCGACGCATACGTGGTGAACGGCGTAAGGCTGTCGAAGTTTATCTTGATGCCGCCCAGATTTGGCGAGGCGCTAGACGGCGTCGATAGAAGATCGTCGGCGGGCGTTCCGGTGATCAACACGGGACTTGCCAGTGCGACCGTGGAAGACAGCAGCAAAGTCAGACTGCAACACAACAGCGGATCGAGTTTCAATCGATTGGCTCCTTTTCCAGGTACAAACATTAACAGGCGTACGTTATGGAAGGATGACAATTCGATGGCATTCCGCGAAACACCTTAGATTTGTCAGCCCGCGAACACGCCACCCGCCAAAACGGCATATGGCGAATCGAGCTATTGCCGTCGGCGCCATTCAGAGGTTACCGGCTGCGCTGTCAATTAGATGGAATGGTCAAAAGGGCGCTCGGCGATTGAAGGAATGCTTCCGGAGGCACCGGTGAAAGTGACATTAAACCTGCACGGCAGTGCTGACCGTGCGCCGCGTCGAGGTTTAGGTTCCATCGGGATCCGCCGGGTCCGCGCCCAGGCCGGTTCCCAGATCGTCACGAGTTGGCCCTGCTTTCGCCGGGTTCGTCGGCGTGAGGTCGGATCCTGCGGGGTGGTCTATCCAGATTTGAAAAGACTGGAGCTGGCGGAGGGAATTGAACCCCCGACCGTCTGATTACAAATCAGATGCTCTACCAACTGAGCTACGCCAGCATGCCTTTTGACTTCTGAGCCAAGCCTCGGACGCAGGATGAACGCACCGCTGCGCATTCTCGTCTACGCATCCACCCCCGCCTCGCCCGACCACGTCATCGCAGTCTGGACCAAGCGAATGCAGTACGAAGTCTCCCGACACGCCCAATTTATCACGAACGCGAGTGTGAAGGGGTGTCGGAACGCAGACCTAGGCTAGAGCTCCGGCTGAAGATGGATTGTCTTGCCCGCCGCGACGTAGACCTGCTGCGCGAATTGTGTCTGACCGCCCTCGCGAATCTCGATGTTATAGCTGCCGGGACGAAGATGCATGGTCTTGTTCTCTTTCGTGGTGCCCGCAAATGCGCCGTTGATAAACACCTGCGCGTCTTTGACTTTCGTGTCCAGCTTCACTTCGCCAGCATTCGGGTATGCGTAGTATGGCCCAGGTCCCCAATAAGCGCCCCAGAATGGAGCTGGCGCGTAGAAGAACGGGCCGCCGACAACCACTCCAAAGCGGACTCCTGCCGAGGCAATCGGCGCAATCATCATCGCAGCCGCTGCCAAACCCAACATCGTTTTTTTCATGGCCTTATTTCCTCCGCCGGAAGCGATGCATCCGGGTTGCCAAGTGGAACCGATTGAGAATGCACACCTTGAGGATGACCGTGATGGCCGAATTGCAACGCTTTGGCCGATTTGAGCCACCACCGAATCGCCACGGGTCGCAGGGCAATCGATTGCACCCGTGCCAGCCCGTGCAGTGACCGCAAGCGTGGCTGACATCATGGAAAGCGTTACGGACGACTATCGCCGGGCTGAGCAAACGGCGCGGCCCGGCCACTCACTCGTGGCCGTGAACAGAGGGGTCTATCCCCTTTTTCAGCAGCCTCCTGGCCGAGTGCAGAACCGCGGTACGAATCAAGCGTCCGCAATTAGGTACTATGCAATTCACAATCGTTTGGGCTATTGTGCAATGGCGATAAATCCGCCATGCTCGATTTACTGAAGCCTCGGGCCGGTAAGAGTCCTCACCATTTACCCCTAACGCGACACAGTCATGAGGACTCGCTCTTTGGCGCCGGCCCAAGGCCCCTCCCGTTCGGCCTCCGATAACTATACAGTCAAACGCCATTGCCGACGAAATACTAAACACGCATCTCCTTACTGGGTGTGGTGTTCCTGGGGAAGGCGAGCGAGCGGGAGAGAGTCGGAGGTTACTCTCCCGCCCGCGCGCTATGAGGTGACGACTACATAGTATTTCGACCGATCGGGTACCACGGTTTAGGTACTAAGGTTAGATTTCCCTCGGGCAATTCCCTCAATCGAAGAAACCAACGAGCCATCGCGAAATTGGTACGACACCTTCATGGCTACGACCGCGCCATTGGCGTCTAATGTTGCCATGGCACGATGTAATTCCTGCAACGGCGTCATCACCAAGACTGACGTGACCTGTTTCGTATGCGGAGAACCTGTCCCTGGGGTTAAACGCGATTTCTTTCTCCTGCGGCTCTGGAAAACCGGCGGCAAGCGCGAAGCGCGTCAGCAAGACAGACTCGAAAGCAAGGAAATCCCGTATTCAGCTAGGCATGCAGGAGTTGCATGATCACGGCTGCTGCCAGTCCGGAGAGCGTGGCGACAATCCAACCCGCCAAGCTCGTATTCGGGCGATGCGGCGCCGGGTTTCTGTCGAGTTGACAGCCGCAGGCATCACAATAGGGAGCCTCAACATTTGTGGTGGAGCGGCATTCAGGGCATTCCTTCCTCATGTCTGAATTTTGGCTCGCCGGCAGTCTGGGGGGAACACCCTAAAGTACCGTTAATACGTACTAGAAGTTTGTTGAAAAGGGCGACAGACTGCTTGCGGAGCGAGCGGGAGAGGAAAGGAGTTGGCTCTCCCGCCCTGGTCAGAAGGAGCACAGCTACATTCAGACTTTCGACCGCGTGCATTTCGGGCTGTATGGTTCTAAGACGCGATTTACCTCCGGCGACCTTTCCCTAGCAGGTGCTGAAAGAGGGGACAGACTACTCTTTCCCCGCCTGTAAGTTATTCATGCCGCTAGCGACCATGGCCGTGGACAAAAGCGGTCTGTCCCCTTTTTCAGCACCCCGCCCCTACGAAGAATCGTCAGCTCGGTCAGGGATTATACCAATATAAAGATCAGGTGTATGACTGAAACGCTGGACCCGGGCACTGCACTTAACGAAATGAACGACTGCATTGTCGAGAACGTGAAACTCCAGTTCGCCCGCCAGCTCTATGAGACGAGCTTGGAGCGGCACGGACCGGATCACGAGCAAACGCGCAGTTTGCGGGAATATATCGCTGAGCTGGAAAAGCGGGAATCGTCTTCCTAGACGGTTTCCGGCGGCCGTTCTCGCGGAACAGGCGACATCCCGATCATACCGCCGGACCGCGCGCCCTATTGCCGTGCCCTGACGCCGCGGCGTTCGCGCGCCGCCGCCGCATGACCCGAAAACCGGCCGGCCGGTGCGACTTTTCAAACTCCTGGTGATATGCTCTAAATATTAAAGACTGGCGGCCGTTGGAGGTCCCATGAGTCTCCGCGAACAGCTTCACGCATACATTGGGCGACTCGAACATCGTCTGCGCTGGAGCATCCTGCTGCGCGGGATCGCGATTCTTACCGGCAGCGCACTGCTCGCGACCCTGCTGCTGGTCACCATCGCGAACGCGCGCGCCTTTTCTCAAGGAAGCGTCGACGGCGCGCGCTTCACACTGATCCTGATTCTCGCCGTCGCCGCCGCAGCCGGACTGGCCTTGCCTTTAAAGCGCCTGACCCGCCGCCGCGCCGTCGGAACCGCGGAAACGGTTTTCCCGCAATTCGAGCAGCGCCTGACGACCTTCGTGGAACGTGACGGCCGCGACCCGTTTATCGAGCTTCTCGCCGAAGACACGCTCGAAGTCGCCAAATTCGCCGAGCCGCAGGAAATGGTTCCCGACCGCCGCTTGTGGATCTCGCTCGCGACCGGCGCCGGCGCGTTTGCCGCGCTGATCTGGATCATTACCGCTGGACCCGGTGTTCTCGGCTATGGCGCCTCGCTGCTGTGGACCGGTACGCATCAACCCGCGCTGTACGATCTGCGCGTAACCCCCGGCGACGCCGTGGTGCGCCGTCATGCCGATCAGATGGTTTCGGCGATTCCGACGGGTCTGCGCTCGCCGAGCGTCAAATTGTACGCGCGTTTTGACAGCTCGCCCAAGTGGGAAGAAATCGCCATGCAGCCGCAGGCCGTTGGCAATTTCGCGGGCGGTTACGAATATCTGTTTGCCGGTCTGCCGGAGAACGTCGAATACTACGTCACCGCCGGAGCGATGACGTCGCAGCATTTCAAAATTCGCGTCACCGATTTGCCCGCGGTGAAACAGATTCGCGTCACCTATCATTACCCCGCCTGGACCGGCATGCCGTCCGAGGTGGAGGAGCGCGGCGGCGATCTGCGCGCCGTCACCGGCACCGATGCGGAACTCGAAGTCTCCACCGATCGTCCCCTTGATGGCGGCCAGCTCCAGCTCGACAGCGGCCAAAAAATTCCGTTGGTACCAATGAGCCGCGGCGGCCAGAACAACGTCTATCGCGCCAGCGTCAAGATGGATCGCGATGGCGTTTATCACGTCGCCGGTGTCGATCAAGGCCAGAACGTTCGCGTCAGCGAGGATTTTTTCATCGAGGCCCGCAAACCGGAGCCGCCGCAGGTGGCCCTCGTGCGTCCCAGCCACGGCGATTACCGCGCCAGCCCGATCGAAGAAGTAACCGTCGCGGCCAAGGCCACCGACGAGTACGGGCTCAAGGCGGTGGAGCTGCATTACTCGGTCAACGGCGGCCCGGAGACGACGCTGAATCTGCTCGCGCATAAGGGCGAAAAACAAGCCGACGGCTCGACCACGCTGTCGCTCGAAAATTTCAAACTCGCACCGGGCGATCTGGTCAGCGTCTACGCGATCGCCAAGGACGCCAACGCCGAATCGCACACCGACATGATCTTTATTCAGGCCGAGCCGTTCGAACGCGAGTTTTCGCAATCGCAAGTCGCCGGCGGCGGGGGCGGTGGCGGAGGCCAGGGCGATCCGTCCGCGCAGATTTCGCAGCGGGAAAAGGAAATTATCTCGCAAACGTTCAAACAATCCGGAGACAAGAACTCCACCGCGCAGCAGGCCGCCGATATCGCCAAGCTTCTTTCCGAATCCCAGGCCACGCTGCGCGATCAGGCCGTCACTCTTTCCGGGCGTCTCGAAGCTCGCGAGCTGACCGACCAGGTGCAGGCCATCGGCGATTTTGAAAAGGATATGCTGGCTGCGTCACACTCCATGACGCCAGCCGCGCAGCAGTTGCATGAGGAGAAATGGAAAGACGCCATCCCCAATGAGCAGAAGGCGCTGCAATACCTGTTGCGCGCCGAAGCGACGTTCCGGCAGATCCAGGTCGCCTTTGGAGCGGGCGGCGGTGGAGGCGGTGGTGGCGGCGCGGCGCGCGATTTGGCGGCGCTGCTCGATCTGGAGCTCGATACCCAGAAAAATCAGTACGAAACCGGGCAAAACGCGGCCGCCACGGCGGAACAAAGGCAGCAGGCCATCGACGACGCGCTTAAAAAACTCGATGATCTGGCCCGGCGCCAGCAGGACCTGGCGCAGCAGCAGCGAAACGGCGCACAAACCGCCGACGAAAAATGGCAGCAGGAAATGTTGCAGCGCGAAGCGGAACAGCTCCAGCAGCAGATGGAGCAGCAGCTCGCGCAAAACGGCCGGCAAGGCCAGCGGAGCCAAAACGGCGGGCAGTCGAGCAGCGGCGGCCAATCGTCCAGCCAGGGCAGCGCCAACGGGAGCGGTTCCCAGCAATCCGCGGACAGCCAGCAACAGGCGGCGCAACAGGCTCTCGATCGTTTGCGCCAGGCCAATGACGATATGAAGCGCGCGGCCTCGCAAAATTCGAGCGCCGCCGATTCCCGCCGCGCCGCGGACCGCTTGCGCGAAGCCACGGACTTGCTCGGCGGCCTCCAGCAACAGGACGCCTCCGGACGCCTGAATTCGATGGCGCAGACGGCCGAGCAGTTGGCCGCCCGGCAGAAGCAGCAAGCCGACCACGTGCGCGATTTAATTTCGCAAATGAATGCCGCGCACGCCTCCGGCCAGACGCCGCACAATCCGTCGCCGCAGGAAATCGACAAAATGATCAATGACCGCCAGAAGGTCAGCGACGATCTGACGCGGCTGACGCAGCAGCTGCGCGATGAAGCGCGCGAGCTCGCGTCCACGCAGCCGGCCGCTTCCGGCAAGCTGCGCGGCGCCATCAGCGGCATGGACGATAATGATCTCGGCACGCGCATGCAGCGCAGTTCGGACTGGCTGCGCAGCGGCCAATTCTCGGATCAGGCCGAAACCGCGCTCACCAACGATTTGCAAAAACTGGGGCAACAAGTGCGCGACGCCGCTCGCGCCCTGGGCAACGCGGAACCAAATTCGAGGGACGCGGAGCTGAACCGCGCCATGGACGATCTGTCGCGTCTGCGCGACCAGCTCGCCGGCCTCGGCGGACGTCCGGACGCGCAGGCGGGACAGGGTCAGCAACAAGGTCAGGGTTCGCAAGGTGGTTCGCAAGGCGGGTCGCAACGTGGTTCACAACAGGGACTAAACGGACAAGGCGGGCGACAAGGTAATGCGGGTCCGATGGGCGACCGTCTCGCGGGTCCGGTAAACAATGCCGGTGGCGGGAATCGCCAAAGCACCATTTATGGCAACTACGATACGGGCAATACTCGCATCAACGGTCGCGCCGCGACGCCGCAACAAGGTCCCAATCCGGCCGATGCGCAGCGCCAGATCGATCAGGGATTGGATCTTCTGAATCAGGTTCGTGCCGCCATCGGTGATGACAGTCCTGAAGCGAAGCAGCAGCTCCAGACCCTGATCAATCAGATGCGCGATCTCGATCCCAAACGTTTCCCCGGCAATCCCGCTCTGGTCGAACAGATGCGCCAGCAGCTCGCCAGCGGCCTGGACGCGCTCGAACTGCAACTGCGGCACCAGCTCGAGGACAAGCAAGGCGGCACCATCCGCAACGCGGATCCGGCGAAGATCCCGGCGGGTTATCGCGACTCAGTCGCCGATTATTTCCGCAAGCTCTCCGGGAGCCAGTAGATAATCGCGGTAACGTAAGCGTCGCGGCTTATGCCACTCGACACAACGCAGTCTAACAAGAATAGTGAAAATGCCGTTTCTCGCTTCCGAGTGGCGTAAGCCGCTCGGCTTGCGCTCGGCGCCTGTCGATTCATCGGCCGCGAACAACACAAGCTTGGCGGCTTATGCCACTCGACGCAACGCAGTCTAACAAGAATAGTGAAAATGCCGTTTCTCGTTTCCGAGTGGCGTAAGCCGCCAGGCTTGCGTTTGGCGCCTGTCGATTCATCGGCCGCGAACAACACAAGCCTGGCGGCTTATGCCACTACGGTTCCAGGGCAAACGCGAAAATCGCATTTCCCGAAGCTATCGCGATCTGCTGTTTGCCGCCGCTCAGATAACTGACCGGGTTCGCAGCGATCGGCGCGCCTGTCTGGTAATGCCACAGCGCAGCGCCGGAGGTCGCATCGAGCGCAAAAAAGTCGCCTTCATTGCTGCCTGCGAACAGCAAATTCCCTGCCGTGGTCAGAACGCCCGCCTGAGCGTCCGAACTCAGCTTGAACTCCCACTTGAGCTCGCCCGTTGCAGGATTGAGCGCGCGGATCGCGCCCGCGGGGTCCTCGCCCGAAATGGGCCGCAGCCCTCCGCCATTAAATTGCGCGCCCGGCTTGTATTCGGCCTCGCCTTTGAGATAAACGCCGCCCACCTCGCGCACCGGGACGTAGAACAAATCCGTCATCGGACTATAAGAAGGACTGAACCAGTTTGTTCCTCCGCCCACGTCCGGATAGAGGGTCGTGCCCTCCGTCGTCGGCGACGTATTCGCAATCACGATGGGCTTGCCCGAATCGTCCAGACCTTTGGCCCACGTCTGTTTGGCGTAGGCCCGGCCGGCGAGAAACTTGCCGGTCGTGCGGTCCAGCACGTAGTAAAACGCGTTCCGGTTGCCGAACAGAACCGCCTGGTGCGTCTCGCCGCGCACCACCGCGTTCGCCAGCACCGGAACTTCGGTCGAGTCCCAGTCGTGCGTGTCGTGCGGAGTGAACTGAAAATACCATTTCAGCTTGCCAGTGTCGGCGTCGAGCGCCAATAAACAATCGGAATACAGGTTATCGCCGACGCGCACGTCACCATTCCAATCCGGTCCCGGATTGCCGGTGCCCCAGAAAACAGTGTTTTGCTCCGGATCATATGCGCCGGTGACCCACGTGGTCGCCGCGCCGTTTTTTGCGCTGTCGCCCTGCCAGGTTTCACTGCCCGGCTCGCCCGCCGCCGGGACCGTCCAGAAACGCCACGCGCGCTTGCCGGTCTTGGCGTCATAGGCATCGACAAATCCGCGGATGCCGTACTCCCCGCCCGCGATTCCGACCACAATCTTATCCTTAAGCGCGAGCGGGGCCGCGGTAATCGAATGGCCCAGCTTCGGGTCGGCCACCACGGAATCCCACCGCACGGCGCCGGACTTGATATCGAGCGCCACCAGGTGCGCATCGAAGGTTCCGACGTAAACCATGTCGTTAAGAATGGCCACGCCGCGATTCACTTCACCGCAGCATCCGCGCACGCCCTTGGGCATCTCCCGCGTATACTTCCAGAACGGACGCCCGGTCGCCGCGTCGAGCGCGGTCACGCTTCCACCCGGCTCGCTCACATACATGATGCCGTCCACCACCAGCGGCGACGTTTCCATCCTGTCCGTGGTTCGGGCCTGATACGTCCACACCGGCCGCAACCGTTGGACGTTTCCGGTGGTGACCTGGTTCAGACCCGAGTATCGTTGCGCGCTATAGTTTCCGGAGTAGGTGAGCCAGTTGCCCGGCTCGGCATCCGCCTGGCGAAGCCGTTCATAGGGAACCTGCGCGGCAAGCGGCAGCGCGACGGCCAAACACAAAAAGCGTCTCATTGATTACCTCGCAGAGAAACCAGGTAAGCGATCAAATCATCGGTCTCGGCCGCCAGGAGCGTTCCGCGAAATCCCGGCATGGGCGTCTTGCCGTAGTCTCTTTGCAACTCCGCCAGATTGCTCTTCACGAAGGAATGAAGATTGCCGTTCAGGTCGCGGATCTGGATGGTGAAGATATCCTCATTGAGCCGCACACCGGTGATGCCGCGGCCATCTTTGGTCACTACTCGTACTTGCAAAAATCCTTCGGGAATCGATGCCGCCGGATCGAGGACGGCAGCGCGCAGATGGGCCGCGCTGCGGCGCGCGCCGATGTCGGTCAGCTCCGGTCCCAGAATGCCGCCCTGCCCCCGGATCATGTGGCATTGGACGCAATTTCCCTTGGTCCGGTACAATTCTTCGCCGCGCCTGGCGTCTCCCGGCACGATTTCGCGGGGCGCGCGCCCGAGCATGCGAACATAAGCCGCGAGCTGCCAGGTTTCCCGCGTCGTCACGGCGTAACCCGCGGGCATCTCGGTTCCTTTGATGCCGTCGCGGATCACGCGAAACAGAGACTCGTCATCGGGGGCATGCGGCAATTTCGGCTGCGCCAGAACCGCGCCTCGGCCGCCTTCGCCCTTAGGGCCGTGGCAGCCCGCACATTGCGCCAGGAACAACCGCTCGCCGTTTTGCACATCGGCCGGCGTGGTGTGTGGATTTTTTCTGGGAATGACGTACTCCGGATCGACGCCTTCCACCTGCGCCATGGCCGCCACCGCGAAACACGCCAACATCCATAAAAGACGCATTGCCGCACCTCGCCGATTTCTGATCTGCCGAGTATAGCATTGGCGATGACTCGTAGCGTCGTGACCACTCGCGTTATATTCAAATGCGGTGTCCGCGCCGCGCCAATTCCCGTTCGAACGCGGAAGCGGGTTCCGCTGGTCGATCGCCGGTCTGCTGTTCGCTTCGACCACCATCAATTACATCGACCGCCAGACGCTGAGCGTGCTGGCTCCTTATCTGAAATCCGAATTCTCCTGGACCAACTCGGATTTCGCGATGATCGTGATTGCGTTTCGGGCTGCGTATGCGATTTTTCAGTCGGTGTCCGGGCGCTGGTTGGACAAGCTCGGCACCAGGCGGGGTCTGTCGCTCGCGGTGTTGTGGTATTCCGTAGCCGCTTTCGCGACCTCGCTGGCCGCCGGCCTCAGAAGCTTCGCGGTCCTGCGATTTCTGCTGGGCGCTGGCGAAGCCGCGAACTGGCCGGGAGCCGCGAAAGCCGTAGCGGAATGGTTCCCGGAATCCGAGCGCGGATTGGCGGTCGCCATTTACGACAGTGGTTCGGCGGTCGGCGGAGCGATCGCGCCCGTCCTGGTCATCTGGCTTTATCGCGTTCTAGGGACCTGGAGACCGGCCTTTATGATCACCGGTTTTCTGGGCCTGTGCTGGCTGCTGCTGTGGCGAAGGGTGTATGTTTCGCCGGCGGCAGATCCTGGCCGCGGCAAGCATTCCGCGCGGCCCGCTTCCTGGCGATCGCTGTTGCGGAGAAAAGAGACCTGGGGCATCATTCTGGGCAAAGGGCTTACCGATCCGGTCTGGTTCTTCATTACCGACTGGTTCGCCATTTTCCTCACGTCCAGAGGCTTTCGGCTGGAGAATACGCTGACCGGTTTCTGGATTCCGTTCCTCTCGGCCGATCTGGGAAACCTGGCCGGCGGCGGTCTTTCGAGTTACTGCATCCGCCGCGGCTGGCCGGTGATCAAGGCGCGGAAACTCGTGATCGTGTTGGGCGGCATAGGAATGATCATGCTGATTCCGGTCGTCTGGATCTCGAACTTTGCCGCGATCATCGCGCTGTTCTCGATCTCTACGTTCTCTTACGCGGCGTGGTCCACCATGGCCCTGACGCTGCCGGCCGATCTGTTTCCCAGCGAAAATGTCGCCTCGGTGAGCGGTCTGAGCGGCACCGCCGCGGGCATAGGAACGATTCTTTCGACGTTTCTGATCGGTGCAGTCTCCGACCGCTATTCCTTCCAGCCGGTTCTGATCGGGGCGAGCCTGGTGCCGGTGATCGCCACCATCCTGGTATTGATCCTCATCAGGAGAGAGCGCCTATAATTTGAACCATGTCAACGCCTCAGCCATTCGAAACTTTGCAATTTGGAAATGCTCAGGTCGAGATTTTTGCCGCTGGTGAGGAGTTGGGAGCCGCGGCGGCGCAACAGGCAGCCGCGATAATGACGCAGGCGATCGACCAGCGCGGCAGCGCCCGCGTGATCGTGGCGACGGGAAATTCGCAGATCCCCATGATGAGCGCCTTGATCAAAATCCCCGTGGATTGGAGCCGCGTGCAGGTTTTTCACATGGACGAATATGTCGGCATCGGCGCGAACCATCCCGCCAGCTTCCGCTATTGGATTCGTACGCGGCTCGAAAAGAACGTTCACCCGCGCCAGGTGTTCTACATCGCCGCCGACGCGGCCGATCTCGATGCCGAAATGAATCGCTATGCGCACCTTCTTCTGGCCGAACCGGTGGACCTCGCCTTCGTGGGATTTGGCGAAAATGGGCACATCGCTTTCAACGATCCGCCGAATGCCGATTTCAACGACCCGTTGATCGTAAAAAAAGTCCTGCTCGATGAGGCCTGCCGGCTGCAACAGACCGGAGAAGGACATTTTCCCGATCTCCACTCCGTTCCCGCGTATGCGGTCACCATCACCTGTCCCGGACTTTTTCGGGCCAGGCATTGGATTTGCTGCGTCCCGGAGGCACGCAAAGCGGAAGCCGTACGAAACGCGCTGACCGGCGCGATCTCGGAAAAATGCCCTGCGTCGCTGGTGAGACGTCATCCGGACGCGCGCGTATTCCTGGACCGCGACTCGGCTGCGCTGCTCCCGCAAACCCGCTAGAGCGGTTTTGCAGACTACTCTTCGCGCTGCGTGCCCAGATAGTTGCTGGCGACGACCGATTCGGCCACTGCGAAGGCCAAAACCAGCAGCATCAAATACCACCAGAAAGATTCCGGCGTCTTGTTGAGATTCGGCCGGCCCGGCGCGGTTGCGTCCTGGGAGGATTGGTTTTCTTTGCCTTGCCAGAGCGCCAAAACATCGTCGGGAATCACATCAAGATTCGATTCTTTGGGATCGGGATTCACGCCCACTTCGTCTTCCCGGCCATTGGCCAGACGCAGATGATAATAGCCGGCCTCGGTGAGCTGAAAGGATTGGGCGGAGGCGGCTTCGCTGAGGGTCAGCGGGCGCTTGCCTTCCGGGTCGGTGATCTCGACGCCTTGCGATTTTTCTTTGGCGTTGCGCAGTTCGAGATAGGAGTCGACCAGGCGCGCTCCGCCTTGCCGCTCGCTGCCGGCGAGATACCGGGCGGTCTGTTCGATGAAGGGAACGAAGGCGGGATTGAGCGGAAAATCGTTGGTGAGATTATCGAGGCCGGAGGTGAACAGCAGCGCGCGGCCTGCGCCGATGTTTTTTTCGAGGAGCAGCGGAGTTTCATCTCCTAATCGAACCAGGACCTGCGCATCGCCGGGATCGACCGCGAGCGCGTAGAAAAATTTCACACCGGACCAGCCGTTCGCTTTGGCTACGGCGGGAAAAGAGGAATCGGCGGAGCCGACGGCCATGGATCGGGCGGGAACGCGGTTGTAGTCACGGCTGGCGATGATGTGGGCGTTGAAAATCGGGATCTGGGAGCGGGCGCCGGCCGAGGTTCCCGCGGCGATCAGCAGGCTGCCTCCGCCGCGGACGTAGCCGGTCAAAGAATTTTCGAGAAGCTGGGGCAGCGAGTTGAGATCGGAAAGAATGATGAAGGCGTAATTCGACGGTTTGCGGTCGGCCGCTTCGTTGACGTTGATCGATTCGATGGTGAACGCCGATTGCGCGGCGGCGGAAAGCGCGGCTCCGATGTACAGCGGCGAACGCGTGTCGCCGTAGTTGTGGACCAGCAGAACTTTTTGCGGGTCGGAACGGGCGACGGCGAAGTGGTGAACATCGTCGGCCGCGAGGGTATCGGCGGAATCGATTTTCACTTCGCAGCGGCTGAAGCCGTAGGGCACTTCGAGCGACGCGAAATCGACCGTGGCGCGGCCATTGGCGGGGACGGCAACGGTTTTGGTCGCGATGCTTTTGCCGTTGACGATCAGCGATGCGGTGCGCTTGGCGGCTGGTGTGCCGTAACCAGCGATAACGGCCTGCACGCGAACCGGTTTGGCGTCCTTGCCCCACACCTGGCCCGGCGCCTCGACGGATTCGACGGTCCAGTTGGGTTCGGCCTTGGTGATTACGGCATGAGGAATCAGTTTGACGTTCGCGGGCAGCGCCATGTCGGAGAATGTCGCGGCGAGATCGCTGCGCTGCATGTCGCTGAACAGGTGAAGCTCGATGGGAGTGTGGACAGAATCGGCGAGGCCCCGAATCGCTCGCGCCAGTTCCCCGAAATTGCCGTGGCTGTCGCCCGGTTCGATGGATTGGACGGCGACGCGCAGCGCGGATTGATCGTCGATGGCCTGAGTCATGAAATGCAACTGCGATCCGAAGGTGGCGATTTGCGCTCGCGCCGCGCCTTTGCCGGCGAGAACGCTGATGGCGTCGTTTTTGGCGTCGGCGAGGCGGGTTCCGGCTCGCATGCTCAGGGAATTGTCGATGACCAGGAGAACCAGCCGATTGCTCGCCAACGCCGCGGCGTTGCGATTGACGAACGGATTGGCGAAGGCGAGAATCAATAGCGCGAGCACCAGCAGGCGCAGCGAAAGAAGCAGAAGATATTGCAAGCGTCGATGACGCGTGGAGGCGACCGAGCGCACTTCATAGAGCATCAACGACGGCACCGGCTTGGGCGGGCTCTTCAGGCGCTTCAACAAGTGCAGGTACAGCGGCAGACCGAGGCCGGCTAAGCCGAGCAGAAACCACGGCGCGAACAGGCCCATTTAAACGATCCCCCACTTGCGGCGCAGCCACCACTCCGAGAATCGAAGCAGCAGCAGAACGAAAAAGACCAGCGGAAGATCCCACAGATCCTTCGTTTCGCGGATGGTCATGCCGCCTTCCGAATAGGGAATGCTCGCGGCGAGTTTGCCCAGATCGGAGGGTTTCCAATATTGGCCGCCGGTTTCCGCGGCGAGGTGTTCGAGCAGAGCGCGGTTTTGATCGGTGTGAAAATTCTCGGCGACGCCGTCCAGGCGCTCGAAGGTCAAAACGTCGCGGCCCAATTCCTTGCCGGCACGTACGGCGGTGACTTCGGTGAGATAGGAGCCGGGTTTCGGTGCGGACCAGGCGGCTTGAAACTGGCCCGGGCTATCGGGCACGGGCGTCATCTCGACCGCTGCGTTGACGCCGGCGGGTCCCAGGATATGCGCTTCCACTTTGGCGTCGGGAGCCGGGTTGTATTGTTGATCGCGCACGTCGGCGGTGAGATTCACCGCGCCGTTGTCGAGCAGAATCTGCGCGGGGACGGACGCGGCCACGTGGCCGGGCGTGCCGGAAACCATCCAGCGCAGCAGTTGCTGCCAGAACAGATGATGCGCCGTGTCGCCGAGCGGCAGGCTCATCTGCCAGCGCCAGCTTCCGCCCGTAGCCATGATCGCGGTGCGGCCGCGGCCGAAATTTTCGGTGATCAGCAACGGCAATTTTCGGCCTTCCGGAGTAATCATGTTGGCGAGAACTTCGGCGCCCGGTTTGGGCGTGCCGGGATCTTCGTAGTCCATTAGATAGGGCAGGCTTTTCCATTTGGCGGCGTTCGCTGCGGGATCGTCCACCAGGCGGGTGATGATGCTATCGACTCCAGCGGGTGCGAGTTCCACGGTGGTATGCGTGGTGCCGCTTTTCGGATCGGCTTCGCGGTGAAAAGTTCCGGTTCGCGTGGGTAGCGTGGCCGGGAAAAGATCGGTGAGGTTCGACGCGTTCCAGGCGCCGTCGGCGAGAGCGAATTGGCCACCCAGAAACAGCAGTCCTCCGCCGCGGCGATCGACGAATTCGCGGATCAATTCCTGCTGCGCGGGAGTGAAATAGCCGGCTTCGATGCTGCCGAGGATCAGGCCTTGATAACTGAACAGGTCTTCGGCTCGCGTGGGAAAGCCGTCGGCCAATTCCTTGGGATCGGAGATGCCCTGGCGGTAGGTTTTGTTTTCGCTGGTGCGAACCATGGAGACGATCTGCACCATGCGGTCCTCCTGCTCCGCCTCGCGAATGAATTTATATTCCCAGCGCGGCTCGCCTTCGACATAAAGGATGCGGCGAGCGTTGGAGCCGACGTTGACTACGCGCGTCAGAGTGTTATTGGCGGTGTTCTCTTCGCCGGGCAGAGGCGTGGCGGCGATTTCGAGCGTTCTGGCGCCGTCGCCGCCGATATCGAACATGACGGTTTCGGTTTCGAGATTGCCTTCCGGTCCCAGCGTGACGCTGCGGGAGGTGAGCAGTTTCGCTTTCGGATCGCTCACGTCGCGCACGGTGAGCATGATTTTTTCGCCTGTATATCCGCGCTGCTCGAAGGAAATTTTCGTGGCCAGACGCGAACCCGAAAGCGCCCGGGGAGCGATGACCGCATCTTCCAGCTCGACGTCGTGCCTGGCATGCTCGCGTCCGAAGCCGACGGTGTGGACGGGAATATGGCGGGCGCGCAACGCGCTGATCGCGTCCGGGCTGATGCCTCCGGCGTTGTCGGCGCCGTCGCTGAGCAGCACGACCGCGCCGATCGGCAGGTCGGACGTTTCGTCGCTCAACTGTTTCAAGCTGTCGCCGATGCGCGTGGTGGGCGCGGCGGGTTTCAGATCGTTGAGATTGTCGATTCGCGTGAGAGCGGAATCGAAACGGTAGAGGCGCGTTTGAAAGGAGCGGTTGAGGCTGGCCAGCACACCGTTCTGAAGCGTTTTTTGGGCTTCGGCTTCTCGCGTCGCGCCGTCTTCAGCGATGGCCATACTGCGCGAATCATCCACCAGCACGGCGATAATGTTCTGTTGCGGACGCAGCTCGGCGATGGTAATCGCGGGCTGCCACAGCAGGACCAGCAGAATCGCGGCCATGAGCGTTTCGAGCGCCCAGATGGCCCAGGCTCGCCAGCTTCGCATCACGGGAGCGGCTTGCGCCAGACGGGAGCGAATCAAAAAGGCCAGACCGGCGGCCGCGGCGAGGATGAACAGCACCAGCACCCATTTCGGCCATGCGCCCAGCAGAGCAATGTGGCCGTGGGCATAGACCGAACGCGGATACTTAAAGAAAAATTCGAACATGGTTGAAGCAGCGGGGCCGCGCGGGGAATGCTTAATGGGTCATCGCGTAGGTAATGTAGTTCAGTACGATGCGAAATGCAAGTCCGGAGAATTTTTCGGGGTATTCGGGACTGTCCGCCCACTCCCACGCGTCGCCGAGGTGCATGTTGGCGCAGATGGCGACCATGATGCGCCCCTGATCGTTGCGGATGGCGCGCCATTTGGGCACGTAGCCGTCCTTTTCATAAGTGCGGCCGGTGTTGACGTAAACTTCGCTGGGGATCTGGAATTTTTCGTTGATGTCGTAGAGGACGTGATAGATTTCGTCGGCGTCCTTGAGATCCTCGACCGGCTCGGTGGGCAGAACGATGCGCATTCCGGCCATGAAATGCTGCCAGTCGTCGGTGCCGTGGAAGTCGTCGACCATGAGGAAGCCGCCTTTATAGAGGTAATCGTGCAGGCGTTTCGCTTCCTCGGGGGTAAAGGTCCAGGTGTTGACCTGAACGGCGTAGATCCACGGATAGTTGTAAATCTGGTCGCTATCGAGATCGACCACGTTGAGCGGCGACGGAGAATTGATATGCGTCAGGCGGCGCAGAGCGATGAGGCAATCGTTATCGGCCTTGGGATAATCGCGCGACCATCCGCCGAAACCGCCGCCCCACCTGCGGCCATAGCCGTAGCTGTTCCCGCCGGCGTAGCTGGAGGTGTATTGCAGGCGGGTCCAGTAAAACTCGGAGGGAACCCAGGGGCCGTCGTAATAGCCGTATCGCCGGCCGTATTGCCGGCCGCCGCCGAACTGCATGGCGAACAGGCCGATGGTGAAGAATAGCAGGAGGTGAATGAGGGAGAGCGGCCGCAGGAGCTTCATAGGGTCACCTCGAATGTTCTTTTGAAGCATATCAGACGCGCGGAGGGTGCGGCGCGCTCGCCGATGCGGTAAGGAATTGTGTCAGGCCGGCGAGTTCTCCTGAGGACTCCTCGCGCGCTTGCCTTGAGCATCAAGGAACATCCGGAAAGATTCGAGTTCATCCCGTGTCTGAGTGTAAGTTTCCTGCACCTTGGAAACCAGAGGATAAAGCTTATCCCAGCGCATGAGCGCAATGGACGCTCCGCGAAACAGATGCCGGAACGCGAGAAACTCGCTCAAGACTTCGACCAAACCTGAGGTGATCACGGCCGGTCGCGTTGTTGTCGCAGACGCCATTTGATTCAGCAGTTCCTTATGCCATGCGTCAGAAGATGGCATTTGCGCGTCCCAGTCCCGAGCAATCAGCTTAAGAATTTTCTCAATCTCGGTAAAAAGAATGGAGCATCGCGCACGCTGCGGCGGTCTCAAGAACTCCCGCCTTCGAGCCCGATGCCTTGGCGAGCAGGGGGGGCCATCTGCTCCCGCACGATTGCGAATTCTTCGAGTCCAAGTTGAATCTTGGTCGAGAGATTAGTCGACAAGGGTCAGCTCTCCACTGCGGATCAGGTGACGGACCAGGGGAGTTTCGTCATCGAGATCCAGAAGGTCAACGGGACGTCCCACGATGTCAGACGCTCTGCTCGCTGCGGAAAAATACACCCTTGCCGGCAGTCCGGACACTGCGATATCGATGTCGGAGTCGGAACGCAATTCGCCTCGGGCGAAGGAGCCAAAAACGAAAACCTGAGAAGCCCCCATGCTGCGCAGCAGTTTGGCTGCCGCCCGAACTGCTTCCTTCTGATTGAGGGTGGTCGCCATCGGCGTTGCTCGGTTGGGTAAAATGAGTCGCGTGCGACGAGTCGAGTGCGACCGCGTCGGCCCTACGAAGTTGAATATACCACCTGCGAAGGCGAACGCCGCGTGACCGCAGGCTCGACCGGAGTCGCGACAAGAACGGATTTCGACGAAGGGGCGCGTGTTGGCGCAGCGTCGGCGTTACCATGGACGGAGGGTTCATCCTCCTTCATGCAGCGACGTGATTTTTTGAAGATCGCCGGATTCGCGGCCGCCAGCCGCGGACTCATCGGCCAGCAGACGCAATCCTTTCTCGCGCCGGTCAACACGCAGGATGTCGCGAAAACCGAATTCACCCTGCAAATCGCGCCCGTCACCGTCGAATTGGCGCCCAACCGGGTCATCAGCACCACTGGGTATAACGGCACATCTCCAGGTCCGCGGCTGCGGATGAAA
>DATJNW010000096.1:0-20105 GCA_035507655.1 Bryobacteraceae bacterium | reverse complement strand
GCCTGATGATCTTCGACAAGCTCTGACCAGCAAACGGTCATTTGTTGCGACAGGCCCGTTCGCATTTTGTAAACCGGGAATGAGCTTTCCCTCGACAATGGCCGCGACCTTCGTAGAGATGACCATAGATTTGCTGACTTACCCATCCGAGTTTTCGGCGCGAACCTGCGCCGCGGTCCGGGCGGTCGGCGATTGAACCTTCCGCTGATGACCGGCGTCTCGGAGGGCGAGCGCGAGTCTATCGGCCCTGATGGGCGCTATATCCAGCGGTAGCAGGGTGCTGAAAAAGGGGACAGACTACTCTGTCCCCGCCTGTAAGCTATTCATATCGCGTACGACCATGGCCGTGGACAGAGCGGTCTGTCCCCTTTTTCGGCACCCTGCCAGTGCTGGCGACCGCGGATCGCCTCTAACAGGTCCCGCGAGCAGCCTTCCGGCCAGGGCGAATCGCGCGTCTCAGGCGTTGGCGGGCTCGAAAGTGAGCCGCTTTGAGCGCCGCCCGCCCCACCGATAACGCATTGGCCGCATCTTTTACGCTAACTTCCGCAAGATCCACAAGACAAATCGTCTTGCGGTCCCGATCGTTAAGTTCTGCGAGTCCAGCGTAGAGCCGTTCGGCCCGTTCCCTTTGCTCATAGAGTTGATGTGGACAGGAAGAACTGTCGCGCGACACCATCGGCGATACCTCATCAAGCGGAAAATAAATGCGTGTCCGGCGGGCCAGCCCTCGAATCTCATTCATCGCGATGGACGAAATCCAGCTCTTAAATTTGGATTCCGCCCGCAATTGGTCGCGATGAGCGAACGCGTGCATCAGGGTCTGCTGCACCACGTCCTCGATATCGCCGGGCACCCGTATTTTGGCTCTAACGAGATTCCGTATGGCCGCCAGATTCGGCGCCAGCAAATCCGCGAACATTTCTCCAGACATTCTGTTCCTCCTTTGAGGTGTCGGCAACTCTGAACGCACGCGCAGGGCCACAATTGCCGGTTGGGTAACATCAAACATTTCCTCTGGTCCGGCACTCGCTCATCCCGCGATCTTAGAGGCCGCTCTCTATGAGACCGACGAGAACCTATAGTCCCGCTGGCATTTCCGCCGGCCGCAAATCCGCCGAAAATAGCGGAGCACACACCTGTTTGCCGAATGTCCGACGCCTATACGTTCGAAGCACCGCTACCATTTGTCGACAGGTGACGAGGGGACGACGGCAAAATGACAAGCTTCGGTCAAGAATGCGGGTTGGAGAAGCCCGCTCAAACGCGCTATCGCGACGTTCGAAGGCCCTTTTTCCGGTCCACCGGCAGTTGCCAGGATAATGGCACCTGCGCTCATCCTGCTTTGTTGCGGTCCGACACGCGCGAAACCTTCGCTTCGAGCTCGCGTAACCAACTGCAAAGTCATCATCGACACTTTCGTCAACAACGCGGATGAGCAGGGTGGCAGCTTGCTCCGGCTCTGGCGGCGAAATGCCTGACGATGTTCTTCTTCCGGCCTTTCGTCACGAGATACCGGCACAAGACAATAAACGGGCACCACGCAATGACGATGGCGAACGGGAATACAGCGATTTGAATACTTTCGCACCCGGGCCTTTTGGAACCCCGCGTGCCCTAAGTCATCGCGGAACGAAAATGTTCGACAATCGCAAAACTACAAAAGGAGAAAAAATGTTTCGGCAGAAAATGATGATTACCTTCGTTGCAGCAGTCGCTGCGCTGGCTGTGCCCGGGTTCGCGCAGTCTGAAGAAAACGTGGTTTCCAGGCAGGATATTTCGGTTCAGGCATTCGGAACCTTTCTGGAAACCACCACACAGAACGGAATCGAGAACAAATCAAATGACAGCGCCGGCGTGCTGGGCACCTATCGTTATTTCTTCACCGACCATCAGGGCGCCGAGGCCGACTACGGCTTCACTCAGAACTACCAATATTATGGACAGCCCGGCAGCCTTGCCGGCGTGAAAACGTACTCGAATGAGATTTTCGGAGCTTATGTGTTCCGTATGCCGATCGGCAAGAAAATCACTCCGTTCGTGCTCGCCGGAGCCGGCGCGCTGGTTTTCGATCCGCAGAATTTCGCTGGCGCCAATACGCAAACGCGCGCCGCCGGCGTTTACGGAGGCGGAGCCGACATCAACCTGTCAAATCACGTGTATATCCGCGCCGAGTATCGAGGTCTGATCTACAACTCGCCGACCTATGGTCTGGCGGCTTTCTCCGGCCTCGACCGCGTGACGCATCGCGCCGAGCCGTCCGTCGGATTCGGATACCGGTTCTGAAGCAGCGGGGCGCTTGGGATCAGCCTGAATCCCAGGCGCGTTTCGCCCACACCGATTGGAGCGCCGGTGGGCACTCCGGCTTCTCACTTGTCAGGGTTGCTGGCACATTCGTACGCGTCGAAAAGAGTCACGCGCCCGGCGTAAGGTTCCCGAGCGGACAGGTCGTTTGCACACGCCGACTGATCGGCATGGCAAGTGCTCTCGGTGAGCGTGAATCAGGAACACATACTGGAGGGAACCGTTGGACGGAATGCAAGAAATTTACCTGGCCCGACACGGTGAGACTGCGTGGTCGTTAAGCGGACGGCACACCGGGCTCACTGATTTGCCCTTAACCCCCCGCGGCGAGTGTAACGCCCGTCTCCTTGGGGAACGGCTGAAAGGAATCGAATTTGACCGGATCTTCACCAGCCCGCTGCAACGCGCCGCGCGAACCTGTCAGTTGGCCGGCTTCGGCTCGCGGGCCCAGGTTGATGCGGACCTCGTTGAGTGGAATTACGGCGAGTACGAAGGCCTCCGAACCGTTGATATCCATGCCAAGCGTCCGGATTGGGAATTATTTCGCGATGGATTTCCGGGAGGTGAAACCTTTGCGGAAATCGGCGCGCGATCCGATCGCGTTATTAAACGGATCCGCGCGGCCGGCGGTGCGGTGCTGTTGTTCTCGAGCGGCCATTTCCTGCGCGTGCTGGCGGCACGCTGGCTCGGCTTCAAACCGCAGGATGCCGGCCGTTTTCTGCTCGCCACCGCTAGCCTGAGCACGCTGACTTATGAACACAATCCCTCCGAACCCGTGATCGGTCTGTGGAACGACACTGGTCACCTGAATGCCCAATGTCCGGAGGAATCTAAGTGGGCCGAACCAGCGTCGTGAACCTGAGGAATACGCGTCGGGGATTTGGGACTGTAATGCTGCAAGGAACGTTTTTAGGCACGCGAAGCGACTTCGCAGATCAGATCGCCTACGGAGCCCGCACGGCTCCAGTGTTGGGTCGGCCTCCCGACTCCGATTGCGGACGTCGTCACCGACTGTTTCCCAGTCGCCCAGAAGTTTCAAAGACTTGGCTACGGCCCTGCCGTTGCTCTTCCAGGCAGCGAATGCCGTGGCAAATCGGCTTCATAAGAAAAAGGACACAACCCCCGATGTGCGAATTGCAATTACCGCCGGTTTTTAGGGGAAGGAGCGCGAACGGCGGTTGAAGGACCTCGACATCCGGCTCGCCGTGCGGCCGCGGCCGTTCGGCGCCCAGGTGGCGGCGCGACTTATCTCCGGGGGCTGGCCGAAGCGGATCAGGCCGCTTAGAGCGATTGAGAGGAATGAACGTGGAACACCTAAATGGCATGAAGGGAAACACAAAACAGATCCGTCTTGTAATGCGCTCGCCGAGGTACGGGCGAACCGCGTTTCCATCACCTGCCGAACAATATCTTCGGAAGTAGCTTTAGTTTTATGAAAACAAGAAAGACAGCCTAATGAGTGCCACACGACTACTGAACGACTCAGGACCTCTTGAGCGCTACGGAACAGGCCCGATCCATTTCGCCGGGAGCGACAGCGGCCTATACGACCGCCATCTGCTCTTCGACAACGTGGTCGCCGCCGAGCGCACCGACGCGCGTGACCGCTTCGAGGCATTCGCGCGTTCCGGCCGGGATGTGCTTTCGCAGCGCTGGACGCTGACGGAGGACACCTACGCGCGCAAGGACGCGAAGCGCATTTACTACCTGTCAATGGAGTTCCTTATTGGGCGCTCACTGGCAAACAACGTCACCAATCTGCTGCTGGGTCCGGTCGTGAATGAGACCGTCCGGAAGAAGAACCTCGATTGGATCGAACTGCTGGAGCAGGAGCCCGATGCCGCCTTGGGAAACGGCGGATTGGGACGGCTCGCCGCCTGCTTCCTTGAATCCATGGCCACGCTGCAACTTCCGGCGATGGGTTACGGACTGCGCTACGAGTACGGCATTTTCAAACAGACTCTCGAAGACGGATGGCAGCGCGAACGGCCGGATAACTGGCTGCGCCGCCAGGACCCCTGGGAGGTCGCCCGTCCGCAGGAAAGCGTGGAAGTCAGATTGAACTGCTCGTTCGAGGTGCGGGGCGGAACTTTGCGGACGATCCCCGGGCGCCCGTCGAGCCTGATCGGGATACCCTTCGACCGGCCTGTGGTCGGTTATGGAGGCGCCAACATCAATACACTCCGGCTGTGGGCCGCGGGAGCACCTGACTACTTCGACTTTCAAGCCTTCAGCCACGGCGACTTCGTGAAAGCCGTGGCCGAAACACTGGAGGCGGAATCCATCACGCGGGTGCTCTATCCCGACGATTCCACCAGCATGGGCCAGTCCCTGCGGTTCGTCCAGGAATATTTTCTGGTGGCGTGTTCGCTGGCCGATCTGGTACGGCGTTTTCGCCGGAGCGGCAACGCCTGGGTGGTCTTCCCGGAGAAGGTCGCAATCCAGCTCAACGATACCCATCCAACGCTGGCCATACCCGAGCTGATGCGCATTCTGCTCGACGACCAGCACCTCGGTTGGGATCAGGCGTGGGAGATCACCCGGAAAACCTTCGGCTACACCAACCATACGCTGCTGCCCGAGGCGCTGGAGAAATGGCCGGTGGCCTGGTTTGAAGAAATCCTGCCGAGGCACCTCGAAATCGTGTTCGAGATTAATCGGCGGCTGCTCGAAACGGTTCGGTCGCGGCCCGGCGCGGATGAAGAGCTGGTGCGCCGCGTGAGTCTTATCGAGGAAGATGGCGGCCGGAAAGTGCGGATGGCGAACCTGGCGATTGTCGGATCGCACAGCACCAATGGGGTTGCAGCCATCCATTCCGAGCTGTTGCGAACCACGACCGTCAAGGATCTGGCCGGCCTTTTTCCGGAGCGGTTCAACAACAAGACCAACGGCGTTACGCCGCGGCGCTGGCTACTGCTTTCGAATCCCGCGCTCGCGGACGCCATTACCAGCGCGATTGGCGAAAAGTGGATCACCGACCTCAAACAACTGGAGCAGCTCAGACCGCTCGCCGAAAACGAGGATTTCCGGCAGGCGTTCTGGAAGGCGAAATACCAGGCCAAAGTACGCTTTGCGGACTGGTTGAAGCAGTCTTCCGGCGTGTCGGTCGACCCGGGGACGATCTTCGATTCGCAGATCAAACGCATCCATGAATACAAGCGGCAACTGCTGAACGCTCTGCGCATCGTGGTTCTTTATAACCGCTTGCGCGAAAACCCCGGTCTCGAGATGACGCCGCGGACGTTCCTGTTCGCGGGCAAGGCCGCGCCGGCCTATCAGCTCGCCAAACTTATCATCAAGTTCATTAACAACATTGCTCGCACCGTGGACGCCGACCCTGTATCCCGGGGGCGTCTCAACGTAGTCTTTTTGCCCGAATATTCCGTCACCCTCGCCGAGCGGCTCATCCCCGCCTGCGATGTTTCGAACCAGATTTCGACCGCTGGTTATGAGGCGAGCGGCACCAGCAACATGAAATTTATGATGAACGGAGCGCTGACCGTCGGCACGCGCGATGGCGCGACCATCGAAATGGCCGCCGAGGCCGGCGAGGAGAACTTCTTCCTTTTCGGGCTCACCGCGGATCAGGTGGCAGGCAGCAGGGCCTGGTACAACCCGCGCTGGCATTACGAAAACGAACCGGAGACCCGCGCCGCTCTGGACCTGATCTTTTCCGATCATTTCAATCGCGGCCAGCCCGGTCTTTTCGAGCCGCTGCGCAGCACGCTTTTGACCCAAGGCGATTACTACATGCATCTGGCGGACCTTACGTCCTATATCAAGGCGCAGGAGCGGCTCGGCGAACTCTATGCGGACCCCGAAAAGTGGGCGCGCAAAGCCATTCTGAATGTCGCGGCGTCCGGAAAGTTTTCGAGCGATCGCACCATCGCGGAATATGCCAGCGAGATCTGGGGAGTGAAACTATGCCCCGTGCCCTAGAAGAAATGCGCGGGGCGCAGCCGCCCGCGCTCCCGCGTGGTATGTGCTTACTGTCGTCTGGCGTAAGACGAGAACGTTTTTTGAGGAAGTAATAGTTCAAAAGGAGAAATCATCATGGCAACTGCAAGAACCGCGATCGCGCCCATGAAGGCGGCGCAAATCCCCAAGCCGGGAGCGGATTTCCAGATCGTGGAGCGCGAGATCCCGAAGCCGGATCGGGGACAGGTGCTGATCAAGGTGCAGGCCTGTGGCATTTGCCATAGTGACGTGCTCACGAAGGAAGGTGAGTGGCCGGGCATTCAGTACCCGCGCGTTCCCGGGCATGAAGTCGCGGGCATGATCGAGGAAGTGGGTGCGGACGTCGCCGTGTGGAAGAAGGGGCAGCGCGTGGGCGTCGGCTGGCACGGCGGGCAGGACAACACGTGTCCCTCATGCAGGCGCGGTGATTTTCGCAATTGCCGCAACCAGAAGATCCCGGGCATCAGTTACGACGGCGGTTACCAGCAGTTCATGGTGGCTCCGGTTGAGGCGCTGGTGGCGATACCGGACAGTCTCTCCGCCGTGGAAGCGGCGCCGCTGCTGTGCGCCGGGCTCACTACCTTCAACTCGCTGCGGCACAGCGGAGCCCTGCCCGGAGATCTGGTTGCCGTACAGGGCGTCGGAGGTCTGGGTCACCTCGGCATCCAATTCGCCAACAAGTTCGGCTACAAGGTGGCGGCGATTGGGCGCGGACCTGAAAATGCGGCCCTCGCAAAGCAGCTCGGCGCGCACGTGTATATCGATAGCAAAGCCATCAACGCCTCGGAGGAACTACAAAAGATGGGCGGAGCGCAGGTGATTCTCGCCACCGCTCCCGACGCCAAAGCGATGTCCGAACTGATAGCCGGTCTCGGTCCGAACGGCAAGCTCGTCGTGGTGGGTGTCGCCTTCGACCCCATTGAGGTCACGCCGGTGCAGCTCATCTCCGGAAGCCGGTCGATTCAGGGCTGGGTTACGGGAATACCCGCCGAAAATGAGGACACGCTGCGTTTCGCGGAGTTAGCGGGAGTGCATCCGATGATCGAGACCTATCCGCTCGAAAAAGCCGGAGAGGCCTACGCGCGCATGCTCAGCGGCAAGGCGCAGTTCCGCGTCGTTCTGACGATGTGAAGTGGGCGGCGGATCTTGTTTTGAAGGAGGGAAGTGCGTAGTGAAATACCCGGCTGCTTATCGCTCGATTCCGATCGACGGGCTCGACAGCGGGCAACACTCGAACACGATCTTCGCCCAAGCGCGGAGTGTCGTGGACGGCGCGCCGGCGCAGGCGGAGGTGAGCGCATGACGCCTGCGTTTGACCACGGCCGCCGACAGTCCGGAATCCTGCTGCACTTGACCTCTCTTCCAACGCGATATGGAATCGGCGACATGGGTCCCGCGGCTTTCGAGTGGGTCGATCGCTTGCGGGACGCTGGTCAGGCGTGGTGGCAAGTGCTGCCGCTGGGCGCGACGGGGTATGGGGATTCTCCCTATCAGCCGCTGTCCTGTTTCGCCGGCAACTGGCTTCTGGTCAGTCCGGATGCGCTGGTGGGCGATGGGCTAATCTGCGCGCGGGATTGTGAGGGGCGGTCTTTCCCGGCGGATGCTGTCGACTTCAACGCGGTTACCACATTCAAAAAGGGCTTGATCGGGACGGCATGGAATCACTTTCGCTGTGGCGCACGGAGCGATCTGCGGGAAGCGTACGCGAAATTCCGGATCGCGCAGGCACGATGGCTTGACGATTACGCGCTCTTTCGCGCGCTGAAGACCCGCTACAACGGCGCCTGCTACGTGGAGTGGCCCGAGGATCTGGTTTCCCGCGAGCCATCGGCGCTGGCTCGCGCGCGGCGGGAACTGAGCGATGAGATTGCTCAGATCACTTTCGCGCAGTTCCTGTTTTTCCGCCAGGCCGGCCGGCTTAAGGAATATGCGCGGCGCAAGGGCCTCCAGATCGTTGGCGATCTGCCGTTTTTCGTTTCCCCCGATTCGAGCGACGTTTGGGCGAATCCCGAATTCTTCGATCTCGACGCCAGCCGCCGTGCCCGTTTTGTCGCGGGCGTGCCTCCGGATTATTTCGCGGCGCAGGGTCAGCTTTGGGGCAATCCGGTTTACAACTGGGACGCGTTGAAAAGCAGCGGCTACCGTTGGTGCCTCAATCGCCTGCACGCCCTGCTGGAACTTGCCGACATTGTCCGGCTCGATCACTTCCGCGGCTTTGTTGCCGCCTGGCAGGTTCCCGCGGGAGCGCCCACTGCCGAGACCGGAACCTGGGTGGATGGGCCGGGCGCCGACTTCTTCGAAGCAGTCCGCCGCGAGTTTGGAGGCATGCCTTTCATCGCGGAGGATCTCGGAATGATCACCCCCGACGTCACGGCTTTGCGCGATGGCTGTGGGTTACCCGGGATGAGAGTGATGCAGTTCGGTTTTGACGGCCAGCCGGATAATCCGCACCTTCCGCATGCCTGGACTCATCATACGGTGGCGTACACGGGAACTCACGACAACAATACGACGCGGGGCTGGTTCGAAACGCTTCCAGAGGGCCCGAAGCAGCTCGTCCGAAAATATGTCGGCTGGTCCGCGGAAGACAGCCACGGGATCGGGGCCGCGCTGATGCGTTCGGCGTGGCCGTCGGCCGCGGGTCTGACGATCGCGCCGCTCCAGGACGTGCTGGACTTGGGAGCGGAAGCCCGCATGAATGTACCGGGCCGCGCCCAATGCAACTGGCGATGGCGCTGGGTGGACAGCGCGGCGTCGGAGCAGGCTTTGCGTTGGTTGGCTGAGCTTACCAGCACATCGGGGCGTGCGCTCGGTCCGCTACCGCTGTCTGCTCCGCCAGCCGCGGAGCGGAATCCGGAAGGAATTTTGTTGGCAGTCCAATGAGGAGAGACTTATGAAAGCAACGCAGCAACTGCACAATCTGGGCCAGAGCCTGTGGCTCGACAACATTACCCGAGATCTGCTCGACACGGGAACCCTCCGGAAATACATCGAAGAGCTGTCCATCACGGGATTAACCTCGAACCCGACGATTTTCGACCATGCGATCAAGAACAGCGCGGCCTATGACGCCGCGATCCGCGATGGTCTGCGCAAGGGCAGCGCCGCCGAGCAGGTGTTCTTCAACCTCGCTCTCGAAGACATTACGCGCGCGGCCGATCTTTTCGTTCCGGTTTACCAGCGTACAAACGCTACCGACGGCTGGGTCTCGCTCGAAGTATCTCCGGCCGTTGCGCATGACACCGCCAGCACCATCGCGGCGGCCAAGGACCTGCATGGGCGAGCAAAGCGGCCCAACGTGTTCATCAAAATCCCCGGCACGAAGGAAGGAATGCCAGCCATCGAAGAGGCGATCTTTGCGGGTATTCCGGTGAACGTGACGCTGCTCTTCTCAGCCGACCAATACCTGGCGTCCGCGGAGGCGTTTTTGCGCGGCGTCGAGCGCCGCATCGATTCCGGTCTCAGCCCGAATGTGGGTTCGGTCGCGTCTCTGTTCATCAGCCGCTGGGACACCGCCGTCGCGGCCAAGGTTCCAGCGGCGATGCAAAATCGACTGGGAATCGCCGTCGGAAAACAGACCTTCAAGGCGTACCGCGCCTTCCTCGCCTCGGAACGCTGGCAGCGCGCGATGAATTTCGGCGCGCGGCCGCAACGGCTTCTCTTCGCCAGCACCGGCACCAAGGATCCGAAAGCGTCGGATATCCATTACGTCAAGGCGCTGGCCGCGCCGTTCACTGTGAACACCATGCCGGAAAACACGCTGAAGGCTTTTGGCGATCACGGAGAGATAAGCGCCGTTCTGCGGGCGGATGGCGGCGACGCCGAAACTGTTCTGGCCCAATTTACCAGCGCCGGCATCGATATTCCAGCGCTTGCGGCCCGCCTTCAGGATGAAGGCGCCAAAGCCTTCGTGAAGTCCTGGGACGACTTGATGGCCGTAATCGAAACCAAGAGCAACGCGCTCAAGAAAGCCAGCTGAACGGCGGGAGATTTCCATGAATGTATTAGCCGTCGATGTAGGTGGCACTCACGTGAAAGTCCTGGTCAGCGGTCAGACCGAGGCGCGCAAATTCGACTCCGGCCCGCGGCTGGTCCCGCGCGGCATGGTATCCGGCGTGAAGAAGATTACCGGCGACTGGACCTATGAAGCCGTGTCCATCGGTTACCCGGGACCGGTGCTCCGCAATAAGCCGGTCTCGGAACCGTACAATCTCGGGCGCGGTTGGGTGGGATTCAATTTCGAAGCGGCCTTCGGACGGCCGGTGAAGTTGATGAATGACGCCGCGATGCAGGCTCTGGGGAGCTACCGGGGCGGGAAAATGCTGTTTCTGGGCCTGGGAACCGGCCTGGGGTCGGCGATGATCACCGACGGCGTGATCGAGCCGATGGAGCTCGGCCATCTGCCGTGGAAACGGCATACCTACGAGCATTACATCGGCCAGCGCGGGTTGGAACGTTTGGGCCTGCGCAAATGGCAACGTTACGTCGCGGAAGCCGTGACGCAACTGATCGCCGCGCTTGAACCCGGGGAGGTGGTGCTCGGTGGAGGCAACGTAAAACAACTAACGACACTGCCTCCGAACTGCCGCGCGGGCGATAATGCCAACGCATTTCTCGGCGGCTTCCGGCTTTGGGACAACCAGCAAAAACAGGAGGAATTCAAACATGGCAACAATTACGGAATCAGTCACAAAACGACGGCTCACCGAGCGGCCCGCGTGGAAGGAGCTCGGAGATCATTGTCAAAAGGTGCGCCCGGTGCATCTGCGGGATCTGTTCGCGAATGACCGCGAGCGGGGCCTGCGCTTCACCGCCGAAGCGGCCGGGATCTATCTCGATTACTCGAAGAATCGGGTCACCGGCGAGACCATCCAGCTTCTGCTGCAACTGGCGGAGGAGTCCGGCCTGCGCGGCCGGATCGACGCCATGTTCGCGGGCGAGAAGATCAACCGCACGGAAGACCGGGCGGTGCTCCACGTCGCGCTGCGGACGCCGCGCAGCAAGTCCATTTTTGTCGACGGCAAGGACGTCGTGCCGGGCGTTCACGAAGTGCTCGATCGGATGGCGCACTTCGCGGATCGCATTCGCAGTGGGCAGTGGAAAGGTCACACCGGCAAGCGCATCCGCAACATCGTGAACATCGGCATCGGCGGCTCGGACCTGGGGCCGGTGATGGCGTATGAAGCGCTGAAGGCGTATAAGGATCCCTCGCTGACGCTGCGGTTTGTGTCCAACATTGATGGCACCGATTTCGCCGAGGCAGTGGCGGATCTCGATCCCGCGGAAACGCTGTTCATCGTTTCGTCGAAAACCTTCACAACGCTGGAGACCATGACCAATGCGGCGACCGCGCGCGCCTGGTCGGTCAAAGCCTTTGGCGGAGACGAGAAATCGGTGGCGAAGCACTTCGTGGCGGTCTCCACCAACGCGGCGGAGGTGTCCAAGTTCGGCATCGACACCGAAAATATGTTCGGGTTCTGGGACTGGGTGGGCGGCCGTTATTCGATGGATTCCGCGATCGGGCTATCCACCATGCTCGCCGTTGGCGGCGTGAACTTCCAGTCGATGCTCGATGGGTTCCACCAGATGGACGAACATTTCCGCACAGCGCCGTTCGACCGGAATCTGCCCGTTCTGCTTGGCCTGCTGGCGGTCTGGAATAACAACTTCCTCGGCGCCGAGACCGTAGCGGTCCTGCCCTATGAGCAGTATCTGAAGCGGTTTCCGGCCTATCTCCAGCAGTTGACCATGGAGAGCAACGGCAAGCATGTCACGCTCGACGGCAGGACCACCGGCTACCAGACCGGCCCTATCTATTGGGGCGAGCCGGGGACCAACGGGCAGCATTCCTTCTATCAGCTCATTCATCAGGGCACGCGGTTGATCCCCTGCGACTTCATCGCGTTTGTGGATGCGCTAAAACCGCTGGGGCAGCATCACGACATCCTGATCGCCAATGTGCTGGCGCAGTCCGAGGCTCTGGCATTCGGAAAAACACCCGCGCAGGTAAAGGCTGAGGGCACTCCGGACTGGCTGGCGCCGCATCGCGTCTTCGAAGGAAATCGCCCGTCGAACACCATTTTTGCCCAGCGACTGACCCCGGAGACGCTGGGCAAACTGGTCGCGCTTTACGAGCACTCCGTGTTCACACAGGGCGCCATCTGGGATATCGATTCCTTCGATCAGTGGGGAGTCGAGCTGGGCAAGGTACTTGCCAAACGGATCATCCCGGAGTTGTCCGGCAGCGTCGATCCCGCGGCGAATCACGACAGCTCGACCGCCAATCTGATCCGGCGATATCGCGAAAACAAGAAGTCCGCAACTTAAATTTTCATAGAGAGGAACATCGTTTATGCAAATCGGAATGGTCGGCCTTGGAAGAATGGGCGCCAACATGGCGCGGAGACTTTTGCGCGGCGGTCACGACTGCGTGGTTTTCGATATGTCGGCGAAGGCCGTGGAGGAGCTGACTCACGAGAAGGCGACCGGGGCGGCGAGCCTGGCGGACCTGGTGAAGAAGCTGCACACGCCGCGGGCGGTGTGGCTGATGGTGCCGGCGGGCGTCGTCGATCAAACGATCGCCAGCCTTCAGCCGTTACTCGAAGCCGGTGACACCATCATCGACGGCGGGAACTCCTATTACATTGACGACATCCGGCGGGCGAAGGAACTTTCAGAGAAAGGCATCCACTACGTTGACGTCGGGACCAGCGGCGGAGTGTGGGGCCTGGAGCGCGGTTATTGCATGATGATCGGCGGCGAAGGTCAAGTGGTCAAAAGCCTCGATCCGGTTTTCCGGCGGCTGGCGCCAGGAGTGGGGGACATTTCACGAACGCCGGGACGGGAAAAGATCGAAGGCACGGCGGAGTCCGGCTACCTGCACTGCGGGCCAAACGGCGCGGGTCACTTCGTCAAGATGGTCCACAACGGAGTCGAATACGGGTTGATGGCGGCTTATGCGGAAGGGCTGGCCATTCTGCGCCAGGCCAACGCCGGCAAGCGGCAGACTGCCGTGGATGCGGAGACGACGCCGCTACGCGATCCCGAACGTTACCAATACGAGCTGAACCTGCGTGACATCGCTGAAGTGTGGCGGCGCGGCAGCGTCGTGGCGTCGTGGCTGCTCGATCTGACGGCGGCTTCGCTCGTGGAAGATCCCGCGCTCTCGAAATTCGCGGGACGGGTTTCAGATTCCGGGGAAGGCCGCTGGACCATCACCGCGGCCATCGACGAAGGCGTGCCGGCGCACGTTCTGTCCGCGGCGCTCTATGAACGATTCAGCTCGCGCGGTGAGGCGGACTATGCGGATAAGCTGCTCTCGGCCATGCGCTACCAGTTCGGCGGCCACCTGGAAAAGGTCCAGGAGAAACCGGCCGCGTAAGGAAGGAAACGCCATGAATAACCTCCATTCGGACGCCTTCGTTTTCTTCGGCGCGACCGGCGACCTCGCGTACAAGAAGATTTTTC
This sequence comes from Bryobacteraceae bacterium, assembly GCA_035507655.1. Classification (GTDB taxonomy): domain Bacteria; phylum Acidobacteriota; class Terriglobia; order Bryobacterales; family Bryobacteraceae; genus Palsa-187. The sequence continues at coordinate 6,380 of DATJNW010000096.1, read as the reverse complement.
CGTCGCTGCATGCGATGGTGAAACGCGGCAATCTCAATGTGCCGGTGATCGGCGTGGCAAAACAGGGCTGGAACCTCGATCAGCTCCGCGCGCGGGCCCTCGACAGCATCGAGAAGCACGGCGGCGTGGATCGTGCCGCTTTCGATAAGCTGTGCGGTCTGCTGCGCTACGTCGACGGCGACTATCAGGAGCCGGCCACCTTCCGCGCAATCCGCCAGGAGCTCGGCGCTGCCTCGCGTCCGGCCCACTATCTGGCCATTCCGCCGGTGCTGTTCGGACTGGTGGTGGAGCAACTCGGCAAGGCCGGCGCGGCGAAGGGCGCGCGGGTGATCGTGGAAAAGCCGTTCGGAACCGACCTCGGCTCGGCGCGCACGCTGAATCGCATTCTGCTGGGGACTTTCGATGAAAAATCCATCTTTCGCATCGACCACTACCTCGGTAAACGGCCGGTGAACAACATGTTTTATGCGCGGTTCGCCAACTCCTTTCTCGACCCGCTGTTGAACCGCACCCACGTTGAAGATGTGCAGATCACCATGGCGGAAAATTTCGGAATTCAAGGCCGCGGGGCTTTTTATGACCAGACCGGCACCATCCGCGACGTCGTGCAGAACCACCTGTTTCAGGTGCTGGCGAACCTGGCGATGGAGCCGCCGGTCAGGACCGACAGCGAGTCGATCCGGGATGAGAAGGTGAAGGTCCTGAAGGCGATCGAGCCGCTGCGCGCCGGCGATGTGGTGCGCGGGCAGTTTCGAGGCTATCGAGCGGAGCAGGGCGTCGCGGCGGAGTCCCAAACGGAGACTTTCGTGGCGCTCCGGCTGGGGATCAACTCGTGGCGCTGGAAAGGCGTTCCGTTTTACATCCGGGCCGGGAAATGCATGCCTGTCACGTGCACCGAGATGATGATCCGGCTGCGGCGCCCGCCCGACATCTTCGGCGGCGCCGGCGGCATCCAGCCGAATCATTTTCGCTTCCGGATCAATCCCGACGTAACCATTGCGCACGGCGTGATGGTGAAATCGCCCGAGGGTGCGTTGTCCGGCGAGCCGGTCGAGCTGGTCGCGCTCGATCACGGGAGTGCGAACGAAATGGACGCCTACGAGCGCGTGCTCGGCGACGCCATGGCGGGAGATGCCACCCTGTTCGCGCGCGAGGACTACGTCGAAGAAGCGTGGCGCATCGTCGATCCGGTGCTGCAAGCCGGCACTCCGGTGTATGAATATGAGCCCGGCGCGTGGGGTCCGGCGGAGGTGCAGCAAAAAATCGCGCCGGCGGACGGCTGGAATGATCCCGTGGTGAAACCGGCGGCGGCGGTTCCGGAGGTGCGCGCCGCATGACGTGCGAATTGAGCATGGAGGTGCTGGAGAACGCCGGCGCGGTGGCGAACAGAGCGGCGCAGGCGATTGCAGCCCTTGCTAGAGAAGCTATAAAAGCTCGCGGCAGATTTCTGTTCGCCGTCAGCGGCGGCCATACTCCATGGATGATGCTGCGTGCGCTGGCCGCGGAGCAGATTCGGTGGCCGGCCGTGAGGGTGTTTCAGGTCGACGAGCGTGTCGCGCCCGCCGGGCACGCCGACCGGAACCTGACGCATCTCCAGCAAAGTCTGCTGGAACATGTGCCGATGCGTCCCGAGCAGATATTGGCGATGCCGGTCGAAGCGGAGGATCTCGGCCGCGCCGCGGCTGAGTACGCGCAAACGCTCCAGCGCGAATGCGGCTCTCCGGCGGTGCTCGATCTGGTTCATCTCGGTCTTGGTCCCGATGGCCACACGGCTTCCCTGGTGCCGGGCGATCCGGTGCTGAATGTGTCCGACAAGGACGTCGCGGTGACCGGACCTTATCAGGGCAGACGCCGCATGACGCTGACGTATCCGGCGATCAACCGCGCCCGTCACGTCCTGTGGGTTGTGACCGGCGCGGAAAAAGTGCAAATGCTGCCTCGGCTGCTTCATTGCGACGCGGATCTTCCGGCGGGCCGCGTTCGCGGCGAGAGGGCGCTGGTGCTCGCGGATAACGCGGCGGCCGGTGGAAGCAAAAAGGGAGCTTGAAAATGCGTGTGGGAATAGCAACCGATCATGGCGGGTTTGAGTTGAAGGAAGACTTGAAGTCCTATCTGCGCGGCGCGGGGCACGTGGTCGTCGATATCGGGGCGCGAGAGCTCAATCCCGGCGACGATTATCCCGATTTCGTCATACCGCTGGCGCGGGCTGTGGCGGCTGGGTTGGTGGAGCGCGGCGTCGCCGTGTGCGGAAGCGGCGTCGGGGCCTCGGTCTGCGCGAATAAGATTCCAGGCGTGCGCGCGGGTCTGGTGCAGGACCACTACTCCGCTCACCAGGGTGTCGAACACGACGATATGAACATCCTGTGCATGGGCGGGCGGGTGGTCGGTGCGCTTGTCGCGCGGGATCTGGTCGACGCGTTTCTCGCCGCCAGGTTCACCGGTGAGGAGCGGCACGTACGCAGGCTTGCGAAAGTGGCTGCGCTCGAGCCTGCCCGAAAACCTGCGGAAGAAACGCAGGCGATCAGCTCGTGACCGGGCGGGGCCAGAGCTACCCGCCCGGAGCGAAAATCGGCGAGAACGGGACGAATTTCAGCCTTTATTCGCGCGCCGCGGCCAGGGTTGAATTGCTGCTGTTCGATCACGAGGATGACGCCATCCCGGCTCGGATCGTCGATCTCGACGCCGCGTCGAACCGCTCCTATCACTACTGGCACGTCTTCGTGCCGGGTATCAAGGCCGGCCAATTGTACGGATATCGCGTCCATGGGCCGTGGGATCCGGCGAATGGACAGCGGTTCGATGCGACCCGCGTTTTGCTGGACCCCTACGCGCGCGCCGTGGCGGTTCCTTCGGACTACAGCCGGGCCGCGGGTGCGCCGGCCGCGCCCAGCGCGACGATGAAGAGCGTCACCATCGATTCCGGCGATTATGACTGGGAAGGCGACCGGCCTTTGCAACGGCCCGCCTCCCACACCGTGATTTACGAAATGCACGTGCGCGGTTTTACGCGGCATCCGAATTCCGGCGTCGCGGAGAACCTGCGCGGCACCTACCGCGGGGTGATCGAAAAAATTCCCTACCTTCAGCAGCTCGGCATCACGGCGGTTGAGTTGCTTCCGGTGTTCCAGTTCGATTCTCACGACGCTCCGGCGGGGCTCAAGAACTATTGGGGTTACGCGCCGGTTTCGTTCTTCGCCCCGCACCGGGCTTACAGCTCGCGCCAGGATGCGGCCGGCCCGGTCCACGAATTTCGGGACATGGTGAAAGCGCTGCATCGCGCGGGCATCGAGGTGATCCTCGACGTGGTCTTCAACCACACCGCCGAGGGAGACCACACCGGGCCAACTTTCAATTTCCGTGGAATCGACAACAGCACTTACTACATGCTCGATTCCGACCGTTCCCGTTACGCCAATTACAGCGGGACCGGAAACACGGTGAACGCGAATCACCCGGTAGTGCGGCGCATGATCGTCGACAGCCTGCGCTACTGGGTGCAGGAGATGCACGTCGACGGGTTCCGCTTCGATCTGGCCTCGATTCTGGATCGCGACGCGTCCGGCCGGCCGATGCTCGATCCGCCGGTTTTATGGGACATCGAGTCGGACCCCGCACTGGCGGGAACCAAGCTGATCGCAGAGGCCTGGGATGCGGCCGGACTCTATCAGGTGGGAACTTTCGCGGGGGATAGCTGGCGCGAGTGGAACGGGCAGTTCCGTGACGACCTGCGGAGTTTTTTCCGCGGCGACGATGGATCCGTGGCGCGCGTCGCGGACCGATTGCTGGGCAGTCCGCAAATCTACGGGCGCAAGGAGCGCGAGCCGGAGGTCAGCGTCAACTTCGTCACCTGCCACGACGGATTTACGCTGAACGATCTGGTCTCCTACGGCCTGAAGCATAACCAGGCGAACGGGGAATCGAACCGCGACGGCACGGACGATAATCGCAGCTGGAACTGCGGGGCAGAGGGGCCAAGCGGCGATGCCGCGGTGGAGGCGCTGCGGGAGCGGCAAATCCGGAATCTGCTAGCTTGCACCATGATTTCGCTGGGCATGCCGATGATCACGATGGGTGATGAGGTCCGTCGAACGCAAGGCGGCAACAACAACCCATATTGCCAGGACAACGAGACGAGCTGGTTCGACTGGTCGCTGGTTTCAAAGCACGCCGGCCTGTTGCGTTTCGTCCGGCTATTGATCGAGCGCCGTCTCGCGCGCGATATGGCCGAGGAGCCCGGCGTGGAATCGCTGATCCAGCTGCTCCGCGAATCCAACAAGTCCTGGCACGGCGTCAAACTGAATCAACCCGACTGGAGCCATTCCTCGCACAGCATCGCGCTCACGGCCGAGATCCTGAAGAACCGGGTCTTCATTCACTGGATCCTCAACGCCTGGCGGGAGCCGCTCGATTTCGAATTGCCGAAGGAATGCGGGCAGTGGAACCGCTGCATCGATACCAGCCTCGAGCCTCCGGAGGACATCGTTAAATGGGAGGAAGCGCCGCCTGTCCTCGAGGGGTCCTATCGGGCTGCTCCTCATTCGGTGGTGGTGTTGTTTTCATCAATCTCCCAACAGACGGCTCCCTAGCAGGGTGCCTGCTAGCGCGGCCGGGGGCGAGATGAACAAAGTGAGAGAACCACGCGAACGCGGGGCCGCTGACGGGGCCAGCCGGCGCCGGGCAACCTGATAAATCGGGTCAGGTCGCTTTTTCGGGAACGTTCCCGGAATCAACTCCTTGCGACTTCGGATTGGCGAAATCGACGCGTTAAAAAAGGCTTGGCCATAGGTAGGGTGCGGAAAATCGCGAAGTCGCGCCTACGAGCGTCCCAGGCCCCGCCACGCGGATTTTCTAAGGGTGCGGTCGGAATCAGCGGGAAGTCCAAAGGGATTCCGCGCGACTGTTTCACACCAAAAATCGATTTCCGGTTACTTATTCCAGGTCAACTCCGCGGCTCTGCCGTTCACTGTCGGATTTTGTCCTGTCGGCCAATGGTCTCCGTCACAGCCGCAACTAACGGAACGTTCTATTGAGTCATCGTAAGCGCCTGTTGCCGCTCAGTATGCGCATTCGCCGGACTCGATCGCGTGATGGGTTCCCGAAATGCACCTGGTCAGGGCGATGAGCGAACGAAACACTTCCGGCGTTCTGAGTAGCTTCCGGGTGCGGATCTGCGGAACGCTCAGATGCGGCTTCAGGGAAAATTTCACGAATGGAGTGTCTGCCTCTAAATGATCTGGCCATTACTCGTGTATTTCGTGTTTGTGGTTGTCCTGGTGGCCGCCATTCTGGTTGTCTCTTACCTGTTGGGGCCAAGACATTCCGAGCCTGCTACCGGTGAACCCTATGAAGGCGGCATCATTTCGGAAGGCTCGGCGCGCGTGCGCTTTTCCGTGCGCTACTACCTGGTAGCGATGTTTTTCGTCGTTTTTGATCTGGAAGCAGTCTTCGTCTATGCCTGGGCCGGCGCTGTTCGCGAGTTGGGCTGGTCCGGTTATTGCGCAATTTTGCTGTTCATTGGACTGCTGGCAGCCGCCCTCATCTATCTGTGGAGGGTTGGTGCGCTCGATTGGTCGCGAGAGCCGCGGGGTACAAGGTAACAATCATGCAGTGGTCACTAACCAAGCCGGACGTTACAAGTCTGATAGCAACTCCCGGCTCTGAGCCACTCGAACAGACGGCGCGCCGCAGCGTGGTCCTCTCCCGGCTGGAGAATCTGGTCCAGTGGGGCCGCAAAAACTCAATCTGGCCCTTCAACTTCGGGCTTTCCTGCTGCTACGTGGAAATGGCCACCAGCATCACCAGCAAGTTCGACGTCTCGCGATTCGGGGCCGAAGTGATTCGCGGCACGCCTCGTGAAGCGGATCTCATGGTGGTGGCCGGCACGGTCTTTCTCAAGATGGCGCCCATTATTCAGCGCCTTTACGAACAGATGATGGAGCCGCGCTGGGTGATTTCGATGGGCTCCTGCGCAAACTCGGGAGGCATGTACGACATATATAGCGTGGTGCAGGGCGTGGACAAATTTCTTCCGGTAGATGTTTATGTCCCCGGCTGCCCGCCGCGTCCCGAGGCGTTTCTGGAAGGGTTGTTGTTGTTGCAGAAAGCCGTTGGAACCGAGACGCGTCCGCTGAGTTGGGTGGTGGGTTCTCAGGAGACCGTTCGGGCGCCTCTTCCCTCTCTGCGCGATTTGATGCAGCCGGCGCGCGAGAAAGCGACCGTCCTGAGAGAGCCTGACGAAGTATGATCGCGTCCCAGACCATCACGCAGGAGATTACCGATCGGCTCGGCGCTATTGCCGTGCCGCAGGAGACGCTCGACCACATACCGACCTTTTGGGTGCCGAAGAACCGCCTTCTCGGCTTAGTCCGGTTTCTCAAAGA
>DATJNW010000095.1:0-10355 GCA_035507655.1 Bryobacteraceae bacterium | reverse complement strand
CAAGGCGCGGGACTGAACGCCGCGGAAAAGCGCGCCGTCGCCGGCTTTCTGACGACGAATCGGCAAACGATCGGCACAACTTTCGCCTGCCCGCCAACAAACACCGCGTTTACGCTCGGGGATGCCAACTGGAACGGATGGGGCGCGGGATTTGACAACGCCCGATTCCAGCCATCCGGGCGCGCCGGCTTGACCGCTGAACAAGTGCCGCGACTCAAATTGAAATGGGTCTTTGCGTATCCGAACACCTTCACCGCAAACGGGCAGCCTTCGGTCGTGGGCGGAAGAATATTTGTAGCGAGCGCGAACCGGAATGTCTATTCGCTGGATGCCCGGTCGGGCTGCCAATACTGGTCGTTCCAATCGGAAGCGCCGGTGCGCACGGCGATTACGATTTCCGCTCCAGCCGGCGGGCCCCCGCTGGCATTCTTCGGTGACCGGCGGGGCAACGCTTACGCTTTACGCGCGGCCGACGGCGAGTTGCTGTGGAAGACACGTGTGCTGGATCATCCGCGCGCCGGGATCACCGGCGCTCCCGTTTATCACGATCTCCGGTTGTTCGTGCCGGTTATTTCCGGAGAAGAAGGAGCAGCAAATGATCCGGGCTACGCGTGCTGCGCAGGCCGCGGTGCGGTGGTCGCGCTGGACGCCTCCGGTAAGAAAGTGTGGCAGGCGTATTCGATTCCAGAAGAGCCGCGCATCGTCGGAAAGAATGACGCGGGCACTCCGGTCTGGGGACCTTCGGGCGCGAGCATCTGGTCCGCGCCGACAATCGATGTCGAACGGGGCGCTCTTTACGCCGCGACCGGCGATAATTTTACCCATCCCGATTCTAAAACGAGCGATGCCGTTCTGGCCTTCGATTTGAAAACGGGGGCGATGCGGTGGTCGCGCCAGCTTCTGGCCGGCGACGTCTTCAGCACGGCGTGCGTTACTGAAAGCAAACGCGGCTGCCCGGAGAATGCGGGACCTGATTTCGATTTCGGCTCCTCGCCCATTCTGATCGAGCTCGGCGCCGGGAAACGTGTCCTGGTGATCGGACAGAAATCGGGAGTGGTGCACGCTCTTGACCCGGATCGGAATGGCGTGATCGTCTGGCAGACGCGGGTCGGCCGCGGGGGCCTTCTGGGAGGCGTACAGTGGGGTTCTGCTTCGGACGGCAAGACGGTTTACGTCGCTGTTTCAGATGTTGGATTTAAGGAGTTCGGCATCGGGCGCGGCAGCAAGCGTGTTCTTGATCCGAAAACCGGCGGAGGATTATTCGCGCTGGACGCCGCCACGGGCGCAAGAATCTGGTCGGCCCCGCCCAGTGCTGCGTGCGGCGCTCGCCAGAACTGCAGCCCGGCGCAGTCAGCGGCTGTGTCGGCCATTCCGGGAGTCGTTTTTTCGGGCGCGCTGGATGGTCATCTGCGCGCATATTCGGCGCGCGACGGCAAGGTGATCTGGGATTTCGATTCAGTGCGGACATTCGCCGCGGTCAATGGAACGGGCAACGGCGGCTCGATGGATGGTCCGGGCGCCGTGATTGCCGGCGGGATGGTGTTCGTGAATTCAGGATACGGAAACTGGGGTGGTCAGCCGGGAAACGTGCTGCTGGCTTTTTCGTTGGACGGAAAATAACTCAACTGTTTCGGTTTATTCGAGGTTGCTGAGGTACGTCCCGGTGGTTTCGCTTCGTCGTTGATGAAGCCTTTCAGATCGGGATGACCTTCGCCAATGCCGTCCGTGAAGATATCGCGTCGTCGAACTATGCGGTCTTCAAAGGCCCGGCGGCCTTGTAAAAACTGAGGATGATGCCGGACGGCAGTGCTTTCGTGCTGACCAGCTCGAATGAGCGTGGCGGGGTTCCCTCCGCAAAGAAGCGCTTCCCCGTGCCCAACAGGACCGGATAGACGACCAGCATGACTTCATCCGCGAGCCCATGTTCGAGCAGCGTCGATGTCAGCGTGGAGCTACCCGAGAGGATAAGGTTCGGGCCGTCCTGCGACTTGATGCGGCGAATGCCCTCGACGATGTCCGGTCCAAGGGCCTCGACCGGGCCCCATTCGAGACTTTCCGGACGGTGCGTCGCGACATATTTTGTGGCCGCATTGAGGCGGTCCGCCATCGGACTGCTCGGCGCTTTTGGCCAGAAGCCCGACCAGATATCGTAGGTGCGGCGGCCAAGCAGCAGATCGAAGCTCTCGCCATACGCCGCGAGGATCGCCTCCCGGCCAGCGGGGGTCCGATAGGGTGCGGTCCAGTCGCTGTAGGGGAAATCGCCGTCATCGGTGGAGTGCTGGATCACGCCGTCCAGCGAGATGTGTTCGGCGATTGTGAGCTTTCTCATTTGAGTCTCCGCGTTCTGGGGGTGGAGTTTCTATTCTATTAGCATCGCGAGGAACTCACGCACCTGGACCGATGCACTCCGAGCGGAGAAGCCGGCGCCGAAACAGGCTCCTCGCCCGGTCAGCGCGGCGGCGCGTTAAGGTACAATAACCTCGATCCAGGGAGATCTTCAAAAATGATCCGATCGTGCATTTTGATTCTCGCCGCGGCCAACGCGGCTTCCTTCGTCTGCGCGCAGGAGAATCCGCAGACCGCACCGCTCAAGCAGGCTTACGAGTCCATCAAGAACAACTTCACGAAGGCCGCCGAACAGATGGCGGAAGATAATTATTCCTTCAAGCCGACCCCGGAACTTCAGAACTTCGGACAACGCGTCGCCCACATCGCCGATTCGAACGCGCGCACCTGTGGCGCAATCAAAGGCGAGCGCAAGAGCGTGGGAGCCGCCGAGAAAACCTCCAAGGCCGATCTGGTCTCCGCGCTCAAGGAGTCGTTTGATTATTGTGACAGCGTTTTCAATTCGCTCACCGACGCCGACGCTGCCAAGATGGTCCAAATGGGCCGAGGTGGAGCCCGGCCGGAACTGTCCACGCTCTGGGGACTGGTGGTGCATGACAACGAGGTGTACGGCACGATGACGGTTTACATGCGCCTGAAGGGGGTGGTGCCGCCGTCGACCGCGGAGCGCGCGGGACGCATGGGGCGCGGCCGCCGCGAGTGACACGAGATCCTCGGAACGAACCGCTTTATTCGCCATAGGGCCATCTGCTGGTATCCGCGTTTGGAAATGGCGCGCCATTCACCGGTTCGATAACAATGGAGCTCAGGAGGTGAAGGCCCTCTGCGTGATCACGCCAGCCGTAATAGGTCCGCGGTATTTCCGCGAGTCTGCCGACGTAATCAACCTGGCGGCCGGTGGTCCGCCGGACCGAACTAAGCTTGTGGAGATCATGATCCGCCACGGCCTCACGCCGGCTCCGCCTCCGCCTCAGTTGTAGCGCCCGGGAACACCAGAGCAAGCGATCGCCGCCACCACCACCCCGACTATCACATCGCCGAAAGCGGACGCACTTTACGGTGACATTCTCATTTAAGTGGGCGCCCCTTCGGTAAAGTATTCAAATAGATTGATTGATCATGGCAAGCGCGATTGTCAGATGCACGAGAACCGCTCAAAACGCTTAAAAAACAAATTGGGGTACACCAAGACGTATGCAGATCAAGCCGAAGTTGAAGATTCCGGAATTGAAGATGGAAACCCTGGCGGTGCATGCCGGGCGGCGGACCGATCCCACGACCGGGGCGGTGACCCCGCCGATTCACCTCTCCACGACTTTCGAGCGCGGCCCTGACGGTGAGTATCCCCTGGGGTTCAGCTATGCGCGGGAAGGCAACCCAACACGGCAATCCCTGGAAGAGTGCCTGGCGTCGCTCGAAGGTGGGAAGGAAGCCTTGGCCTTCTCGTCCGGGCTGGCCGTGGCCACGGCGTTATTGCAAGGCCTGGAGCCGAGGGACCACATCGTCGCGCCGGCGGATGTTTACTTCGGCCTCCGCCAGGTGATCGGCGGCGTCTTTGCCAAGTGGCCGCTGGAGACCACCTATGTCGATATGACGGACCTCGCCGCGCTGAAAGCGGCGATGCGTCCGAACACGCGATTGGTGCTGATCGAGACGCCCTCGAATCCGCTCCTCCAGGTCACTGACCTCGCAGCCGTGGCGCGCATGGCCCGAGCCGCTAATGCCATAACGGTCAGCGATGGCACTTTCACGACACCTGTGCTACAGCGCCCGCTCGATTGCGGTATCGACATGATATGGCACTCGACCACGAAGTACATCGGCGGCCACAGCGACATGACCGGCGGGGTGCTAGTGACACGATACGACAACTATCTTTTCGAGAGGGCCCGGAAGTCGCTCCTGTTCGGGGGAGCAACGCCATCGCCGTTTGACTGCTGGCTGGCGCTGCGCGGTGTGAGTACCCTTCCCTGGCGCATGCGCGCGCATAGTCAAAACGCCCAAGCGATCGCGGAATTCCTGGAGAAGCACCCCGCAGTGGAACGGGTGTATTATCCTGGGCTGCCCGGCCATCCGGGGCACGACATTGCGGGACGGCAGATGTCGGGCTGGGGAGGTATGTTGTCCTTCCAGGTGCGCGGCGGCCGCGACGCCGCCATGGCGGTCGCGGCGCGGGTAGAGCTGTTTACACGCGCCACCAGCCTCGGTGGTCCGCACAGCCTCATCGAGCACCGTGCCTCCGTCGAAGGTCCCTCCACCAAAACGCCACAAAATCTCCTGCGAGCCTCAATTGGACTGGAGAACTCTGATGATCTGATCGCTGACCTGCAACAGGCGCTGCGTAATGGGGGTGGTTAAACTGGAGAAGTGATGAAGGTGGCGCATTCACGGTAAGGCCGTGATCAATGAGTATTGCAGCACATTGGGAAAAGGTTTTCCAGACGAAACAGCCAGACGAGGTGAGCTGGTATCGACCGCATCTCGAATTGTCGCTGGATCTGATTCAACGTTTTGCGCCAGGGCGGTCCGCGTCGATCATCGATGTTGGCGCAGGCGAGTCAAACCTCGTGGATGACCTGGTTGTGCTCGGTTACGAACAGCTTACGGTTCTCGATGTGTCGCGTACGGCGATTGAGGCGACGAAAGCGCGCTTGGGAGGGGGTGCGAACCGCGTGCGGTGGCTCATCGGAGACGTCACTGAGATCCCGCTTGCGTCTCAATCATTTGCGGTGTGGCACGATCGCGCAGTTTTCCATTTCCTGGTCGACCCGGTGCGCCGTCGGAAATATGTGCAGTCGGTCGTCGATGCAGTTCAGCCTAGCGGCCACGTTATTGTGAGCACGTTTGGCCCAGAAGGGCCGACGAAGTGTAGCGGACTGGATGTGATGCGTTATGATGCCGAATCGCTCCACGGCGAATTTGGAAAGCGATTCCGGATAGAAGAGAGCGTGAAAGAGATTCATCTTACCCCTTGGGGCGCCGAGCAGCAATTTACATACTGCTGCTGCAGAATCGAATAAGCACAGCGTGAAGTGAATTGGTGACGCAGTCTTGTGCTCCAGTCCGGGTTCACTACGGCGGTCGCCATCGCCACTGGAATCCTTTTCGGACTCGCGCACGCCTGGCAGGGTACCCGTGTCGATCCCCACTCGGCCATGAAGGCCAATGCGCGCGGACAAGAAGATGCTTTCCAATCGCGACCACGTTTCATGGAACTCTCTCACCGGGTGCCGCGTATTGCTCTATTATGCAGGATATATAATGCGTGATCATCTCGGCGAATTCGAACAGATTGTTCTGCTGGCCATAGCGCGTCTCGGCGATGGCGCTTACGGGGTGCCCATTCGCCGCGAAATTGAGGTGCGCACCCGGCGGTATGTGACGGTCGGGGCGCTCTATCGCACGCTCGACCGTCTGGAAGAAAAAGCGTTCGTTTCTTCGCGCTTCGGTGATCCCATTCCGGAGCGCGGCGGACGGGCAAAACGTTATTTTCGCGTTGGGCCGCTGGGGATTAAGGCCCTCCGCCGAACCGAACGTGAGCTTGCCGCCATGTGGCAAGGCGTCGACCTCGAAAAGGTGCGCCATGCGCGATAGATTACCGCGGCTGATCGCTTGGCTTTTGTGCCGGAGACCGGAAATCCTGGGCGACCTTGCGGAAGAGCGAGCCGGCGGGCGCTCCCGCGCGTGGCTGTGGCGCCAGTTTGCAAGCACGTTCTTCCCTCGGCGGCCCCGCTTTCCCCGGGAAACCCGGTTCCTGACACCTTTCGCGAATGACCTTTGCTACGCCGTTCGGATATTGCTCAATAATCCGGGATTCGCGGCAGTTGCCATCCTCGCCGTCGCCGTCGGGGTAGGAGTGAATGCGGGAATTTTCATGATCCTGAACGGCGCGGCTCTGAAGACGCTGCCGGCGCCGGCCTCGGACAGCCTGGTTTCGATCTATCAGGAGATCCGCGGCAAGACTACCCGCAATTCGCACGGCTCCGAAACGCTGGTGGCGACTTCCGAATATGAGCGCTATCGCGATCAGAACCACGTATTCGCCGCTCTCGCCGCATACGAACCGTTTCTCGAAGTGACCCTTGGCGGGGATCAGCCCCAACAGCTTTTTGGCCAGCTGACGTCATGCAATTTTTTCGATGTACTCGCGGAACCGCCTGCTCTCGGCCGTTCCTTCGTGGCTGCGGATTGCGCCCCCGGCAACGGAGCCGTCGCGGTAATCGGCGATACGCTTTGGCGTGTCCGATTTGCCGCCGATCCGCAGATTGTCGGCAAGAAGATCCTTCTGAACCGTCAACTTCTCACGATTGTCGGTGTGGCTCCGCCGCGCTTCACCGGTTCGGAAGTCGTCGCCGCTTCTGTATGGGTTCCGTTGACGATGCAGAAGCTCCTTGAACCGCCGCTCGACTTTTCCCACGGCGATTGGAGTTGGCTGGCGTTGCTCGGCCGGATGAAACCGGGCATTTCGCTCAATCAGGTTCGAGCCGATTTGGGAGTGATTGCCGCGCGGATTGACCTTACGGACCCGGGGCGCGCCACGCGCCTCGACGTTTCGATCGCCTCCTATCTGGGCAGGCCGGAAGAGCGAAGGGCGATTAAAACGGTCGGAGCGCTGGTGTTCACCGCGGTTGGCCTGGTCCTCCTCATCGCCTGCGCCAACGTGGCCAATCTTCTCCTGGCGCGCGCAACCGGCCGACGAAGGGAAATCGCCATCCGCATCTCGGTCGGCGCGACGCGATGGCGTCTCGTTCGTCAGTTGCTCACAGAAAGCCTGCTGATTGCCGTGCTGGGAGGCTTGGCGGGAACCATGATCGCGATTTCGACATTTCAATCGTGCGCGTATTTCATCCTCTCCCATCTGCCTCGCGGCGCTCCGCAACTGACCTTCGACGTTTCTCCGGATTGGCGCGTGCTCGCCTATTCTGTTGGTCTCACCGTCATCACGGGGGTGGTGTTTGGACTTGCTCCGGCTCTACGCGCTTCGCGGCCGGATGTGAACTCTTCGCTGAATTCGGGCGGCGGATTCCTGCGCCAGGTGCTGGTCGGCTTGCAGGTTGCCATATCCTCCATCCTGCTGGTCGCGGCCGGGTTGTTATTGCATGGCCTCTGGGTCACACAGCGAATCGATCCCGGCTTCGAGATGAATCATGTAGCTACGATTTCTCTGAACCTGCGTGGTCAAGGCTACAACATCGAACAGGCATCCGCTTTTCAGCGGCAATTGAGGGAGCGTCTGGAATCTCTGCCCGGCGTGACGGGCGCGGCACAAGCGCACGTAACCCCGCTCGAAGAGTCCCACAACCGAAGCATGTTCCTCGCTCCAGGCTCAACGCAAGAGCTTCTGATCGAAAGGAATCAGGTTTCACCGGAATTCTTCTCCGTGCTCGGCATCCCGATCGTGCGAGGCCGCAACTTCACCGAAGCGGAGACTCGTGGCAGCGTGAAGGTGGCCATCGTCACGGAATCCACGGGCCGCAGGCTCTGGCCCGGCGAAGACCCGCTCGGCAAGACGCTTCGCGATGCCGATGAGCGCGCCGAACGCGAAGTGATCGGTGTCGCCAAAGACGCGCAGGTGTCGAGCATCGGTCATTCCGACACGCTCTACGTCTATCTTCCCGTTTCGCCGGACGGGCAGAGACAGATGCAGTGGATGGTTCGCTACGGCGGAACCTACGCGCCCGCCGCGGCGGCGCTCCGTCGGGCCGTTCACTCAATCGACCCGGCGTTGCTGATCACCGTCGCACCCCTTGAGGACAACCTGGAACTGCGGCGGCTGCTTTCTCGTATTTCGAGCGCCCTCGCCGGGTCACTCGGAATCCTCGCGTTGCTGCTGGCATCCACCGGAATTTACGCGGTGGTTGCGTTTACGGTGAGCCGCCGTGTGCGCGAGATCGGAATCCGCATCGCACTGGGCGCAGAGCGCCGCGCGGTCGTGACGATGATTCTTCGCCAGGCCGTGAAACCGATAGCCATTGGAGCGGCGCTCGGCATCGGAGGCTGCGCAGCTGTCTCGAAAATTCTTTCGAGTATGTTGTTCGGCGTGAGCGAATATGATCCTGCCGCGTTCCTGGGCGTCACGTTGCTCATCGCCTGTGTCGCCCTTGCGGCCTGCTATGTTCCCGCGCGCCGCGCCGTAAAGGTTGACCCGATGGTTGCTCTACGTTGCGAATAATATTGGACCCTTCCGATAACACCACCCATCTGGCGCGGAAACGCTCGTAGCGCGGGTTTCTTTCGATGAGATCGCGGCGCCCTCGGTGCCGTCAGCACTCTGGCGGAGAATAGACTATGGGCACCGTGAGGCCTCCTTGCGACGAAGCCGTGATTCTCGCCGGTTCGTGCGTGCAGCCGACTACCAGAAACGGCCCCTGGATTCTCGCCGCGGCTATTCTGGGTTCGAGCATGGCGTTCATCGACGGCACGGTGGTAAACATTGCGCTGCCAAGGCTGCAAAAGGACCTACACGCAACGCTGGCGAACCTGCAATGGGTCGTGGAATCTTATGCGCTTTTCCTCGCAGCGCTTCTTCTCATCGGCGGATCGTTAGGAGATCGGTACGGTCGCCGCAAAATCTTTACGGCTGGCGTCGTGCTCTTCTCGGGAGCTTCGGCCTACTGCGGATTCGCGCCGAACATCGGCCACCTCATCTTCGCGAGGGCCGTGCAAGGGATCGGCGCGGCACTGCTCGTGCCAGGCAGCCTGGCTTTGATCAGCGCGAATTTTCCCGAGCAGGAACGCGGCCGCGCCATCGGAACATGGTCGGGGTTCACGTCGATCACAGCCGCGCTTGGTCCGGTGCTCGGCGGGTGGTTCACCGAGCACGGCTCCTGGAGGTGGGTCTTTTTCATCAACGTACCGATCGGGCTACTGGTCGTGCTCATCACTCTTTGGAAGGTCCCGGAAAGCAGCGCGGGAAGCTCAACCCAGTCCTTCGATTGGGCCGGAGGTGCGCTGGCTGCCCTCGGCTTCGGCGGAGTGACTTACGCACTGATTGAATCCAGGCCGATTGCCGGCGCGGCTGGGGCCATCTCGCTTGTGGCGCTGTTTTACTGGGAAGCCCACGCCCCTTCTCCGATGGCGCCGCTCGGTCTGTTTCGTTCCAGAAATTTCAGTGGAGCCAACCTGCTCACGTTTTTTCTGTATGCGGCGTTGAGCGGCATTCTGTTCTTTCTTCCACTGGATTTAATCCAGGTGCAAAACTACTCGCCAACCCAGGCGGGAGCGGCTCTGCTGCCTTTCATATTGCTGATGTTCGTGCTGTCGCGCTGGTCTGGCGGACTTGCCGATCGATACGGCGCCAAGGCTCCGCTGGTCGTGGGTCCGTTGCTCGCAGCCGCGGGATTTGCGCTGTTTGCCAGGCCGGGCGTTGGCGGGTCCTATTGGGCAACGTTCTTCCCGGCAACAGTGGTGCTGGGGCTTGGCATGGCGGTCAGCGTCGCTCCGCTGACTACGACGGTGATGAATGCTGTGGACCAGAGTGAGGCGGGAGCGGCTTCGGGCATCAATAACGCGGTGTCGCGCATCGCAGCCTTACTGGCCGTAGCCTTGCTCGGAGCAGTACTCAGCACGGTTTTCGACAGCGCTCTGGAGCGGCAATTGGACCGTCTCCACGTGCCGCCCCCAGTGCGGGCGGAAATCGAAGCCCAGCGATCCAGGCTAGGGGACGCCGGTACAGCGGACTCGCGAGGACAACAAGCGATCAAAGAGGCGTTCGTCGCCGGCTTTCGGAGCATGGTGTGGCTGGCCACGGCTCTTGCGGTCGTCAGCTCCTTTGGCGCCGTCGCGCTGATAACATCCAAGCGACGCTCCGAAGATGACTAGTCACTCTCCCGTAACTTCAGGCTGTTTTTCCACACCCTGTCACCAACGACCGCTTTTTGGCTCCTGTCCCAAAAGTGTAATTAGCGTTCGACGGGGAGCGGCAAACGCGCGCAGCAGTGATAGATAGCAGCGATGAAGTTTTTGGCGCTGCGAAATCCGAAAGAGCGATGGCTGACCGACTTGATCTT
>DATJNW010000094.1:0-36663 GCA_035507655.1 Bryobacteraceae bacterium | reverse complement strand
GTCGCCGCGGCTGACGATCAGGTCCTTGCTCAGCTTGTGCACGCGCAGCGGCGTACTTTGCGCGATGCTCTCAAACTCGCGATAGTTGGCCTTCAGAATCTCGATGACTTGGGGATCGAAGCTGCGGCCGGAAAGCCCGGCGACGTAATCCATGGCTTCGTCCAGAGGCAGAGCGCGGCGATACTGGCGGTCGCTCGCAAGCGCATCCAGGCAATCCACGGCCGAGAGGATTCGTGCGCCGATCGGAATGCTCTCGGCCTTCAGGCCGTCCGGATAACCGGTGCCGTCCCACTTTTCGTGATGCGAACGGACGATAGGAGCGACAGGATACGGGAACGCGACCTGTTCGAGAATCTCGGCGCCCACCACCGTGTGCACCTTCATGCGCTCGAACTCGGCGGGCGTCAATTTGCCGGGCTTCGAGATGATGTAGTCGGGCACGGCCAGCTTGCCGATATCGTGCAGGATGGAAGCGGCGCGCAGCGCTTCCTGTTCGGCCGCGCTCAGGCCCAGCAGCCGCGCCAGCTCCATGGCGTACACCTGCACCCGCTGAAGATGATCGTGCGTCGTCTGGTCCTTGGCTTCGATCGCCAGCGCTAACGCTTCGATGGTGCGCAGGTGCAAACCCGAAACCTCTTCGGCGTGGTGTTTTTCATTTTCCAGGCGATCGAGATAAAGTCGATACGAACGATAAATCAGATAAACCACCGGACCGGTGAGCAGCACCGTCTGCCATCCGATGGAGTGGTTCAACAGGCTGGCTCCTTTGGCCACGGCCGCCCCGCCCAGGTAATAGGGCAGGCTCCAGAAGAAGCCTTCACGCCAGGTGATGGCGATGCGGCGATGCTCCTCAAAGGCCATCGGCAGCGCCAGCGCCGCGGTGTTGAACAGGAACAGCGTGCAGGTGGCCGCGGCCAGGCGCAGCGCGGGATCCACCTGGTGCGACAGCAGAACCGGGGCCTGATAAACGCGCTCCGTCGCGGTGATCGCCACCACCATGGCGGACACCTGGAAAATCGCCTCGGAAAGAGACGGCCGTTCGGGCTGGTTCCAGTAGCATTGAACCACGGTGACCAGCGCCCCGAGCAGGATGGTCTCCGCCGCGCTCAGATCGAGCACGGCCAGCAGCACGAACACGAACGTCAGCGGCATCGTTCCGGTAATGCCGGGGACCGCGATGCGCATTCCGGAGGTGCAGATCGCCGCCAGCAGGAAGGCGCCGTACTTAAACAGGTCGGGCGATTCCCAATTGGCCAGCGTCAAAACCAGAACGGCAATACCCAGCGTACTGGTGACGGCAACGTAGGCGCGTGCCGCCGTGGGCAGCGGTTCGGTTCGGGCGGACATGTACAACTTCCTGAAGGCAACTTTGGCGCCAGCTCCGGACACGTTAAATCAGTGTTTTGCGCGGATCGCTCCGGGACAGCCTGTCCAGCTTGCGACAAAGTGGCGCAAACCTCAGGTGAGTTTTGAGCGATCCGTTAAGGTGTTTTTCGGAGGGCGCAAAAGCCCGCCGTGTGGCGAAATGAATAGTGAGCCCTGCCATGGAGGAATCGAACAGTCGCGGCACATCCGTGTTTCTCGGCATGCACGCGGTGATCGCCAGCGAGCCGATGCACCGTCTGATGGCGATGATCGAGCGCGTGGCGCGCTCCAGCGCCACCGTGCTGATCACCGGGGAAAGCGGATCGGGCAAGGAGCTGGCGGCGCGCGCCCTGCACCATTTTTCGCCGCGCGCACATAAGTCCTGGGTGGATCTGAGCTGCGCCACCCTGCCCGATCATTTGCTCGAAAGCGAGCTGTTCGGCTACGATAAAGGAGCTTTTAGCGGCGCCGAAAGCGCCAAACCCGGCCTGTTCGAGCTGGCGCACCAGGGGACCATTTTTCTGGACGAAATCGGCGAGTTGGATCCGAAGATGCAGGTGAAGCTGTTGCGCGTGCTCGACGGCGTTTCCTATTACCGGCTGGGCGGAGTGAAAAAGGTTTCGGTGGACGTGCGCGTGGTCGCGGCGACCAATCAGGACCTGGAGCTGGCCGTCAGCGAGGGCCGGTTCCGCAGCGATCTGTTTCACCGGTTGAGCCAGATCACGCTGCAAGTTCCTCCGCTGCGCGAGCGGGTGGAAGACGTCGAACCGATGGCGCGCTATTTTCTGGCGCAGCAGGATCCGCGGCTGCGTTTTTCGAGTGACGCGCTGGACGCGCTGCGGGCGCATTCCTGGCCGGGCAACATTCGCGAGCTGCGCAACGTGGTCACCAAGGCCGCGGTGCTGGCGCAGGCAGACGTGATCTGGCCGCGCGATCTGCCGCTGCCGGAGCGGCAGGCGCGGATCGCGCCGGGCGCGGAGCCGGTAAATCTGGACGGGATGGAACGGCGCATGATTTTCGAAGCGCTACAGGCTACCGGCGGTCATCATCAAAAAGCGGCGGCGCGTCTGGGGATTTCCCGGCGCACGCTCAGCCGCAAACTGAAGCTGTACGAATCCGGCGCGGCGCAGGCTGCCGTATGAGCGGTTCCGCGACACGCCGCGATCTGCGTCGCGAACAACGCCGTCCGGCGAGCGGCAGAGTGCAGATCCGTTTCGCCGATCCGCGTCCGCAGAAAATCGCAGGACGGCTGGTGGACGTGAGCGAAAATGGATTCCGCATGGCGCACTCGTTTCCCTCGCTCGCGGCCGGGCAGATGGTGGAATTTTCGCACATCGAGGCGACGGGTCACGCGCGGGTGATGTGGAACCGCATCGTAGAGGATCGCGTCGAGACCGGTTTTCTGGTGATCGCATCAACCTGAGCCGCCCGGCTCCGGCGGTCTGAGCTTCCGTTTTGTCGCCTTTTCAGCCGCCGCTCGGGGTCGAAGCTGATAGACGTCCCGAAAGATCGGCGTGGATAATACGATACTCGTGGTGGGGACTCCGTAATGAAGTAAGTTGGTAATCAGTCCCTCCAGGTCCTGGATCGATTGCACCATCACCTTCATCATCAGAGCGTCGCCGCCCGTTACGTGATAGCATTCCCGAACCGGTTCGCAGCTGCCGAGGAAATTCATCAGTTGCCGGTACTGAACCCCGTCAGCGGTCATTCGAATCAGCGCGGTAATTCCCAACCCCAAACCGGCGGGATCGAGATTTGCGCGATAGCCGCGGATGATACCCGCGTCCTCCAGCCTGCGAAGCCTCTCGGCGGTGGCCGACGGGGATAATCCCACCAGCCGCCCGAGCTCGGCGTAGGAAGCGCGTGCATTTCTCTGAAGCGCATCGAGCAGCTTTCGCGCAATCTCATCGATCAGCGGACTCATTTCAACCGTTTCCATCGCAAAAGTATGACCGAGTTTATCATGAACACCGGGGTCGGCAGGCTTGATTCGATGGAATCTACGGTGAAATCTCCTCGTTTGATTGGCATGTGATCGCGATTACCGTTGAATCCAGCTTCTCAGCCGGCGATTGTTTTGGCATACTTCGGTTGATGCACACCAAAGAAGCCGTGCGGACCGATCCTCAGGAGTCGGCTGTGCTCGATGGCCGTTCGCTGACGATTGAAGATGTTGCCGAAATCGCCCGGAATCGACGCCAGATCGAGCTTGATCCGGAAGCCGTCGCACGCATTCATAAGTGCCGCGCCCTGCTCGAGCGGAAAATTGCCGCGCGCGAGACCATGTACGGCGTCAACACCGGCATTGGTGAGCTGGCGACGGTGGTATTAACTCCGGAGCAGGCCCAGGAATTTCAAAAATATCTTTTGTATTCGCACGCGGCCGGCTGCGGCGAGCCTTGCTCGGAAGGGGACGCCCGCGCGGCCATCCTGTCGCGGCTGAACACGCACTGCTGGGGACATTCCGGCATTCGCCTGGAAGTGGTGGAAGCGCAGCTCGCGCAGTTGAACCGCGGCGTGACGCCGGTGATGTGCCAGAAAGGCTCGGTCGGCGCGTGCGGCGATCTGGCGCCCATGTCCCAGGCCGCCATCACGCTAATGGGGGAAGGCGAGGTTTTCTTCAACGGCGAGCGGTTGCCGGCCGCGGAAGGAATGCAGCGCGCCGGCATCCCGACCATCGTTTTTCGCGAACGCGACGGGTTGGCCGCGATCAACGGGTCGGACGTGATCACCGGGATGGGCTGTCTTCAGCTGTACGACGCCGAGCGCTGCCTGCGCACGCAGGAGATCGCGCTGGCCATGACGCTCGAAGCGCTGAACGCGAATCTGATGGCCTTCGATCGCCGCATTCACGAAGTGCGCGGCTATCCCGGCGCGCAGGAGTGCGCGGACAATATTCGCCGCCTCACCGCCGGCTCGGGTCTGTTCAACCGGCCCGGAAAAAAATTGCAGGACGCCTATTCGCTGCGTTCCTCGCCGCAGGTGATCGGCGCGGCGCGCGACGCGTTTCGCTGGACCCGGAAAATGCTCGAAATCGAGCTGAACCACGCCGCCGACAATCCTTATTTTTTTCCCGATGAAGAACTGACGCTGACGGGCGCGAATTTTCAAGGCACGCCGCTGGCGTTTGCGCTGGAACTGCTCGGCATGTCGCTGACCACGGTGATGGTTCTTTCCGAGCGGCGCATGAATCGGCTGATGAATCCGAATTTATCGATGGGCCTGCCCGCGTTTTTGACCAGAGGCGCGGGAATGTTTTCAGGGATGATGGTTTCGCAATACACCGCCGGCGCGCTGGTCTGCGAAAATCGCGTGTTAAGCACACCCGCCGCCACCGGCTCGATTCCGGCCGCCGCCGATCAGGAAGATTTCGTCTCGATGGGCATGACCACGGCCATCAAGACCCGCCAGATCATCGAAAATTCCTGGCAGGTCACGGCGGTCGAGCTGATGATGGCCGCGCAGGCCTTCGATCTGCTGGCGCCCTTGCAGCCCTCGCCGGCGACGCGCGCGGCGTACGAAGTGATCCGCACGCACGTCGCAAAACTGGAAGCCGACCGGCCGTTGCATGTGGATATCAACGCCCTGGCGAGGGTCGCAAAAGACGGCGATATTCTCGAAGCAGTGGAAAAAGAGATCGGCAAGCTCAGATAGTAAAGGGCAGGCGCTTTTATGGGCAGTCCGTGCGAGGCCAAGGCCGCTGATGTGGCGCGCCAGGAGGCCGACGTCGTTGCCGTTGATCCCCGTGCCGTAGAGCTTGTTAAGGGCGAGAACCTTCAAGAGCACGTGAGAAGTTTCGATGTTACCGGGGAACTTCGTCCAAAGTTGACCGAGCGCATCCTCCTCCAACCGGTACTCCCGGTCGAACTCGTCGCATTCCGCCTGTACGAAGCCGGGAGCCGGGCGCGGCAACACGAAAGGCATTATATGATTTCGTGGCGGCCTTCGGCAATGCTGTAGCATGGAGAAAGTAGTGCACACCGATCTCGGATGCAAGCTGGATGCTTTCGGCTTCGAGGGCCTGCAAATGAGAAATTTCGGCGGCGGGAACGGGATGCCACCGGCGCGATTCGCTCTGCCGCGATGGAATTGAAAAAACGCGAGGTTTATTTTTGATGTGCAACGAGCAGAGCCCCGCCCTGACAGACGGGGCTGCGGCGATCTCGCGCCGCGTGCGCGCGATGCTTCTATGGATGAGCGAACGGCCGCTTGAAACCGGCAAACCCTATCTGATCAAACACACCACGCGGCAGGTTTGCGCCAGCGTGACGCGGCTCACCGTGCTCGATCCCACCACGCTCGATCGCCGCGCCGCGTCCACGCTCGCGTTGAACGAATTCGGCGAGTGCGAAATGGAATGCCATCAGCCGCTCTATTTCGATCCCTACGCGGAAAATCGCCGGACCGGCGGATTCCTCGTAATCGATCCGGCCGGCAACGGAACGCTCGCCGCGGGCATGATCCTTTCCGCCGCTGAAACCAGCGCCGCGCCCCAATCGGGCGCGGGTCTGACGGTGTGGTTTACGGGACTCAGCTCGGCCGGCAAGAGCACCATCGGCAAAGCGGTTTTCGAAAAAATGTGGGCGAGCGGAACGAAAGTGGAATGGCTCGACGGCGACGCGATGCGCCAGAGTTTGAGCAAGGGGCTCGGCTTCAACAAAGAGGATCGCGATGAAAACGTGCGCCGCATCGGATTCGCGGCGGAGCTGCTGACGCGCGAAGGCGTGGTCGCGCTGGTTTCGTTGATTTCGCCCTACCGCGCGGTGCGGGAGGAAGTGAAGCGGCGCATCGGAAATTTTCTGGAAGTGTACGTTCACGCGCCGCTCGAAGTATGCGAGCAGCGCGACGTGAAGGGTCTGTATCGGCGCGCGCGCGCGGGTGAGATTCCGGCGATGACCGGCATCGACGATCCTTATGAGCCCCCGCTCGCGCCCGATCTCGAATGCCGAACGGATCGGGAAACGCCCGCCGAAAGCGCCGCCAAAGTGATGGAGGCGATCGCGAAACGGCTGGGAAAGCAAACTGAGGCCGCGCGAAAACAGTAAAATTGGTGTCGCGATGCGGGTGGTGGTCATTGGCGGCAGCGGGCACATCGGCACGTTCCTGACGCCGCGCCTGGTGGAAGCGGGGCACGCGGTGGTCAACGTGAGCCGGTCCCTGCGCCAGCCCTACCGGCCGCACCCGGCGTGGGCCAAGGTTGAAGCCGTCACTCTTGACCGCACGGCCGAGGAATCCGCCGGAACTTTCGGCCGCAGGATCGCGGAAACCGGGCCGGACGCGGTGATCGACCTGACCTGCTACACCCTTGAAAGCGCGCGGATGCTGGTGGAGGCGCTCGCCGGACGCGTCCGTCATTTTCTGCATTGTGGGACCATCTGGGTGCATGGTCCCAGCCTGGAAGTTCCGATGACCGAAGACCAGGCGCGCAACCCGATCAGCGATTATGGCCGGCGCAAGGCGGCGATTGAAGATTATTTGCTAAGCCAGGCGCGCTCGCGGAATTTTCCGGCGACCGTGCTGCACCCGGGTCACCTGGTGGGGCCGGGGTGGATGCCGTTGAATCCGGCGGCGAATTTCAATCCGCAAATCTTTTGCGATCTGGCGCGGGGCAACGAAGTCTCGCTGCCGAATCTCGGCCGGGAGACGGTACACCACGTTCACGCCGATGATGTCGCGCAGGCCTTTGTCCAGGCTCTGGAGAATTGGCCGGCTGCGGTGGGCGAGAATTTTCATGTGGTGTCGCCCGCCGCGGTGACGCTCGGCGGTTATGCCGAATGCGCGGCGTCCTGGTTCGGGAAACAAGCGCGGCTGCGGTTCGTTCCCTGGGAGGAATGGCGCCGCACCGTTTCAGAACGCGACGCACAGGTGAGTTGGGATCATATTGCCCGTTCGCCCGCGTGCAGCATCGCCAAGGCGCAGCGGCTGCTCGGTTATCAGCCGCGGTATCGGTCGATGGAAGCGGTTCGCGAGTCGGTGGTGGCCCTGCTGGCCGATGGGGCGATTGCGATTTGAAGAGGCGGCCGCGGCCGCGGACCTCAGGCGCGGCTCTGCTCGGAGTCGGTGTCGCGGGTCCGCTTCTTGCGGTTGCGCTTTCGTGCCAGCGCCGATTTAACGCGCTTTTTCTGGCCCGGCTTTAAATAAAAAGCGTGGCGCTTGATGTCCTTAATAATGTCTTCCTGAAGGACCTTGCGTTTGAAGCGCTTGAGAGCGCTTTCCAAACTTTCGCCCTGATGAACCTGAACCTCAGCCAAAAGACTCACCCCACTTCCAAATTAGAGTTCGAACCATTCAGGCTAGCAGCTTCGCGAGCCCGATCGGTCGCGGCGCTCCGCACCGGGCGGAACGCCGTTCCATTTTTTACCAGCGATTCCGCGAACCGCCGCCGCCGCCGCCATGACCACGCGGACGGAATCCGCCCGATCCGCGCTCGGTTTTCGGCCGGGCTTCGTTGACGTTCAGCGCGCGGCCGTTCATTTCCGTGCCGTTCAGCTCCGCGATGGCGCGATCCGCTTCCGCGTTGTTGGCCATTTCGACGAAGGCAAAACCCCTCGCCTGGCCGGTGTCGCGGTCGGTGACCAGGTTCACGCGATCGACGGTTCCGTATGCTTCGAAAGCGGCCCGGACTGCCTCTTCGGTCGCCCCAAAACTAAGATTTCCTACAAAAATATTTTTCACTGAGTTTCCTTTGAGATTTTCTAAAACTGATGGATCGAGGCAGGATCGGACGAGGGCGGTGAACACCGGACTAATGCGACAATGCCGAAAAACTTCAACTATCCGCAATATAGCACGAAAAACGCGGTGAAGGATGGGGGTGGTAGTGCGCTAAAAGTTGCAGGTGCGCGTTACAGCCCCGCCAGTCATGGCGGGGGCAGATCTCACGCACTACCGATGGACAAATGAGAGCATCTGTTATCCTGAAACTTAGTGCACGAAAATCATCCCGCGGCGGCGATATGCAGGCTCGCCTGTGCCGGTAGATGAAAGGAGCCCCCCATGGCCGGACGTGGTCCGCAAACATTCAAGAAACGCCAAAAAGAACAGCAGCGTAAGGAACGCCAGCAGGCCAAACTCGAAAAACGCATGCAACGCCGGCAGGACCAGGAAGGCCGGGAGCGATCCGGTCCGGAAATGGGCGAGCCGGTTGTGCCTGTCGAAAATTACCCCGCAACCTGAACGTGGGTTTTTTCCGTGATCGCGCTCGCGGACCGACGAACGTTGGCGCCGGGTGATGATCGTATTCAATGAGCCCATGAATGCAGTGTCGGAGGATTCCGTCGCACTTTCGCGCAATTGGCTCCGGCGGTGGCGCGCGAAATGCCGACCAAATGAGTGGTTTGTGGTCGGACGCATCGCGATAGGGCAGCGCTCCGTGACGGATCATTTGCGCGATGTAGCCGAACGCACACCAGGCGACGTATAAAAGAAGGATCGCCGCGCCGGCGGGCGTTACACTGAACAATGCGTGTCTCGTAAGCGTCCCCCGCCGAAACCTGCGCCGCGCGTCACGCGCACGTTTGCCGACCGCTGGATTTACCTCGCCCTGCTCCTCGCCATCCTGACGGTGTACGCGCAAACCGGCTCGCACGACTTCGTCGATTACGACGACCCCATTTACGTCGGCGGCAATCCCCATGTGCGCGACGGATTGTCGTGGAACGGCGTCGCCTGGGCGTTTACCTCGCTCGACGATTCCAACTGGTTCCCGCTGACCCGGCTCTCCCATATGCTCGATTGCCAGCTCTTCGGATTGGACGCCGGCCGGCACCATTGGACCAACCTGCTGCTGCATGCGGCCAGTTCCCTGCTGCTGTTCGCCATTCTGAAGCGCATCACGCGGGCGCGCTGGCCCAGCGCGTTTGTGGCGTTCGCCTTCGCCCTGCACCCGCTGCACGTCGAATCGGTGGCCTGGATCGCCGAACGAAAAGACGTGCTGAGCGCGTTTTTCGGGCTCCTCACGATCTGGGCTTATGTCGATTACGTCGAGCGGCCGTCGCCGCTGCGATATGCGCTGATGACGGCGGCGTTTGTGTGCGGGCTCATGTCCAAACCGATGATCGTGACGCTGCCGTTCGTTTTGCTGCTGCTCGATTACTGGCCGCTCGGGCGCCTCAGCGTGCGCGCCGCGCTCGAAAAAATTCCGCTGATCGCGCTTTCGATCGCCGGCTCCATCGTGACCTTCCTGGCGCAAAGCCGGGGGCGCTCGGTGGCGACACTGGCGCGATTCCCGCTCGAATTGCGCCTCGAAAACGTTCTCATTTCTTATGTGGCCTATCTGGAAAAATTTTTCTGGCCGTCGAAGCTGGCTGTTTTTTATCCCTACCCCGACGCCTTCCCAGCCTGGCAGTGGATGCTCGCCGCGGCCGTGCTCGCCGCCGTCACCTTGGTCACGCTGATCGGGCGGAATCGGCGGCCGTACCTGGTCACCGGATGGTTCTGGTATCTGGGAACGCTGGTTCCGGTGATCGGGCTGGTGCAGATCGGCCAGCAGACTCGCGCGGACCGATACACCTACCTCCCCATGATCGGCGTGACCATGATGATCGCCTGGGCCGCGGCGGAAGGCGCGCGATTCCGGCGTCCGATCGTCTGCTCGGCGGCGGTCGCCGGCATCGCCTGGTGTGTTCTTACCTGGCGGAATCTCGAATACTGGCAGAATAGTGAAGCTCTGTTTACCCACGCCATTAACGTCACCGGCCAGAATTACGTTGCTTATAACAATCTGGGCGGAGTTCGCCGGCGCCAGGGCCGCTGGGACGACGCCGTCTCCGATTTCGCCGCCGCCGTCCGGATTCAGCCCGGAAATCCCGAGGCGCAGGATAATTTGGGCGAAGCTCTGACCACCGTCGGACGAATCGACGAAGCCGCGTCGCATTTGCGGCAGGCGATTCAGCTTCAGCCGGATTATGCCAAGGCGCACATCGATCTCGGTTCGGCGCTGGTGCGCGCCGGCCGGATGGAGGACGCGCTGGCGGAGTTTCACGAGGCCCTGCGGCTGGACCCGGAAAATCGCGAAGCGGAATATCGGCTCGCCGGTGTGCTGATGCTCCAGGGGCAAGCCGCCGAAGCCATGCCGCATTTCGAGCGGGCGCTGCCGTATCTGATCGAGGAGGTTCGCCGGGATCCGTCCGATGCCGATAATCATTACAACCTGGGCGGCGTTTATGGCATGATGGGCCGCGCCTCTGAGGCCGTCGAAGAATTTTCCACCGCGGCTCGCCTGCGCCCCGGCGATCCGGAGGTTCGCTTCAATCTCGGTCTTGCATTGGCGGCGGCCAGTCAGCCGGATCGCGCGATCGAGCAGTTTTCCGCCGCGATTCATCTGCGGCCGGATTATGTCCGGGCCCATTTTGAGCTGGCCCGCATGCTCGCGGCGATGGGACGGAAATCCGAAGCGGCCGCGGAATTTTCGCAAACCTTAAAACTCGACCCTCAGTTCACCCCGGCCGCGCAGGAACTCGAGAAGTTGCAGCGAAGCCACTAATGTAGTGCCCGGAACGTCGCGGCGTAATCCGAGGGTGGGGCAGGCTCCCAGCCTGCGGCGGATTCTCAATCCGCCTGCTCGCGTGCAATAGAAAGAAGCGGCCAACGAACCGCGAGCAAAGGAAGCGTCGAGCCTCGTATTGATCAGGCGGCGCGCTCCCGTCTACTTTGTCAATTTCACTCCCGCCAACTCCGACACCGCGGCGAGCGTCGTCTGCGCGGCATTTAATCCCAAGCGGAAATCGCCATCGGAAAAATGGGAGTACACATCGGTTGGCTGATGATGCGTCGGGTCCCAACCCGCGCCGATTTCCGGACCCCGCTCCAGCTCCCGCAAACTGATCGCCGCCGTTAAGTCCATAAACGGCGTCGAATCGGTGTTGGTCATGTGATTGCCTACCTGCGCCGGATAATCGGTCGCGTATTTTTCGTTGGCCGTGCGAAACGCCCACGCCAGCGCCTGCGCCTGCTCGGCGAACTTGGCTCGCGACTGGAACTCGATATTGACGTCCGCTTCCGGACGCTGGTGGTCGCTCACCGTGCCGTCGCGCCGCGGCATCCCGTGGTCGAACAGCATCATGTCGTGCTGGATCATGCCCAGCCATTTCGGCTCCGGATATTTTCCCGATCCCGGCGGATCTTCCTTGCCCTGCAAATCCTTGCGCTGCTCGACGTAGGCCCGCGAGCCGTTCAATCCGGTCTCTTCGTTATTCCACAGCGCGAAGCGAATGGAGCGCTCGCTGGTCACGTCCGGGCTGCTCAGCACCCGCGCCACTTCCATCACCAGCGCCGTGCCCGATCCGTCGTCGTTGGCCGCTTCGCCCCAGCCGATGCCGTCGAAATGCCCCGCGACGATGTACATTTCGTCGGGATGCGTGGCGCCGATCTTGGTGCAGAAAACTTCCTCCCGCGGACCCGGCGTCGATTCCTGCGAGTTCAGCTCGCGCAGCCGCGTGTCCGGCTGCAAATTGGGATCATTATTGACGCCCGACGGACCGCGATTGCCCTTGATCGCCGACCCGCCCGGCCCTCCGCCGCGGCCGCCGCGCCCACCTCGGCCCCCGCGTCCGCCACGCGCGGCCGGCGCGTAGTTGTAATGAATCCGCTCGGTATTGGTGCAGCCGTAGCTTTTGAGCTGCGCTTCAATCCAGTCGAGCGCCGCGCGATTGCGGTCCGTTCCCTGCCGCCGGTCGCCGAAGCGCGTCAGGCCGCGAATCGTCGCTTTATATTTCTGCAATTCCAGCCTGCCGACCAGCGTCTTGATTCCTTCATCGGGCGCATCGTCCTGGGCGTACAGGAAAGGGAGCGAAAACACGGCAAGGGTCACAACGATTTTGGGGAGCATGAGTTGTTTATTGTATTCGAATTTCGAGCCTCGTTGGTGGCGTCAGCCGCCAGGCTTGCGCTTCCGCCTCCCGGCGCTCAGACACGCGCGGCCACCTCGAAATGGACCGCCTTTGCCTCGAATCTGGATAACAGAAGTTTCGCGTCCGGCTCGAACACCGCAGTTTCGTAATCTGGGCCGGCGAAGGCGCGAACGGCATCGAGAGAATCGAAAAAATTGATCACCACGTATTCGATTTCGTGGCCCGAATCGCGGCGCAGCAGGTATCCGCCGCGATAACCGGCGATTTCGCGCAATCCCGGAAACACTTTGCTTTGGAGCAGTTCTTCATATGCCGCCGCGTCTTCCGGCTTCGTCCAACCCCTCCAATGCCGCGCGATCATAGAGAAGAATTTAGCACGCCGCATCCGCCCCGCATACAGCCGCCCGGCCATTCCGCCGATTTTGAAGATTGTGACGTGGCTGCTGCTCTTCCTCATGCAGGACCCGCAAGCCATCCGCGCGGCCATGGAAAATTCGCTCGCCGCGCAGCGGGCATCGGTGCAGAAACAGGCACAATCGTTGGGAATTTCGATTCCCTGGACGTCCCTCCCCATCCTCGTCGCGGCCGACTGCGATCCGGTCCCGCAGCCCCAATTATCGAAAATGATCGACGAAGTTTCTGAAAAACAGGGAGTTAGTAAAGATCTGGTGCGTGAGGTCGCGCGTCAGGAGTCGGGCTTCAAGCCCTGCGCGGTCTCCGACAAAGGCGCCCAGGGGCTGATGCAGCTTATGCCCGACACGCAGGCGCAGTTTCATGTGGCCGATCCGTTTGATCCGAAGCAAAGCCTGGAAGGTGGCACTAAGTTGTTGAAACAATTGCTCGATCGCTACAGCGGCGATCTCACCAAGGCGCTCAGCGCCTATAATGCCGGGCCACGCCGCGTAGACCAGGCGGGCGGCGTCCCGGATATTGCCGAGACACGAAATTACGTTTTCAGCATTATTGCCCGCTTTTTGAAATAAATCTTTCTTACTCAACTGCCGATCATTTCCCCTGGAGCCGTGTCGGTACAAAGTAAAAAGCCGCCGGCCAAGGACGTGATCGTTCTTCGGCCGGATATGCACGTGCCGCGCTGGGAAAGCGTGCTCGATGACGCGCCCCAGGCGCCGGCCGTGTTGATCGTCGATGACGTGGACCTGAACCGGCGTCTGCTCAAGGCCATCCTTAAAACCGCCAATTACCGGATTTCCGAAGCCAAACAACCGTCTTCCGCGCTGACCGTGCTGGAGCAGGAAAAGATCGACCTGGTAGTGATCGATCAGGTGATGCCGGAAATGTCCGGTCCGGAATTTTGCCGTCTTTTGAAAAATGACCGCAAAACGCAGCTCATTCCGGTCCTGATGACCACCAGCGTCCAGGGCACCGAAAACGAAATCGAAGGCATCGAATCCGGCGCCGACGAATTTCTCATCAAGCCGCTCCAGCCGAGCGTAGTGCGCAGCCGGATTCGCGCCATGCTGCGCAATAAGGCGCTGATCGATTCGCTCGAAGAGGCCGAGGCGATTCTATTCGCCCTGGCGCAATCGGTGGAGCATCGCGACAAATACACCGGCATGCATTGCGAGCGGCTGGCCAGCTACAGCATCGCACTGGGCCGCGCCTTGGGACTTCCCCGTCAGGACCAGCTCGCGTTATATCGCGGCGGGTATTTGCACGATATAGGCAAGATCAGCATCCCCGACGCGATCCTGTTCAAGCGCGGCCTGCTGACCGATGAAGAATGGCAGGCCATGCGGCTGCATACCATCCGCGGCGAGGAGATTTGCCGTCCGATGAAGACTCTGGCGCCGGTGCTGCCGATCATCCGCAGTCATCATGAGCGCTGGGATGGAACCGGCTATCCCGATCGTCTTGCGGGAGAAGAAATCCCGCTGCTGGCCCGGATTTTGCAGGTCGCCGACATTTACGATGCCTTGACCACCGCCCGTCCGTACAAGCCGGCGTTTACGCATCAGCACGCGATCGAGATCATGCTCGAAGAAGCGCAGCGCGGCTGGCGCGATCCGGAACTGGTTCCGTTGTTCGCCGAGATATGCCAAAAGCCCACCCCGGACGAAACGGGGTCGCTCACGCCCTGGACCGGTAGCGTTACCATGCAGCAGTCTCTTGAAAATATGCGGCGGGAATTGTCGAAATGAATAGCGGATGTACTCCTCGGGTGTTTCGCAACGTCTTTCCTCTACGATGGGTAAGCTGTTTACGGCCCTGATGCTGATTGGACTGGCGGGTGCGCAGGCGCCTGATCCTCCTGATCCAAAAAGCGATTCCGCGATTGAACCCCTGCCCCTGTCAACCACCAAAGACGACAACCACATGTTCAAAGTGGTGCCGAATTACATGACCGTGAACCAGCCCCAGGCGTTCGAGCCGCTCACGCCCGGCCAGAAGTTCATTCAGGCCAACCACGACACTTTCGATCCGTTCAATTGGGTGATCGCTGGAGTTTACGCCGGGGTTTATCAATGGCAGCACGATTATCCGCAGTGGGGCCAGGGCGGCGCGGCCTACGCCAAACGCTACGGCGCGACTTTCGCCGATGGCGCCATCAGCACGTATCTGAGCGAAGGCGTTCTGCCGACGCTGTTGCATGAGGATCCGCGTTATTTCCGCCTGGGCGAGGGTTCCAAATGGCATCGGATCGCTTATGCGATGTCGCGCGTTCTCATCACCAAAACGGACCGCGGGACCAGCCGCTTTAACAATTCCGAAATTGAAGGGAATCTGATGGCGGCGGCACTGGGGAATTTATATAATCCGTCGCTCAATCGAACCGCCAGCTATACTTTCGCCAAATTCGGGATCAACGTGATCAGCGACGCCGGATTCAACGTGCTGCGCGAGTTCTACCCTGATATGCGGCACAAGGTTCTGCACCGTTAGCGATCCTGGCTGGCCTGTGCGGCAGGCTTGCAGCCCGCCCCGTAAAGCCGCGCTATAATTCAAATCGGTAGCGCATGGAAGAGCTCAAGAGAAAGCTGCAGGAGGAGATTGCCGCGCTCGAAACCGAGCTGCGCATCGAGCTTCCCAAGGAGATCCTGAAAGCCCGCGCGCATGGCGATCTCAGCGAGAACGCCGAATATCACGCAGCCAAGGAGCGGCAGGCCTACGTCCATGCCCGGCTTGGGCA
The DNA here is from genome assembly GCA_035507655.1 of Bryobacteraceae bacterium. Classification (GTDB taxonomy): domain Bacteria; phylum Acidobacteriota; class Terriglobia; order Bryobacterales; family Bryobacteraceae; genus Palsa-187. The sequence goes on along the minus strand of DATJNW010000094.1, from coordinate 21,297 downwards.
ACTGCACGCGCGGCTGCGCGATCTTTCGATGATCGACATGTCCAAGATCCCGCACGATCGCGTGGGCCTGGGTTCCACGGTGACCGTGCTGGACATCGACAAAGATGAAAAAATCCGCTATAAGCTGGTAACCAGCGAGGATGTGGATGTCGCCAAAGGAATGATCTCCACCAGCTCGCCGATCGGGCGCGGATTGCTGGGCAAGCAGGTGGGCGATTCGGTGAAGATCCAGATCCCCGGGGGGATGCGCGAGATGGAGATTATCGAATTGATTACCATTTACCAGGCGGGCAATTAGAAAATGACGTACACGCGCGCGATCGGCATCGTCTGCGGAAAGGTCATTCACTGGATCGTTCGCGGCCTGGCGCTCTCGCGGATTCATCCCAATGTTCTGACCGCGCTGGGGCTGGTGATCAACATCGGCGGCGCGGTGCTGCTGGCCATCGGGCAGTTCCGCTGGGCCGGAGTGGTGATCATCGGCGCGGGCCTGTTCGACATGGTGGACGGACGCGTGGCGCGGGAAACCAATCGCGTGACCCGCTTCGGCGGATTCTTCGATTCGGTGCTCGACCGCTATTCCGATCTGGCGCTGCTGGTCGGCCTGCTGATCTGGTACGGATCGATCAATCGTTTCGTCTATGTGGTGCTGACCGCCGCGGTGATGACCGGGTCGGTGATGGTAAGTTATGTCCGCGCGCGCGCGGAAAATACCATTCCGCAGTGCAAGGTCGGATTCATGGAACGGCCGGAGCGCGTGGTGCTGCTGATTATCGGCGCGTTGTTCGACCGCATGGCGCCGGTGCTGTGGGTGATCGCGGTGCTGGCCAATTTAACCGTGATCGATCGCATGGTGTTCACCTGGCACGAAACCAAGCGCCTGGAAGAAGCGCAGCTTCGCCCGGCGGGCTCGCGCGCCCCGACGCGGGCCGAGTAGGAATCCGTTTATCTCTGCGACGTCAGGTCGCGCCTCATGGCGAATTTCACCAGACCCGCGACATCGTGAATATCCAGCTTGCGCATCAGGCTGGCGCGGTACGTATCCACCGTTTTGGGACTGAGCGACAGACGCGCCGCAATTTCCTTCGCGCGCACGCCCTCGCACAGCAGCGAAAAGACCTGGTACTCGCGGGCGCTGAGCGCTTGCAGCGGATCGTCGGCGGAGGGTTTCTGGCCGGGACAGAAAATCTTGTTCAGCTCCAGTTCCGGGGAAACATAGATTCCACCGTCCAGGATCTGGCTGAACGCTTCGATCAACTGGTGCGACGGCCCCGATTTGAGCAAAAACGCGCTGACGCCGCAGCGCAGGGACTCCACCACGGTTTTGCGGTCGCGGCGCGTCGAAAGCACCGCCATTTTCGTGGGAATGCCGTTGTCTCGAACCCGGCGAACCACCTCCAGCGTGAACAAATCCGGCAGATTCATGTCGAGGACGGCAATATTGGGCCGCTGCTCCTCGATCAGCCGCAAGGCCGAGCCGCCCTCGGCGCACTGGCCGATGACCCGAAGGTGCGGCTGGGCCTCGCACAAGGCCGCCAATCCCTCCCGGACCAGCGTCAGGTCGTCCGCCAGAAGGATCGAATACGTTTTAGGCTCTCTTACGGGGACCAGAAGTCCTCCTCACCTAGTCAGTGAGCCGGAGCCGCTCTAATTCTCTATCTTTTTTTACGAAAAACTGCGGACGGCCGCCGCCTCGTCGTCAAAAACTTCAAAAACGGTATAAAGTTTCGTGATTTGTAGCAAATCCCGCACGCGCTTGGTCAGATTGAGCAGTTTTACCGCTCCGCCCTGGTTGGTGACGGTGGTAAAACCGGACACCATTTCGCCGATGCCGGAACTATCGATGTAGGAGATTTCCGCCAGATTGAGCAGCAGTTTGGTCTTTCCCTGCGCGGCCAGGTCGCGAATGGTGTCGCGGAAGGTGCTGGCGCCTTCACCTAAAGTGATGCGGCCCACCGCATCGACCACGGTCACATCTCCCACCTGGCGGGTGGTCAATTTCACACTCACGAAGAATTCCTCCCCTTATGTTGCCTTCCCCAAGTACTTTACCATTCTCACTTCGGTGCCCCTCGGCTGGCGCGGCCGAATTTCAAACTCGTCCATAAAGGCCTGCATCAGCAGCAGCCCGCGGCCGGACTGGCGCAGCAGGTTTTCCTCGGCCAGCGGATCGGGAAGATTGTTCATGTCGAACCCCTCGCCTTCGTCCCCGATGGTCACTTCCAGCCGCCCGGCCGCCCGGGAGATGGTGACGTACACCTTTTTGCGGGCGTTATACCGGTTCCCGTGCACTACCGCGTTCACCAGGCACTCGCGCACCGACATTCCAATATGGTGCTGCTCATCCTCGCCGAATCCCAATTCGGTTGCTTCGTGGAGGACGCGTTGTTCGGCGACATCCACGCTTTCCAGCGAAGAATCCAGAATAAGATTCACCATCCGCGCCTCAGCCGCCTGATTTTCTGCCATACCGTCAACATGTACGCCGCGGTTCCAGGATAACCAGGCCTTACTCGGCGTGGCCTGCTCGAAACGTTAAGTTAGAATAATGTTGAGCCGAATGTCAAGCGCGCCGCCGGCTGGCCGGTTTATCCACGCATTTTCATGAATAGAAAAGCCCCGGCAGTCATGCCGGGGGTTCGAGCGGGCGCCATTGCGTCAGCGGATCAGGCCTCCTTACCGCGCCTTGCTATCCTGGATATTCAAGCCTTATGAGAGAAGCTGTCATCGTCGCCAGCTCCCGGACTGGCCTTGCCAAATCTTTCCGCGGTTCCTTTAACATGACCCGGCCCGATGAAATGGCCGCCCATTGCATTCGTGACCTGTTGCGCAAAACTCCGCGGCTTGACCCCGCCGAAATCGAGGACGTGATTCTCGGCTGCGCCGAGCCGCAGGGCGTGCAGGGACACAATATCGCCCGCGTTTCCGCGGTTCTTTCCGGATTGCCGGTGACCGTGGCGGGCACCACCATCAATCGCTTCTGCTCCAGCGGTCTTCAGGCGATCGTGTTCGCGGCGCACGCCATCCTCCAGGAAGGCGTGGACGCGGCCATCGGCGGCGGGGTCGAAAGCATTTCGCTGATCAAGCGCAGCAAAGACCCGAATCCGTGGGTGCTCGATCATTATCCCGGAATTTATATGGTAATGGGCGAGACCGCCGAAGTGGTCGCCAAACGATACCGGATCAGCCGGCTCGCGCAGGATGAATACTCGTTGCAGAGCCAGCAGCGCACCGCGCGGGCGCAGCGCGAAGGATTTTTCTCCGGCGAGATCGCGCCAATGCGCGCCACCAAAGCGGTGCTCGACAAAAAAACCGGCGAGAAAATCGGCGAAGAAGAAGTCTGCTGCGATCGCGATGAGTGTAACCGTCCGGATTCGACGCTCGAAGGTTTGCTGGCCTTGAAGCCCCATTTCGACCCGTCGAGCGGCGAAGGAACGGTTACCGCGGGCAATGCGTCACAGCTTTCCGACGGCGCATCGGCTACGCTGGTGATGTCCCGCGAGCGCGCCGATCAATTAAATATTCCCTACAAACTTGTCTTCCGCGGATTCACCGTCTGCGGATGTGAGCCGGACGAGATGGGCATCGGTCCGGTGTTCGCGATTCCGAAACTGCTGAAGCGCCAGGGCCTCAAAATGGACGACATCGATCTGTGGGAGCTGAACGAAGCCTTCGCCGTCCAGGTGGTTTATTGCCGCGACCGGCTGGGCATCCCCAATGAAATCTTGAACGTCAACGGCGGCTCGATTTCGATCGGCCATCCCTTCGGGATGACGGGTTCGCGCATGGTCGGGACCATTGCCAATGAGATGGAGCGGCGCCAGGCTCGCTACGGCGTGGTGACCATGTGCGTCGGAGGCGGGCAGGGCGCGGCCGCGCTGTTCGAGCGCGCCCATTGAAGGCAGTCTCAAGAACAAGTAGCATAAGCCGCCAGGCTTGTGTTCCTGAAGGCGCGATCCGCAGCCACCAGCCAGTCGGCTTATGCCACCATGCCGATTGATCCCTCCGCCGTCATCGCCCCCACCGCGCGCGTCCATCCCGATGCGCAAATCGGCCCGCAGGTCACCATCGGCGAATACGCCGTGATCGAAGCGGACGTAACCATCGGCGCGCACACGCGCATCGAACCTTACGTCTACGTCAAACGCTGGACCACGCTCGGCGAGCGCAACGAAATTTCGGCCGGAACCGTGCTCGGCACCGATCCGCTGGACAAAGGCTTCACCGGCGAGCGCAGTTATCTCACCATCGGCAACGGAAACAAAATCCGCGAGCATTACACCATTTCCCGCGGCACCGCGCCGGAATCGGAGACCATCCTCGGCGACGAGAACTACATCATGACCTCCGGCCACATTGCCCACAATTGCCGCATCGGAAATCGCACCGTGATCGCAAGCTGCGCGCTGGTGGCCGGCTACGCCGAAGTCGAGGATCAGGCGTTCATTTCCGGCGGCGTGGTGATTCATCAATATTCGAAGATCGGACGCCTGGCGATGATCGGCGGAAACACGCGCGTCAACCGCGATCTTCCGCCGTATTTTTTGTACTCGGATTTCAATGTCGCCGCCAAAGGATTGAATCTGGTCGGGCTGCGCCGCGCGGGGTTCAGCGCCAAAGAAATCGCCGCGCTCAAAACCGCGTACAAAATCCTCTATCGCTGCGGATTGAAGCTGGAAGACGCGCTGGCGCGCATTGAATCCGAGGCGCCCGGCGAACACACCGGCCATCTGGTCGCGTTCATCCGGTCGAGCAAACGCGGGATTTGCAGATAAGCCGTACGGTAAAGTGTAATTGGCCATGTCGCTGGGATCGATTGATTACGGCATCCTCGCGCTGTACTTCCTGTTTGTCCTCGCCATCGGACTCCTGCTGCGCCGGAAGATGGAATCGAGCGAGGATTTTCTCACCTCGCGCCACTCGGTTCCGGTATGGATCACCAGTCTGGCGTTTTTGGCCGCGAATTTAGGCGCGCAGGAAGTGGTCGGCATGTGCGCTTCGGGCGCGAAGTACGGCCTGATGACCGCCGATTTTTACTGGATCGGCGCGGTGCCGGCGATGATCTTCGTCGGCGTGTTCATGATGCCGTTTTATTACGGCAGCCGCGCCCGCAGCGTGCCCGAATATCTGCGGCTGCGCTTCGACGAAAAGACGCGCGTGCTGAACGCGGCGGCCTTCGCGGTGATGACCCTGTTTTCCTCCGGCGTTTCCATGTATGCGCTGGGAAAATTGTTCGAGCTGGTGCTCGGCTGGGATTTCACCCGCAGCGTGCTGCTCTCCGCGCTGATCGTGCTGGTCTATACCTTTCTGGGCGGATTGACCAGCGCGATTTATAACGAAGTTCTGCAATTTTTCCTGATCGTGCTGGGGTTCGCGCCGCTGGCGATTCTCGCGGTGCTGCGCATCGGCGGATGGCGCGCCATGGCCGCGCGTCTGCCCGCGGTCATGACCAATATCTGGCGATACGCCGGCAGCACCTCGCAGAATCCGATGGGGGTCGAAGCCTTCGGGCTCATCGCGGGCTTGGGGTTCGTGCTTTCCTTCGGCTACTGGTGCACCGATTTTCTGGTGGTGCAGCGCGCCATGGCCGCGGATTCGATGTCGGCCGCGCGGCGCACTCCGCTGATCGCCGCGTTTCCCAAGATGATCCTGCCGTTTATCGTGATCGTGCCGGGAATCGCCGCCGTCGCGTTGATGCACATGGGCGTGGGTTATTCGCTGCCCTTGAAAAACGGTGGCTACGATTACGATCAGGCCCTGACCACCTTGATGACGAAACTTTATCCCTCGGGCATGCTGGGCGTCGGGTTGACCGCGCTGATGGCGTCGTTCATGAGCGGGATGGCCGGCAACGTAACCGCCTTCAACACCGTATTCACCTATGATCTTTATCAGGGCCACATCCGGCGCAACGCCCCGGACCGGCATTATTTATGGGTGGGCCGCGCGAGCACGGTGGGCGGCGTCGCTTTGTCGATCGCGGCGGCGTATCTGGCGCGCGAGTACAACAACATCATGGATGTGCTCCAGCTCGTTTTTTCCTTTGTGAACGCGCCGCTGTTCGCAACATTTTTACTGGGAATGTTCTGGAAGCGCGCCACCGGCCACGGCGCGTTCACCGGACTTCTGGCCGGAACCGGCGCGGCGGCGCTGACCCACGGCTGGACCGTGGCCGAAGGAAAAGGCGGATGGATCATGAATCTGCATTCGTTTCCCTCGACCATGGCGCAGAACTTCTGGATCGCGATCTTCGCCTGGTCCACCTGTTTTCTGGTGACCATTTTCGTCAGCCTGGCGACCGCGCCGAAACAGACCGAGGAATTGCGCGGCCTGGTTTACGGCGTCACGGAAATTCCGCACGATAAATTGGAGCCGTGGTACAAACGCCCGGGACCGCTGGCGTTGGTGGTGGGCGCGGCGCTGATCGCGCTGAATCTCATTTTCTGGTGATGCATGTTTGATCTTCGCCTGCCGATCGGCATTTTCTTCGCGATTCTCGGAATCATCCTGGTGGCTTCGCCCGGCGAGCGCGCCGTGCTGACCACCGTGCCGGTGAATCTCTACGCGGGCGCGGCCATGTTGCTTTTCGGAGGAGCAATGTTGTGGCTGGCGTCGAGAAAATCCTGAAGCGCTTCGCCGAACTTTATCCGCACAGCCCCGCGCCGCGTTTATGGCGCGCGCCCGGACGCGTCAACCTGATCGGCGAGCACACCGATTACAATCTCGGCCTGGTCCTGCCGATGGCGATTCAACTCGAATGCGTGGTCGCTTCCGCGCCGTCCTCAAGCGGTCTGCTGCGCGTTTATTCCCAGGAATTGGCGGGCGCGGCGGAATGGCCCGTCGGCCAAATCCGCGAGTTGCAGCCGCGCGGGGACTGGCCGGATCGCGTGGCCGGTGTCGCCTGGGAACTGGCGCGCCGCGGCGTGGAAATCCCGGCGCAGAATGTGCTGATTTCCTCGACGGTGCCCTTGGGCGGCGGATTGAGTTCGTCGGCCGCGCTGGGCGTGGCGATGACGCTGGCGCTCGGCGGCCCGCGCGATCCGCTGGAATTGGCGCAGATCGCGCACGCGGCGGAGATGAATTTTGCGGGCGTCCCGTGCGGGATGATGGACCAGTTTATTTCCGCCAACGGCCGCCAGGGCGCGGCGATTATGCTCGATTGCCGCCGGCTTCAGCATCGGCCGGTGAAGCTGCCGCGCGGGATCGCCATCGTGGCCGCCAATTCGATGGTCAAACATGAGCTGGGCGATTCCGGGTATCGCCGCCGCGTCCAGGAATGCGCCGAAGCCGCGCGGATTTTGGGCCTGACCAGCCTGCGCGACGCCACGGCCGATCGCCTGAAAGAATTGACCGGCGTTCCGCTCCAGCGCGCGCGCCACGTGGTCACCGAAAATGCTCGCGTCGAAACGTTCGCGGCAGCGGCCGGGCGCGGCGATCTGGAAACGATGGGGCGGACGCTGATCGAATCGCACGCCAGCCTGCGCGACGACTATGAAGTAAGCTGCGCGGAGCTGGATTTTCTGGTGGAAACGGCGCTGGCCGTTCCGGGCGTATTGGGCGCTCGAATGACCGGCGGCGGATTCGGCGGATCGACGGTGAATCTGGTGCGGCAGGAAGCAGTTTGCGCCCTGCAATCAAGGCTTTTTGAAAAATTTCCGGCGGTTTTCGGGCATATGCCGGAAATACACCTTTGTCTGCCGTCCGAAGGAGCGTCACAACTCCTGTGAGAATTTTCCCGGCGGCTTCGCACTAACTTGACAATAGATTATCCTCCGAACCAAGGACAGGCGCCGCGGCAGGCGAGATTTAGAATCGTTCTGACGCGGCGCCTGTTTTCTCGAAACAAGCGGAGCATAGTGGGGCAGGCCCGTGGCCTGCGCGGGGCCCTCGGCCCCGCCGGTCTGGCAGGGTGCTGAAAAAGGGGATAGATTACTCGGCGCTAATATACTTGATCCAACCGGTTGCTTTGGTCCGTTGGTGGCGCACGCACTCCTGCGTGCCGCGTCGAGACTCTTCTCGACGCAATGGCTGATCGAGCGGAACCAGCGTCCGGCAAGAGTTGCCGGCGCGGCACGCAGAAGTGCGTGCGCCACGCACCCATACTGACCGGGGGTTGCTCAAGGTTGCGTCAGCGATATCAATGCCGAGCGGTCTGTCCCGGCCTTTAAGTTATTCATGCCGCCGTGGAGGACGCCCCCCTGATTTCAGCGCGCGCCTGAATGCGCGATCCTGAAAGGCGATGCGCGTCAAAGAACTGGCGGGTTTACTGAACGCACCTTGGGAAGGCGACGGGGAACGGGAGTTGACCGGCGCGGCCGCGCTCGAAGACGCCCGCGAAAGCGATCTGTCTTTCGCCACGCGCCGCGTTTTGAAGCAGGCCGGCGAATCGCGCGCGGGATGCCTGCTCGCGCCGCCCGATTTTCCCGGCGAAAACGGCCGAACCATCATCCGCGTCCCGGATCCGCGGGAGGCCATGGCGCGGGCCATCGCGATTCTGTTTCCCGAGCCGGTGGCCGCCCCGGGAATTCATTCGACGGCCGTGATCGGCGAGCAGTGCGAAATCGCGCGCGACGCCTTCATTGGTCCGCTGGCGGCGATCGGAAGTCGCGTGCGCATCGGATCGCGCGCCTCGATCGGAGCGGGTTGCGCGATCGCCGACGATGTCGAAATCGGCGAGCGCTCGGTTCTGCATCCGCGCGTGACCCTTTACCGCAACGTCAAAATCGGGCGCGAAGCGATTCTGCATTCCGGCTGCGTCATCGGCGCCGACGGCTTCGGCTTTGTCATGACCCGCGGCGAATATCGCAAATTTCCGCAGATCGGGCGCGTCGAGATTGGCGATCGCGTCGAGATTGGCGCGAATTCCTGCGTCGATCGCGCCGCGCTGGGCGTAACTTCGATCGGCGAAGGAAGCAAGCTCGACAACCTGGTTCACGTGGCGCACAATTGCCGGATCGGTCGCCACGTGGTGATTGCGGCGCAGACCGGATTTTCGGGCGGCGTCGAAGTGGGCGATTACGCCGTAATCGGCGGCCAGGTGGGCGTCGGCGATAAAGCCAGAATCGAAGCGCGCGCGGTGTTGGGCTCGGGAAGCGGCGTGCTGACGTCGAAAATCGTTCGCGCCGGCGAAGTGATGTGGGGCACGCCGGCCCGTCCGCTGCGCGAATATCTGCGGCAATTGGCGGTGCTGGCCCGTCTGGCGAAAAAATCCGGCGATTGATCTCCGCCCCGCAGTGTGCGATAGTGGGCCAACACCCCGCAGTGCCCGTCCGCCACGCCAGCGGCAAAAATCCTATACCAGGAGACTTTTCGATGAGCAAGCGAATGCTCGCATTGGCCTTCGCCGCCGGATTGCTTGGCGGCGCCGCTTCCCGTTTTCTCACTCCCGCCGTGACCCGAGCCGATTCCTGGCCGCGCGAAGTTCGCGCGCAGCGTTTCGTGCTGATCGATGATCAGGGAACCGTGCTCGGAACATTTGCGGCGGAAGCCGACGGCAAAATGGTCCGGCTGCTGGACTCGCGCGGACGCGAAATCTGGAGCGCCGGCGGAAGCATCGCCGTGCCCTCGGCGATGCTAGGGAAATAATTCTCCACGGACGGATCTCCGGCCCTAATGACCGCTGTTCGCCTTCGGCCGGACCGCGTTCGATAACGCCAGCCGGTGGTCGTGCGTCACAAAGCTGATTTGCAGATTGTAGTGATTCGGCGTGAAGGTGTGATAGCTCTTGAACGCGGCCACATGAATCTCGTCGTGCGTGGAGGTGTCGACCCGCGCGGTAAGCCCCCGTTTTTCGAGTTCGTTCTTCACCCCATCCGTATCCCATGGCGTGATCCCAAACGAGATGTGATCGATTCGCGCTCGCTGCGCCCGCCTCTCAGGATCCTTCCCGAAGTTCGGATCATTGGGATTGCCTCCCCGCACGATAATGTCGCCCACGTCGCCGATCAGAAGCTCGTTTTGGCTGCCCTCGTCATACGTTTCCTTCCATCCCAGAAGGTTTTCGTAAAAAGAGGCGGTTTTCTTGTAATTGGCCGCGTTGTAGGAGAAATGGTCCAGCCAGACCGTGGCCCATCCGGTGGCCGCAAACGGCGCCGGCTCGGCCAGCTTAGCCTCGGACGGAATCTGGCGCAGCCTGGCCAGCCCTCGCCCATTGCTGATTTGCAGATCGAATCCATCCGGGTCCTTGATATGGAAACTCTCGAACCCTTTTCCATCGTTGTCCGCCACCGGACTGAGCCCTCGTTTCCTGAGTTCCTTCGCCACGGCCTTCGCGTTCCACGGCTCGATGACGAAACAGAAATTCGTAACCACCGCGGACTGCCGGTCGGGCGCCTGCTTAAAAATCGCCGAGCCCCAGCGGCCGATATCCAGCACCGCCTGCTGGCCGTCGTCGCTTCGCAGCTTCCAGCCCATCAGTGCAATATAAAAGGCGGCTTCCTTCCGATAGTCCGGCATCTCGAAGGTGATATGGTCCAAGGCCACCGTTTTCCAGCCGGTTGAAGCGAACACAGGTTCGATCGGCGCGGTAGCCACCGCCTCGCTCAGCGGGCAGCCCCGTGTTCCGTAGCCGTCGCGACAGTGCCCTTGTCCGGATGCCGTGGCGGCCAACAGCCCTCCCACCGCGAGCACTCCTCCGGTCAGCCACTGTCTGGTCATACCCTCCATCCTACGCCCGATCCCCCCGCCCCCTACAGCCCCGCCAGTCATGGCGGGGGTTCTCCATCCTTAGCGATCAACCCACGCACACCCGCAGCCCGCGACCTACTCCGCGCGTAGCGCCTGCATGACGTCCACCCGCGCGGCTCGCAGCGCCGGCCACGCGGAACCGGCGATCGCGGCCGCCAGCAATAAGCCGGCCGCTCCCGTGATCACCCACGCCCCCGGCAGCTGCACCGCTCCGAAGAAGCTGCCGGCCAGCCGCTGAAGCGCCGCGCCGCACCCGAATCCCGCCACGATTCCGGCCGCGGTAATCATGACGCCTTCCCCGATCACGTTGGTGAGCAGTTGCCGCGGCTGCGACCCGACCGCCAGGCGGATGCCGAATTCCCGCGTCCGCGCGCTTACCGAAAATGCCAGAACCCCCGCTACCCCGACCACCGCAATGGTCAGCGCCACCACCGCGAAAACGCCGAACACCAGCGCGTTCAAACGATCCGGCGTCAGCACCTCGGCGCGAACGTCTTCGAGCGTCGCGGCGCGCTCCACCGGCTGATCCGCCGAAAGCTGGCGAAGCGTCCGTGTGATCGGATGGATCAGCGCATACGGGTCCGATCGAACATGGACGAACATGCGCCCCGCGAACATTGGTCCCTGGCCGAAAGGTTCATAAATGGTCATGGTCGGACGCGGCACCAGGTGGTCATCGTCAATATCGCCCGCGATCCCCACCACGCGCATCGGCGTCGGCTTCATCCCGATGAATTTCAGCAGCGGATCGGTCAAAGTCACATGGTGATTGAGCGCGTCCTGTCCCGGGAACATCCGCTCGGCAACCGTCTTGCTGATCACCACCACCGCTTCGCTGTCCTTACGATCCAGATCGTTGAAATCGCGCCCGGCGATCAGTGGCACGCCGAGGGAAGCGAAAAATCCGGGCGAGACGATCCGGAATTGGCCGCGTGGATCTTCTTCTCCATTTCCGCGAGCCCGGCCCTCCACCGTGAATTGAAATCCGGGGCCGAACGAACCGCCTTCCCTCCACGGCGTCAGCGTGCCCAGGGCGACAGCGTCCACCCCCGGCAATTGACTCACCCGGCGGATCGCTTCTTTATAAAAATCGACCACCTGCTGGTCCGTCCGCCCGAAGGTCAAAACCGGCACATTGATGGCCAGCACCCGGCGAATGTCGATGCCGGTTTGTACGGACTGGAGCGCGAGCAGCGTCTTGACCAGCATCGCCGCACCCGCCAGCAGAATAAAGGAGGCCGCGATTTGCGTCACCGCGAACGCGCGCAGACGGGACGTGGCGCCGCCGGTGGTGCGCGCGCTCGCCGCCGTGAGGCTGATGCCGTTGGGGCGATCGGCCGAGGGCAGCCGCGGAACGAACGCCAGCAGCGCGGCCGCGGCAATCGCTAATCCCAGCGCGACCCATAACATGCTCGAATCCACCCGCAGGTCCAGCGCCCGCACCGAGAAACGCGACGCATACCGGGCCAGAATCGACACCAAAGGCCCCGCGCTGAGCACCCCCAGCGTCGCGCCCGCGCCGCACAACAGCAGGCTCTCCGCCAGCAGGACCCGCCGCAGTGCCGCGTTGCTTGCGCCTAACGCGCTGCGCACCACCAGCTCCGCTTCGCGCCGGGTGGTTCGCGCCAGAATCAGGTTGGCTACGTTGGAGCAGGCAATGATGAACACCAGCCCCGACGCCGCCAGAAGGATCCACAGAACGGTTCTGGCCCGGGAAGTAATCTGCTCGCGCAGCGGCCGGGCCTCGATGTGAAAATCCGCTTTGGCGGGATAAGCTTCCGGGTGATCTTTTTTCGCCGCCGCTTCCGCCGCGGCCAGTTGCGCTCGCGCCTGCTCGATCGTTGCGCCGGGAGCGAGACGTCCGAACAATTCCGTCATCCGGTGAATCCGGCCGGTGACCATGGTCGCCGAAAGATGGTGCGGACTGGTGACCACATTCGCAATGATTTCCGTCTCGGCCGGATACGGCACCGACGGCTCCAGGACGCCCACCACCCTGCCGGTTCGCGCGCCGAAAGATTCGAGCCTCACCACTTTCCCGATGACCGAGGGGTCGCTTTTGAGCACCTCGCTCCAGAAGCGGTACGTCAACACCACGGCGCCGGCCGCCGTCGGCCCATCATCGCGCCGGTCCAGCAGGCGCCCCAGCACCGGGTGCAGTCCCATCACTTCGAAGTAAGTGCCGCCGACCACGCCGGCGCGCACCTCGCGCGGCTCGCCCAGGCCGATCATGGTGAACCCGATGGTCGAAAAATCGCCGATCTCGCTGAACGATGTCAGGCGCTTTTTCAGGTCCTGAATTTCCGGCACCGAAAACGTCGCGTTCTCCATTCCCATGCCCGGCGCGCTTTGCCGGATGTAGATCAGCCGGCTTTCGTCGCGATTCACCAGCGGGCGCAGCAGGACGCCGCGCACCAGCGTGAAAATCGCGGCGTTCGCCCCGATGCCGAGCGCCAAAGTGAAGATCACCGTGAGCGCCATCCCCTTTGCCCCGGCGAGCGAGCGCAGCGCATATCGCAAGTCGCTCCAGACCAGCCCGGCGGATTCACCGAAACCCATGTTCGTACCTCCTGTATAGGGAGCCTTTTGGCAAGTCTACGATATCGCGAGGCCGGATGTTCCATTCGCCGCGCCGGAAGGCAGCGCGACCCTCTGGGGTATGATCTTGGAAGGAGATTTATGCCCAAGAAGATCGATCCCTTGAACAAGAAGAACTATGGCGCCGTCAGCGCATCGCTCACCGTGAGCGACGTGAAAGCTGCGGTGAACTTCTACGTCAAAGCCTTCGGATTCGAAAAAAGAGGAATCATGAACGGTCCCGACCGCAAACCTGTGCACGCCGAGCTTACTCTGCGCGGCGCCACGTTGATGCTGGGTCCGGAGAATTCCATGGCGGGCGGGCGCACCGCCAAATCGCTCGGTGGTACGCCGGTCACACTCTATCTCACCACCGAAAACGCCGATAAGACGGTCGCCAAGGCCGTAAAGCTCGGCGCGACATTGAAGGTTCCTGTCGCCGATATGTTCTGGGGCGACCGCTCGGGAACGGTCATCGATCCGGACGGCAACGTCTGGATGATCGGCACCCACATCGCCGAGCCGACCATCGAGGAAATGGCGAAGAAGATGAAGGAAATGAGCGCCCAGGCGGGAACCGCATCCGGCTCCTGATTCAGATCTGCGGAACTCAGCGTGGGGGGCGGAAATGGCCGCGCGAAAATGAACTAACGCCTCCACCGCGTCGAATCCCTCGCCACCAGCTTCGGCGCCATCAAAATGCGCTTCACCGGCCGCGACTTTCTGGTCTCCATGCACTCAATCAGCAACTCCGCCGCGCGTTCGCCGATGGCCGCGCTGCTCTGATCCACGGTCGACAACGGCACCCGCAGCAGATCCGAATAATGGACATTCCCCGCCCCGATAATCGCGACGTCTTCCGGCACCCGCAGATCCATCTCGAAGGCGGCCTTCATCGCCCCCGCCGCCACCGGATCGTTATAGCAGAACACCGCATCGGGCCGCGGATTTCGCTTCATCAGCTCAACCATCGCTTCATAGCCCCCGCGGTCGCCCCATTCGCCGCTGACCATATAATCCGGCCGCACCTTCATGCCGTGCTTTTCTAACGCTCGCCGGTAGCCGAGCAGACGCCCGCGGCCGGTCGAAATCGCCGGACCGCGAATATGCGCGATGCGCCGGTACCCCGCTTCAATCAGGTGCTCCGTGGCGAGGCGGCCCACGTCCTCATCCTTCACCCCGACATAATTGGCGCGCAGCCCCTGCACCATCCGGTCGATCAGGACATACGGCGTGCCGGCGCGTTCCAGGGCATGAAACACTTTCAGATCGCGCTGCCGCTGCGCGGAGGCGATGATCAATCCGTCCACCTTGCGCGCCGCCAGCACCTGTAGATTTCGCTTCTCGATCTCCGCGTCCTCTTCCGTATCCGCAATCATCACCTGGTAGCCCAGCGGCTGAAGCTTGCGCGAAACCCCCATCGCCACTTCCGCGAAAAACGAGTGCATCAGATCCGGCAACGCCAGCCCCACCAGGTACGTCCGCCCGGTAACCATGCTGCGCGCGATCCAGTCCGGCTGATAATTCAGCTCGCGCATGCGCTTCAGCACGCGCTGCCGCGTTTCCTCGCTGATGTCGCTATGGCTGCGCAGCGCCTTCGACACCGTCATCAGCGAAACGCCCAGATCCTGGGCGATGTCTTTCATCCGGACAGCCACGTTCCAACTTGCGCTCTCCCCGCCCGCCAAGTCAAGTGGACCATCGGAGTGTGGGCCAGCGAACCGGGCGTCCGCTCCTCAAACCTGCGTTGATTCGTAACGCGCCCCCGCCATGCTTACAGCCCCGCCAGTCATGGCGGGGGCTCTCCCATCTTTCGCGGTCAACGCAGATTTCAAGCACTACCGCATGGTGCGGCCGTTACTTGGAAACGGTATACTTCGGGAGTTGAAACTTCAGGGAAAAACGGCCATCGTCACCGGCGGCGCCAGCGGCATCGGAGAAGCCATCGCGCGCCTGTTCGCCCGGGAAGGCGCGAACCTTCACATTTTCGATATCAATTCCGAAAACGCAACCCGCGTGGCCGCGGACATCTCCGGCGCCGCGCGCGTCTGCGACGTCACCGATGAATCGCAAACCGAAGCCGCATTCGCCTCGGTTCCGCGCGTCGATATTCTGGTGAACAGCGTCGGCATAGCCCACGTCGGCCGCATCGACAACACCGATCCCGAAACCTTCGACCGCCTGTTCCGCGTGAACGTCCGCAGCTATTACCTCGCCATGCGCGCCGCGGTGAAAAGAATGAAACAGAACGGCGGCGGAGTGATCCTGAATCTCGCCTCCATCTCCGGCGCCGCGGGACTGGCCGACCGCTTCGCCTATTCCGCCACCAAAGGCGCGGTTCTCGCCATGACCTATTCGGTCGCCCGCGATTGCCTGCGCGATCACATTCGCTGCAATTCTGTTTCGCCGGCGCGCATTCACACGCCGTTTGTCGACGGCTTCGTCAAAAAAAATTATCCCGGCAACGAAGCCGAAGCGTTTGAGCGCCTGGCGTCGTTGCAGCCCATCGGCAGAATGGGCCGCCCGGAAGAAGTGGCCGCGCTGGCGCTATTCCTGTGCTCGGAAGACGCGGCGTTTATCACCGGAACCGACTATCCCATCGACGGCGGTTTCTTCAACCTTCACGGCTGATTGTGAAAGATGACCCATGCGGATCGACGCGCACCAACACTTCTGGAAATACGATCCGCTGCGCGATTCCTGGATCACCGGGGAAATGTCCGTGCTGAAGCGCGATTTTCTTCCGGAACATCTGCGGCCGGAATTGTCGGCTGCGGGAATCGACCGGACCATCGCCGTTCAGGCCAGCCAATCCGAGCAGGAGACCCGTTTTTTGCTCGATTTATGCCCGCCAAATCCGGAATTGGCTGGTGTGGTTGGCTGGGTCGATCTGCGCTCTCCCGAAATCGGCCGGCGTCTCGAATATTTCTCCCAATTTGACCAGTTACGCGGCTTCCGTCACATCGCCCAGTCCGAGCCGGATGATGGTTTTCTGATTCGCGGCGATTTTCTGCGCGGCATTTCAAAGCTGGAAGAGTTTGACTTCACCTACGATATTTTAATTTATCCGAAGCAACTCCCCGCCGCGTTGGAGTTAGTGACTCGTTTTCCCAATCAGCGCTTCGTCGTGGATCATCTGGCCAAGCCTCATATCAAGTCCGGCGAATTCGAGCCATGGGCGAGTTATATGCGAAAAATCGGCGAACGCCGGAATACTTTTTGTAAATTAAGTGGACTGGTCACGGAGGCGGATTGGCTGCATTGGCTGCCATCCAATTTCACTCGTTACCTGGATTTAGCGTTTGAAGCCTTCGGAAGCTCTCGTTTGATGTTCGGTTCGGACTGGCCGGTGTGTCTTCTGGCCGGAAGTTATCAGCAGGTAGTCAAGCTGATCGCCGATTACTCCGCATCGGATCACGACGCAATCTTCGGCGAAAATGCCGCACAATTTTATGGACTTACAACTTAGAAACAAGGTGGTGTTGATTACCGGCGGCTCGCGCGGCATCGGCGCCGCCATCGTCCGGGCTGCTCTGGCCGAAGGCGCGCGGGTTTCCATCGTCGACCGCGGCGCGCCGGCGCAGCCGGAACCCCGTGCGCACCTGATAGTTGCCGATTTGATTCACGCCGAAAATTGCAGGCGCGCGGTCGCGGAGACCCTCGAAAAATTCGGCCGCATCGATGCGCTGGTCAATAATGCCGGAGTGAATGACCGCGTGGGACTGGAGCATGGCAGTCCCGAAAAGTTCGTCGAGTCGGTGAAGCTCAACCTTTTTCATTACTACAACATGACCTATTACGCCCTGGATGCGCTAAAGAGGTCACAAGGTAACATTGTCAGTATCTCCTCGAAAACGGCAGTCACCGGTCAAGGCGAAACGTCGGGCTATGTCGCCTCGAAGGGTGGAATTTTAGCTCTCACTCGTGAATGGGCGGTGGAGCTTTTGCCGTATCAGATCCGGGTGAACGCGGTGGTTCCCGCCGAGGTGTGGACGCCGCTTTATCAGCAATGGTTGCAGGCGTTTCCCGATCCGGAAAAGAAACGCGCGGAGATTGTCTCAAAAATTCCACTGGGCCAAAGAATGACTACCGCGGAAGAGATCGCGGCGATGGTGATTTTTCTGATTTCCGCCCAGGCTTCCCACATTACCGGCCAGCATTTATATGTAGATGGCGGTTACGTTCATCTGGATCGTGCGCTCTGATGGCTCCGCTGACCGAAAAACGCTTTTACCTGCCGCTGGCGCTGATCACCAGTTTGTTTTTTCTATGGGCGTTCGGCGTCAATCTGAATGATATTCTGATTCCGCATTTCAAAAAAGCTTTCCGCTTGACCGACTTACAATCTTCCCTGATTCAGGTCGCTTTTTTCGGCGGATATTTTCTGGCGGCATGGCCGGCGGGAAGGTTAATGGACCGGATCGGATATAAGCGCGGCATTTTGACGGGTTTACTGATTTGCGCCAGCGGAGCCTTATTGTTTATTCCCGCGGCGTCCATACTGCGCTACGGATTTTTTCTGTTTGCTTTGTTCGTGATGGCCTGCGGGCAGAGTTTTCTCGAAGTGGCGTCGAATCCTTACGTCACGATTCTCGGCCCGGCGGAGAGCGCGGAGCGCAGGCTGAACCTTTCGCAGTCGTTTAACTCCGTCGGTGCGATGGTGACTCCGATTATCGGCGCGGCGTTTATTTTGACCAATGCTCGCGCGGATGTCTCGGTAGTAGAGACCGTGAAGATTCCGTATCTGGTGATTGCGGGGGTTTTTCTGGCCGTCGCGGTGATGATTTTTTTGACCCCGCTGCCGGAGGTGCATGCGCAGGAACAGGAAAAAGTGCATCCGCGGCAAGTTTTGAAATACGGTCATCTGCTTCGCGGAGTGATGGCGCAGTTTGTGTATGTGGGCGCGCAGGTGGGAGTGGCGAGTTTTGTGATTCGCTTTGCGGAGTTTACCGCGCCGGGGACGCCGGATAAGACCGCGGCGAATTTTTTGAAATTGCACTTATTGGGATTTATGATCGGGAGATTCGCGGGCTCGGCGGCGATGAAATATTTCAATCCGGCGCGAATGCTGGCGTGGTTTGCGGGCGGAGCGCTGGTTTCGATTACTTGCGCACTGTTGGGGTCGGGAGGGTTGGCGGTGGGTGGGGTGGTCGCGGCGGGATTTTTTCATTCGATTATGTTTCCGACGATTTTCGCGCTGAGTATTAAGAATCTGGGTCCACTGACCAAGACCGGGTCGTCGCTGCTGGTGATGTCCATTATCGGAGGGTCGGTGTTTCCGGCGCTGATGGGGTTTGTTTCGGACCTCAGCAATATTCAGCATGCGTTTACGATCCCGCTGATCTGTTATTGCTACATCCTGTATTTCGCGGCGCGAGGGTATCGCGTGAGCGAAGTGGAAAAAGGTGAAGAATGGCGCGCCATTGCCTGACGGTCGATTTGAAAAATGATCCGAAGCTGATTGCGGAGTATTGCGAGTATCATCGGCACGTGTGGCCGGAAGTGTTACAGAGCTTGCGGGAGGCGGGAATTATCGATGCGGAAATTTATCTGCACGGGAATCGTCTGTTTATGATTCTGGAGACGGTGGAAGGATTTTCTTTTGAGGAGAAGCTGAAAAAGGACGCGGCCAATCCGAAGGTTGGCGAGTGGGAAGAGTTGATGTGGAAGTATCAACAGGCGCTGGCCGGGTCGAAACCGGGACAGAAGTGGCATCCGATGGAGTGCGTGTTCCAGCTAAATCCATGACCAAGTGGATCTGCGACCATCGCCGGTGAAAGGGCCGCCGTCTTTTGCGGCGGGATGGTTTTCGCATGCCGGCCGGAGACGAACACGACCAGCAGGAGCGCCAGAACGAGGATGAGGGTCACGGCCACCGTAAAGAACCAGAATCCTCGCGGCGTACTCGGACGACTGACCTCCGGAAAAGGCATTCCAAGTAGTTAGACTTTATCCAACCGCGGGCATTTCACCATTCTGCGATCCGGCCCGGAAAGGCCGTCGCATTACAGCGGGATTTTTAGGGTTTGCTCGATGTATTTTGCGGTGATTCTGGCGCTTTCTTTGGGCGGACGCCAGGGGGAAGTGTCCAGCTCGACGACCAGGAAACCTTTCCATTGGATGTGGTCGAGATGCGCTTTCAAGGCTGGAAAATCGACGCCGCCTTCGCCGAGCGGGAAGAAATACGGGTCCTTGATCTGATCGCGCTGGGGGGTGGGAACGTGCTTCGTTCCGCCCCGGTCTTCGGGCCTGGTGTCCTTTAAATGAAATTCGACGACGCGGTGACCGAGCTGCTTCGCCAAAGCGATGGGGTCCATGCCGGCCATGGTGATATGGCCGGTGTCCAGAACGAACCGGACATTTTTCGGATCGGTGTGGGACATCACGTAGTCGATTTCGTTGCGGTTCTGAAGCTGGCTGCCCAAGTGAGCATGGACGCCGAAGGGCATTCCTTCTTCTTCGAGACTGCGGCGGCCGAGAATTTCCACGGTTTCGCAGATGTTTTTCAGGTCTTCCCCGGTGGTGCCTCCGGGACGGCGCGCGCCGAGATTGGTTTTCTGATGGTCGCAGCCGAATTTTTTGGAGAAACGAACGACGCCGAGATGATTTTCGATGACGGCTTCGCGCTGCACGGGATCTTCGAAATGAGTGCTGCCGCCGCGGCCGCCCCCGGTGACGGCGGCGAATTTCACGCCGATTTCGTCGATGCGCTGTTGGAGGCCGGCGTAATCGTTGGGGTAAAAATCGGGGAGAAAGGTGGCGAAGACTTCGACGTAATTGAAACCGACTTCGTGGGCTTCGCGGAAACCGCGGAAAGGGTCGTGGGCCCAGGTAGTGGCCGGATCGGCGCCGCGGGTGTTGGTGGTGTAACCGATTTTGTAGCGTGAGCCGGAACCGAACAGACGGTGGACGGTGAGAGCGGTTGCAGACGCGGAAAAGAGAAATTGACGGCGGTTCATGGCGGTCCTTTCGGGGCTGACGTTTTCTATTAGATCACTGAATGGAGGGCGGCGAACGCCGCCATGACGGGCGGGGATTGTCCGGCTGGAAGCAGTCTGGGCGGGGGGCTGGTCAAAATAAGTATGAAGTGCAAAATTTAACTGATGCGCTACACAGAAGGCGGCCTTAGCAGGGTACTGAAAAAGGGGTACGGACTGCTCTGTCCACGGTCGTGGTCGCAGGGGTATGAATGACTTGCAGGCGGGGACAGAGTAGTCTGTCCCCTTTTTTCGGTAGTGGGTAGTGGCTGTTTGAATTTACCCCCTCTTGACATCAGAAAACCTTTTCCGCACGCTGGAGTCAGGATGCCAGATCGGTCAAGCAGCCGCGGTAAAGGCAAAGAGGATCTGAACCAGATCGCGTTTCGGGTGGTCCAGCAGGCAACGGGGCAGCTGCCCAAAGAGGAACCGCCGCCGGAGAAGAATCCCGCCGCTTTCACCTTGGGGCGCCAGACCAAAAGGGCAAATTCGGCCTCGGATCTGTCTGGACCTGGACGGCGCTGGACGCCGAGCTGGTTTGCTCTTGGATGGTTGGCAACCGCGATGCGGTCGCCGCATACGAGTTCATGAAGGACCTGCAGGGCCGTCTCGCGAATCGCGTGCGGCTGACGGGTGGTGGACTCCGCGTGTACGTTGACGCGGTTGCAGCGACAATCGGCGCGGACATCGATTTCGCGCAACTCGTGAAGATTTACGGCGAATCACCAGAGCAGGAGGAAAGGCGGTACAGCCCTGCGGAGTGCAAAGGCGCGAAGAAAACGAAGGTGACTTCTCAAAGAAGCTCGAGGACCACGTTGCGACGATCTCCCTACACTTCATGTACTACAACTTCGCTCGGATTCGCCAGACGCTTCGGATCAGGCCTGCGATGGCGGCAGGCGTCACCGGCCGGTGTGGGAGATCAACGGATATCCTCCGGTTGATGGACGAGCGCGAGGCCGAAATGAAAGCGGAGCGACGGAATTCGCTCGACGGACCAGCGCTTGGGGGGCCGGATATAAGCCGTTCTAACGGCAGCCGCTTAGAGAAACGCGGG
>DATJNW010000093.1:0-51208 GCA_035507655.1 Bryobacteraceae bacterium | reverse complement strand
GATCGTTTAGAATCAATTCTGGAATTTAAAATCAGATCGAACAACCCCGGGAAGGAGATTTTTTCATGCCACAAACCCGCCGCCAGTTCACTCGTACCTGTGGGGCCCTGTCGCTTGCCTTACTTCCGCGAGGCGTTTTCGCCGCGCCCGGCAGCAATCGAAAAGCCGTCATTCACGCGGATCAGGAAATCGGCGTGGTCCGGCCGGAATTTCACGGCCATTTTTCCGAGCACCTGGGTTCGTGCTGCTACGGCGGAATCTGGGTTGGTCCTCAATCCCCGATCCCGAACATCAACGGTTATCGCAAGGACCTGGTGGGCTATCTCAAAGAACTCGGCGTCCCGGTGCTGCGCTGGCCCGGCGGCTGCTACGCCGATGATTATCATTGGCGCGACGGAATCGGACCCGCGGCGAAGCGGCCGAAGCACGTCAATATCAACTGGGGCGGTTACGTCGAGGACAACAGCTTCGGCACGCATGAATTCGTCGGCTTTTGCCGGCTGATCGGCGCCGAGCCGTATTTTTCCGCCAACGTCGGAACCGGATCGCCGCAGGAAATGCGCGATTGGATGGAGTATTGCAATTTCCCCTCGGGCAGCACGCTCTCGGATGAGCGCGCCGCCAATGGCTCGCCCGAACCTTTTAAGGTGCGCTATTGGGGCGTGGGCAATGAACTGTGGGGCTGCGGCGGCCACTTTCGGCCGGAAGGCGCGGCCGACGAATATCGCCGCTTCTCGACCTTCGCCCGGCGCTTCGGCGACACCACTCCTTTTCTGGTCGGATGCGGCCCGAGCAATGATGACGCCAACTGGACCCGCGGCTTTCTGGACGGGCTCGGGAATCGCCTGCCCGACGGCTATTCGATGCATTTCTACGAACGCGGCAGTTTGCCGCCCACCGGGTTCACGCCGCAAGCCGCCTACCAGCAGTTTGATACTTTCCCACGCGTCGAAGCCGCGATTATCCACCAGCGCGCGTTGCTCGATGGCTACGATCCCGGCCGCAAGACCGGGCTGTTTCTCGATGAGTGGGGCGTTTGGGACGAGATCCCGCGGCAGGGACCGGATCGCGCCTTGTGGCAACAATCCACCGTTCGCAGCGCCGTGGCCGCCGCACTGGGCCTCAACATTTTTAATCGCCAGGCGGACAAGCTGTACATGTGCAACATCGCGCAGATGGTGAATGTTCTCCAATCCGTCATTCTCACCGACGGTCCCGAAGGAAAGACCGCGATTCGCACGGCCACCTACTGGGCCTTCATGCTGTTCAAACCGCATCGCGGAAATACGGCCGTACGAGTCGAACCCGGCCCGACACCGGTCGTTTACGGCGGACGCGGAGGCGCCGCGCTCCCGCCGCAGAACCCGCCCGATCTGTCGTTGTCCGCCTCCCTTCGTGGATCGACGCTCATCGCCACCTTCGTCAATCCGCGGCACGACATCGACATGGATGTCGACTGCGCCCTGCGCGGCATCACTGCCAGGCAGGCCAGCGCGCTGATCCTGCACGATTCCGACATGAACGCCTGCAACAGCTTCGACCAGCCGAACCGTCTGCAACTCCAACCGCATGAAGTCTCGGCCGAGCGGGAAGCGATCAGGATTACGCTGCCGCCGATGTCCGTGGCCACGGTTACGGTGCAACTGGCATAGCGGTCTTTAAAAAAAGGAGCGAGATGCGCTGATCCAACGGAGAAACACGGAGCACGACGCGATCGTCTAACCTGCGGGGCTAACGTCAAACTTTTGATTGAAAAGGAGATCAGAAAGATGGCGGATTACAAAGGTTCGAGTATCGCGGAGCACCCGGCTACCACATCGGGCAAGCAGTATCGGCGTGTGCTGAGTGCATCTACATTGGCGGGCGACAAGGTCGTCAATGCGAAAGGGGAAGACCTCGGCAAGATCAACGAAATCATGATCGATATACCATTAGGCCGAGTGGCCTATGCTGTGCTGTCCTTCGGCGGCTTCTTGGGGATGGGTGACAAACTCTTCGCGATTCCGTGGGCACGCCTGGCCGTCGATGAGGAAAATAAACGCTTCGTCCTCAACGTGGATAAGGCGACTCTTGAAAAAGCACCGGGATTCGATAAGAGCAACTGGCCCGATATGTCCGACCAGAGCTGGGGCAGTCGAATCTACAGCTACTACGGTGTGAATCCGTATTGGGAGAGCAACATTCGCCGATAATCGAGGTGCTCTCGTGGCCGGGCCTGTGCGGTTTCAACTCCACGCAGGCCCGGATACGCCTTTTCTTTGCGCCTCAAGGGCGAGATTCCGATGGTTCCACCGATCGGTTGCGATAGAGCCTGGGGTCGATTACGGTGGCCATCTTGACCAGGTCGGTTTCTCCGCCCAGAAAATTGTCGATCTCACGGGCCGTGAGAATCGGGTTGGAGACTGCGTCCCGGTAATCGATCGTCAGGACTCGTGTCGCCGGGCGCCGCAGGAGCAGAGCTTTCCCGCGATTCAGAATTCGCGTGTACTCCTCCTTCAACCTTCGCCGGCGAGCCATGCCAGCAACAACCGGCCCATCGGGACCGCGCAGCATGCTTTCCTGCGAATCGAGGATTTCGTCCAGATCGCGCTCGCAAAAAATTACCCGGCAGGCGATTGTGTGGGGCAACGCCGGCAACAACGGCGCAACGATCTTTACCGCTTTTCCGCGAACCTCCAGCAGCCAGCTTGAATCACGGAATAGCTTTTTTACCGGCTCAAACTCGAAATAGCCGCGCGGATTATTTTCATCGGCGCGGCGCGAATCGTCGGCGAGGATGGGGATTCCGCCGGCTTCGAGCATCTGCATCACCAGTGAGGTGCCGGAGCGTGGCAGACCGGTCACGATAATTAACGATTCGCATGGCGCGGCCTGCTGCCGCGGAGCCGCGCGAACTGCGGTCGTGATTTTCGGCAGCTGAACGTCGCCGGACGGCCGCTCTTTCATTCCACCAACCAGGCGCTGATGCTCGCGCGCGGATTCGGGGTCGCCGAGGTGTTTCTCCAAGAGCCGGGCCAGCCGCAGGTGCGCTTCCGGAAAATTCGGATTGCAGGAGATGGCCGCGCGCAAAGCTTCAGCGGCCTGCTCATACTGCTTCATTCCGGAAAGAGCCCGAGCCAACAGGAAGTGAGCCAGCGGATCGTGATGAATCCGGTTCAGAGCATCGAGAGCCAAATTTGCCGCCGCGCGGAATTTTCTCTTTCTCAGGGCGAGCCGGCACAGACCCAGATGCGCGCGCGTGTGGTCGGGATCGATCTCCAGCGCTTGGTCGTAAACACGCTGCGCATCTTGCTGGCGGCGCAGACGAAGATACAGATCGCCGGTTTGGGAAAGCAGCTCGGGCGAGGGCGCCTGGTCCCTCGCAATCTCTTCGAACATGGCGACGGCATCCGCATCGCGCTTGTCGGCGGCCAGGAGTTGCGCCCTGAGATACGCGACAACGAGCGGCTCCTGCCGCGATTCAAGTCCATCGACAATCCGCCGCATCTCTTCGTGCAGGCCCAGCGCCTGACAGGAAACGAAACGCCACACCGCGAACCGCAGCTCCTCGGGATAAGTCTCATGGAGCTGATTCAGAATTTCCAGCGCATCCCGATGCCGGCCGGCGTCCTGATAGACGCAGGCCAGATTGCCGCGCAGCTCGCGCACCGTCTGTTCGGCCGCGGTCCTGCGATTCTTCGCCGGCCGTTCGATATAGCCGAGCGCGATCATCTGTTCCAGCATTTCACGCGCAGCCACCGCATCCACGCGGGTTTCCGGCGGATGGCGTCCATCATCGCCGGCGATTTCTTCCCAGCTTGGAACAAAAGCGATGCGGGGTCTTTCGACAAAGGCGCGCGAAATCACCTTGCCATCCATGTCTTCGCCGGCGGGCAGTCCGTAAAGCGTCAGGATAGTCGGGGCGATGTCCAGAATGGACGCGCCGCTGATTTTCTCATTTTTCCGGATGCCCGGCCCGCGGATGGCGAAGATGCCGAAATCGCGATGCTCCACCGCGGGTCCGGCGGGAAAGCCGGGAATCGAGCTGGGACGCAGATGATCGGGATGAAAACCGTGATCCGACATCAGAATCACCGTGGCATCGCCGCCGGCTTTTTCAAGCAGCTCGCCGAGCATCTCGTCATGCAACTGATACGCCATGGAGACGACGTTCCGATACAAGTCGAAATCGCGTTCTCCGATCCAGGATTGGCGCGGCGGATGGTATCGCATGAACGCGTGGCTGAAATGGTCGATCGAGTCGAAATAGACAGCAAAGAAATCCCACGGCTGATGCTCGATCAACCACGCGGCGGTGGACTGGATGGTCATGCACTCGGCTAGCGTTCGCAAAAGGCCAGCGAGCCGGTTGTCCTGATCCTGATCGATTTCCCTGGCGCGGGGGATGAACCGCTCGACCATTTCCGGCGTCAGGTGATCGGGATGAACACGCCGGCCGGCCAGGGATTGCGCGAATTCACGCGGATGAATGGCGCCGGCAGGAAGCGGCCAGCTTTGATTAAGCGGGCCGTGGGCGCGATGGTAGCGATCGGAAACCATGACGCCGCGGATCGGCTCCGCCGGATGGCTCGGCCACCATCCGACGACGATGCTGCGCAGATCGTTCTGACTCAGAATGTTCCATAGCGCTTTGGACTTGCGCGACAGGTTCGTGATCGGCTGCGCGCCGCGGCCATTGGCGGCCGGTTCGGAGAATCCGAGGATTCCGTGCTTGAAGGGACGTTTTCCGGTGGCGATGGAGGTCCACAGCATCGGCGAGAACGCCGGATGGATGGTCGCAATTGGCCCGCTCGCACCGTTTTCGAGGAAACGGCGAAGATGCGGCATTTTGCCGGCATCGATCAGCGGATGGATGACCTTCCAATCCGCGGCATCCCAGCCGATGAGAAGAATTTTTGGCGGCGTCATCGGCTCTGCGGAAATTTTATTCGCGGACGATAGGGTTTGCCGCCCGGAGCGCGAATCGACCCGCCTGAGCCACCGCCGCCACCCGATCCCCCTCCGCCACCCGATCCGCCGCCTCCGGTGCCGCCGCCTCCCGTGCCGCCGCCTCCCGTGCCGCCACCTCCCGTGCCACCAGTACCGCCCGTTCCGCCTCCCGGGCCGCCACCGGTCCCGCCTCCAGGGCCGCCGCCGGTCCCGCCTCCCGGCCCGCCAAACGAACCGATTCCACTGGTGACGAAGTAGGTCCCCGGAATGAACCCGGTTCCTCCAGTCCCGCCGATCGGCGGCCGGCCATAATGCCAGCGCAGCGGGAAACAAAGACCGGGTTGGGTTGCCACTCCGCCGACGACCGCTTGAATGGGGAGGTCGCCCGCGCCGAGGCCCTCCGGAACGATGAAATTGATCTGGTACAGGCCCGCGCCCGAAAGTCCGGCAAACGTCGGCGTGATCCGGGTCTTGCCGATGGTAAGGCTCAGGTCAAAGTTAATCGGCGCGGCCCCGGAAAAACGAGTGCCCGCCGGAACCGCGGGAGTGGTGGGGCCGAATCCCACCGCGAAAAGCGCCACGGTATCGCCGGCTCGCGCGGCGACCGTGCTGTATCCAAGATTGTTGCCGGTTGGTCCCAGAATGTCATAGCCGCCGTTGCCGTAAGCGCCGGTGCCGTTGGGCCGCAGAATGATCCCGGCGATGTGTTTTGAGTCGAGCAAGGTGAAGGAAGGCGCAGCCTGGAGCATGATCACCGTGGAGCTGGCAGTGCCCGCGCCCGTCGTCACCACGACGGAGACCGTTCCGGTCGCGGGATCATCGGGTACCTGCAAATTGATCAATCCCGGGCTCACGTACATCAGGTACGCAAGCTTGCCATTGATCTGGACCGTCGTCCCGCCGAGAGAAGTAGGAAAATCGCCATTCCAGGTCGCGGTTTGCACGGCGAGATTGGTTCCGTAAATCGAGACCCACTCGCCCGGCTGAATGGTGGGTGACTTGCTAAAAATGGGAACAATTCCGCCGCTGGAAATCGCCGGCGCCTGACCTTGCGCCACGGCAGGTTTGATCCCCGCAAAGCGCGTGAGGTTCAGAAACGCGACATGGTTGGCATTGACGATGCTTTGCGCGGTACGGGCGCTTGCCGCCGGGTCCGGCGCGAGATTCGGAACGCTCGAAGCGAGCAGCGGAAGAGTTGCGCCCGTCATCATGGCCACGGCCGAACCGCTGATCGCGGCATAAGCCTGCCAGTTTGCAACACTGTGTTTGCGGCCCTGGCGCGACGCGCGCAGGTCGTTGAAATAATCCTCCAGGCGGAGATCCAGATTGTCCTTCGCCTCGCGTTTTCGGCTCATGGCTGCCCCCCTGCCGGCGAAACGAATTTTTCGATCACAAACCCGAACTGTTGCTCCGGCCGCGCGCTAACCGTAACCGGAGCCGCTAGTTTTACATGCTTCGCTAATGCGACGGCCTCACTGCTGTGCGGATCGGACGGCTGTAAGGAGTGCGCCTCCACCAGTTGTCCGGACGGCGTGATCAGGCCAAAAACGCACACCGAATCGACGGCGGCGCCGTTCGGAATCGGACTTGAGTTTGCAAAAAAGGACATCTTCCGAGCCTCACCTAACACCACCCCAGGCTCACCCGACGTCATGGCTTCGGTGGGCTTGAACAGCTCGGGATCGGAGGTGTCCAACCCCGTCAGGCTGTCCACCTGAAGCACCATCACCGTTTTGCCGCCTTCGGTCTCGACGATCTTCTTCGGGAGCCGGTAATTACCTAAACTGGGGCCGTTCGCGTAATCGTAGGTCTGGTAATCGCCGGGGGCGAGTGAATGAAGCAGCAGCAATCCGGATTGCGGATCGATACATTCTTCGCTTTCGAGCCAACGCCGGCCGGGGGTCGGTGTGGCGGGATTTCGGGCGCCCGAAAGCAACACGCAAGTCACGCTGTGGCCGTCGAGAGTCGCAGCGGAAGTGCGGATCAGATCGCGGCCGGCATAGCGCGGCGTCGCGATCGGACCGAATAAAGCGGCTCGCGCGTCGTGCAGCCGCAAGGGAATCGTGTTGGTAGTGCCTTCCGCGTAAAAATGCTTGTTTGCGGCGATCCGCGTGGTGGTGTAACCGGCCGCGGCTTGTGCCGTCCACCGCAGGCCTTGGTGGGGAACAAAAATCTCCTCCATCTGCCAGGCGCCGTCGTACTGCGTCTCACCTCCGGAGGTAACCGTGAAACTGACTTTCAAATCATAGCCGCGCGTGGTGTTGCGAAGCGCATAATTGCCGCGCGCGCGGGCCAGAAGATCCAGAGCGGCCTTGCGGCTTTCCGGTGTATCGGCCACTTGAACCGGTCCGGTGACGATCTCGAGCGGATCGCTCGGCACCGGCGCGCTTGCAGGATTTTGCGGAAGAACAGTCTGCGCCGGCGACGAGACCGCCAAACCCGCCGCAATAATCAGTGACAGCTCCTTAAGGAACATCGCCACCCCCTCGGAACTCACCTGTACTCGTCCTTTTATATCTTTACAGCAATCTCATCCCCATACCAGAGAGTTGGTATCTTTCGAAAATACGTAAGGTAGATGGGCTATGGCCGCGGGTTTATGATGGAAAAATCGCTGTTGTTATGGAAACTGGCCACAGCCCGTTCGGCTCGCCGCTGACACGGGAGGCATTTGACGAACTTCTACGGTTTTTTCATCCCGAACCGCTCGAAGCCGGCAAAGCCTATCTGCGGCTGCGGGACAAGCTGGTCAGCTACTTCGACTTCGAGCGATGCTGGTCCGCCGAGGATCTCGCCGATGAGGTTCTGAATCGCGTGGCGCGGCGCCTCAACGAAGGTCAGCGGATCGAGCGGATCGGGGCGTATTCGTTAGGTGTGGCGCGGCTGGTGGCGGCCGAAACGCGGCAGAAGCAGATCCAGCGGGAACGCAAGCTCCGGGAATTTGCGCGGATCTCGGCAACCGCGCCTCGCGGTGAAAAAGAGTCGGCGCTGCATTGTCTGGACCACTGCCTCGCCAAGCTCCCTCCGGAGAGCAACGCTCTGCTGCTCACCTATTATTCCGGCGATCGCCGGGCCCGGATCGATCAGCGGAAGCGATTGATGCAGGAACTTCAAACGCAGCCCGCCGCGCTTCGCAATCGCGTGCTGCGTTTACGCGGCACCCTCGAAAAATGCCTGCGGCGCTGCCTCCGCAATCCCTCGCCCGATGGGAGGAGTACACTGTGACAGAAGAACAGATGCGATCCTTCCTGTTGGGAAACATGTCCGAAGCGCAGCGGCGTGAGGTTGAAGAGGAATTCTTCGAACAGGACGAAGCCTACGACCGGTTGCAGGATTCGCTCAACGATTTGCTGGACGAATACGCGCGCGGCGAACTGGACGGCGAGGAGCAGCGGCGTGTCGAAGAAAGACTGCTCGATTCTCCGCGCACTCGCGTCAAACTGCGGCTGGCGCGAGCCCTGGCGCAGCGTGACACACACGTTCCTGCCGGCGCGGCGCGCGAGCGCCGTTTTGCGTACTCGCGCTGGCTGCCGGCTCTGGCCAGCGCGGCGAGTATCGGCGCTATCGCCTGGCTCGGATTTAATGATGTTCAGGCGCACCGCGAACTTCGGGCGCGGGTGCCGGTCGAAACTTCGCTTCAAACGCCCGGAGTGGCTACGCTGCTGCTGCATCCGCAGTTAGTGCGCGGCGCAGAAACGATCCCTGAGGTCGTACTGCCGGCGGGAAGAGATTTGGTGCAGGTCCAACTATTGACCGATGAAGTTTACGCGAGTTACGCGATCGAGATTGAAGCGCAGGGCCGCGGACGCGTCTGGACGCAGACGGGCCTTGCGCGGGACACCCACGGCGCGGTCGTGCTGTGGCTGCCGGCAAATCTGATCACGCCCGGTAGCTACGAATTCCTGCTCTATGGAATCGGAGGCGGCACCGGCGGCGGCGCGCGGGAATTACTGGGATCTTACCCGTGCCGCGTGCTCGCCGATACGAAGCGCGGAGAGTCGCCGACCAGCACAAAACCCGCCCAATAATAAGGATGGCGCCATGCCGGGTTGGAGCGCATGAAGTCCCGCGCGAAATCGAGCGCGCCGGCCGCCGGCAGATTTCGCCGGAACAGGCCGTCATAAAAGTGAGTCATGAAGACTTCCGTAGCCCGGTCGTCGACGTCCCATAAGCTGGCCACCACGCCCGAAGCTCCCGCATAGAGAAACGCGCGAGCCAGGCTGATCGGGCCTTCGCCGTCCGCCGCTTTGCCCAATGCGGTGCGGCAGGCGCTCAGCACCACCAGGCGCGCATGGAGCGACAACTGGTAAATATCATTCAGCCGGAGCACCCCATCCGATAGCGCGATCCCGGAAAGTTCGGGCCGCTGCTCATCGATCCAGGCGTGCGCCGCAAAGTGGACGATGGAGGAGCGCGCCAGATTCGGATCCTCGACGCTGGCGCGGGTCGCGTCGGCGCCCAGCACCACGGTTTTCTTTCCCGGCGTCAACGCCGTGATCCGCAGAGCTTCCTCGCGCGAGAGCCGCAGGCGCGGGAACTCGGTGCTGCCGGCCGGGTAAACCGGATCGGCGAACACCGTGATCGCAAACCGGGACGGCGCGCCTTTTTGCCGGTCCCGCAAAAAGCCGAGCACGGAGATCGAAGGAAGCACCACGGGTTCGGCGCCGCGCGGCAGCAGCGCCGCAAACGGCACCGAGTTCAGGATGCCGTCCGCCGCTATCAGAATTCGTTTTCCTGTCAGCTCCGGTGAAGCTGGCACCAGCACGTGCGCCAGAACCGCGGCGGTTCGCTCAAAATCGCGCTGGGAACCGGCAATCCGCAGACGTCTTGCGTCCGCCGTTTCCTGCCCGGTCGCGCGCGCCGGTTCGACGATGGCCGCGCGCAGCTCCCGCACCAGTTTTTCGAGCTCGCTCCGTGCGGGAAGCTCATACGTGCGCAGCGACGTTTTGGTCACTGCCCACAGATAGCCGCGGTCCTGGCCCAAGGCGTATTCGAGAAGGATGCTATGGTCATCCAGAATCTGCCGCTGGATCCGGGCGAGCGAAAGCGGTTGCGGATCCGTCCATTCCGAGCACTGCGGGCAACCGCGGCGGATCTCGGCGCGTATTTCCTGGTAATGCGACTCCAGTTCGTCAAGCTGGCCGCGAGCCTGGCGGGCCTGCTCCGGCGTGTGACGGCTGCCGAGCAATCGCGTGAGACGCGCTGCCTTGGCATCCACCAGTTCCAGTGTATGACTGGCTTCTGCTGCAAGCGCCGGATCGACTTTCGCGCCCAAGACTACCCGGCTTTGGGCGAGCTGGTCGAGCAAAGCGCGGGCGCGCGCCCGTTCGCTCACCTCCAGGGCCTGCGCCGCGAAGCCGCCCTTTGGATCCTGCCGTTCGAGAGCCATCAGGATGTCGATCGCCTGCTGATAAAAAGGTTGTTTGGCCGCCTGGAAGGAAATGCGCGGCCCCTCCGGCGGAGCGTTACGGCGCACGGACTCGAGCAGATCCAGTGCGGTGAGAGAACGCTCCCGCGCCGCGGCCCAATCGCCGGCCTGCCTGGCCGCGCGCGCCAGACGGCTGTACGTGACCGCCTCCTGATCGGGATCGACGATGTCTTTTTGAATTTCCAAAGCCTGGCGCAGCATTCCGACGGCTTCCGCGCGGTTGGAATCGAGCAGAACGCCGCCCAGGAAGGAAAGCGCGCGCGCTTCGCCACGGCGATCGTCGAGCGCGCGAATCGCGTCCAGAGCACCCCTGCCCTGGACGATTGCGGCGGAAACGTCGCCGCGCGCGAGCGCGGTTTCGGCCAGGGCGAACAGCGCCTGCGCCAGTTCGCGCTGATCGCCGGTCGCACGGCTGATGGCCAACGCTTCCGAGTCGGCGGCGCGGGCCGGGTCGAGTTGCTGGCGCGCAGCGTAGACCGAGCCGATGCTTAAAAGCACGATGGCCTGTGCCCGGCGGTCCCCGGTCGTTTGCGCGATTTCTCGCGCGCGGGTGTAATGTTCGAGCGCCTGCTCGGCTTCGCCCATGCGGCTATAATCGTCGCCGAGATTGATCAGCGCAAAGGTCTCACCGCGCTGGCCGCGGCTGGAATGAAACAGATCGGCCGCTTCGCGCGAGAGCGCCAGCGATTGCTCGAAATTCCCCAAATCCGCCTGCGCCACCGCCAGATTCTCGAGCGTGACCGCGAGGCCCTGCGCGTTTCCGATCTGCCGCCGGATGGCCAGCCCTTCCTCGTAATAACCGACGGCTGCACGAGCCTCGCCAAGATTGCGGTGAAATACGCCGAGGTTCGTCGCACTCTGCGCCACCCCCGCGCGGTCCGATATGGCGCGGCGAAGCGCCAGCGCGGCCTCATAATTCGCCAGCGCCTCTGCGTCCTGACCGGTGTTCTGATCGAGAACGCCCAGCATATTCAACGCGTCGGCCTCGGTGCGACGGTCGGCAGCTTGACGTGCGAGCGAGAGCGCGCGCGTGAACAGCGTTCCTGCCTTCGCGTAATCACTGCGGGCGCCGGCAACCGATCCGAGTTCGCACAGCGCTTCCGCTTGCCCGGCCGCATCCGCGCTACTCCCCGAGATTGCCAACGCCCGGTTCAGCACTTCGCTTGCTTTGACCGATTGCTGCGTATCGCCGTACGCCTTTCCCAGTCCTCGCTGCGCGCGAGCTTCATCGTCGCGGTCGCCGGCGCTGCGCCACTGTTCGATGGCCCGCTCGAAGGCGGACTCGGCTTCCGCCGGATGACCGGCGCTAAATTGAGCCTGTCCCAGATGGAACAGCGCTTCGCCTTCGAGGGAAGCATCGCCGGCTCGCTCAGAGAGCTGCCTGGCTTGCTCGAACAGCGGGACCGGATCGCCGTGTCCCTGCTGTTCCAGTTCCTCGCCGCGCAGCAGCGCCGAGCTTGCCGCGGCGCGCAAGCGGTCGCGATCGTCAGCCGCCCGCTGCTCCAGCAACGCGAGATGGAAAGGGCGCGCGCCGCCGCCGGTCTCGCGGGAGATGACTTCGAGCCGATACGGCCCGGGCGCATCCAGAACCAGCGCCCACAGAATCGGATCGCGAACGCCTCCGCTGCGCGTCTGCTCCAGGATCAGCTTTCCCTGCGGATCATCAAGCCGCAGGCTGAACAGCCCGCCCTGGCCGCCAACCACAAGGCGCACGAAATCGTTTCGCTCGATCTGGATGAAGAACTGATTCGTTTGTCCTGCCCCGAGCCGGCCATCGACCGCTTGGTCGCGCAGCAGCGGTGGCACTTGCGCCAACAGGGGAAACCAGGTCAAAACAAAAAGCCGGCTGAAGCAACGACCGCGAAACACCTACACATTGTACGGTAAGGAAAGCGGCAATCCCGCTGTGCCGCTCACCGGCACTCCGCTGCCTGGATCGCAAAAGCCGCCACGGTCTGCCATCCCTTCCCCCCGCGCCGCTGCGCGTAATAATTGGTCCCGTCCGCATGCAGCCGCCAATCCGGATCCTTGCGGACTTTGAGCGTCACCGTCTGCCGGGTCGATTGCTCCAGTTCCCAGCCTTCGCCGCCCGTGTTGGTTTGATAAACGTCGTGCGTCAGGTGGCCGTCTACATCGTGATCGAGAACCAGTTGGCCCGATGTCGGCGAATCGAACCAGAATTGCCCGACGGAGCCGAAACGCGAATCGTCGAAAATCATTTTTTGCCGCCACGTTTTTCCGCCATCGTCGGTGATCAGCAGAAACGGATCGCGCGGCAGCGGCTCGATCGCCTGCCCGCTGAGGAAGCCTTTGGCCAGATCGACAAACTGAAGTTGTTCGAGCGCCGCCGCGCGTACCCGTTTGATTGGCTCGGCCCACGTTTTGCCGCCGTCTTCGCTGGCCAGCAGCACACCGTACAGCGTGGTCGATTCGGTGTGCAGATCGCCGGCGACGAAGATTTTCGCGCCCACCGGCTCAATCGACGACAATTCCAGAAAGACTTGGCACGGTTCGTCAGCCGAGCACGATAAACCGAACGCATCGATATCCTGGGGCGGGCACGCGTATTCGACCTTCACCGGCGATTGCGCCTGAACCGCGGCGCACAGCGCGAAAAGAGCAGCTAGCCTCACCCTCTTTCATTCTATGCGCGAGAGGGCAGCGCCTGAAATCCGCGTTGCTCGTGAAGATGGGAGAGCCCCCGCCATGCGCGCTACAGCCCCGCCAGTCATTGGCGGGGGCGAACCGTGAATCAACAAAGGCGGAGCTGGTACGCGCTGCAAGGCCATCGCCGAGGAATTGACCGTTACGACCCCGCGCGGCACGTTTTTAACGCCCCACTACCCACTTCCCGCTTCCCATTACAATGAAGGCAAGGTGTCTGTCCCGCTGCCCACTCCGCTCGACCAGTTGGGTTCGCGCCATTTCTCTTTTTATCCGCCGATCCTCGGAATCGAGCACAATCAGTGGAGCTTTCGCCGCGCCACCGCGAGCGAGATTCACGTGGTCAACACCCGGACGCTTGAAGACCTGCTCATCCCGCGACGTTTCATCGGCGAAGTTTCTACCATCGGTGAGCCGGTGGTCATCGTGGGCCTGGTGAAAGAACTGGAATTCAACGCGGGCGCCGTCGTTCCGCACGTGCGGCGCGTCATCGAAATGCCGCGCGCGGTCAACGATTCGTCCGGCCCCACGCTCCGCCGCGCGCAACCCGCCGACGTGGTGGGCATTCGCGTCGAGCCGGCGCCCCGCTCGCGCTGGCTGCTGGGAGCCGTCGCCGCGGCGCTGCTCGCCTGCGTCGCCGTGCTGAGTTTTTCAACGCGCGTCGCGCCGCCGTTCAGCTCCCATGACGATTACGATTCGATCGTCGCGCGCCTGGGCCTGCCCGCTCACGATGCCACGCACCTCGCCAATGGAAAACAGTATCGCCGCCTGGCCTATCCCAGGCACGGGTTCACGCTGCTGCTGATCGACGGTCATTATGCCGGCGCCTATGACCCGTCGGGTCATTTGATCCACGCGGTGCGGCGCCTGCGGTGAGCTTGGGTGTGAAGCTGGGAATTTTAGCCGGCGCGTTCAATCCGGTCACCAACGCTCATCTGGCGCTTGCCGAGGCCGCGCTTTCGGTGGTCGACGAAGTGGTGTGCGTGGTGCCGCGCTCCTATCCGCACAAACAATTTCACGGCGCCGCGCTCGACGAGCGGATCGAAATGCTGCGCCGCGCAAGCGGACGATACCGCGTCGAAGTGGCCGCCGGGGGTCTGTTCATCGATATCGCGCGCGAGTTGCAGACGCGCCTCCCGGCGGCCGAGATCTATTTCATCTGCGGCCGCGACGCCGCCGAGCGAATCCTCCACTGGGATTACGGCGAAGCGGGCGCAATCGATCGCATTTTGAAAGAGTTTCAACTTCTGGTAGCCGCCCGCCAGGGCGAGCTCGATCCGCTGCCCGATCACGCGCATCGCGTGCATCCATTGCCGCTCGCCTCGAACCTGGACCACGTCTCTTCGAGCGAAGTACGCCGCCGCATGGCGGCGGGAGAGCGCTGGGAGGAGCTGGTGCCCAAGGCGATTATCGAGCTGGTCCAGAAAATCTATCGCCTACAATAGAGCTGCGGAATAAGCAACTTGGATGGAATTTATTGCTCAAGCGTCGAGTCTGGGTTGGCCTCTTCGCTGTGCCAGGAGGCGTCGGCGTAAAGATGCAGGAGGTGACCCGGGAAGACGTAATAGACATCGCCCTGAACATCCCTCGCCCGCTCGAACCCCGCAGCCGTGACTCGATCCACCATCTCAGCTGCTCAGCTGGTCCGTCCGAACC
Source organism: Bryobacteraceae bacterium (assembly GCA_035507655.1). Taxonomy (GTDB): domain Bacteria; phylum Acidobacteriota; class Terriglobia; order Bryobacterales; family Bryobacteraceae; genus Palsa-187. The sequence continues at coordinate 36,531 of DATJNW010000093.1, read as the reverse complement.
AAATAATCCGCACTTCACAACAGCCGGCTAAGAATTTCCACCGGAACGCGCGCGCGCAACTCCGGACGGGATTCGATCAACCGTTCAATATCGAGCAAATCTTTATGCCGCTTGCTGGCCCGCCGCCCCGGATCGAGCGCGGCCCAGATTTTCCCATCGAGAACGTCTTGAATCGAAGCGACCGGCAGCTTCACCCCCAGCACATCCGCGGGCGACGATCGCTCCGGAAAATCGAAATATCGCGGATCGGTCTGGATCTGTACGCGTAACTGCGAGCCAGGCGCGGAAAGGTTCAGGCTATGCGGAAATCGCTCCAGTCGAAATTCCTGAGCGAGCAGCCGCTCAACTTCTGGAAGCTGGCCGACGGCTACCACCAGATCCAGATCCAGGCTGACCAGCGGCTCCGCGTATGCGTTCACGCCCTGGCCGCCGATCACGCAATAACGAATCGCATGTTCCTCGAGCAGGGTGATTAAACGTTCTAAAAAATTGGATTGATCGTGCGCCACGGCTTTCCAGAAAGCCAGCGCCTGCATTATCGCGCCGCGAGCAACGCCCGCAGATGCCGCGCGCGCTCGGGCGATCTCAATTGCCGCAGCGCCTTCGCTTCAATCTGGCGGATGCGCTCCCGCGTCACGTCGAACTCCTGGCCGATCTCTTCGAGCGTGTGCTCGCGCTCGCAGCCGATGCCGAAGCGCAACCGGATCACTTTCTCTTCTTTGGGAGAAAGGGTTTTCAGAATGTTCGCCGTCTCGTCACGGACGTTGGTGTCAATCACCGCGTCCACCGGCGAGCCCACCCAGCGGTCTTCAATCAGATCGCCCAACGCCGATTCGCCGTCGCGCCCCACCGGAGTTTCGAGCGAAACAGGATCGCGCGAAATGGTTTTAAGTTTCTGCACCTTTTCGACCGGAATATCCATCCGCCGCGAAATCTCGTCGTTGGTCGGCGCGCGGCCCAGCTCTTTTTCCAGTTCCCGCGTGGCCCGCAGAAACTTGTTCATCGACTCGTTCATGTGCACCGGAATGCGGATGGTGCGCGACTGGTCGGCAATCGCACGCGTGATCGCCTGGCGGATCCACCACGTCGCGTAGGTCGAAAATTTGTACCCGCGCCGGTATTCGAATTTGTCCGCCGCGCGCATCAGACCGATATTTCCTTCCTGAATCAGATCCAGAAGATGCAGGCCGCGGTTCACGTACTTCTTTGCGACAGAAACCACAAGTCTAAGATTCGCTTCGACTAAATCCTTTTTGGCGCGCTCGGCTTCAACCTCACCGTGGCGGATCACGGAAAGCGTGTGCCGCAATTCGGGCAGCGTCGCGCCGGCAAGCTGCTCGCGCTTGCGGCTTTCTTTCTTCAGTTCCCGCGATTTCGCTTCCGCCGCCTGATTCTTTTTGCCCTCCAGCTTGCGCAGATCCTGTTCGAGGTGCGACAGCTCCTCCACTACGCGCTCGATTTCTTTCGCAAACTGCTTCCACTGCGACAAGTAGAACGGAATCTTGCGGATACCCTGTGCAACCTGAACCCTTGCCCGAGCCAGCCGTCCCATCCATTTGCGCCGCAGCTTCTTATTGCTCAACGGGACCGCCGCCAGCTTCTCGTTCACCTGGAGCAACTTCTTGTGAAGGTTGATGATCTCGCCGAGATCCTCTCTCACTTCGGCGCGCCGCTTGTTGTAAGCCGCGCTTTCTTCTTCGAGGTCGCCCAGATCGACAAAGGCGTCCAACTCCTCGGTTTCACTGCGGATGTCTTCGGAAATTTCAACGGCGCGCAATTGCACCAGCGCGGAGCGGCTGATCGCCTTCTGCATCCGCAACTTGCCACGCTCCATGCGGCGCGCCAGATTGACTTCGCCTTCCCTGGTCAGCAGCGGAACGGCGCCCATCTCGCGCAGATACACGCGCACCGGATCGTCCGTATAGATCGACTCTTCGGCTGGATGGGCCGCGGCAAAGTCCTCGCCATCGTGGACTTCCTCGGGCGGGAAAAATCCACCCTCTTCATCGAATGGGATGCCGAGGGGCTCGTGACCTTCGCCTAGAAATTGATCCTCAAAATGATCCACTTGCTGTTCACCTCCCCCACAGCCACGCCGCTAGCGGGGTAGCAATCTCTCCGTACTGTCTGATTTCCACAGTACTACTGTGTTCCCAATGACTTAGCCGAGGATCTCAGAAACACACCGCGTCCTTCTTCGCCCGTCCAGGCACTGGCACCCAGTATATCAGTGTTCGACCGTTCTGTTAAGTCCCTATTTCAAAAGATGTTTCCCAGGACCGAGGGTTACAGGATTTCCCTCTTTCAGCCGCGCTTATGAAGCAGGTCCTTCAGCTCATTCAAAAACGCCTCGACATCTTGAAAATCGCGGTAAACCGAGGCAAAACGGACATATGCGACCTTATCGAGCACCCCCAGCCGTTCCATCAGCAACTCCCCGATCGCGGTTGTGGAAATCTCACGCTCGGCGCTGTCGCCGACACGCGATTCCACTTCGTCCACCAACTCGGCCAGTTTGGCCATGGCGACCGGCCGTTTCTGGCAGGCCCGGAGCAGACCCTCCAGGATCTTCTGCCGGTCGAATTTCTCCCTCCTTCCATCCCGTTTGACTACCATGTAGGGGATTTCGTCGCTGCGTTCGTAGGTGGTAAAACGACGCTCGCATTTCAGGCATTCGCGGCGCCGGCGGATGACGTCGCCTTCCTTGCTTTCCCGCGAATCGATGACCCGATCTTCTCTATGACCGCAAAACGGACAAGTCACACGTTTATTGTTCCTGAGCCGCCTTGGGCTCTTTCGGGTTCGCCGCGCTCTCGCCGTCGGTTTCTATGTGCCTCAAATTGCGGAACTTGATTCCTTCATGAAAAGCAAACGTCAATCCTAACGGGACGATTGACACGAAGGAGATGATCCATAGAACAACCGCGATTCCGCTCGCCACCGAAATTCCCAAACCGAAAAACTCGGTCAAAACCAGCACCGCCGCGATCTGCATTCCGCCTCCCACGCCCGGAATCTGTACCGCGCTGCCGAACGCCACGAAACCAAGGACTATCACGACATCCGTCGCTCCGAACCTCGACGTAGCAGGGAAAGCCTTGAAAACAGAGAAGAACGCCGAAGCGATCACCAGCCACTCGACAATCGTATAGGCGATCAGAAGCAGCGTAAATCCGAAACTGCGCGTCGATTGCATCCCCTCCTCAAACGATTCGAGCACCTTGCGAATCCGCGCCACGATTCTTTCCGGCAGAAACGAGAGCCCTTCGAGCAGGCGCTGCCGGACCCGGCCGCGGAACTGGCGTAAGCCGATCAGCAGTGCTAAACACACGGCGCCGGTCAATCCGGCTGTGTAGCCGCCCAGTTCGAGCACCACGCGGAATCGCGGCCCCGGCTGGATCGCGCTTGAAGAGACTTGCGTCAGGGCAATACCGAAAATCAGCAGGACCATCAGCAGATCCAGGATTCGCTCTACGATCCAGGCCGCGATCTGACTGGAAAAACTGACGTTTTCATTCTTGGCGATAAGGTAGGGGCGAACCGGCTCGCCCGCACGGCCAAACAGGACCACGGCGGTAAATCCGATCGCGGTCGCGGTGAAAATACGCCAGAAGGATGCGTCCCGGCGGATCGGCCGGATCATAACTTCCCAGCGCAGCACCCGTCCAACGTAGGAGGCAAGAATCAGGATGATTGACAGGGCCAGCCACGACGCATCGACCTGGCGCAGAGCAGCGGCGAACTCGTTCCAGTCGAATCCGGCAGTGCGCCAGCGGTACACGACGAAGACGATGGCCGCGGCTGCCAGGGCCGCGCCGAGCGCGATTGTTGCTTTCTTTTTGTTCAAACCCTTTTTTTGTTCAGACGTTGACCGCCGGTATTTTTCGGCACTTTACCGATCCGGGTGGCCGGGGGGCCTCGCCCGCGGCTAGAATGTAAGGCGAACTTCTCATGTCAGTTCTTCGTTATTATTATCGGCAAGTAATAATTGGGGAGCGGAGACGGACATGGCGGCCACGGCCACAGTTGGACAGATTAACACGACGGGTTACCCGCATGTCAGGGTTGGCGTTGTATCGGTGCTGCCGTGGAGCCGCGATCGGGGACAATTTTTGGACGCTGACATACAGCTAGTGGGGCGCTGCCTCGCCGGTGATGAGGCTGCTTGGGAGGACTTGGTCCGGGTCCACAGCCGTCGTGTGTATGCGATTTGTTATCGTTTCACGGGAACCGATCAAGAGGCGCAGGATTTGACTCAGGACGTTTTCCTGCGCGTGTTCCGGTCGCTCAAGAGTTTTCGATCGGGTGAGGGTTCGTTCACGGTGTGGCTCGGACGGCTGACGCGCAATCTGCTGATCGACCATTACCGGCGCACCAAACTCGATCGCGCGACCGATTCGATTGAGGAACAGCTTCCGGTGCTCGAGGAAAAAACCGCGATGATCTCGCGGACCGATGGATTAGTCGCCGGACGCGAAGCCAGCGAAATCCTGCAGGGAGCTTTGCAGAAATTATCTCCGGAATTGCGCGAGACGGTGATTCTGCGCGATCTGGAGGAACTGGATTATCGCGAGATCGCGAATATTTTAAACGTGCCCGAAGGCACGGTGAAATCGAGATTGAACCGCGGCCGCGCGGAGTTGGCGCGCGTGCTGCGGCAGCGCAGGGTTGCGGTATGAGAAAGACGCCAGTAGTTAGGGGTCAGTGGCCAGTAATAACCTGGTCTGGGCTGGCCACTGGCCCCTGGCCACCGGACACTTGTTTATGACTTGCTCCGAGTTGGAAATTCTGCTTGCCGACTACGTGGATGGGACCATCCACGGGGAGCAGAAGTCTGCCATCGAGGAGCATCTGGCGGCGTGCCCGGCGTGCGGTGAACTGGCGCGCGATGCGGCCGCGGCGGTCGCGTTTATGGAGCGGGCTTCGGAGGTGGAGGCTCCGCCGGAACTGGTGACGCGGCTGCTGTTTGAAATGACCAACGGGCCGAGCCGCGCGGCGGTGAAACCGTCGCTGGTGCGGCGCGCGGCCGGGAAGCTGTTGGGAAGCTGGGGCGAGCGCCTGCTTCAGCCGAAATTCACGATGAGCATCGCCATGACGATTCTGTCGTTCGCCATGCTCGGACGATTTGCCGGCATCGAGCCGCGGCAATTGACGCCGTCGGATCTGGATCCGGTGAAGGTGTGGGCCGCGGTTGAGGATCGGGCACAGAGGACTTGGGAGCGGACGGTGAAATATTACGAAAACCTGCGCGTGGTTTATGAAATTCAGACGCAGCTGAAGGATTGGACCGATCAGGCCGACGCCAATAATGGCGCGCCACCGAAGGCGGCGGATCAGAAATGAGCGCGAATCCCAATATTGTCGGCTATTGCCGGGCCTGCGGCAAACCATTGGATGAAGCGAACGCGCGGCAGGCGCACGGAACCATCTATTGCGCCGAGCACGTGCCGGTGGAACCAGCGGCCGTCCCAACGGCCGCGGAAGCGTCGCCCTACACCGCGAAAGTTCCGCCCGCCATTCCTCATCCCGAGGTTTCGCCGGGCATTGCTTTCATTCTGGGTCTGATTCCCGGCGTCGGCGCGATTTATAACGGGCAATACGCCAAGGGATTGATCCACGTCGTGATTGTCGGATTGATGATCAGCATTCTCTCCGATAACGCGGCTAGTGGATTGGAGCCGTTGATGGGTCTGCTGCTTTCCGGCTTCTGGTTCTACATGGCGTTCGAGGCATACCACACCGCGAAAAAGCGGCGCGAGGGATTGCCGGTGGACGAATTTTCGAGCATCCTTCCGGTGCGCGGCGCAAGGGCGCAGCGGTTTCCGGTGGCTCCCATTGTGTTGATCGCGCTGGGCGTGATTTTTTTGCTGGACAATCTGGATCTGCTCGATTTGCACCGGTTGCTGCGCTATTGGCCGGTGGCGCTGATCGCGCTGGGAGCGTATATGCTGTACGTGCGGATGGCGGATTCGGGGAATGGGTAGTGGGTGGTGGGTGTTCCCACCTCCCAATTGCGGAGCAATGAACCAATGAACGGCAATTTATTAAGCGCGATGCGCGGGCCGGTGATGCTGATCCTGCTGGGGATTCTTATGGCCATCGACCAGATGGGATCGTACAGCTTCGGCCGCACCTGGCCGGCGCTGCTGATCGTGTTCGGGATTTTTAAACTCGCCGAACGCTCCGGGACTGTGAACCCATGAGACGATCCTCCATTGTCGCGCCGCTGATCCTGATCGCGATTGGCGCGCTGTTTCTGGCGCGCAACCTATATCCGGAGCTGCCGGTGCTCGATTACGTCGCGCGCTACTGGCCTTTCGTGCTGATCGCCTGGGGAGCGCTGCGGCTGGGCGAAGTGATGTACTGGTCCATCAGCGACCGCCCGCTGCCGCGCTTCGGCATCTCCCCCGGCGAATGGGCGCTGGCGATTTTTCTGTGCGTTTTCGGATCCAGCCTGCACGCCGTTCACGGGTGGAATTCGTGGTGGCCGCGCAACGGCGTGATCATCGGCGGCCTGGATATGTTCGGCGAAAACCATGAATTTCCGCTGAACGGCGAAAAATCCACGGGCGCCACGCCGCGCGTGATTATTGAAAATTTCCGCGGCAACGCGCGCGTCTCCGGCGCCGACGCCAATGAAGTGAAGGTCACCGGGCATCGCACCATCCGCAGCCTGGACCAGAACGGAGCCGACAACGCCAACCAGCAGGCTCCTTTTGAGATTACCGGCGACGACAACGAAGTTCACATCCGCAACAATCAGGAACAGGTCAGCGGCGGGCGCGTGCGCTTCGACGCCGATATGGAAATCTCGGTGCCCAAGGGCGCCAGCGTCGAAGCGCACGGCATCTACGGCGATTTCGACATCAACGGCATCAACGGAAGCGTGGACATTATTTCCGACAACGCCGGCGTGCGCTTGCAGGATATCGGCGGCGACACCCGCATCGACCTGCGCCGCAGCGACGTGGTGCGCGCCAGCGGCGTGAAAGGCGCCTTCGAGCTGAAAGGCCGCGGCAGCGACGTCGATCTTCAGGACATGCAAGGCCAGGTGACGGTCAGCGGAGCGTATTCGGGAGTGCTGGAATTTCGCAGCCTGGCCATGCCGCTTCGCTACCAGGGCGAAACCACTACTCTGAACGTGGAAAAACTTCCCGGTGATTTACGGATGACGCGCGGCGACGTAGAGGGATCGAACCTGGTAGGGCCGGTGACCGTGACCACCCGTTCGCGCGACGTGACGCTGAGCGATTTCACCAATTCGCTGGACGTTTCGGTGACGCGCGGCGATATCACCCTGCATCCGGTCCAATTGCCGGTGGCGCGGATCGAGGCGCAGGCGCGATCCGGCAATATTGATCTGGCGCTGCCGCCGAACGCGAAATTCGATCTCTCGGCGACGACGTCGCATGGCGAAGCGTCGAACGAATTCGGCCCGCCGCTGCGCGTCGATAACGAAGGCCGCAGTTCGTCGATCGCGTATTCGAGCGGCGGCGCGACGGTGACGCTGCACACCGATCACGGCGATGTGACCGTGCGCAAAGCGTCGGCCGATGAAAACGCCACGACAAAAGGCAGCAAGCCACTCAAGAAGATCGAGCAGTAAAGCCAGTGGGGCAGGTTCTGCCCCCGCCTGTAAGTTATTCATGCCGCGCGTCCCCTTTTTTCAGCACCCTGTGAGAGCCTGCCCCACATTATCTGATGCACAATCAATTTGTGCCCCTCGATGAAACGCATGATCCGGATCTGACAAGCTGGGTCGAATCCGCCAACTCGCCCGACACCGATTTTCCCATTCAGAATTTGCCCTTCTGCGTCTTTCGCCACGGCCACGCCGCGCCGCGCGTCGGCGTCGGCATCGGCGATTCGATTCTCGACGTGCCTGATTATTCGTCGCTCAACGCGCTGATGGAGCGCGGACGCCCCGCCGCCGCCGAGCTGCGTTTAAGATTGAGCCGCGTGCTGCGTGCCGCGAATCCTTATCCGCCTCGTGCGCTGCTTTTTCCGATGGCCGAATGCACGCTGCTGCTGCCGGCGCAGATCGGCGACTTCAGCGATTTCTACGCCTCGATTTTTCATGCGAAAAATGTCGGCAGCATGTTTCGCCCCGACAATCCGCTGCTGCCGAATTATAAATATGTGCCGATCGGCTATCACGCGAGGGCGTCGTCGGTTATTGCCAGCGGCGAGCCGGTTCGCCGGCCCTGCGGCCAGCTGCAGGAGGGATCGAACGCGCCGGTGGTTGCGCCGTCGCGCCAGCTCGATTACGAATGCGAACTGGGCTGCTTCATCGGCCGCGGCAATGAACTGGGACAGCCGATCCCGATGGAGCAGGCCGAGGATCATATTTTCGGCGTGTGCCTGTTGAATGACTGGTCGGCGCGCGATATCCAGCGCTGGGAATATCAGCCGCTGGGGCCGTTTCTGGCTAAAAGTTTCGCGACGACCATTTCGCCGTGGATCGTCACCATGGAAGCGCTGGAGCCATTTCGCGCGCCGCGTTTCCCGCGTCCGGAGGGCGATCCGCCGCCGCTTCCGTATTTAGATTGCGAAAGCGATCGCGAGCGTGGCGGGATCGCGCTGCAGATCGAGGTGTGGTTTTCGACGGCGAAGATGCGGGCGGAGGGGATTGCGCCGGTCCGTTTGAGCCGCGCGCGATTTGAGCAGATGTACTGGACGCTGGCGCAAATGGTGTCGCATCATGCGAGCAACGGATGCAACCTGCGCGCCGGCGATCTCGTCGGCAGCGGAACGATTTCGGGTCCGGGGAAAGAGGAGCGCGGGTGTCTTTTGGAATTGACGTGGCGCGGCACGGAGCCGCTGGCGCTGCCCGGCGGCGAATCGCGAAAATTTCTGGAAGACGGCGATGAAGTGATTCTGCGCGGCTGCGCGGAACGCGAGGGCGCACGGCGGATCGGATTCGGCGAATGCCGCGGGGTGATTGTGGCGTAAGCCGGCAGAGCCATCAAGAGCCGGCAAGAGCCGTCACGAGCACAAGCCTGGCGGCTTATGCCACTGGCGCAGCGCGGCTTCGATCCGCTCGCTCGCGTGGCCGTCGCCATAAGGATTGTGGCAGCGCGACCTGCGCTCGTATTCTCCGGGGTTTTCGAGCAGCAGCGCCGTCTCTGAGACGATGCGCGCGGGATCGGTGCCCACCAGCTTGACCGTTCCCGCCTCCACCGCTTCCGGCCGTTCGGTTTTTTCCCGCAGCACCAGAATCGGCTTGGCGAGCGACGGACCCTCCTCCTGGATCCCGCCCGAATCGGTGAGAATCAAATACGCGCGCCGCATCACGTTGACAAAATCCACGTAGCTGAGCGGTTCGATCAGCGTGATGTTGGGATGCTTCAGCCGATCGGCCGCGGCGCGCACGTTCGGGTTGGGATGCACCGGATAAACCAGGTTCACGTCCTCGCGGTCGGCGATCTGGCGCAGGGCGGCGCAGATTCGCTCGAATCCTTCGCCGAAGTTTTCGCGGCGATGCGCGGTGATCAGGATCAATTTCCTGCCGGGCCGGGTGAAATCGCCGCTGGAGGAAAGCTCGCCGCGCTCCAGGCGATCGCGAATATAAAGAACCGCATCGATGCCGGTATTTCCGGTCACCGAGACGCCGCTGCTGACGCCTTCGCGCGCCAGATTTTCCGCGGCGCGTGAAGTGGGCGCGAAATGCAATGCGGCGATGCGCGAGGTGAGCACTCGATTCAGTTCCTCCGGGAACGGCTGCGCCAGATCGCCGGTGCGCAGCCCGGCCTCGACATGCGCCACGGGAACGCGCGAATAAAATGCCGCCAGCGCGCCGCAAAAGGTGGTGGTGGTGTCGCCCTGCACGATGGCCAGATCGGGTTTGGCTCCGGCGAACACGCGCCCCAATCCGGCGATGATGCGGGAAGTGGATTCGAAGAGCGTCTGACCGGGCGTCATCAGGTCGAGATCGAAATCGGGACGAATTGCGAACGCGTCCAGAACCTGGTCGAGCATGGCGCGATGCTGCGCGGTGACGCAAACCTTGACCGAGTATCGCTGCGGCGTGCGATTCAAATGCCGGATCAGCGGCGCCAGCTTGATCGCTTCCGGCCGGGTGCCGAAAATAAACAGAATCGTGCGGGGCAAGCGATCATTTTTACACGCCCGTTCAAACAACGGCGCGGACGACGCCGCCGTCGCAGCGCAACGCGGCTCCGTTGGTCGCCGACGAAAGGGGGCTGCACACGAAGGCAGCCATCGCGGCAACTTCTTCCGGCGCCGCGAAGCGCTGGAGCAGTGAGGTCGGGCGGACTTTTTCGAAAAACTCGCGCTGCACTTCTTCCGCGGTCACGCCGCGTTGCCGGGCGACTTCGGCAACGAATCCGCCCAGCGCTTCCGACGCCGTCGGGCCCGCGAGCAGCGTGTTCACGGTGACCTTGGTTCCCACGGTCGTCTCGGCGAGGCCGCGCGAAACGGCCAGCTGCGCCGTTTTGGTCATCCCGTAATGAATCATTTCCGCGGGAATTTGCAGCGCCGATTCGCTGGAGATGAACACGATGCGGCCCCAGCCGCGCTCCTTCATGCGCGGCAGATACTGCCGGCTCAGCCGCACGCCGCTCATCACGTTCACCTCGAAAAGACGCAGCCAGTCTTCATCCGTGATCTGCTCGAACGGCTTCGCCTCGTAAATTCCCAGGTTGTTCACCAGAATGTCGACCTCGGGAAAACGGCGAATCGCTTCGCGCGCGCCCTCGGCTGTTCCCAGGTCGGCCGCGAGTCCTTCGGCCGGCCGGTTCAGTCTCCTCAGCGCCTCCGAAACCCGTTTTTCGGTGCGTCCGTTGACAATCACCCGCGCGCCTTCAGCCGCCAGCGCCGCGGCGATCGCGTAGCCGATTCCGGCCGTCGAGCCGGTAACCAGCGCAAGCTTTCCGGTCAGTTGCAGATCCATGCACCATGGGATGCGCGCGCAAGAGGTGACGATCCGGTTATCATGACCTCTATGAGGAATGTCGTTTCCCTTTTGCTGGTCGCCGCCGGATTGGCGATCGCCGGCCACGTCCCCGAGCAGGACGCGGCACGGCTTAAGAAGGCGTATCGCAAGCCGGCCCAGAACGGTTGGATTTTCGTGCACCTGGAGGGCTCGCCCGCCGATATCGGTTTTCAGCACGGTTATCTGCTCGCGCCGGAAATCGCGGATGCGCAGCGCGCCATCCGCGCGGAGATGACCCACGATTCGAAAAGCTGGCCGTACTTCCGCGACGCCGCGCAGAAAGTTCTGTGGCCGCACATCGAGGCGGAATATCGCGCCGAATTGCAAGGCATCGTCGACGGACTGAACGCGCACGGCGTCAAACTGGATCTATGGGACATCGTCGCCGCGAACGCCTGGCTCGAACTGGACCCCTATTATTTGAAATGGGCCGACGCCAATTCGAATCGTCCCACGGCGGACCATTGCAGCGCCTTCGTCGCCACCGGCAGCTACACCAAAGACGGCCGTCCGGTGATCGCGCACAATAACTGGACCGATTACATCACCGGTTCGCGCTGGGACATTATTTTCGACGTGGTTCCGGAACACGGCAACCGTTTCATCATGGACGGCATGCCCGGCCTGATTCATTCGGCTGACGATTTCGGCATCAATTCCGCCGGGATGATGATCACGGAAACCACCATCAGCCAGTTCCACGGTTTCGATCCCAACGGCGTGCCGGAATTCGTGCGGGCGCGCAAGGCCATGCAATATTCCAAATCGATCGACGATTTCGCGCGCATTATGAAGGATGGCAACAACGGCGGCTACGCCAACAACTGGCTGCTCGCGGATCGCAGTACCGGCGAGATCGCCGACCTGGAGCTTGGCCTGAAACACGTTAATTTGTGGCGCACCAAGGACGGTTATTTCGCCGGCTCGAATTTCCCGATCGATCCGGATTTGATTCGCGATGAGACCGATTTCAACGTCAACGACAAATCGAACAGCGCCAACGCGCGGCACCTCCGCTGGGATCAGTTAATGGCGCAGTATAAAGGCCAGATCGATGTGGCGCTGGGGCAGCAGTTCCTGGCCGATCACTACGATACTTACGATCAAAAAACAGAACCGGATGAGCGCACCCTCGACGGCCATATCGAGCTGTCGCCGCGCGGAGCGCAGCCGTGGCAGCCGCCGTACGGCAACGCCGGCGCGGTGGAAAATAAGGTCGCCGATGCAGCTATGGCGGAAAAAATGGAATTTACCGCGTTGTCAGGCCACGCCTGCGGGATGCACTTCCACGCCTCGCAGCACCTGAAGGAACATCCCGAATTCGACTGGGAAAAAGACGTTCTGCGCAACCTCGAAGCCCACCCCTGGACCACCTTCCAGGCCGCGCCGCAGTAAAAAAAGAACGCGCTCCGTGACCCCATTGGCGGGTCGCGGAGCGCGTGGTGAAAACTACTTCGAGCTCTTCGAAGCCGTAGCCGGCGTCGATTTCTTGCTGCTCTTGTGATGCTTCTTCGCCGACTTCTGTGTCTGCGTCTTCGGCGCGGGCGTCGTTCCCGACTGCGCGAAAACCGCGGCTGCGGTCAATAACGAGGTCAAAACCAGGCGTCTCATTTCTCTCTCTCTCCTTTTTTTAGACGGGTGCGTTCTTTCCACCCACGCTCTCATGTTGCGCCCGCCGGCCTGCGCGCGCGATCACCCGCGCAAGCTATGCCGTCCGGCCATGTTCAGGTAGAAGCGCCGAGCAAATCTTAATGAACAAAGATTAGTCTGAAATTAGAGATGCGCGCTCTTCTTCGCGTCCTGGTCATCGGATTCGGGCTGGTCATCACCATGCTGATCGCCGCTGCGATCATCGGAGTGGACGACGCCAACGCTATCCGCGCCAGCGCCCGCAGCCTGATGAGCAATGAGCTGGTCATCGCCCGCCTGCAAGACGAGGTCGATCACGAACAGCAAGTGCTCAACGTCGCCTTCTATCAGCTCTCCCGCGCGCCTAACCTGGTGGATCGCGACCGCATCCTCGCCGATCTGGATCAGACCGACCGCGAAATTCATAATATGGTCGTCGAAGCGCGCGGCGGTCCGGACGAGGACACCTGGAATCGCCTGGAGACTGCCGTCAACGATTTTTCCACCGAAGCGCGCCGCCTTCTTTCGCGATCGAAGATTCCGGCGCACTCCTCGCGAGATCTGTTCACCTTGCACCAGCGCGTCACCACGGTGGTCGCACGGCTGGTCGATTCCAGTTACGCGCGCGCCGTCGAAACCAACGAAAGCATGGATCAGCAGGCGCAGCGATTCGTGCACGACGCGCTGCTGCTTTTGGGCGGATGCCTGTTCGTCGCGCTGCTTTCGGCCGGCATCACCGTCGGCATCGCCGCGCGCGTCTTCCGCCAGATGGAAGCGCAGACGCTGGAACTCAGCCGCGTCTCTTTCCGCATGCTCGAAACCCAGGAATCCACCGCGCGGCGATTTTCGCACGAATTGCATGATGAGCTCGGCGGCTCGCTCACCGCCATCAAAACCAATCTCGCCGCGCTGGGCGCCATCGTGCCCGACCGCAAGCGCATCGACGATTCCATCAAACTGGTGGACGGCGCCATTTCGAACGTCCGCGAGCTGTCCCATCTGCTGCGTCCCACCATCCTCGACGATTTCGGCCTCGACGCCGGCATCCGCTGGCTCACCGACCGTTTCCACGAGCGCACCGGCATCGAAACCGACTACCAATCGGAATTCACCGGCCGGCTGTCGGATGAGACCGAAACGCACCTGTTCCGCATCGTGCAGGAAGCGCTGACCAACATCGCCCGCCATTCCGGCGCCACCCAGGCGACCATCCATCTGCGCGCCGATTCTGATACCGTTCGTCTGACCATCCACGACAACGGCAAAGGATTGCAACCCGCTAAAAACGGGTCGAAAACCGGCGGCATGGGCCTCAGCGGGATGCGCGCGCGCGCCCGCAGCGCCGGCGGCGAACTGACCATCAAATCCCATCCCGGCGCGGGTGTCACTATAGATGTGACGGCTCCGCGCGGTAAGCCGGTCGAAAAAGAGTCATGACCAAAATTCTCCTAGCCGACGACCACGTCCTGGTGCGCCAGGGTTTCAAAATGATTCTTTCGGCGCAGCCCGATCTGCACATCGTGGGCGAAGCCGGCAACGGCCGCGAGGTTCTGGAACTGGCTGAAAAACTTCAGCCGGACCTGGTGATTATGGACGTCACCATGCCGGAACTGAACGGCATTGAAGCCACGCGCCGCTTGTCCGACGTCGCCCCGCGCGCCCGCGTGCTCGCGCTGAGCATGCACAAGGACGCGGTTTACGTCCGGGAAATTCTGCGCGCCGGCGCCCGCGGCTATTTGCTGAAGGATTCGGCCGACGCCGATCTGATCGCGGCCGTTCGTTCCATCGCCAAAGGCGAAGCGTGGCTGAGTCCCGCGGTTTCCGACGCCGTGCTCACCGATTACCGCCGCCACGTCACCGATCCTCTGGATCTTCTCACCAGCCGCGAGCGCGAAGTTTTACAAATGATCGCGGAAGGAAAAACGAACAAGGAAATCGCGACGACGCTGAATCTGAGCGTGTACACAGTGGAAGCGCATCGCGGCCGGGTGATGGAAAAATTGAATCTGCACTCTACCGGCGAGCTGGTCCGTTTCGCCCTGCGCGCCGGCCTGATCGATTAGGCCATTTTGTGGTGCACGCACTCCTGCGTGCCGCGCCGGCTCTCCGTTCACGCGACGATGTGTCGAGACGAGTCTCGACACGGCACGCAAGAGTGCGTGCGCCACCGGCCCTACGTCAATACGGCATTTGCCGATGCGTTAATTTCCGGCCCTTGTTGGTCAGCGCTTCGCTGGTCCCATGGGTGACATTCGTGCCCTCTTGGAACAACCGCTCCATATCATCCATGCGGACCGTTTCCAAAAATCCGACGTGATTCTTTTTGAGCGCCGCCATGATCCGTTCCCGCGCGGCGGCCATCTCCGGCGGATACGGCGGATCGTGATGCTCCGGAAATCCCAGCGACAACCCCATATCGCCGGGACCCCATTCGGCAAACGCGATCCCCGGCACCGCCGCGGTTTTCTCCGCGTTCGCCAGCGCGTATTTATCCTCGATCTTCACCGACAGCATCAGCTCGCCATTCGGATTCATCGGCCACGGATCGGCCAGGCGCCGGTACTCGGCCGGGGACACGCCCCAGATCTTCGCCGCGAACGCTTCGCTGCCCGACCCGCGCCAGCCTTCTTCAATCCCATCGACATGCGGAGCGCCCGGATAGCGGCACGCCGCGACGAACAACCGCACCGCCTCCGGACTGCGCGCGTGGCACAGCTCGATCCCGTGCACGCCGCACGCCAGCACCTGGTGGATCATCCAGTAATTGGCGCGAATGCTGGTTTCGTCGTAGCCCAAAACCGGCAGCGTGACGATCACCGCCGGGATGCGATGCCCGCTTTTGGTCGGCCCGCCGGCCGCCAGCCCGACCATGAACTGGCGCAGCGCTTCGAGGTCGAAAACGCCGTGCTCCATTTCATAAATGATGAAATCGTTGTACGTTTTCGCCAACCTCAGGCCGGCGTCATAGCCATCCCCGCCCTGCGCGCTGGCGTTGTAAATCGGCTGGCCCTCGGCCAGCAGCTCGATCGCCTTGTTCAGACGCTTGGGTTTGTAGTTGGGGTCGCCGCCTTGCGCCCAGCCGACTCCGAGCATCAAAAGAAACATCGCGGTTTTCTTCATACAGGCTCCTTTCACGGCTTCGGCGCCGCAGCTTTCACTTCCTTGAATCCAGCCGGAACGTTGAACTTCGATTGGTCCGCCGGACCGTTCCCGAACTCGCCCAACTCCAGCATCACTTCGCCCAGCAACGCCGGATCTTCATCCGCCGGCGGTTTTTTGCTCTTGAGATGGGTCAGATTGCCGATCCGGCTCAGCGTCTCGCTGACGATACCCGCCCGCGCTTCCGCCGTTTCCGCCGGCGGAGCCAGGTCGCCCGTCCCCGCCGCGCCCAGTCGAATCGTACAGATCACCGGCATCTCCTGCGACTCGGTCAGCACCTTCGCCGCGGCCTCGAAACCCGGTAACAGCTCCGGCTGAATCATGCCGATCCCGGTCAACCCCCACGCATACGCGTAGCCGAGCTTGGCCGCCAGTTGCTCATGAAAATCCTGCATTTCGCGGAACCCCGGCGGCGTCATGGTCCAGTAATCGAGAAAAATGCGAGCCAGCGCCGGCGGACCCTCCGCCGCGCGGCGCATCGTTACGATGTGTTCCCGCGCGGTGAGAAGTCCGATACGTTTCGCGCCTCCCGACCGCGCCGTGGATGCAAACGCGGCGCCCTTCAGCCAGCGGTCCAGCTTTTCTTTGATTGCCGTGAACGGCGTCGAAGAGTACGTTTTGCCGGCGAAATCGATTTCGAGAATGGTGTCGTTTTCGAGGTTAATCACGGTGGTGTGTTTCCCGCTGACGATGGCCATGCGTTTCCCTTTGATCAGGTGCTCGGCGACAGGCCGTCTCGCGCGAAAGCCCGCGTCGCCGGCGCTCTTGAGCAGCGCCCCACCAATGATTTCCATCCTGCTCTGGTATCCAAAATCCGCGCGTGCGGCCCCCGAAAACAAAAGTACGGACGCAGCCATCGCCACGCGACTGGTCATAACGCCCCCAATTTTACAACTTGTCCCGCGCGATTCGATAGCGATATCCACCCAAAAGCAACATCGACCCTTTGACTTCGCCAGACGCATCCGGTACACTGCCCAACGAGGAGAACTACGCATGCCACAAGCTCTTCCCATCGCCGCGGAGGAAAATTTTCTTTCCCGCGGCTTTTCTCGCCGCCAGCTCGGCCGCATTGCGAGCGTGTTCGCGGCCGGTGCGTCGCTTCCTTTTTATAACGAGTCCGCCTTCGCCCAACGCTACGTGCGCGAAAAGGTTTCCGAAGACGCGGTAAAGATCAACCAGAACGAAAACCCGCTGGGACCTTGCCCCGAAGCCCTGGAAGCGATCAATCAAGTCGCGCGCTTCGGCGGACGTTATTCGCCGCACAATGAAGGCGGCGAAATGGGAAGAACGCTCGCCGCGATGGAAGGCTTAAAGCCGGAATACGTGATGGTGTTCGCGGGATCGAGCGATCCGCTGCATCGCGTACCGTGCGCGTTCTGTTCTCCCACGCGATCCTTTGTCATGGGCGATCCCGGATACGAATCCGGTGCGTCCACGGCGAAGTTCATCGGCGCGAAAGCGATTCACGTTCCGCTGCGCGCGGACCATTCTCATGATGTGCGCGCGATGATCGAAGCCGATCCGAACGCGGGCGTGATTTACATCTGCAATCCGAACAATCCGACGGGCACGCTGACGCCGCGAGCGGACATCGAGTGGGCGCTGGCTAATAAACCCGCCGGGTCCATTCTGCTGGTGGACGAAGCATACTGGCATTTCACGACGCTCGCGAAATCGGCCGTCGATCTGGTCGCGGCCGACAAGGACGTGATCGTTCTGCGCACGTTCTCGAAAGTTTACGGGATGGCCGGATTGCGCGCGGGCGTGGCGATGGGGCGTCCGGATCTGCTCGAAAAGCTGCGGCCGTACGGCATCGCCTTCGTGCCGATCACCGGAATGGCGGCCGCGACGGCCAGTATGAAAGTTCCCGACCTGGTTCCGAAACGGCGCGAAATCAATCGCCGGATTCGCGAAAATGTTCTGGAATTTATCGACGCCAAGGGCTACAAGTTCACCAGGAGCGAATCGAACTGCTTCATGGTGGACGTGCGCCGGCCCAACACCGAAGTGATCCGGGCGATGGCCAAAGAGGACGTGCTCATCGGGCGGCCGTGGCCGGTCTGGCCGACCTGGGTGCGCATCTCCGTCGGCACGCAGCCGGAGATGGACCGCTTTAAGACGGCCTTCACCAAGGTCATGGCGTAGGCTGATGTGCGCCGGACGCTTACTGGCCGGCTGATCCTTTTTGCGCAGATCGCGGGACTGGCCGCGATGGCGTGGTTCGTCTGGGCGAACCTGTTCGTCCAGCGGCACCTCGGGCTCCGCTGGTTTCTGGCGCGTTCGCTGGTTTCCGTGCTGCTGCTTTGGGCGGCGAGCGCGCTGCTCACTTTCTACGTTTACCTGCTGATCTCGCACGAAGATCCCCGCGAGGCGGTTCCTCTTTCGATCCGCAGTTCCGCGCCAGGAATGTGGTTTGCGCCGGCGATGCTGCTGCTTTCCGGCGTTTCGCCGATTGCTTTCGTGGTCAGCCTGCTGCTGGCGATCAACACGGCGCGGGTTTTGGTTTCGCGCTGGCCGATCCGCGCCGCGCCTCCGTTGAGACTGTCGCGCGACGCGATTCTTTCCGCGACAACCGTTCGCACCGGTTTTGTTTCCAGAAAATCGCTGCCTGCGCTGACGGCGGCATTTTTGATTCTGGCCGGGATCACCGCGAAAATGTGGCGATTTCCGCTGACGTCGGCGATTTTCCTGGTGGGCGGGGCGTCAATTATCACCGCGCTTTCGCTGATTACGGGCGCAACCGCGCAAAGAACCCCCGTGAAAGCGCCGCCGTCGCTGTTTGCGATTGTGCTGACGATTCTACTTTCCTCCATGCTGAGCGTCGGCGTGTTTCAGGTGCAAAGCGCGGCTGCCGCAGGCGCGGGCGCCGGCGATGCGCCGCAGCAGACGACGCGGCTTTACGATCCGGCTGCCACCAGTTCGGGGAAAGACAGCTTTCCCGGGGTGGTCCTCCGAACCGAGCCGAAGAAGCAGCCGCCGATCACGGCGCGTTCCTTTTTTTCACGGCAGAGATCGCTCGCCGCGCCGCAATGGATCGAATTTTCCGGCGAATACTGGATGCTGCGCCCGCGTTATGATCGTCCTCCGCCGGACGCGCTGGTCAGCCACAACAGCCCGCTTGATTTTATCTTCCGCACCACGGATGCGCTGCCGATGAAAATGGAAGCGCATCAGCCGCTTGAAAATCCGATCGACCTGGCGTGCTGCGCGAGCATTCAAGTGGTGATCGACGACGCGGATCATCACGCGGGAACCATTGCGCTCGAACTGATCTTGTGGGATGGTGCGCGATCGCTCAGCCTGGGCGCGCGGGTGATCGATTCCGAGGCGCGGCAGACCGTCGATTTCCCGGTGCCGCGCGATGCGAGCCTGCGACGCTTCAATCAGATCGAAGTGGTTTTTCATCGCGACCCGATTCGGGCCGATCGCAGCGCGAATATTTCGATTCTGCGCTTCGTGCTGGTCCCGGTAGCGTAAGCCGTCAGGCTTGCGTTTACCGGTTGACCCGGCCTAGATTTGCGTTCCGCGATTTTGTTCCTTCGCCCGTTCCAGCGCCAGGTGCGCGGCGACGACGTCTTCGACGGCCAATCCCAGCGATTTGAATACGGTCACTTCCGCATCGCCTGATCGGATCGCGCCCGGATCGCCCAATTCCGCGACAATGTGCGATTCGCCTGCGCCGATCACATCCCCCGATTCCTTTATCGCTGCCGCGCGCGAATCGACGAACAGGCGCGAGCGCTTCACCAGCGCCGGATCCATTTCACATTGCGTCGGCCGGCACGCGCCGACCGAAATTACGTGGGCGCCGTCCTTCACCCACGCATCCTTGACCACCGGGTCCGGTGACGCGGTGACCAGCACGATCACGTCCGCGCCGCGAACCGCTGCTTCGGGCGAATCCATGGCGCGCGCGCCGGTGAGGTGCGAGAACTGGTCGAGGTTCGCGCGCGTTGGGCTCCAGGCGCGAACTTCCTCGAATCGTCCGACGTGCGCCAGCGCTTCGAAATGGCTGCGCGCCTGCACGCCGGAGCCGAGAATCGCGAGCACGCGCGAGGCCGGGCGCGCCAGTTTTTTCACCGACACGGCGGACACCGCCGCGGTGCGCGCTTCGGTGATGTAGCGGCCGTCGAGAATCGCTTCGAGCGCGCCCGTCGCCGGATCGAGCAGCACAATGGTTCCCAGGTGCGACGGCAAGCCGCGTTCCAGGTTCGAATGATAAACCGTCACCAGCTTCGCTCCCAGCGCGGGAGTGGACGCGATGTAGGCGGGCATCAATCCGAAAAACGCGTGGCGATCGGCGAGATCGAGCACGCTTCGCACCGGCTGGACCACGCGGCCCGCCGAAAATGCGGCGAGCGCGGTTTCCATGGCGGCGATCAGATCGGGCATGGTGAGCAGTTCTTTTACGTCGGATTCTGAGAGCAGAAAAGGCATAAGAATAGTGGGCAGCGGTGGTGGGTAGTGGGAACACCCCGACTGCCCACTTCCCGCTACCCGTTCCTCCGAAACATCCAATACACCGGCACGCCGATCAGGACGATGACCAGTCCCGGCCAGGTGCTCGATGATTTGTAGATCAACAACACCACCAAAATCACCGCCGCGCCGAGCATGTACAGCGCGGGGATGACCGGATAACCGAAGGCGCGATAGGGGCGGTCCGCATCGGGGCGTGTGAAGCGCAGGCGGAACAGGCCGGCAATGGTCAAAATGTAAAAAATCAGCGCCGCGGAAATGATGTAACTGAGCAGATCGCTGTACAGATTGCCGTAGGTTTTCGTCTGCGAATCGTAGGTGCGCGGCAGAACCAGAAACGCGGCCCACAAGCCTTCCAGCACCAGCGCCCAGGCCGGCACTTTCGCGGCATTCAAGGAATATGCGCGGCGGAAAAAAACGCCGTCGCGAGCCATCGCGTAACAGGCTCGCGCGCCGGTGAGGATTAACCCGTTCATGCAGCCGAAAGTGGAGACCATGATCAGGATGGCCATGATGGCCGCGCCGCTGCCGGGGAAAATCGCCTGTAGCGCGGCGGTAGCGACGCGATCGGCCGGCGCGTGTTGAATTTCTGAAATCGGCAGGGTTACCACATAAGCCACGTTGGCAAGAAGGTACAGCACAATCACCGCGCCGGTTCCGAGAGCGAGCGAAAGCGGGATGTTGCGCTTAGGATGGATCACTTCGCCGGCGGTAAAGGTGATGTTGTTCCAGGCGTCGGCGGAAAACAGCGACCCCGATTGCGAAATGCCGATGGCGATAAAAAGACCGAACGCGGTGGTTGCGGTAAGACCCGCGGCGACCGGGTCGACGTTGTGCGGCGTCCAGAAATTCGCGCCGAAATTCGAGTGAATCGCGCGGCTGCTCCAGCCGAGCAGAAGGCCGACGACGATCAATCCGAACAGCGCGCCGATCTTGGTGGTGGTGAAGATATTCTGGATGATTTTTCCGTACTGCAAGCCGCGCGTGTTGGTCCAGGTGAGCAGCAGAATCGCGATGATGGCGACGAGCTGCGCGGTGGAAAACGAGAACGCGTAGCCGCTGGAAACATGCACCGGCGGGATGATGTAGCTGGTTTCGCTGACGCCCGGCACGAACACGCCGAGGAATCGCGCGAAGCCGACAGCGACCGCGGCAATGGTCCCGGTCTGGATCACCAGCAGCAGCGTCCAGCCGTAGAGAAATCCCCACAGCGGCGAAAAAGCCTCGCGCAGATAAACGTACTGGCCGCCGGCGCGCGGCATCATCGACGCCAGTTCGCCGTAAGACAACGCACCGGTGACGGTCATCAATCCGGTAACCACCCACGCCGCGAGCAGCCATCCGGCGCTGCCGAGATATCGGGACATTTCAGCGGAAACGATGAAAATTCCCGAGCCGATCATCGATCCGGCGACGACCATGGTCGAATCATACAGGCCCAGTCCTCGCGTGAACTCGGAATCAACGGGCGTGGTGGTTTGCGATTGCATGGAAAGAATTTAGTGACGATGCTCGAAAAGCATCCTCAATACAGTATCATGAGTGCGAAGGCATTTCCTTTTGGCAGATTGGTCCCCGCCGCAAGCGACTAAACAGGCTCCGCTGTACCTCACCGCGGCGGCAGCGGTGTGCGCGCCGGTTTCGATCGCGGCGTGCCAGATCCTGATGGGGTTGGCGATTGTGGCGATGCTGGTGGCGCGCGCGCCCTGGCGCATTCCCCGGATGTGGCTTCCGCTGGCGGTCTTTTTCGCGCTGACGCTGGTGTCGCTCGCGGCGTCGGGCCATCCGCAACAAGGCCTGCCGCAGGTGAAGAAATTTTACGTCTACTCGCTGCTGTTCCTGGTGGTCAGCAATATCCGCACGCTGCGCCAGATCCGCTCCGTGATGTTGTTATGGGTGCTGGCGGCGGCGCTTTCCTCGGCGTGGGCGTTGAACCAGTTCTACAATCGATACGAAGACGCGCAAGACGCCCACCAGGATTTTTATCGCGCCTATATCGCCGACCGCATCACCGGATTCATGAGCCACTGGATGACCTTCAGCGGCCAGATGATGATGGTGCTGCTGCTGATCGCCGCGCTGCTGTTTTTTGCGAAAGCGCGGCTGTGGCTGCTGGCGCCCGCGGCGCTGATCGGCGTCGCGCTGGTGCTCGCGGAAACGCGCAGCATGTGGCTGGGCGCTGCTGTTGGCGGCGTTTACCTGATCTGGTATTGGAAGCGCTGGGTGATTCTGGCGATCCCGGTGCTGACCGCGATCGTACTGCTGGTGAATCCCTTCGAGCTGGGCGATCGCGTGCGTTCCGCGGTGGAGCCGCATGCGGGCGACCTCGATTCGAACGCGCATCGCGCCATGTGCCGGGCCATCGGGTATCAGATGATCAAGGCGCACCCGCTGCTCGGCATCGGACCGGAGCAGGTGCAGTATCAATACCTCGATTATCTTCCGCCGGGGACGAAACTCCCGCTGCCCAGCGGATACTACGGCCATCTGCACAATATTTATGTTCATTACGCGGCGGAGCTGGGCCTTCCCGCGATGCTGGCGATGATGTGGATGCTGCTGACGCCGCTGGTTGATTTTCTGCGCGCGCTGCGACGCGGCGCAGGCGACGGCGCCTGGGTTCTGCGCGCCGCCGTTGCGGTGATCCTCGCGGTTCTGGTCAGCGGGTTTTACGAAAAAAATATCGGCGATAGCGAAGTGCTGGAACTGTTTCTGGCCGTGGTCGGTTGCGGGTATGCTGTCCTGATGGGAGCTGCGACATGCAAGGACTGATGATGAACACCCCGCTGACGCTCACGCCTCTGCTGGAGCGAGCCGGCCGGTTGTTTCCCCATAAAGAGATCGCCTCGCGCACCGATTCCGGCATGCACCGCTACACCTACCGCGATTTTCACGCGCGCGTGCATCGCCTGGCGTGGGCGCTCAAAAAAATCGGCGTCGAACCAGGGGAACGCGTCGGGACGCTGTGCTGGAACGGCAACCGGCATCTGGAACTGTATTTCGGCGTGACCTGTTACGGAGCCGTTCTGCACACGCTGAATCTGCGGCTGGCCTCCGATCAGCTCGCCTACATCATCAATCACGCCGAGGACCGCGTTATTTTCGCCGACGCATCGTTGATGCCGCTGCTCGATCAGATTCGCGGCGATTTGAAGACGGTTCGCCGCATGATCGTGCTCGATGACGCGAGCGAATATGAGGATCTCCTCATATCTGCGCCATCGGAACCCTATCCCTGGCCCGATCTCGACGAAACCGCCGCCTGCGCCACCTGCTACACCAGCGGCACCACCGGGTACCCCAAAGGGGTTTTGTACACTCATCGCGCGCTGGTGCTGCACAGCTACGGGCTGGCGATGGCGGATACGTTCGCGTTGAGCGAACGCGACACCGTGCTGCAACTGGTTCCCATGTTTCACGCCAACGGCTGGGGCATTCCGTTCGCGGCGGTGATGGTGGGATCGAAAATCGTGCTCAGCGGCCGCCATCTGCAACCGGCCGACATCGCCGGGATGATCGAAACCGAGCGCGCTACCTTCACCGCCGGCGTTCCGACCTTGTGGATGGGATTGTATGGCCTGCTCGAACACGAAAAGCACGATATTTCGAGCCTGCGCACCATCGCCTGCGCCGGGTCGGCGCTGCCGCGCCAGTTCGTCGAGTGGTACGAACAGAAATACGGAGTGCGTTTTATGCTCGCCTGGGGCATGACGGAAACCACGCCGATCGCGACGGTGATGTCGCTCAAAACGCATCTGCAATCGATGACCGGAAAGGATCGCTACGATCTTCTGGCGCGGCACGGATTGCCGGTCGCGGGAGTGGACATTCGTATCGTCGATGAAGTGGGCAAGGAGCTGCCGTGGGATGGCGAGACGATGGGCGAATTGCAGGTGCGCGGGCCGTGGATCACGTCGGGTTATTACAACGATCCGCGCGGCGCGGAGCGGGGGCGGAAGGAATCGTTCCTGGAGGGTTGGTTTCGCACCGGCGATGTCGCCACCATCGATGCGGAAGGCTACATCCAGATCATGGATCGAACGAAAGATCTGGTGAAGAGCGGCGGCGAATGGATTTCGAGCGTCGATCTCGAAAACGCGATCATGGCGCATCCCAAAGTGATGGAAGCCGCGGTGATCGCGGTGCCGCATCCCAAATGGCAGGAGCGTCCGGTGGCCGCGGTGGCGCCGTTTCCGCAGTTTCGCGGAAAGATCAGCAAGGAAGAAATTTTGGATTTTTTGAAAGATCGCGTGGCCAAGTGGTGGCTGCCCGATGACGTGGTGTTCATCGAGGCCGTGCCCAAAACCAGCGTCGGAAAATTCAACAAGCGCGCCCTGCGCGAACAGTTCAAGGATTACTCGCTGCCTTCGCAATCAGTGCCGGGCGTATAGCCTCAGCCGGCGATTCGGCCAGCGCGCGGGCCACGAATCCGGTCATGTTGGCGACGGCGAAGCTCGCGCCGTTCAAATTGCGCTCCGCGGGAACGCCGGGAATCGGCCGTGGATACGGTGACGCGTAGAAGATTCCGTCGCGATAATAGAAAACATCGCGCGGGCAGTTTTCGTCGGCACGAACGGTGATCGCGCCGGGGAATACGCCGGGGACGGTGACCACGATCGGCAAGCCGGGGATCTTCGCCACTTCTTTTCGTACGCCGACGCTCAGGTTAATGATGTCCATCTGATTTTCGACGCACCATTCGAGCGCGCGAAAAATCGCTTCCAGGCTACAGGAAAGGCGGCGATCGAAAACCTTGACAGCGTAAATTTCCGCCTGCGGAACTTTTTCGCGAATCGCGCCGGCGATCGCGGTGCCGTGCCCAAGGCGATCGAGCAGATCGTCGCCGACGAGGGCAATTCCGCCCGCGATCCCGCCTACATGCGGGTGGTCCGCGTAAACGCCGCTATCGATGATCGCGATTTTCATCCGCTCATTCCTTTTTAGCGCATGGCTCACTAGCTGAAAAAGGGAATAGTTGTTCATGCCGCGTGCGACCATGGCGGTGGACAGAGCGGTCTGTTCCATTTTTCAGCATCCTGCTAGAGCATTTTCGGGCTTTCTGTAAATCGCGTGGCGTAAGCCGCCAGGCTTGCGCTCGATGCCTGTCGATTCATCGGCCGCGAACGGCACAAGCCTGGCGGCTTATGCCACTGCTCCTGCGAGTGTGAGCCGATGGCCTGCGCGGGGCTCCCAGCCCGGCTCGGAGGCGGCCTCAAGAAGCGCCGCAGACCACGGGTCTGCCCCACCTCAGATCCGGATCGTCTGCTGCGCGATCTGCGCGAGCGACGCGCGATGCGTGATCAAAATGACGGTGCGCCCTTGCGCCACCTGGATCAATGTTTCCGCGATCGCGCGTTCATTCGCTTCATCGAGCGCCGAAGTCGGCTCATCGAGAACCAACACCTTCGGATTCGCCAGCAGCGCCCGAGCCAAGGCGATGCGCTGGCGCTCGCCCGCGGAAAGTGTCTGGCCACGTTCGGCGATGAGGGTCCCGTAGCCTTCGGGAAGCGCCAGAATTCGATCGTGAATCGCGGCCGCGCGCGCGGCCTCCGCGATTTCTTCCTCCGTGGCGTCCGGCCGCGCATAAGCGAGATTCTCGCGGACGCTCGCATGAAACAAGTACGGCGATTGATCGAGCAGCGAAATCGCGCCGCGCAGGTCGGCAAGCGAAAGATCGCGCAGATCGCGGCCGTCCAGGCGAATCGCGCCGGCGTCGGGATCGTAAAAACGGATCAGCAGATCGGCGATGGTCGATTTGCCGGCGCCGCTGGGGCCGAGAATCGCGCAGATCGATCCGCCCGGCACGCGAAACGAAAGATCCTCAAGCACCGCTTCTTCGGCGTGGCGGAAGGAAACGCGATCGAACTCGATTTGGCCGCGCGGCGCGGGAAGCGGCAATAATTTCGCGCGCTCGGCGATCTCCGGCTCAGTGTCAAACAGTTCCCAGACGCGCGTCAGTGACACTCCGCCCGAAACCAGGTTGGTATAGAGACTCATCAGATTTTGCACTGGCGCGAGCAGGCGCATGTGATACGCCATGATCGCCACCAGAGTGCCCACGCTGATCGCGCCGTCGATCACCAGTTTGCCGCCGTAAAGAAAAATCGCGCCGGTCGAAAGTGTGAGAATCGTCCCCGGCACCGCGCCCGAAAGGAACGCAGTCAACTGCATGCGCAGCAGCGCGTCGATGAAGTTCTGATTATGGCGCCGGAAGTTTTCCGCCTCGCGAGCTTCGGTATGTGACGAAACCACCAGGCGCAGGCCCAGCAGCGTTTCGAGAAGAAAGCTGCCGATATCGGCGCTGCGCTCGCGCACCACGCGTACGCGATCCGACAATCGATGCTGATAATGTTTGAGCGCCCAGACGCTCACCGGAACCACGGCCGCGCTGATGGCGAACAGCCGCGGACTGAGTTTCACCATGAATGCCGCGCTGCCGATCAGAAAAACGATATTCGACAGCACGCTCAGCAGGCTGTCGGCGGAAACGCGCTGCACCTCGGCGATGTCGTTATTGATGCGCGAAACCACGTCGCCCAATTTTCGCCTGGCCCAGAAGCGCGGTGAAAGTTTCTGCAAGTGCCGGTACAGCGCCAGCCGCATATCGAACAGGACGCTGGCGGAAACGCGGACATATTGATAGCTCGAAAAAATGTTCAGGACGAATCCGGCGACGGTTACGCCGACCATCGCTCCGCTGACCACCAGGAGCATATGGAAATTGCGTTTCAGCAGCGCGTCGTCGATCAACAGTTTGGAAATATAAGGCTGCACCAGGCCGAAGCCGGTGGAGACGACGCCGGCCAGAAGAATCAGCACCAGCCGCGGCCAGTACGGCGTGATGAATTTCAGCGCGCGGCGATAGCCGGCCAGGTCCAGCACGAAATTACTCCCGCAACCGGGGCGTGACGAGTCTTTTCATAGCACCCATTCAGACCGGAGACAGCGTGCGGGCGTTCAGGCGCTCCTTCCAGTAAAGTTTTCGCTCCTTCAGCACGTCGTGCAGCGAGAGCTCGGCGACGTCATCCGCGAGCGTCTCAAGAATCTCGAAGTGAAAATTTTCCTGGCCGTGCTCGCGAAATTCCGCCGCGATGTTTTTTTCGAGGTGAGCCCCGGCCATGCGCAGTTCGGACCAGGCGCGATTTTCGGCGGCGCGCAGGTCCATTGCCGAATCCACCCAGACGCCGCCAGTCGCGCGGCAACGCATGGCGAAAATTCCGCGCGCGATCTTCCGTTCTTTGAACGATTGAATGGCCGCCTTGCGAGAAGAATCCATTGCTCTAGTCTCGCACTCGCGCGACGATTTTCAGAATCGCTTCCCCGAAGCGCTCGGCCTTCTTTTCGCCGATGCCGGACACTTCGCACAATTCCGCAATCGAGCGCGGCGCGCGGCGGCAAATCGCGTCGAGCGTGGAATCGTGCAGGATCACGTACGGAGGCATGCCGATCTCTTTCGCCAGCTTGCGCCGCCATTCTCTTAACGCATCGCGCATTTTCGGATCGATCGGGTGCAGTTCCGGCGGCGCTTTGCGCGCAGCGCGCGTGGCCGGCGTTTGCGCGGCCTCGCTCAGCCATTCCAGGCTGACCCCGCAGCGGTCGCAGGCGTCGCAGCGGTCCCACTTGGGCGTCTCACCGAAATGCAGGCAGATCTGGCGATGGCGGCACGCGTCGCCCTCGACGAAACGGCGCATGACGTGATAGCGCTGCCAGGATCGTTCGCGTTCGGCCGCGTCCTGAAGCTGCTGGATGAAGTGCGCCAGCAGTCCGGCATCGCGCTTCTGCCACAACAGCGCGCAGTCGGCCTGAAGACCGTCGCGTCCCGCGCGTCCGGCTTCCTGGTAATACTGTTCGAGCGATTTCGGCAAGGAAAGATGCAGCACTGCGCGCACATCGGGTTTATTGATGCCCAGCCCGAACGCGATCGTACCGACCAGGATGCGTTTTTCGCCGGACATCCACGCCTCCTGATTTTTCTGGCGCAGGGCGTTGGGCATCTGGCCGTGATAGGCGACCACGGGAAAACCTTTATGCGAGAGCAGCGCGGTGGTTTCATCGACGCCGCGAACGGTCGGCGCGTAGATGATCACGTTGCCTTCGCTGTAATAGTCGACCGCGGAAAAAAGCAGCCGGTCCTGCTCGCGCGGGCCGCATTCGCGAACGACGTAGCGCAGATTGGGCCGGTGAAAACTCATCACGAATTTTGCCGGATCGCGCAGGCGAAGCTGCGCGACGATATCGTGCCGCACGGCTTGCGTCGCGCTGGCCGTGAACGCGGCAATGGGCGTTTCAGGAAACCACTCGCGCAGCGCGCGAAGCTGGCGATATTCAGGCCGGAATTCGTGGCCCCATTCGGAGATGCAGTGCGCTTCGTCGATCGAGAAAAACCCCAGCGGGATGCGCTTCAACCAATCGAGCACATCGGCCCGCACCAGGCGTTCCGGCGAAAGATAGAGAAGCCGGAACGCGTTCGCCTGCGCGGATCGCATGATTTCGCGCTGCTCCGCGGGGTTGAGTGAGCTGTTGAGAAACGCCGCGGGAATGCCGGCCTGCTGCAATTGCGCGGCCTGATCCTGCATCAGCGCGATCAGCGGGCTAACGACGACGCAAGTCCGCTGCATGGCGACGGCGGGAAGTTGGTAACACAGCGATTTTCCTCCGCCGGTCGGCATGACCACGGCCACGTCGCGGCCGGAGAGAATTTCGCGGACGATCGATTCCTGCTTGGCGCGGAACTGCGAGTATCCCCAGTGTTTTTTGAGAAGCGCGAACAGATCCAAAGAAGATTATCGCCGTTGCCGTCAGGTGGCGCAGGTCCCCGACCTGCGAAGCGGGCGCGAGCAAGAGGCAGGTCGGGGACCTGCCCCACTATCTCGGATAGGGATGGCCGCGCAGCGTGGTCAATGCCCGATAAATCTGCTCGGCCAAAACCACGCGAGCCAGTTCATGCGGCATCGTCATGGGCGAAAGCGATAACAGCACATCGGCCTTCGAGCGCCACTCCGCCGGCAGACCATCCGCGCCGCCAATCACGAAGACCAAATCGCGCTCGCGAAGCAATCGCGCGAACGCCGCCGAATCCAGCGGACGGCCGGAAGGGTCCAGCAAAATTTTCGACGCTGCCGTGTGCCTGGCGAAAGGATCGAACCGGCGCGGATCGATCTCCCGCATCTCGCACTTCGCAAAACGCGTCGAGCGCTTGATGTACTCCTCAGCCATAGCATTGGCGTGCGGATCGCGCGCTTTGCCGATGTAGTACAGGAAAATTTTCAAGATTTGCGAAAAAACGGAATGCCGTCGCGAAACTCCGCGAACTGCACCTGGTCGCCGATCTGCACGCGATCGCGTGGGTTTTCCGATGAGATCCGCGCCGTCAATCGCCCGCCGTGATCGAGCGTGATGATCGTGAGCTGATACGGCGCGTCCTTGACGAACTGCTCCGGAGCCGCGTAAATCAGCGTTTCCGTGTAAACCCTCCCAGGGCCTGGATTGTTCATGCCACCGCTCCCAAGACGGTGACGACGGCCGTCGCGCCGCTGCCGCCGAGATTTTGCGCCAAGCCGAGCGAATGCCGCTCGATCTGCCGGTCGCCCGCTTCACCGCGGATCTGCATCACCACATCGCAGATCTGGCCGACGCCGGTCGCGCCTACCGGATGGCCCTTCGCCTTCAATCCACCACTGGTGTTCAAAGGACGCGGACCGTTCAGCGCCGTGCAACCCTGCAACGCGTACGGACCGCCATCACCTTTTTTGCAGAACCCGAGGTCTTCGCTCGCGACAATTTCCGCGATGGTGAAGCAGTCGTGCACTTCGGCGAATTGAATGTCGTTCGCGGTTACGCCCGCCATTTTGTAGGCCTTCTGCGCCGCTTCTTTCACCGCCTTGAACGTGGTGATGTCTTCTTTCTGATCGAGCGCCACCTGGTCCGACGTTTGGGCGATTCCCAGCACTCGCACCGGCTTCGATTCGAACTCCGCAGCGCGTTCGAACGGGACAATCAGCACCGCGGCCGCGCCGTCGCTGATCAGCGAGCAATCGTACACCGTCAACGGGTCGGCGATCGGTTTGCCCGCAAGAGCCTGCTCTATGGTGATCACCTTGCGCATGTGCGCCAGTGGATTTTTCGCGCCGTTCGCGTGGTTTTTGACGGCGACCGCGGCCAGCATCTCGCGCGTGGTTCCGTACTGATACATGTGCCGCCGCGCGATCATGGCGAACAGCGCCGGAAACGTTGCTCCGGCGCGCCCTTCGCCGCACATATCACCCGCGCCCGCCAGAATCTCGGTGACTTTCGGCGTGGGCTGTGACGTCATTTTCTCGACGCCGCCCACCAGCACCACGTCGTACAATCCCGCGCCGACGGCCGATACCGCGTGAAAGAAGGCAGAGCCGCTCGAAGCGCAGGCCGCTTCAAAGCGGGTGCAGGGAACGCCGGTGATGCCCATTCCGCCGGCAACATAAGGAGCCAGATGGTTCTGGCCGACAAAAGAAGGCCCGGCAAAGTTGCCAAGGTAAAAAGCCTCGACTTGTGAAGGACTTACATGTGCATCTTCCAGACATTTCTGGCCCGCCTCGACCGCCAGCGAACGCAGATCCCGGTCGGGAAACGCTCCAAACGCGGTCTTGCCGATTCCGATTACCGCAACTGGTCTCATATATGATTAGAATAACGCGCGAAGACGATAGATTCATTTGCACGTTTGTAGAAGGCGGGGCGTCATCGTTATTAAGATGGCGAGCGTCCCGTCGATTTGCGAAATCATGAGCGAAGCGCCCGGCTTCACCAGATACGACGCGGCCCCGCTCTCGACCGAGCAGCAGAATCGCTTTGTCTCCGAAAATCTACGGCGCGTGTTTCTGCTGATCTACCGCATTGTCGGCAACGTGCCCGACGCGCAGGATCTGACGCAGGAAGCCTTTATCAAGGCCTTGCAGCGGCAGGACCAGTTGAAGGACCTGGAGAAGGCCGCGCACTGGCTGTCGCGGATCGCCAGCAACACGGCGATCGATTTTCTGCGGCGCAGCGGGCGCGTGAGTTTTTCGGATATTGAAGACATGCCGGAACCGTTCGCCAGCTCTCCGCACGAAAGTCCGGAGCAACTGGTGCTGCGTGCCGAGCATCGCGAGCACCTGGAATCGGCGCTGGGCGTGTTGACCGATCGGGAGCGCACGGCGCTGCTGCTGCGCGACGTGGAAGGCATACCGGCCGAGGAAGTGGCCGCGCGCCTGAATTGCTCCAAGGCCACGGTGCGGTCGCACATCGCCAACGGACGCGTGAAGCTGCGCCGCTTCCTGGAAAGAAGAAAATCATGAAAAAGAGAGCGCACCTTTCGGAAACAACTCTGGCGCTCTATGTTTCGGCCGATCTGCCGCTGTGGCGGCGCGCGCTGGTTGGTTTGCACGTGGCGCGCTGCTCCTGGTGCCGGCAGATGGCGGAAATTTATCGCGACGACCGGCTGCGGGTCCGCGAAATCGCCTCCGAGATGCCGCCGGGCGTGAACTGGGACAAGCTTTCGGCCGAGATCACCGCGAACATTCGCGTGGGATTGGCGGCCGGGGAATGCGTGGCGCCGCGGAAGAAGAAAACGGCCGCGCTCGGCTGGCGTCCCGCGGCGGCGATGGCCGGGCTCGCCGCGTTGCTGGTATGCGCGTGGGTGCTGAATATGCCGTCGACCAGCACGCAGGAGCTCGGCCGCGCCTTTACCGCGATCTGGAGCGGACATGTCCTGAATGCGGGGGGTGTGAATCCGGTGCGCGACACGCATGGTCTGGTGGTCGAAGTGAATTCCTCGGGAATCGAGTTGCTCGAAAATGGCAGCACCGTGCTCGGCGTTTCGCAGGACCAGTCCAAGCTGGTGGACGTTTCGGCCAGCGCGGAAGGCTCGGCCAGCGCGCGCTACGTCGACGATAACACCGGGCAGATGACCATCACGAGCGTGTATGCGCAGTAGGGCGATTCTTTTTATTGGCGTGTGCGCCTCGCTTCTTTTCAGCGAAGCGCACGCCCAGATGCTCAGCCGCAAGGTGAACCTGCCGGCCGATTCTCCAGTCACGCTGGTATCGGTCGATTGGGGTGGAACGGACGCGAGCGCTCGCGGCGGCGCATTTTTCGTGGACGTGCATGCGTCGTTGTCGTTGCGCAATTCCAGCCAGAAGCGGGTGCGCGCGATCACCTTTGCGGTGCTGTCGCAGGAAGTGACGCCGGGCGGGAAAGGATCGGTTTCGGTGCCCAGCCTGGATATCGCGCCGGGCGAGGTTTTTCCGGTGACCATCGATCTGCGCCTGCTGCGTCCCATCGGCGGAACGGCGGGCGTCGAAGTGAAGCTCGACGGCGTGCTGTTCGACGATTTGACGTTTTACGGCCCCGACAATCTGCAATCGCGCCGGACCATGACGGTGTGGGAACTGGAAGCGCGGCGCGACCGGCAGTATTTCAAAAAACTGCTCGAAACCGGCGGCGCGAAAGCGTTGCAGGCCGCCATGCTCGACGATCTGAGCCGCCAGGCGGACCGGTCGCTTTACGGGATGCAGATGGTCCGCGGCCGCGCGACCAACGTCGAGCCGCAGCGCGATGTGAGCTTTGCATTCTTGGAAATGCCGGACGCGCCGATTCAGGCGATGAACGGCATGGCTCGCGTATCGGGGAGCGAAGCGCATGCGCCGAGCATTGAGATTCGCAATCGCAGCGAGCGGCCGATCCGGTATCTGGAAATCGGCTGGATCGTGAAGGACCAGCAGGGCCGTGAATTTCTCGCCGCGTCGATGCCGGCCGATGTGTCTCTGGCGCCGGGCAAGACCGGCCAGGTGGGCCAAAACACGGCGCTGCGTTTTCCCGAACGCACCAGCATTCAGGGCATGACCGGATTCGTTTCGACGGTCGGGTTCGCGGATGGTTCCTACTGGATTCCCAGCCGCGCCTCGCTCAGCGACTCGCGCCTGCGCCGGGTGGTGACGCCGTCGCCGGAAGAGCAGCGGTTGACGCAGATTTATCAGAAAAAAGGGTTGAACGGCCTCATCGAGGAACTGAAAAAGTTCTGAGCTGGCGCCAGCCAGCAGCAGGCCAGCGGTCCGCATCACGCGCCCCACAAAATATTCCGCGCGATCCGAACCCTTGCCATCCAATTACGACGCCAACGGCGAGTAAAGTTACATTAAAGTCAAGCACTCGATCTTACGTTTTTTGATGAAAATACGAGTGCGTTGACAGCGCGGTTACACCTCTGTTAATTTTTCGATCGAAAACATGCCCTCAAGATCTTCATCCGCTTCCAAAACACCTGCAAGCAGCGCCCGGATTCTGCTGGTTGACGACAACGCCAGCGGTTTGAGCGCGCGCCAATCCGTGCTGGAGGAGTTAGGACACCGTATTTCCACTGCTTCGAGCGGCGCCGAGGCAGTGGAGCTGTTCGCCCGCCACAAATTCGACCTGGTGGTGACCGATTTTCGCATGCCCAAGATGGATGGACTGGAGCTGATCGTGCGCCTGCGCAAGCAGGCTCCTGAAATCGCGATCATCCTGCTTTCCGGCTATGTGGATGCGCTGGGGTTAAGCGAAACCAGCACCGGCGCGGATGTGGTGATTCAGAAAAGCGCCAACGAAGTGGGTCACCTGGTGCGTTCGGTCGGGCGGCTCCTGCGAAGGAAAAAACCGGTCGCGTCGGAGCATTCCGCGGCAAGGAAAAAATCCGCAGCTAAAGGCAATTAGCGGATTTAGGAACAGCTGCGGCAAAGCAGCCAGCGCAGGTCGGGGACCCAAACCCACCCCGCCGCAAGCTGTTGAGTCGCACGGTGTGCCTTTGGCCCGCGAGGCGAGAATCCCGGCCGCTCCTGCGTTCGCAGTTCTACCGGATCGAGACGCCCGTCATCACCAGGCCGATACAAACGATCACCGCGGCGGACACGACCGGCAGAAAACGAAATGCGCCGTGACGGCTGGTGCGCTCCGGATCGGGCAGCCAGTGTTTGGCATAAAGAACCAGCATCCCGATCGCCATCAGCACGCCGGCCAGCCCTACGCTGAACGCGACCAGCAGTAGCAAGCCCAGCCCGACGCGTCCCACCGAGATCGCAAACAGCAGCAGAACCATCGCCGACGGGCACGGCACCAGGCCGCCGCTGGCGCCGAGCGCGATCAGGCTGCCGAGCGTCACGTCGCCTTCGGGAACGTGGCTGTGCGTGTGGGCCTGATCGTGGTGGTGATGATGGTGATGGTGATCGTGGTGGTGAGGATGGTGATCGTGATGATGATGGTGCGTAGGCGCGCGCAGTTGACGGATCCGCTGGTAGAACAGCCAGAGCCCGATGGCGATGATGGAGAGCCCCGAAATCACTTCAAGCGTTCTGGCCAATCGCTCGGGAACGAAATATTCGGATAAAAACAGCGTGGCCAGGCCGAGTGCGAAGACGCTCGCCGTATGCGTGAACGTCACCATTCCGCCGAGAAACGCGGCGTGGCGCATGGTCCCGCGCGAGCCGACCAGGTACGCCGCCACAATCGTTTTTCCGTGCCCCGGCGATATGGCGTGTATCGCGCCCAACCCGAAAGCGACGGCCATCGCGATCAGAATGATGCCCAGGGTCAAATCGCGTTGCGCCAGAATGCGCGATAAAAGGTCGTGTTGTTGCGGCGTCGCGGGAGGATTCTCCGCGGCCGTCGCGATGACCACCGGCGGAGGCTGCGGAATCGGCGCGATTTTTTCGGGAACCGCCGCGCGACCGGGGCGCCACTCGACTTCAGCGCGCAGATCCTGCGGCGGCGGCGCATTGGTTTGCGAATAATCGGTGAGCGCCTGGCTGCGATCCTGGCTGCTCTGGCTCGCGGTGAGGATGGCTGCGCCGGGCGCGGCGTCGATCACGATTTCCTTCCATCCCGGGCGATCGGGATAATTGTTGTCGCGAAACCGCAGATCTCCCGCGACGGGAAGTCGCAGCACCGAAGCGATGCGCAGCGTGAACAATCCGCCGGGTTGCGGCGTGATTTTCGCGGTCGCGCTCAGCACATCCGGGTGCACCAGCACGTCAACGTTAGAAAATTCGAGGCCCTTCATCCATTCGCGCGCCTGCTCCAGCGCGTGAGCATCCATCACCGATTGCGGCGCAGCGGCATCGAGCTTCCATTCTTTTGCCAGCTCGAAAGCGGGAACTTCGGCCAGATCGAGAACGTAATTGATATCGACGCCCGTTGCGGTCACGCGTAGCCGTGTGTAATGGCTGACGCTGAAATTGCCCATCGGGTGCGCGGCGGCGAGCGTCGCCAGAAGCAGGAGTGTGTAGCGCTTCATCGACTCTGTCTCATGTACTTCCTTCATAGTATGCTTGAGAAAACGATGTGGAAAAGAACGATCGCGATCCTGATCGCCGCCGCGCCGCTGTTCGCGCAGAATGGACCGGCCTTCGAGGTGGCGACGATTAAGCCCGCGCAATTGCCGGCGCCACAGCAGATCATGCAGGGCAAGGCGCATATCGGCATGAACGTGGATGGGGCGCGAGTCGATATCGGCGCGATGGCGCTCGCCGACATGATCCGCATTGCGTTTCGCGTCAAGCAGTACCAGATTTCCGGTCCGGAGTGGATGAAAAGCGAACGCTTCGACGTGATGGGCAAAATTCCCGAAGGAGTTTCGAAGGACCAAGTTCCCGAAATGCTTCAGGCGCTGCTGGCCGACCGGTTCGGGTTGAAATTTCATCGCGAGTCGCAGGAGCATCCGATTTATGCGCTGATCGTCGCCAAGGGAGGGCCCAGGCTGACGGAATCGCCGCCCGACCAGGCGCCGCCGACCAGCGAAAAATCCTCCGGCATGACCGTCGGCACCGAAAAAGGTCCGGTGAACGTGCAGACGGATGGAAAAGGCGTGCTGGTTCGCGGCGGCGAGATGGGGACGATGCACATGACCATGGCCGATGGCAAGATGCACATGGAAGCGTCCAAGGTTTCGATGGACACACTGGCCGATATGCTGTCGCGCTTCGTCGACCGGCCGGTGGTCAACCTGACGGAGCTGAAGGGCAACTACCAGGTGACGCTGGAGCTGTCGATGGAGGATCTGCGCAACATGGCGCGGGCGCAGGGAGTGATGCTGCCCGGTCCGGGCCGTGGGCCGGGTGGCGGCGGCGCGGATTCGCCGGCCGATTTGGCTTCGGAGCCGGCTGGTGGATCGATTTTTCAGGCGATCGAGAAACTGGGGTTAAAGCTCGAAGCGCGGAAAGCGCCGGTGGAGACGCTGATTATCGATAACATCGAGAAAACGCCGACGGAGAATTGAAGTGGCATAAGCCGCCAGGCTTGTGCTCGGCGCGGCCGATCAAAGC
>DATJNW010000092.1:0-41210 GCA_035507655.1 Bryobacteraceae bacterium | reverse complement strand
CATCGACAGAGTGTCGATGCGGCACGCAGGAGTGCGTGCGCCACAGTGCGAACCAGCAAGGAGAAAAAACATGTTAGTGGTGATGCAGCAAGGCGCCACCGACCAGCAGATTCAGGCTGTCATCGACCGCCTGGTGAGCCTCGGTTTCACCGTGCATCGCTCCACCGGCGTGATGCACACCGTGCTCGGTGGCGTCGGCCCGGTGGACGATATGGACCCGCACGACTTCGAAGTGATGGAGGGCGTCAAGGAATGCCATCGCATCGTCTCGCCCTACAAACTGGCGGGCCGGCAATGGCGGCCGCAAGGCACCATCGTCAAAATCGGCGACGTCGAAATCGGCGGCAATCGCGTGGTGACCATGGCCGGCCCGTGCAGCGTCGAAAGCAGGGAACAGATCGAATGCGTCGCCGGCATCGTGGCCGCGCAAGGCGCGCAAATCCTGCGCGGCGGAGCCTTCAAGCCCCGCTCGTCGCCGTACAGCTTTCAGGGCCTCGGTGAAGAAGGTTTAAAGCTGATGCGCGCCGCCGCGGACCGTCACCATCTGCTGGTGGTCAGTGAAATTATGGACCACACCCAGCTTCCCATGCTGCTCACCTACGCCGACATTCTGCAAATCGGCGCGCGCAATATGCAGAATTTCAATCTGCTGCGCGAAGTGGGAAAGGTCCGCAAACCGGTGCTGCTGAAGCGCGGCATTTCGGCGACGATTGAAGAACTTCTGCTCGCCGCCGAATACGTGATGAGCGGCGGAAATTACGACGTGATCCTGTGCGAGCGCGGCATCCGCACATTTGAAACCTATACCCGCAATACCATGGATATTTCGGCGATCCCGGTGGTTAAAAAATTGTCGCACCTGCCGATTGTCGGTGATCCGTCGCACGGCACCGGCCGCCGCGACCTGATTTTCCCGATGGCCCGCGCCGCCGTCGCCGCCGGAGCCGACGGCTTGCTGGTCGAGGTCCATCCCGATCCCGACCACGCCGCCAGCGACGGAGCGCAGACGCTGAATCCCGCGCAGTACGCCGAAATGATGCAGCAGGTGCGCGCCATCGCGGCGGCGGTAGGCCGCGAAGCGTGAGTGAGGAAGCCGGCGTGAAAGATTGGGCCGCGGTCAGCATCGCGGGCGTCGGTCTCATCGGCGGATCCTTCGCGCTGGCGCTCCGCAAGGCCGGATTCACGGGAAAAATCATCGGCGTCAGCTCGCCCGAAACGGTGCGCGCCGCGCTCGATCTCGGCGTTATCGAGGAAGCGCTGCCGCTCGACGAAGCCGCCGCGCAGTCGGATCTGATTTATCTCGCGCAGCCGATCGAAACAATTCTCGCGACGCTTGGCGAGTTAGACGCGCACGTCCGTCCCGGCACGCTGATCACCGATGCCGGCAGCACCAAAACGGCGATCGTCGCCCGCGCGGCGAAAGTGATCACACGCGGCCGCTTCATCGGCGGCCATCCGATGGCGGGCAAAGAAACGCGCGGCGTTCAGGAAGCCGAAGCCGGTCTGTTCCGCGGCCGTCCCTACGTGTTGACTTCGCGCGACGCGCTGCTGGAACAATGGGTCGAAAAAATCGGCGCGCGGATCGTGATTCTCGATGCCGAAGAGCACGATCGCCTGGTCGCGCTGACCTCGCATCTGCCGCAGCTCATTTCGACCGCGCTCGCCGCGACCATCGGCGAGGAACCCGCAGCCGCGCAAGTCGCCGGCCCCGCGGCGATTGACCTGACGCGGCTGGCTTTGAGTCCCTATGAAATCTGGCGAGACATTTTCGCGACCAATTCCGACTCCATCGACGCCGCGCTCGGCGCATTTATTAAAAAACTGGAACATTTCCGAAAAATCCTGCGCAATCCCGCAATCGAGCAGGAATTCGCCCAAGCCGCCGCGTCCGCGCAGACGTTGCGGCGAAGTTAGGCGCGCGGTCCGGCAATCTCCGGATGGGCGTAGTCCGCCAAGTTGACGTGACTTCAGCGGGCTGGACCCCCGGACGCCGTTTCCGGGCTGCAACGGCACGAGTCCGAGATGCTGAGGTACGAAGTGCGTGTTAACTGATCGGCGAGCGCCTCTGGAGGTATCTCCCAGCACACGGACTGAAAGCGCTCACATCGATTCCGGCTATGCCGGTTCGCCATCATGCAGCACCGCCAATAAGTAACTCTCCAAAGTGCCTTCCAGCTGGGTCGGATGCGTACCTTGTGACGATGTCGCTCCGTCGGCGCCACGAGGAATCCTCAACGTCAGCGTCAATTCGGGAGCCACTGAGTCTATGAAGTAGGGTTGCCAGATGTTTCAATCGCTCGGACGCCATTCGGTCGGTGTAGGCGGCATCAGACAGTGTCAGGGGTGCCCCTCCGTCGTCCATTAATTCCGCCTTGAGCGACTTGAGGTAACGCGGCCGTATAGTGTAAATTTCCCCGAAGCCCTCCCCGGGCCGGTAATTTATGCGTTCACGATAAACCTGTTCTCTGAACCGGAGGCTGCTCAGGGTCGGGGCTATCTCCATTACAGTCAGGGCATCTGGCCAGGCCATTTGCGTCGCGATGTCATAGTATGTCTCCCAAACCTCTGTGTGTGTTTGCCGTCTGGCGCGCTGTTCGATCCGGAAAAATGGTGCTGCGTCATCCGTGCGCGTTACCGCGAAGACTGCCGTGGCGGGCAGGTGGGTGACCGATCTCATATGAAGTCGGGTAAAGCTGAGAGCCAGGAAATAGTTTGTGTAATAGGTTGCGACGCCAGCCCAAGTAGATGCCTGCAGGTCTCGAAGGTTGCTTCGCAGAAGATAGAGCGTCAAGGCCCGATCGAAAAAGTGGTCAGCTTCCCACAACATCGCTCCGGCGAGCTCACGCGAATAAGCGTGTTGCGATCTCCCGGCGCCGGGCGTCCAGAGGGCAGGTATATTGTCCCTGATGCATCCGTACTTTCGGGAGGATTGGGATACTGCCACCTCCAGGTCCGAGAACGTCACGGTAGCGCTCAAACCAGTTGCAGTGCGCTCTTCTTTGCAGTTTCTCTGGGATCGCTGCTCTTGATAGCGTCAGCCAGTGCGCCTGCTAACCGGTTCTCGCCGGGATGCCCAGCCCAGCCCCTGTGGTGCTCTGCAGAAAAATTGTACGCCTTAATCGGCGTCAGCACAGCGATGATCGACTTGACCGTAAAGTTCTGGAAGCGCTGCAGGCAAATGGCAAAGACTTGGGGAAGCACAATCAGCCAAGCCGAAAACCCAAGTGCCTTCGTCAGCACACTGTTCTTGTTCCCCCAGTCGCTGGCGAAGGTCGCCTTAATTGCGGTGAAGTAGTTTTTGAGGATGCCATATTGTTCTTCTTCCGAGTACTGGAACAGGGCGCCGCGCTCCGAAATCAAATTTTCCACGGCCGTGACCACTCGCGTCTGGGTTATCAGGCCGTCGCCGGAGCCCGTCAGGTCGATCTGGCTATACCACGGCGACTCTGAGTCATCATTGAGTCTCGCCGCGAGTTCGTGTCCCCGCTGTTGAACGTACGTCCCGTCTTTTGTCAGATCAAGTAGGTCATATAGGAGCGAGGTCGGAACTCCCTTCTGCTTGGAATTGATGATTTTGAACTGTTTGGCTTGCGCGGCAATATCGAGTCCGAGGAAGGCCGTGATGACCAAGTCGTATCTGGTGCTGGCTTGTCGCAAGCCGAACATGCGATGTTGTCCATCAATGACCCAAGCGGCCCTAGGCTGATCTGGGATTCGGAGGTTTTGAGTCTTCTCGTCGTAGGTGGCACCCTCTTCTAAATTGACGAGGATGCTGTTCGGGATACAGCCGTCTTCTTTGTCGATGTAATGTGCGATGTCGGCCGCACGCTGTTTGGAGAGATTGCGTTGATATCCGGCCTCTTTGTCGTCGTCGCGACGACTCACAAACGCGATTCGGTCGAAGGTCGCTGAGTCCAGCACGAAGCTGAGAATCCGCCAGCCCCTTTGCTTGGCCACAGTCGCTTTCACTTCGACAAACTTTGCGCCAGCTTTCTTTACCGCCATCAGTCAATTATACCGGGCTCAGCCTCCGAGGGGACTCCGCGTCGAGGAAACGCAAAACGCCCGATGCATTGACGGGCTGGCTCCCGTCAGGCAGAGGCCCCGGATCGGTGTTAGGCAAACGACGCCCTATCACATTCCTACTCCGCAAACACCGGCTTCACCAGCATCCCGCTACGCAGCGTCCGATCCGAGTACATCGCTACGGCATCGCCTTCCTGCAATCCTTCGATCTGCGTCCGCGTGGTGTTCTGCAAGCCGGTCGTAATCGGTTTCCATTCGAGCTGATCGTCTTTCAGCAGATAAACGCCGGTCTGCCCATGCTCGGTGCGGATCGCTTCCTTGGGAACGCTCAGCGCATTGTCCACCGTCTGCGATTGAATCTCCACATTGACATTCGTCCCCGGCAGCAGGTCGCGATCCGGATTGCGGATCACGCACACCACTTCGCCCACCTGCCGCGTGCCCAGCGCCTGAATTTCGGTCGGCGTGCGATCCACTTCGCCTTCCCATTGATGGCCCGGCATCGCGTCCCAGGTGATCACCACCGGCAATCCCTTCTTCACGCGGCCCAGGTCCGGCTCATCGACGTAAACATTCACCTGCACCTGCTCCATCCGCCCGATGTAGGCTACGTCTTCGCCCGTGTTCAGATACG
This sequence comes from Bryobacteraceae bacterium, assembly GCA_035507655.1. Taxonomy (GTDB): domain Bacteria; phylum Acidobacteriota; class Terriglobia; order Bryobacterales; family Bryobacteraceae; genus Palsa-187. Next base: position 36,550 of record DATJNW010000092.1, on the reverse strand, counting down.
CTCCCGGCTTCAGATCGAACTTGTACACCGTGCCTTCAATCGGCGCGGTGATCACGCTCTGCCGGATCTGCACCTGGGCCACGCCGGCCGCCGCCTGCGCTTCATCGAGCCGAGCCTCCGTCGCCGCGCGATCCACCGTGCTCGCCAGCGCCTTGCGCCGCCGCTCCAGCGATTCGATCTGAATCTGCGCCGAATCCATGCGAGCCTTCGCCCCATTTACCTGCTGCACCGTCGACGCGTTTTTCGCGAGTAATCGCCGCTCGACCTCGTAATCCTTCTGCGCCTGCTCCAGATCGAAATGCGCCTTGTCGAGGCCGTTCTGAATGTCGGCCAGATCGGTCGCGCGCCCGCCGCGCTCGATCACGTTCAGATCCGCCTTGGCCTGCTCGATCCGCGCCTGCGCGGCCAGCAGATTCGCGCGCGCCTCGGTCGAATCGAGCTGCACCAGCGGCTGCCCTTTGACCACGTTATCGCCCAGCTTGATCAGAATCTTTTCCACCGGCCCAGGACGTTCCGCGCGAGCCACGGCCCACTCGATCGGCTCGACTTTGCCGTTGGTCGAAACCGAGCTGTGAATGGTCTGCCGCGTCACCCGCGCGAACTGCACCTCCGTCGGCTGCTCTTTGTACTTGAGCAACCCCCAGATAAGTCCGCCCGCTGCCAGCGCCACTGCCAGCACCAGGAACCAGCGTGCGCTCACCGCGCCCTCGCGCAGTAATCGAAAAGGATCTGCCACTCGGCGCGCTGAATTTCGAGCGCGGCGTGTTCCTGCGCCGATCCTTGCTGCGTCCGCGCGCGTTCGCAAAAGTCCACGAACGCGAACGGGTCCCACCGTCCGGTGCGAAATTCCGCGTCCGGGTATTTTTCCAGAATTTTCACCGTTCGCCGCGCCACAGCCGAATAGACCGGATGCGTTCCCACCCTACGAAACCAGTATGCCGCGTTTCCCGCATCCGGTTCCTGGCGATGCAGAATCGCGTGCCACAGCGCGCCTTCGGCCGAATCGGATTCCTGCGCGATCTGGTGCGCTTCCTCGAAGCAGGAAAAATACAGCCACAGCCCGGCCAGCGCCGCGTCCCGGTTGCGCGCATTCGGGAACAATCCCTGCGCGGTCCGCGTCTTGAGGATTTGAGAAGCTTCGCGCGAGGAGCAACTTCCACAGGTCAGCGGCATCAGCCGCTGGCCGTTTCCGTCGAGCGTCAACAGGCGCGCTACTTCCTCGCCATAATTAGTCGAATCGAACTCTTCCATGAAGCAATTACCTTTATTGTAAAAGGAGTCGCAGGACTACGCCTGAACCAACGGCGATTAAACCAACCATGAAAACCGCGCTGGTTCTTTCCGGGGGAGGAATGTTCGGAGCCTGGCAGGCCGGCGCCTGGCGAGCGCTGGCGCCGCGCTTCCATCCCGATCTGGTGGTGGGCGCTTCGGTCGGATCGCTGAACGGCTACGCCATTGCGGGCGGCGCGTCGCCCGACGATCTGGCCGATTTCTGGCTGCGCCCGGAAATCGGTGTTCTCAAGCAGTTGCCACACACCATTCGCGGCATGATGGATCGCTACCCGCCGTCGCCGCGCTACGCCGTCGTGCTCACCGACGCGTTTCGCCTGAAGCCGCGCATTATCGCAGGCGAATCGGTCACCTGGCGTCACCTCGCCGCATCCTGCGCCATCCCGCTGGTTCTGCCCGCCCGCCGCATCGACGCGCGCTGGTATTGCGATGGCGGCCTGCTCAATCCGCTACCCGTCTGGGCCGCGATCGAGCTGGGCGCCACCCGCATCGTCGCTGTGCACGCTTTGCCGCAGATCCCTGGCTCCTGGTTGAAACCCTTCGTCGCCGGATTCCGCCGCGTCGCCGGTCATAACCCGCCGCTGGCCGCCGGGATCGAAGTGCAGATGATTGCGACCCCCGGGCCGCTCGGCTCGCTGCGCGACGCGCTGCGCTGGAAACGCGACAACATCGAGCGCTGGATGGAACAGGGCTTCGCCGCCGCGAAAAAACAGGGAGTCGGCTGAATGTGCGCCGGCCAGGCCGGACCGCTTCCTGCAATCGCGATTTCGAGCCGCGACCGCGGTTCAACGGTCGGCTTGGGCACGGGCCCGGAACACAAATGTAGCGCGCGAAAAGCATTTCCATTGGGAATTGTATTGAGCGATAATACCCTATGCCCTGCTATCGCATTCACCGCCTGAAGGACCATCTGCGCGCGGCCTTCCGTTCCGCCCCGCACGTCAGCGGCGCCGCCGAGGTGAAAGCGCGCGATTACGCCCCCGGCGACCGGATCGAAGCCGCTTCGCCCTACGCCGCGTTTTTCGCGCTGCGCGACACCGAATTGCGCCTGGAAGTCGGCGATCTTCTGGAAGGCGAGGACGGGTGCCTGCGCATCTGTAAATTTGTCGGTTTCGAAGAGGCGCGCTGGCTTGTATCCGAACCCGCCCTGGTCGCATCTAATGGCACAGGTGAAAAGACCGACTGCGAAGCGCAGCGCGTCGCGTTAGAATAAGCCCAGATGGACTGTTGTAACGGCGAGGGGAGCCCGATCAATTCCTTCGCTTTGGTTTCTTATTTACCCCAGCCGTTGGCCGGGTTTCTGGATCGGTTACGAATCGAGCTGGTCGCGCATTGCGCAGCCAAGGCCCACGTGACGATTCTGCCACCGCGCCCGCTGCTCATATCTCCAGACGAAGCCTGGCGCGAACTGGTTGACGGCGTTCACGATTTTCCGCCGATCCGGGTGGAGTTGGGCCGCGTCGAAGTTTTTCCCGTCACCCAGGTTTTATATCTCTCCATCACCGCCGGCCACGCCGAACTGAGGCAGCTTCATCAGGCGCTCAACCGCGGCCGCCTGCGTTTTGCCGAACCCTTCCCCTATCATCCCCACCTGACCCTGGCGCAGGATCTGGAACCGCACCAGGTGGCCGCCGGCGTCGATTTGGCCTCCGCGCGCTGGAGCGAATGGACCCAGCCTCGCTCCTTCCTGGTTGACCGGCTGACCTTCGTGCAAAACACCCTCGAAAATCGCTGGACGGACCTGCACGGCTGCGCCTTATCCGACCGCGTCGCGATCTAGCAGGGTGCTGAAAAAGGGGGCAGACTACTCTGTCCCCGCCCGTAAGTTATTCGTGCCGCGTGCGACCATCGCCGTGGACAGAGCGGTCGGCGCCAATATACTTGATCCAACCAGTTGCTTCGGTCCGTTGGTGGCGCACGCACTCCTGCGTGCGCCACGCGCCCATACTGACCGGGGGTTGCTCAAGGTTGCGTCAGCCATATCAATGCCGAGCGGTCTGTCCCCTTTTTCAGCATCCGGCGAGAAACAACCGTTGGGGCTCACGCTTGCGCCCCAATGTTAATCTGGTACTGGAGCCAGTAGGAGTGTCTGTCGATAATCTGGATCATATGGAGAAGACTAATCCCGAACCGGACTCGGCTGCCGTGCAGGAGCGGCCCGACCAGCTCGCCGCCATTACCGCCGAGCGCGATCAATTGGCCGTCGAAAAAGCCGACTTGCAGGACCGCCTGCTGCGCAGTCAGGCCGAATTCCAGAACCTCCGCAAGCGTACCGAGCGCGAGCGCGTCGAGCTGTTCGAATACGCCAGCATGGAAGCCGTTCGCGTGCTGCTTCCGGTGCTCGATGATTTCGAGCGCGCCATGAAAGCCGAAACCGAGGCCAAGGAATACGCCGCCGGCATCGAGCTGATCTACACCCGGTTTTACGATACGCTCAAGAAGCTCGGGCTGGAGCCGGTGGACTCCCGGGGCCAGCCCTTTGATCCGCAGATTCACCACGCCGTCGATATGGTCGAAACCGAGGAAGCGCCCGATCACACCGTTCTCGATGAATTTCAGCGAGGATATAACTTTAAGGGCCGCTTGCTGCGGCCGGCCATGGTGAAAGTGGCGGTGCGGCCCACGGCGAAATGAGCGTGACCAAGCGCGATTACTACGAAGTGCTCGGTGTCGAGCGCGGCTGCGACGATCAAGCGCTCAAAGGCGCCTACCGCAAGCTCGCTTTGCAATTTCATCCCGACCGCAATCCCGGCGATCATACCGCCGAGGAGAAATTCAAGGAAGCCGCCGAAGCCTATAGCGTTCTCAGCGACCCGCAGAAGCGAGCCGCCTACGATCGCTTCGGCCATCAGGGCATTTCCTCGGGCGCCGGCGCAGGCGGATTCGATGGCGCGGGCTTCCCCGATCTCGGCGACATCCTGAGCGACGTGTTCGGCTTCTCCGACATGTTCGGCGGCGGATCGCGCCAGCGCCGCAATCGCGCGCAGCGCGGCGAAGATCTGCGCTACGACCTGGAGATCAGCTTTGAAGATTCCATGCGCGGCTTCAGCGCCGATATTCAGGTTCCGCGCCTGGAGGAATGTACGCGCTGCCACGGCAAAGGCGCGGAGCCCGACGATGGCCTGACCACGTGTCCCACCTGCCGCGGACGCGGCGAGGTGATTTATCAGCAGGCGTTCCTGTCGGTGCGCCGCTCCTGCACCCAATGCGGCGGACGCGGCCAGATCATTCGCCGGCCCTGCAAGGAATGCCGCGGCGAAGGCTACCTGCGGCGCGAACGCAAGTTGAAAGTGAACATCCCCGCCGGCGTCGACAACGGCACCCAGCTTCGTCTGTCGCAGGAAGGCCAGCCCGGCGTCAACGGCGGCCCGACCGGCGATTTATTTGTCGTTTTGAAAGTCGCCGAGCACCCCATCTTCGAGCGCCACGAATTCGACCTGCACTGCACCGTCCCCATCAACATCGCGCAGGCCGCGCTCGGCGCCTCCATCGATATTCTGACCTTCGACGGCCTGCAAACGGTGAAAATTCCCGAGGGTACGCAGCCCGAACAGCAGATCAAGTTAAAAGGTTTGGGCGTCCCCCACTTGCAGGGCAGCGGCCGTGGCGACCTGTTTGTTCACGTCGATGTTCGCGTCCCCGGCAAGCTCACCCGCGATCAGCGCAAGCTGTTCGAGCAGCTCCGGGATCTGCTTCCCGCCGAAAACGAGCCGTCGGAAAAAGGCATTTTCGACAAAGTCAAAGATTACTTTATGTAGGCAGCCAGATGCGCCTCCGTTGGAATGAAATCCGAAGCACGCGCGCACCACTTGTCGATGCGTGGAAAAAGACCTGCGCCACGAACGCGGCGGTAACGACGAATGTAGCTACGGGTGGCGTGCGAATGGCTGACATCAATCTAGCGCAGGACGAAGCCAGACAAGCTGATGGCTATGGAGAAGCGCGCGGTTGACAACAAGGACTGGTTTGGCCTGTTCGCTTTTTCCGCACCCTCCCATCTCGCGTCGATGCCCTGCCCTATAGGGGACACCGCGAGGCGTTGACGGCCGCCGCGAGTTCAGCACCACTCAAAGGCAACTACAAAACTGATCAGCTCTGACCGGATGATACGGCCAGGGCGGCCGGGCGCGACCTGGAGCGAAGCGCGATGATGTTGATTTTTTATAGGGATCAGGGGCCGGAGTCCGGGGGACGGAATTGATTCGGCATCCCCTAACATGAGATTGGTGGCCGGAGCGGAGGTCGAGAGCAAAGCCGGGCGATGGCTGATCGCGATTGCGGTGATGACCGCGGCGATTATGGAGCTGATCGATACTTCAGCGGTGAACGTCAGCCTGCCGTATATCGCCGGGAACCTTTCGGCGTCGGTGGATGAAGCGACCTGGGTTCTGACTTCGTACCTGGTGGCGAACGCTATCGTGCTGCCGATTTCGGGATGGCTGGCGGGCCACTTCGGACGCAAACGACTGCTGATGATGGCGGTGACCGGGTTTACCATCGCCAGCGTGTGCTGCGGGCTGGCGCCCACGCTGCCGATGTTGATTTTATTTCGCGTGCTGCAAGGCGCGGCGGGAGGGTCGCTGCAACCGACCACGCGGGCGATTCTGCTCGAAACGTTTCCCGCGGAAAAACGCGGACAGGCGATGGCGTTTTTTGGCGTAGGCATTGTGGTGGCGCCGATTATGGCGCCGGTGCTGGGGGGCTGGCTGACCACGGATTATTCCTGGCGCTGGGTTTTTTTTCTGAATGTCCCGGTGGGGATTCTGGGGCTGATTTTAGTCGAGACTTTTGTTTTCGATCCGGCGTACATCCGGCGGATTACCAAGAGGATCGATTATTGGGGCATCGGGCTGCTGGCGATCGGCGTGGCGTGTTTGCAGGTGATGCTCGATAAGGGGCAGGAGGACGACTGGTTTTCTTCGCGCTTCATCGTGACCATGACGGTGATCGCGGTGGTTGCGTTGATTGCGTTTTTCGCGTGGGAATTGACGACGGCCGAACCGGTGGTGCATCTGTGGCTGTTCAAACGGCGGACGTTCGCGGTGGGAACTTCGTTTTCGCTGATTTTGTTTTTCGGGCTGTACGGCAGCATTGTGATTATTCCGTTGTTCATGCAGACGCTGCTGGGGTTTCCGGCGCTGACGGCGGGAATCTGGAATACGCCGCGCGGGATTGCGACGATGCTGGCGATGCCGGTGGCCGGATTTTTGATCGGGCGGCGCGTGGATATGCGCTGGATGATTTTTCTGGGGCTGCTGGTTTCGGCGTTCGGAGCCTATCAGTTTTCGCTGCTCAACCTGGACGCGGGGCCGTGGAATTTCGTGATGCCGGAAGTGGTGATGGGCGCGGGATTGTCGTTTCTGTTCGTGCCGCTGGCGACCATTACCGTCGACCCGATCAAGCCGGAAGAGATGGGCTACGCGACCAGCCTGATCGCGTTCAGCCGCAACCTGGGATCGGCCGTCGGGATATCGATTTTGACGGCGTTTGTCGACCGGCGAGAGCAGTTTCACCAGGCCCGGCTGACGGCGGATATGCATCCGGCGCTGGTGGAGCAGACGCGGTCGGCGTTGACGCATATTTTAGAGCAGCGGGGCATAGGGCCGGCGGCGTCGGCACAGCAGGCGCTGGGGATTTTGTACCAGCAGGTGGTGCAATCGGCGACGGTGCTGAGTTATCTGGACGGATTGCTGCTGGTGGCGGCGCTGCTGGTGATCGGGTCGCCGATGGTTTGGCTGATGAGGAAGCCGAAGGCGTCGGGGGGTCGTGCGTAAGTGGGGGGTGGTTTCATCTCTTCCAGTCCATCGTTTCGGTGACCGTGGTGTGGGCGTTGGGATAGACGGTGAGGCGGAAATGGACCTCGGCGGAGGAATTGCGATAAATGATGTTGCCGTTTTGGAGCTGCGCGGGATCGAGATCGACGGATTTGCTGTAGCCGCCGTCTTCAATTTCGAGCACGCCGCGATGGGCGGCGCGGATGGCGGCGGCGTCGCGGTCCCAGTGGAGGCTTAAGTTGTCGTCGGAGGGGGACACGGAAAGACCCAGGGAAAAATTCTGAGCGTCGCGCGCCGAGGCGTTGGAACCGCGCGCCAGAGCGATCATCAATCCCAAGGCGACACCGAATAAAAGAAAGACCAACGAGAGCGGAATCCAGACGGTGCTGCGCACGGCGCCGGGGCGGGGTTGGGCGGGCGCGGACGGGCGCGGCGTTTCGGGCCGGCGCGGCGGGGCGAAGGGCGGCGCGGGTTCGCTGCCGGAAAGCTCGCGGCGGCGGAACGGAAATTCGCGGGCGGTGAGGCTGGGAAAAGCGCCATCCTCACGGAAGAAAAATCCGGCCAGGCTGGGTTTGCTGCCGTAGGGCTTGATGAGCAGGGCAAGGTGCGCGGGCGAGGGGAAAAATTCGTCGAGCAGGGCAAGGTCTTCGGGCGCGAGCGACAGGCCGTCGCGAGTGTGGCTGCGATAATAACCGACGGCGTAGAGCGCACGCGACTGGCCGGGCTGCCAGCGCTCGCAGGCGTCGCGGAAGCTGGCGCGGTCTTCGTCGCTGAGCAGGTAGGATGGGCCGCTCTTATAATGGGTCTCAATCGACTCGAAATCGTCGATGCGGACGAGGTTGATGGGGCCGTATTCAATGGCGCCCAGGAGAATTCCGCCCACTTCGGCGCCGCGCTTGGGGATGGCGGCGAAGGCGCGCATCACGTCAGCGACCAGGCGGTCAACAACGTCTAAATGGATGTGCACCGACACCGATTTTCCGGGGACTTGCCAGACGTAGTAGTCCCCTTGTGTGTGGGCAGTCATTTCCGCTAACGTTTCATCGTACTACGATGCCGGGAATCCTTTATCTCGTGGCGACGCCGATCGGCAATCTGGAAGACATGACTCTGCGCGCGGCGCGGGTGCTGAGGGAAGTGGACGCGATCGCGTGCGAGGATACGCGGGAGACGCGGAAGTTGCTGGAACATTTCGGAATCGCCACGCGTATGGTGAGTTATCACGAGCACAATGAAGTGGCTCGGGCGGCGGAGTTGCTGGAGAGAATGCGTGGAGGCGAGACCATCGCGCTGGTTTCGGATGCGGGAACGCCGCTGGTTTCCGATCCCGGCTACCGGGTGGTGCGGGCGGCGATTGAGGCGGGAATTACGGTGGTGCCGATTCCGGGAGCTTCGGCGGCGATGACAGCGCTGGCCGGGTCGGGACTGGCGACGGACGCGTTCCGGTTCGGAGGATTTCTGCCGGCCAAGAAAATGGCCCGGCGGCGGGCGCTGGAGAATTTGCGCGCCGAGGATTCGACGCTGATTTTTTACGAAGCGCCGCACCGGATTTTAGAGACGCTCGAGGATATCGGCGAGGTGATGGGCGACCGTCCGGTGGTGGTGGCTCGGGAGTTGACCAAGATTCACGAGGAGTTTCTGCGCGGGACGGCGGAAGAGATTCGCGGGGAGCTGGCGGCGCGCGCGGCGATTCGCGGGGAGATGACGGTGCTGATCGGCAAAGGCGGGGGGGTTGCGGACGATCGGCCGGTGGAGGAGGCGGTCGCCGAGCTGGAGCGCGCGGGAGTTTCGCGGATGGAGGCGATTAAACGGGTCGCGAAGGATCGCGGAGTGGGGAAGAGGCACCTGTACAAAGAGCTTTTGAAGTGATCCCGGAGGGCGGCTTTAGCAGGGTGCTGGGGGCTATCGTCGAAGAAGGCGGCCTTAGAGGCCGCCGCAGGCTGGGAGCCTGCCCCACGGCGTAACCAGCTTTGGAAATGAGGGAGCTAGAATTCGATTATGGGTACTCGGTTGAGTTGCTTTTTCGGGATTGCGGCGCTGTGCGCGGCGGGCACGCCCGCGTTCGCTTTGAAGGATTCGAGCGGCGTGACGCATACGCAGGCGGAGCTGGCGCAGTATAAAGCGACGGTGTTCGTTTTCGTGGCGACGGATTGTCCCAATTCGAATACCTATGCGCCGGTGCTGGCGCGGCTTTATCGCGAATATTCGGCGCACGGCTTCGCGTTTTTCAATGTTTATTCGGACCCGCAGGAAACGGCGGCGACGGTGAAGAAGCACGATACGGATTTTCAGGTGCCGTTTGCGGCGCTGCTCGATCCGAAACAGACGCTGGCGCGGGAAACCGGGGCGCGATCGACGCCGGAGGTGGTCATTGTCGATCGCGAGGGGAAACAGTTGTATCGCGGACGCGTGGATGATCGCTTTGTCGATTTTGGAAAGACCCGGTATCAGCCGACGGAAAACGATTTGCAGGACGCGCTGGATGCGATTTTGCAGGGGAAAGCGATAGCGCATCCGGTGACGCGAGTGCTCGGCTGCGCGATTCCGGGGATTAGCTGACAAGCGAAGACTGATTCAGAATCCAGGCTGGGAGCCGGCCCCACAACTGTTTTTCGGATTGACTCAACAGGCGGGAGAGACACATGCGGATCTGGATGGCGGCGGTGATGTGCTGCGGGGTGGTTTGGGCGGGCGACGCCGAGAAGACGGCAGCGGCGCCGACGTTTAATCACGACATCGCGCCGATTCTTTATAAAAATTGCTCGAACTGCCATCGGCCGGGCGAGGTGGCTCCGTTCGCGCTGCTGACTTATCAGGATGCGGCCAAGCGGGCGAAACAGATCGCCGCGATTACCGGGGCTCGGGTGATGCCGCCGTGGAAGGCGACGGCGGGATATGGAAATTTTCTGGATGCGCGGATTTTGACGGATGCGCAGATCGCCACCATTCGCGATTGGGCGATGCACGGAGCGCCGGAAGGAGATCCTGCGGAGAAACCAACGCCGCCGCATTTCGCCAATGGATGGATCGCCGGGCAGCCGGATCAGATCGTCAAAATGAGCAAGCCGTATGCGGTGCCGGCGGAGGGTCCGGATCAGTTCCGATGTTTTGTGATCCCGTTGAACGCTGATAAAGACGAGTACGCGAAGACGGTGGAGTTTCGGCCGGGCAACCGGCGCGTGGTGCATCACGCGCTGCTGTTTCTGGATACGACGGGCCAGGCTCGCAAGCGCGAGACGGTGCCCGGCGAGGGATATTCATGCGTGGGCGGGCCGGGGCTGGATATTACGGGATCGCTGGGCGGATGGGCGCCGGGAGCGCAGCCGGGATCGGCCCGGGAGGGGGTCGCGCACACGATTAAGAAAGGCGCGGATCTGGTGTTGCAGATCCACTATCACCTGGACGGGAAAGCGGAGGAGGATCAATCGTCGCTGGGATTGCAATTCGCCGCAGCGCCGCCGACCAAGGGGCTCACGCTGTACGTGCTCGGCAACGAGCACCTGGATATTCCGGCGGGCGATGCGAATTACGTGGTGAAGGCGTCGGGAGTGCTGCCGATGGATGCCGAGGCGGTCGCGATTTTTCCGCACGCGCATTATCTGTGCAAGGACATGAAGGTGGACGCGCATTTGCCGGACGGGTCGACGGTGCCGCTGATCTGGATCAAGGATTGGGATTTTAACTGGCAGGGCGCGTATCGCTATGCGAGTCCGGTGAAGCTGCCGAAGGATACGCGGCTGGAGATGACCTACACCTACGACAATTCGGCGGGGAATCCGCATAATCCGAGCAATCCGCCGCGTGAAGTGAAGTTCGGCGAAGAGACCACCAACGAGATGGCGTTCGCGTTTGTGTCGCTGACGCTGGCGAGTCCCGAGGATGTTCCGGCGTTCCGGCGGGCGACGCGGGCGGAGAATATCGCGTCGATGTTGGAGAATGGGGTGCCGCAGGGATTGGGTCCGCGGGCGGGAGGGTTAGAGATGCTGCTGATGGCGTTCGACAGGAATCACAACGGCAAGATCGATCCGGAGGAGCGGCCGGCGCTGGTGGAGTATTTGATCCAGCGGGAAGAACGCAGGGCCCAGCAGTAACGCCCGCTTTATTGGGTCACTGAAAAATCCCAGACCTGCATATCGACTTTGCCTGGGGTGTATTGGACTAAAGCATATTCGCCGGGGTCCAGGTCTTTTTCCGGCCAGATTTTAAACAAAAGATCGCCTTCCTGTTTGTTGAACGTGGGGATGTCGTCGTGCTTTTCGACAACTTCCCTGGTGACCGGCAGGATTTCCAGATCCTCGACCACGCGCGTGTTTTTCTTGGTGACACGCATTTTGATGATGCCGAAACGCTCGTCGTCGGAGAGGCGGAAATAGAATTCGGGGCGTTTTTCGGCGATTTTGAGCGCGGATGAAGCGCCGTCGATCTCGACGGTTTGTTTGCCGCTGACCATCGGGAGGGGCGACAGAGCTTTGAGCACGCTGCGGCGCTTGTTGCCGACGATTTTCTGCTCGGCGACTTTGACCGGCTGGAGTTGACCGCCATTGATGTAATAAGCGCCGGGGGCGCGCGGGATCAGCGTAGCTTCTTTGGCGGCGGTGGCTTCGGCCGCGTCTTCGGCGGCGTCTTGCTGGGCTTCTTCCTTGATCTCGGCCTGGTGCTCGGCGATTTCTTTTTTAGTGCGGTCGAGGTCGATCAGGGTGAGCGGAATTTCTTCCCACTCGTCGCGCTCGGTGGAGTAGAAGCGGACGCGGTCCTGCAAGACCTGGTATTCGCGCGCGAGCTGATAGGTTCCGTCTTTGAGATAGAGCCGGATGGTGGCGCCGAAGGCGGCGGCGGCGAAGAAGAGAAAAATTACGAATCGCCGGTACATCTTTTTTTATTATGGGCGGAATGGTGGAGGGTGTGGCGGGAATCGACGGTTATCGTCTGGGCCGACGGCTCGCCGCGAACAGCACAAGCCTGGCGGCTTATGCCACGAAAAAGGCGCGGAGGGCGGATTCCAACGCCGGGGTGCAGGCGATGGCGTTGGTGTGGTAAATGGTGCGCTCGCCGCGGAAGCTGAAAAATTTCGCGCCGGCTTCTTCGAGAATCACCTGGACGGCGGCGAGGTCCCATTCGTGAAGCGAAGGCTCGACCCAGGCGTCGCTTTCGCCGGCGGCGAGCATGATCGCGTCGGGAGTTCCGCCGAGGCAGCGATAGGACCAGAAGCGGCCGATAAAATCGATCAGGTTGGGCGCAAACGGCTGGCCGCCGACACGGGTGAGCGCGTTGACGCTGATGACCGCGTGCGACACTTCGCTGATCGAAGAGACGCGGAGACGTTTTTCGTTGCGATAGGCGCCGGCGCCGCGCGCGGCCCATGCGGTCTGGTTGAGCATCGGAAGATGGACCACGCCGGCCACGGTTTCGCCGCGATCTTCGAGGCCGATGAGCACGCACCATAACGGATCGCCGCGGACGAAATCGCGGGTGCCATCGATGGGATCGATAATCCAGCGGCGGCCGCTGCGCGATTCTTTTTGCGCGCCTTCTTCGCCCAAGATTCCGTCGCCGGGGAAATTCTCTTCGAGCGCATGGGCGATGAGGCGCTCGCATTCGCGATCGGCGATGGTGACCGGAGAATCGTCGGGTTTGGTTTCGGGAATGACGCCCAAGGATTGATGGCGCAGGGCGAGTTCCGCGGATTGAAACGCGATGCGGCGCGCGAGCTCTAATTCTTTATAGAGAGACATTAAGTTTGCATGGTAGCATTGAGCGAAATGGGGCCTCGCACTGTCTATCGGGTGCTGGAAGAGACCGCCGCGGCGCATCCGGAAACGGTCGCGTTGCGCCAGCCCGCGGAAGGCGCCTATCGATCGTGGACCTATGGCCAGTATCGCGACGCGGTGCGCCAGATCGCGGTGGGGCTGCGCGAATTCGGAATCAAAAAAGGCGAGATTGTAGCGCTGCAATCGGAGACGCGCGCGGAATTCTATCTCGCCGATCTGGCGTTGATGGCCTGCGGAGCGATCGCGGCGGCGCTGTATACCAGCCTGCCTTACGCCGACCAGGCGCGGACGCTGAAGGCGTCGGACGCGCGGGTGGCGATGGTCGAAAATGCGAAGGCGATGAGCGCGCTTGAAGCGGCGGGCGAGCGGGCGCGCTGGATTTTATTGACGGGCGAGGCGGAGGGGGTCGCCACGTTGGAAGAAATTCGCGCGTCGGGTGAGAAAAAATTGCGCGAAGATCCGGGCCTGTTCGAGCGGATTCACGGTGAAGTGAACCAATCGGATCACGCGGTGCTGTACATGACTTCGGGCGCGACCGGCGAGCCGAAAATGGGGCTGGTGACGCAGCGCGCGCTGGTTTCAAACATGGATCATGCGCCCCAGGTTCTGCCGATCGGGACCGAAGACGTGACCATCGCGTTTTTGCCGTCGGCGCACATCGCGCAGCGCGTGGTGGTGGAGCTGGTGCCGCTGCGGCAAGGGTCCTGCGTGGTGTTTTCCGAAGGACTTTCCAAATTGCCGAATGAAATTCGCAGCGTGCGGCCGACGTTTTTTCTGGCTCCGCCGCGGGTTTGGGAACGGGTATATTCGACCATTTCGGCGGAGATCAAAAAACGGCCGGCGGCGATCCGCAAATTGTTTTATGCGGGGCTGGGCGCGGGGTCGGAGGCGAGCCGGCTGCGGCAGGAGGGAAAACCGGCGCCGCTGCTGCTGCGCGCGTCGCTCAAATTTTTCGATGCGGTAATTTTTAAAAAAATTCGCGCGCGATTGGGCGGAAGGATTCGCATTGCGGCGTCGGGCGCAGCGCCGCTGGGAAAAGATCTGGCGGAGTTTTACGCGGCGATCGGGATGCCGCTGATCGAAGGCTACGGATTGACCGAAGGCGGCGTGGCGGCGTTCAATCCGCTGGACCGGCCGAAATCGGGGAGCATCGGAAAAATGCTGCCGGGCGTCGAAGCGCGCCTGGAAGACGACGGCGAATTGATGCTGCGCAGCCCGTGCCTGTTCAGCGGGTATTACAAAGATCGGGAAGCGACGGCGGCGGTGCTGCGCGACGGATGGCTGGCGACCGGCGATATCGCGGAAGTGGATGCGGACGGCTATTGGTACATTACCGGGCGCAAGAAGGAGCTGATTGTTTCCTCCAACGGGAAGAAAATTTATCCGGCGCGGATCGAGGTGCTGTTCAAGCGCGAGCCGGCGATCAACCAGGTGCTGCTGATCGGCGACCGGATGCCGTACGTGACGGCGCTGTTCACGGTGAACGGGCCGCCGGAGGAATCGCGCGAGGCGGTGGAGCGGGCGGTGAAGGAGGTGAACCGGCAGCTCGCGTCGTTTGAGCAGATCCGGAAATTCAAAATTCTGGCGCGCGATTTTTCGATTGAACACGGCGAAGTGACTCCGACGATGAAGATCCGGCGGGGACGGGTGCTGGAGAATTATCGCGAGGTGGTGAGTGAGATGTATATGGGGCGCGAGGTCGAGTGAGCGTGCGCCACACGGCCGGCACAGTAAAATGAGGAGTGACCCATCACGTTACTCTGATTCCGGGCGATGGCATCGGTCCTGAAGTCGCCTACGCGGCGCGGCGCGCCGTGGATGCTACCGGCGTTCGCATCGAATGGGAAGAGGTCGAGCTGAATGCGCGGGTGATTCAACAGACCGGTAATTCTTTGCCGGAACACGTCATCGAAAGTCTGGAACGGACGCGTGTCGGACTGAAAGGTCCGGTGACCACGCCGATCGGGGAAGGTTATACCAGCGTGAACGTCGCGCTGCGCAAACGGCTGGAATTGTTTGCCAACGTGCGGCCGGTAAAATCGCTGGCCGGCGTGCACACGCGATTCGAGGATGTGAAGATCGACCTGGTGATTTTCCGCGAAAATACCGAGGACCTTTATTCCGGCCTGGAAGTGGAAGTGGTGCGCGACGTGGTGACGGGCCTGAAAGTGATCACGCGCGCGGCTTCCACGCGGATCGCGGAATATGCGTTCGCCTTTGCCGAATCGGCGGGGCGGAAAAAAGTGACGGCGATTCACAAGGCCAACATTATGAAGCTGGCCGACGGGTTGTTCCTTCGCTGTTGCCGCGAGGCGGCGCAAAAACATCCGGGGATTGAATACCAGGAATTGATCGTCGACAACGCGGCGATGCAACTGGTGATCCGTCCGGAGACGTTCGATGTTTTGCTGATGCCCAATCTGTATGGCGACATTGTTTCCGATCTGGCGGCGGGACTGGTGGGAGGGTTGGGAATCGTGCCGGGCGCGAACATGGGCGAGGAGTACGCGGTGTTCGAGGCGGTGCATGGGTCGGCTCCGGATCTTGCGGGAAAAGGATTAGCCAATCCGACGGCGATGATGATGTCGAGCGTGCTGATGCTGAGGCACCTGAAGGAGTATGAAGCGGCGCGGCGGTTGCAGACGGCGATCGAGAAGGTGTACGCGGAGCATCGGCAGGTGACGGCGGATTTGGGAGGGAAGGCGTCGACCGGGGAGTTTACGGAGGCAGTGGTGCGGGGATTGTAGCCAGCCCTGACGCGACGGGGTTTTGAAGTTTCAGCGGCGAGGGCGTCGAGACGAGTCTCGACGCGGCACGCACGAGTGCGTGCGCCACGGAAAAGCCGACTTAGCGGCCGAGAAGTTGATTGATCTGATCCAGATTTTTTTGCGCGTCGGCGTTTTGCGGGTCGCGCTGGGTGGCAATGTGGAACTGGCGCTGCGCTTCGCTTAACGCGCCCATCTGACGGGCCATTCCGCCTAACTCGGCCGGCGGCGTGCCGGCGGCTCGCGCGGCGGCGAGTTTTTCGTGATCGGCTTCGCTCAATACGCGGAACGACGCCTGCCGCGCCGCTCCACCTGGGGCCGTGGCGCGGACCTCCCACGAATACACCGCACCACGGTCTAGGGGAACCGGCACGAGCCAATCGCCGGCGGAAAGCGGAGCGCTGTGGGCTACTTCTTTGTGCTCCGAATCGAAGATGAAAACCTGCACTGCTTCGTTACCGGCCGATTGCCAGCGCAAGATGGGCTGGCGCTCCTCGATCGCCTGCGAGACGGGATAGAGCAGCGTCGAATCCGGATTGGCCGGCAGGTCACTGAGCGAAGCGGGCCGCGGTGGACCGAAAAACGAGAGCGACCCGGAGTCACCGGTCTGGCGAATCACCAACGGGCTCAGAATCAGCACGACCAGCGCAACGGTCACGATCATGGCGAATCTAGGGGTCCGAAAAAAACCGCGCAGGCGATCCCTCCAGGTGCTCAACTCCTGCGCCGGAGGGGGGATCAACGCGCTCATCGCCGGCGCGTAGGATTCATAGGCGCGCAACTGGCGCGCGCAGGGTTCGCACAGCGCGATGTGCGCCATCACCAGCTCGCGCTCCGATAAATCGAGCTGATTGTCGAACCAGGCGTCCATTTGTTCGTAGCTGAGGTGCTCGTTTCGCGCGGCGCCGATAGCGGCGAGAAAGGTGGCTTCGGAACCGGTGGGGGCCAGCTCCGCACGGCAGGCGGCGCAAAGGCTCAGGTGCGCGTCGACGGCGATCAGTTCGGCTGCCGGCAGGGTTCGATCCCGATACCGGACCATCTGCTCGCGACTGAGATGCTCGACCATTTTCCGCTCTCAAAACGTATGGGCGCGACGGCGGCGGCGATATTAGTGAGCCACGCGTTTTTTTTCTTCAACCAGAGACTGAGCCAGGTGATTCTTTGCAACCATCCGCAAATTGATGACTTTCTGGCTGGAATCGAGGCCCATCAGGCGCGCGATCAGACCGTCTTCAAGGGGCAGGGCGTTCCAGATGGCGGCAAAACGCAGGCGCGGATCGGCCGCGGGCGCGAGATTCAGCTCGCGGAACAGCAGTTCATAGTGAGCGTCGGAAAAGCCGATCAACGCTTCAATTTCGGCCACGCCGGCGATACCGCACGAGGTGAAAACGGCCACTTCACCGCGATCCGCCGTGCCTTTGGGACCTTTCACCACCGGCGGATTCAATAGGAACGGGAGAACCCAGCGTTTGGGCATGGACTTGATTTCATCCCACAGGCGGCGAAGCTGTTGCACGATCACCAGGCGATCGTCGGCGCGCGGCTCCGGCGCGGGAGGTTCCCAGGTCCGGCCGTCTTCCGGCGAAGCGAGCTCGTCGAAGGCCATTTCGCGCGATCCTTTGACGCCGAACAGAACGCCGGCGATCGACACCAGCTCATCCAGACGCGCGGGAGCCTCGAGATATTCAAAAATGCCGCGCAGCAGACGATCCCAAGCAGCGGCGTCGAGGTGATCGAGCAGTTCGAGGCGGGGCAGCGCGGAGGACGCGATGCGGCGCGGCTGCTCGATCAGTTCGCTCACGCGGCTCGCGGAGGCGAGCGGTTTTTCCCGCCACATGGAAGGTCCGCAGATCCAGCCGGGCTGCCCCGTGGTTTGCCACATCATCCAGGCCGGCTGTTTGCGGAAAAAACGGCTGAGGCGGCCTTTCAGATCGGCCCATCCGGGGTTGCGCAGACGCCAATAATCGCGGCAGCTATTGCGGGCGATGGTGGCGGAGTAGCCGGCGGGGTCCTCGATACGGGCGGTCTGAA
Organism: Bryobacteraceae bacterium; assembly: GCA_035507655.1. Lineage (GTDB taxonomy): Bacteria > Acidobacteriota > Terriglobia > Bryobacterales > Bryobacteraceae > Palsa-187. The sequence goes on along the minus strand of DATJNW010000092.1, from coordinate 18,922 downwards.
TCGCTTTCAGAATTTTGACGGTCGCGTTTTGATAAACGTCCCAGGCGGCCTGCTGTTTTTCGCCGGAAGAGGCGGAATCGAGGCGCACGCCGAAACGTTTTTCGACGACATCACGAGCTTTGGCGTCCATGCGGGCGAACAGAACGGCAGTGTCGTCCGTCGGCATCGATTAGATAGGATAACGCGCTTCGCGCCGGAGAGGCTGCCGCACCACGACGGGCGCCGGGTCTCCCAGTGGGGTTCAGAGTCGCGTGCGCAGAAATTCGTAGCGTTCGAGCGTGACCGCGAAGGTGGTTTCCGGCTCATTCCGAAGCACCTTGCCGACACAGCGCAGACGCACATCGGCGCGCGCGCCGGGAACTTTCGGAAAGGTGATCATGTATTCGATCGATTCGCCCACTTCCACCGGGACCGCGGAGGTAAACAGCACGCCGGAAGAACTGACATTCTTCGTCTCGCCGGCCGGTTTGTGGGATGCGCCATGATGAATCAGCTCGATCGGGAGGCGGAGATCGAAGCGCTGGTGTTTTCGCTGCTCGTGCATGGGTATCTCGACTGTAAATCGCGGACGCACTTAAGGTCAAGGGGGTAGCGCCCTAGATTGAACACCTTACGTCATAGTACGCGGCTAAATAGTACCGCTTTGCGGCCGCACGTAACCTGCGGAGGGGATGGATGGGGTGGACGGCGCGACATCCAACATAGTGGATGTTTGAGCAGAGCATTCTCAAGAATTCGAACGGCCGGAGCAAGTGGACCTTCGCGGCGGCGATTCTCGGGGAGCTTGCGGCGATCGGGATCGCCGTGGCGCTTCCTCTCATGTATGTTCAGGCGATCCCCACGCCGCAGCTGGTGACGGAGCTGACTCTTCCTGCTCCGCCGCCGGCGCCGCCGCCTCCACCGGCTCCGGCGGTGAAGGTTCCCACGAAATTACGACAATTGGCGCCGCGCCGTTTCAATCCTGGCGTGCTGACGGCGCCGAGGACGGTTCCGAAAGATCAGCCGCAAGCGGTTGCGGACGCGGAACCGTTATTGCCGCAAGCACCCGACCTGGAGGCAGTGCCAGGCGGCGTGCCGGGCGGCGTACCCGGTGGAGTGATGGGCGGAATTGCCGGGGTGGTGCCGAGCCCCGTGGTTGCGCCTCCTCCACCGGCGGCGAAGGTGGCGCCGGCGGCCGCGGGTCCGCTGGAGGTCGGCGGCGAGGTGCAGGCGGCGAAGCTGGTCCACGAAGTGCAGCCGGCGTTTCCGAAACTGGCGGAGGAGGCGCGGATCGGCGGAGTGGTGCGGCTGAAGGCGGTGATCGCCAAGGATGGTCATATCAAGGATCTGGCGGTGATCAGCGGGCGTCCGCTGCTGATCGATTCGGCGCTGAGGGCGGTGCGGCAATGGGTGTATCGTCCGACCTATCTGAACGGTCAGCCGGCTGAGGTGGATACGGAAATCGACGTGACCTTCGCGTTGTCCACTTAAAGAAAAATGGTATGCTGAAGGTCCCCGATGCGAAGGGGACCAAGAAGTCACGATTTCAGAGTTTCATTCGAACGACGCGGCGAAGGGGGACGAAAGTTCCCCTTTTCCATTGGGCGCCAACCGGGCGTGGCGGGGGTTTGGTCTTACGTTATCTTCTGAAGAGCCAGGAGAGCAACGTCAGCAGGACGCTGAGCAATAAACAGGTGATGACCGGGAAATAGAAGGTGCTGTGTTTGCCGCGGACGATGATATCGCCGGGGAGGCGTCCGAAACGGATTCCGGCGCGTTCGCCCACCATTACGACCAGCCCAAAGATTATCAGCGCAATGCCGATTAAGATAATCAGGCGGCCCATAACTCTATTCTACGGACTCGCCTGCCTATAATAAGGCGGAGGGCATTTATGATTCTGGAAGCGACCACGCCGTCGACGGCCATAACCAATCATCTTCCTAACAGCCTGGACGACGAATTCAATCCGCGTCTTTCGGCTGAGGCGCGATTTGACGCCGCGGCGGCCAAACTGGGGCTCGATGACGGCATGCAGAAGGTGCTGCGCACGCCGTCGCGCGAAGTCATCGTGCATATTCCGGTGATGCTCGACGACGGACGGCTGGAGGTTTTCACGGGGTATCGCGTGCAGCATTCGATCGCGCGCGGGCCGGCCAAAGGAGGGATTCGTTACGCGCCGGATGTAACGCATGATGAAGTTCGCGCGCTGGCGGCGTGGATGACCTGGAAATGCGCGGTGGTGAATATTCCGTTTGGAGGCGGCAAAGGCGGCGTGGTGTGCGATCCCAGCCTGCTTTCGCCTGGCGAGCTGGAGCGGATCACGCGGCGTTACACCGCAGAGTTGTTCGGATTCATCGGTCCGGAGATCGACGTGCCCGCGCCGGACATGAACACCAACGAACAGACCATGGCGTGGATCATGGATACCTATTCGATGCACGCGCGGCAGACGCAGTCCGCGGTGGTAACGGGCAAACCGATCGCCCTGGGAGGGTCCAAGGGCCGCGCGGAAGCGACCGGACGGGGCTGCATGATCGTCACCGACCAGGCGCTGCGGCGGCTGGGCCTGGAACGGTCCTCGACCCGGGTGGTGATTCAGGGATTCGGCAACGTCGGCAGCATGTCCGCCAAGCTGATGGCTCGCGCGGGCTATCGCATCGTGTGCATCATCGAGTGGGACGGCGCGGTGTACAATCCGCGCGGCCTGGATGTTGTGGCGCTGATGAAGCATCGCGCGGAGACCGGATCGATCACCGGATTTTCCGGCGGCGAGGACCTGGATAAGAACGAAGCGATGTATCTGGAGACGGACGTTCTGCTTCCGGCGGCGAAGGAGAACGTGATCACTTCGCAGAACGCGGCGCGTCTGCGGACGAAGATTTTGTGCGAGGGCGCGAATGGTCCGGTGACGCACGTCGCGGATGCGATTCTGGCGGACAAGGGAATCTTCGTGATCCCGGATATTCTGGCCAACGCGGGCGGGGTGACGGTATCCTATTTCGAGTGGGTGCAGGACCGGCAGGGCTATTTCTGGAATGAGCGCATGGTGAACGATCGCCTGGAAGAAGTGATGGTGGACAGCTTTCAGGACGTGGTGGCGTACGCGGACAAGCACGGGGTGAATAATCGCACGGCCGCGTACATGCTGTCGCTCGACCGGGTGGCGCAGGCGATCCGGCTGCGGGGAATTTACGCGTAAGTGGAGCGGTATCGATACGTCGTCGAAGGCGTCGACTGGAGAGTCGACGCGGCACGCAGGAGTGCGTGCGCCACACAGTTACCGGCATGAGTGAGCCGTCGACGCCGCTCATGCGGCAGTACTACGGGGTCAAACAGCAGTTTCCCAGTGCGCTGGTGCTGTTCCGCGTCGGCGATTTTTACGAGCTGTTCTACGAAGACGCGGTCACCGCGGCGCGCGAGCTGGAAATTACGCTCACTTCGCGCCAAAAAGACATTCCGATGTGCGGCGTGCCGTATCACGCAGCCGAGAATTACGTCGCGCGGCTGATCCAGAAAGGCTTTCGCGTGGCCATCTGCGATCAGATGGAAGATCCGCGATTGACCAAAAAACTGGTGAAGCGCGAGGTGACGCGGGTGGTGACGCCGGGGACGGCGATGACGGCGCGGTCGCATGAAAACAATTTTCTGGCCGCGGTTTTTGCCGATTCGACGCGCGCGGGGCTGGCCCACGTGGATGTTTCAACCGGCGAATTTCGCGCGACGGAAGTTGAAATTGACGAGCTGGGTCCGGTGCTTGAAAATCTGGGCCCGCGCGAGGCGCTGATTCCGAGCGCTTCAACGTTGCGGCTGCCGTGTCTGCGCACGGAGGTCGAGCCGTGGATTTTCGGCGCCGATTACGCCGCGCGCAGTCTGCGCGACCATTTCAAGCTGCTGGCGCTCGACGGCTGCGGCCTCGAAGGACGGCCGCTGGCGATCGGCGCGGCGGCGGCGATTCTGCATTATTTGCGGGAGACGCAGCGCAGCGCTCTCGATCATCTGGACCGGCCGTCGTTTTACAATCGCGCGGACACCATGATTCTGGATGCGACGACGGTTCGCAATCTGGAACTGGTCGAGCCGCTGTTTGCGGGGGAATCGAAGGAATCGACGCTGCTGAACGTTCTGGATCAGACCCGGACGGGCATGGGCGGACGGCTGCTGCGGCGGCGGTTGCTCGCGCCATCGATCGATTTGCAGGAAATCGAAGCGCGGCTCGATGCCGTCGAGGAATTGCACGCCGGCGTGATTTTGCGCGCGGAGCTGGCGAAGGATTTGTCGTCGATTCTCGATCTGGAACGATTGCTGGCGAAGGTGACGCTGGCGACGGCGGGTCCGCGGGAGCTGAATGCGCTGGCGCGGTCGCTGGCGGTGGTGCCAAATTTAAAACAGCGGATCATCGGTTCGCGCGCGGCGCGGCTGCGGGAAATTTTTGAGCGGCTGGACGAAGTCGCCGAGGTGCGCGATGAGGTGCAGCGGGCCATCGCCGAAGAGCCGCCGGTGAATTTGAGCGACGGCGGAACGATTCGCGACGGCTTCGATGCGCGGTTGGATGAATTGCGCGATATTTCCCGCAACAGTAAAACTTATCTGGCGCAGATCGAGCAGCGGGAGCGGGCGCGCACCGGGATTGGGTCGCTGAAGGTCCGGTTCAACAATGTTTTCGGATATTACATCGAAATTTCCAAGGCGAATATGCATCTTGCGCCGGCCGATTACGATCGCAAACAGACGCTGGTAAACGCGGAGCGGTTCACTACGCCGGAGCTGAAAGAACTGGAAGCGAAGATTCTTGAAGCGGAAGAAAAAATTCTGGCGATCGAGCGCGAGATTTTCGAGCGGCTGCGCGCGTTGGCGGCGGAACATGCGGCGCGGATCAAGGCGACGGCCGCGGCTCTGGCGGAACTGGATGTGAGCGTCGCGCTGGCGGAAATTGCGGCGGAGAATCGTTACACGCGGCCGCGATTTTCTGAATCGGGCGAGATGCGCGTGGCCGGCGGAAGGCATCCGGTGATCGAAAAATTGACGGAGCGCGACGCGCAGCGGTTTATTCCGAACGATTTGTATTTTCATCCGGAGACGGAATTTATCGCGGTGATTACCGGCCCGAACATGGGCGGCAAATCGACCTATCTGCGGCAGGCTGCGCTGCTGGCGATTCTGGCGCAGATGGGTTGTTTTGTTCCCGCGGACGAGGCGCTTGTGCCGCGAATCGATCAGGTGTTCACCCGAATCGGCGCCGCCGATAATCTGGCGCGCGGCCGATCGACGTTTATGGTGGAGATGACGGAGACGGCCGTCATTTTAAATACGGCGACGCCGCGCAGCCTGATTGTGCTCGACGAGATCGGACGCGGAACGTCGACGTACGACGGGCTGGCTCTGGCGTGGGCGGTGGTGGAACATATCCACAAACAAATTCGCGCGAAAACGTTGTTTGCCACGCATTATCACGAATTGACGGAGCTGGCCGAGCAGTTGCCGGGGGTGCGGAATCTGCATGTTTCGGTGAAAGAATCGGGCGATCAGATTTTGTTTCTGCGGCGCGTGGAGCCGGGCGCGGCGGACCGGAGCTACGGGATTGAAGTGGCCCGGCTGGCGGCGCTGCCGATCAGCGTGATTGAGCGGGCGCGAGAGATTCTTATCGCTCACGAGGATTTTCTGCCGCGTCCGGCGCCGGTGCAGATCAAATTATTCGAGCCGGTGAATTCGGAATTGGCGGATCGGATTCGGGGGCTGAAGCTGGACAATTTGCGGCCAATCGAGGCGCTGCAACTGCTCGCCGATTTGCAGAAGGAGTTGAAATGATGACACCCGCTGCGATTGGTATCGCACGTTGCCAGTGGCGTAGCTGTGCGCTTGGAGCGCAAGCCTGGCGGCTTACGCCACCTTTATGAGAGTCGCCGGGGTAATGAGCGGGACTTCGCTCGACGGGATCGACGTCGCGATTGTCGATATTTCGCGCAAACGCGGTGGGGTGCGGGTGCAACCGATTGCGTTCCGCTCGACGCCTTATCCGAAATTGGTGCGCGAGGCGATTTTGGGTGTCTCCAATTCGATGACCCATACGGCGGCGATCGCGCGGCTGAATTTTCTACTGGGCGAGCTTTATGCGCAGGCGATTCGCGAGACTTGCCGGCGGCATCGCGTCTCGCTCGATTCGATTGTGCTGGCGGGGATGCACGGGCAGACGATTTTTCATGAGGCCGCGCCGGTGGAATATCTGGGGCATTGCGTCGCCAGCACGATGCAGATCGGCGAAGCGGCGGTGGTCGCCGAGCGGACCGGGTTGTGGACCATCTCCAATTTTCGCGAGCGCGATATGGCCGCGGGCGGAAAAGGCGCGCCGCTGGTGCCGAACGTCGATTTTCTGTTGTTCCGCGACAAGCGCGCGGGACGCGTGGCGCTGAATATCGGTGGGATCGCCAACATCACCTTCATTCCGGCCGGGGCGGAGCGCGAAGACGTGATCGCATTCGACACCGGGCCGGGCAACATGATCATCGACGCGCTGGCGACCCATCACAGCGGCGGCGCGCTCCATTACGATCGCGGGGGACGCATCGCGCGGGGCGCGAAGGTTCATCCGCGGATGCTGGAGGCGATGTTGAGCGATCCCTATTTCAAGCTGGATCCGCCGAAAGCGTGCGGGCGCGAGCAGTTCGGACGCGAATTTGTCAGCGGATTGATGGCGACGGGACTGCCGCTTCCGGATCTTATCGCGACGGCGACGGAGTTGACGGCGCGGACCATCGCCGACGCGATCCGCGATTATGAAGCGCGCGAAGTGATCGCGTCCGGAGGCGGGGTGCACAACCGGCAGATGATGCGGCGGCTGCGCGAGCTGCTGCCGGCGCATTCCATCGCCACCAGCGCCGAATATGGGATCGACCCGGACGCCAAAGAGGCCATCGCGTTTGCGATTCTCGCCTATGAATTTATTCAGCGGCGTCCGGGGAATCTGCCGTCGGCGACGGGCGCGCGGCGGGCGGTGCTGTTGGGGAAGGGTTCGCCGGTGTGGTAGCGTGCCAGAGATTTGTTGCCTATCTTCGAGCGCAGCGGGACTAAAAGTCCGCCCTCCGCGGGCTACGCTATCCGAGGGTTTGTTCTTCCTCGCTCTGCTGCGCCTGAAAATCGAGCTGGCGAAGGCGCTCTTCGGGATTGGTCGAAAGAATCTGGTTTTCGAGATCGCGCGGCAGCGAAGGCGGCGGAGGCGTGGATAAATCGATCGCAGGCGCGCCGGCGGGCGGCTTGGGAACCGGCGGAACGTAATCTTTGTGGTGCTTTTTCCGTAAATCGTCGAGCATTTCCCGGATGTATTTCTTCATGCTTTAAGCTTCCGCACCGAGCGCGAAAGTACGCGCGGGCCGAAGCGGGAAATGAAAGAAACCTTTCGGGAAAGGTTTAGTCGGTGAACGTCACCGTCAGCAGCCGATACCAGGTGGCGCCGCTTAAAACGTCTTTTCCCCAAAATTCGAAATATTTGGTTACGGGAACGGACAGGCCGGCGGTGTAGAGGGTCGCGGTGAGCGTGCCGTTGGCGGGCAGCGTGGTCGAGCCGAACCACGTGGCGAGATTCGCCGAGTAATCGACGCCGTCAATCTTCATTTGCGTGAGCTCTGTTGCGGCTCCGCCGGTTTCCTGGAGTTGCAGGCTCAGTTGCCAGTTGGCGCCGGATTCGGGAACGGGATTGGGGTTGGCCGTCGCGACCACGTTCGAGGTCTCGATCTGCATGGTAACCTGCACGTTGATAAATTGCGGCGGCGCGGCGCCGGAGAGCAGCGTGACGGTTCCGGTGTAAGTGTCGCTGGTGATGAAGTAGGACGGGTTGACGGTAATGGCGAGCGTGGCCGGCGCGGACGCGGAGACGGTTCCGGAAACGGGCGCCACCTGGATCCAGGGGGCGTCGGCGCGGGCGCTCCAGTTGACGGGTGACGCGCTCTGGACGGTCAGCGTGACGTTCTGGGTGGCGCCGCCGGTGATGGCGTGGTTGAGTCCGTTGAATTGAACATTGCTGGCCGACGGCTGGACGATGGTAACCGGAAAGTCTTCGAGGTATGGCTGAAGCGTAAGATAGGCGTTGGAAAATTTGCCGTAGCCGCTGATACTGCCGATCTGGCACAGATAATCGCCGGGCAAATCGGGGCCGTAGGTCAGGGTGCCGACGATGACGCCGGGCGAGGTGAATAAAGGCGAGCCGGAAGAGCCAGGCTCGGTGATGCCTTCGTTCCAGTTGACCAGGTGGTAGAGCGACGCGGGGGCGAGATCGTTGCCGACGAAAACATCTTCACCGGTTTCCGTGTTGCCGAAGGAGATGCGTTTGTAGGAACCCATGGGGTGATGGATGCCGGTGACGCTGGAGCCGATGGCCGGGTCGCCGGTGTCCCAGCCGGCGAATTCGACGCCGCTGGGAATATTGGGCAGAAGAACCAGGCTGAAATCGCCCGCCTCGATGGTGGCCCAGGAGACCAGATCGCCGCCGTTTTGCGAATTGAGCGTACCCATGGTATCGGGCGGGCCGAGGTTACAGCCGGCCGATTCGTAGGCCCACCAGGTTTCCAGCGATCGCGCGGCGGGTTCGTCGTGAATGCAGTGGCCGGCGGTCAAAAGATACGGTTTGAAGCTGTTGTCGCGGGTGGCAACGGCGGCGCCGGAGCAGACGTAGGTGCCCTGCTCGGCGCCTTGCGTTTCCTCGAATTCAATGTGCGCGACGGATTCCTTGGCCTGGGCCCAGTCGGCATAGCAGTTGACGTCGAGCTCGCAGTAGGCGGCGTAATCGGGCAGCGGCTGCGGCGTGGAGGCATCCTGGACCTGGTGCGCGAGTTTGTGGACGTGGAAGGGCAGCGTGGTGAACGGTTGCGCGGCCGAAAGCTCGATGGTGACGGTGTCGGCTTTTACGGTGCCGCTCCAGAAATCGCCGTTGCCGTAAGGTCCGCGCGCGGTATAAGGACCGTCGATGGAATTGCCGGCGTGAACCCACAGCTTCGCGTCGCCGAGGTTGAAATTGGTGAAATTGATGCGGATGCCGGTGGCGCCGGTGGATTGCAGGCGAACGCGCCAGAGGAATCCGTTGGCGGTCTGGGTCCAACTGCCGCGGGCGAGCGATCCGTCGGGCACGGCGCGGTGCACGCCGATGCGGCGCAGGCCATTCACCAGGCCGATTTTGCCAAGTTCGGCCGGCGATAAAGCGCCGAGCGAGACGACCGTGGCGGGAGCGAGCGAGAGCGATCGGCTGGGCGGCATTTCGCGCGTTCTTGGCGTTTCGGGATGAATATAGATTGCGGGATCTTTGCGCTGCGCGAAGGCTGCCGCGGCGAGAAGCAGAAGGACAGCGAGTCGATGAAGCATCGGTGATCCATCGGCGGAAAAGCGGCGAGACTTGAGGGCGGGCGGCGGGCGCGCACGGTTCTGGTACGTCGCTTTGGTCAACTTGATTTGCGCGCGCGTTACGTCGAGCATGAAGTTTTCCCGCTTGTCGACGGAGGTCAACGGAATGGCAATCCTTTCGCCGGGAGCGGGGAAAGAAATCCCCGCCGGTAATGGCGGGGGTTCCGTGGTCTGCCCCTTTTTCCGTATCCTCCGGCGTCGGATCGATTCGATAAACTTCCGGTGGTCGTGCCTCTTGAATCACCGGCGGCCGGAAGATGGGAGCCGCGCTCGTAAGGGCGCGGGCCTGTCGACACGCCTGGCGAAAAGCCCAGAAGCCCCGGCCGCCCGCAACATCAGTCCCATCGTTTTCAAACGCCGCCCGCAGCCGAAGTGTATCCTGACCAGGCGCTCATGTCCTAAACTGGAACTTCGTCCCGCCCAGCCGTTCAGACGGCCCGGAGAAAGATCATGACACCTCACGGATTTCAGGCATGCGCGCTGGCGGCGGCGCTGATATCAATCGTCGCCGCGCCGGCGGACGCGCAGCGCTACACCGCGAAACAGGATGGCGGCGTGATTGCGCTGGCCGACACCACCGCCAGAATGAATGTCGAAGTCGTGGCGAGCATGGGGAAGGCGTGGAAGATCCAGGTGAACGGCCACAACCTGGTGCGCACCTCCGCCTCGCTCGACGCCTTCCTGGCGAACTCCGGTTTGAGCGGAATGCCGCTGCTCGCGCCCTTCGCCAACCGCCTGGATCAGACCGCTTTCTACGCCAACGGCAAAAAGTACGACTTCGATCTGGGACTTGGCAACGTGCGCGGCCCGATTCCGGGCACCGGCTACGTGAATGGCTCGAAGGCATGGCAGCTCGTTGGGTTCAAGGCCGACCGCAACAGCGCGTGGGTCACCTGCAAACTGGATTTCTACCGGATTCCGGAATTCATCAAGCAGTTCCCGTTCGCGCACACCATCACGCTCACCTACCGCGTTTCGAACGGCGCGCTCGAAGTGCACACCCGGCTCGACAACTTGAGCAGCGAGCCGATGCCGGTGGTGATCGGCTTCCATCCGATCTACGAACTTCCCGACGGAAATCGCGACGACTGGACCGTCTCGGTGGACGCCAGAACGCACTGGATCGAGATTCCGCAGCGGCTGCCCACCGGCGAGACGCAGCCAATCGAGAACTTCTTCAGCCTGGACCAGAGCCGCACGGCGATCCACCTGAAGAACTACGCGCTGATCGACGACGTGTTCAGCGACCTGATACGCGACGCGAAAGGCCGCGCCACCATGCGCCTGATGTACAACGGCAAGGAGCTCGACGAGACGCTGGGGCCGAAGTTCAAAGTCGTGCTGCTATGGTCCACGCCGCGCAGCGCGGGCAACCCCGGTGGCGGTCGCCGCGGCGCCGGCCGGGGCCGGAGCGATGGCGGAGCCGTCCCGGCGCCGTCCGGGCCCTTCCCGGTGGACCCCGCGCAAGGCGTGAGGGTCGCGCCTCCGGCAGTCCCTCCCGCTCCCGGTTCGGCTGCGCCGGCGGCGAAAGGTTTCATCGCCTTCGAGCCGATGGTCGCCATCACCAACGCCTTGAACCTGGCACAAAAGGGCGTCTATAAGGAACTCCAGACGATACCCGTTGGCGGATACTGGGAGGAAAGCTTCTGGATTACCACCAAGGGCTATTAAGCGGCCCCGATCGTGCGGCAACCGAACCAGCGGATTAGTTAGAATCCGCTATTTCGCGAGTTTTTCGAGTTTCTTGTGAATTTCCGGAACGTTTTTGGCGGTAGGGGAAATTTGCAGATATTTTGTGTACGCCGCGCGGGCGCCTTTGCGGTCGTGCAGCTTTTCATCGGTCTCGCCGAGCTTCAGGAATGCTTCCGCCGAACCGGGGTCCCATTTGGTGGCTTCGTTGTAACGCCACTGCGCGGGCTGGTATTTGCCCTTCTTGAAATAGAAGTCGCCGGCGACGACGTTTTTTTGCGCTTCAATCGGATTCAAGGTGTACACTTGCGGCTTAAGCGAATCGTCTTCTTCCGGCGGCTCGGCGTATTTGGGCGGCGGCTGAGTTTTTTTCGCCGCGGGCTGCGGCTGGGCGCACACTACCGCGCTCATGAAAGCGATTCCCCACACCAGACGGCCCACGATTCCAGTATAGACACGATTTCTCCGCCGCCAGCGCATTGATCGCGCACCACAGCCCCGCCAGTCATGGCGGGGGTTCTCCGGGGCTCTCCGTCCTTCGCGATCCACGCAGATTTCACGAACGACCCGGGCGCGATACACTTGTCAAACGTGACGCGGTACTGGTTCGTTCTCACCCTGTTGTTCCTTTCCGGACTGCTCAATTATGCCGACCGCGCCAATCTTTCCGTCGGCGCGACCGACGTGCAGCGGGAGCTGCATCTTTCCAATTACCAGCTCGGCCTGTTGCTTTCCGCCTTTTTCTGGACCTACGCGCTGGCGCAGCTCTGCTACATCGCGGGATGGCTGGTGGACCGGCTGCACGTGTCTCTGGTGCTGGCCGGCGGGATCCTGTTGTGGTCGCTCGCGACCACGGCGACGGCGTTCGCGCAATCCTTCGCGGTGATCTTCTCGCTGCGCCTGCTGCTCGGCTCCGGCGAATCGATCGCCTACCCTTCTTATTCGCGAATTCTGGTGACCTGTTTTCCGGAGCACCGCCGCGGATTTTCGAATGCGGCCATCGATGCGGGAACGAAACTCGGTCCGGCGATCGGCGCGCTGCTCGGCGGGCTGCTGATTCCGGTGTACGGCTGGCGCGTGTTTTTTCTGGCGCTGGGCGTGGCCGGATTGCTGTGGCTGGCGCCGTGGGCGATCTGGATGCCGCGCGGGAAAAAAGTTGCGGCGACCAACGATCCCGATTCGCCGCGCTTTGCGGCGCTGCTGCGATGCCGCAAAATGTGGGTCACCGCGGTTGGGCTGTTCTGTTCCAATTATTACTGGTACTTTCTGATCACCTGGCTGCCGCCGTATCTCGAAAAAGAACGCCATTTTCCGAAAGAGAAGATGGCGGTGTTCAGCGCCGCATCGTTTCTGGCGATCGCGGTTTCGGCGCTGGCGGCGGGATGGCTGTCCGATCACTACATCGCGCGCGGGTTCACGCCGACGGTGGTTCGAAAACTGTTCGCCGGCGGCGGGCTGGCGCTGTCCACCGTGCTGCTGCTGGTGCCCATGATTCACGACGTGAATCCGGCGATGACGCTGCTGGTGCTGGCGTCGATCGCGTTCGGGATGTATACCGGGAACGTTTACGCGATCACCCAGACGCTCGCCGGGCCCTCGGCCTCGGGGCGATGGACCAGCATTCAGAATGGGGTCGGCAACTTCGCCGGGATTGCGGCGCCGTGGTTCACGGGGTGGGTGGTGGATCGGACCGGATTTTTTTTCCTGGCGTTTCTGGCCGCGACTTGCCTGGCGCTGGTGTCGGCGGCGTGCTTCGTTTTCGGCACGGGCCGCTTGGTGGAAGTGAATTTTTCGGAGTTAACCAGTCAGAGCCCCCAGCGGGTTGGGAGACGAGCTTAACCGGCGCTCCCACACAGCCTCCTGTCCTGTGGTTTTTCGCAGTGGCATAAGCCGCCAGGCTTGTGTTGTTCGCGGCCGATGAATCACGGGGCGTCGAGCGCAAGCCTGGCGGCTTACGCCACTGCGGTCTACAGAAAACCCGAAAATGCTCCGGTCACCACAGGGATAATCGGGGGCGGGGTCCGGAGCATTTTCAGCCGGTCGCGTCAAAATTCGATGCGGTCTTTTTGCTGTTCGATCTTTTTCGCGTCCAGGCCGGGGACTTTTTCCAAATCGTCCAGGGACCGGAAGCCGCCTTTTTGCTGGCGATACTCGATCACCGCGCTGGCCTCTTTATCGGACAGCTCGAGCACCGTTTCGAACAGCCGCGCGGGAGCTTTGTTCACATTGATTTTGTCGGGGAAATTGGCGGCGAGATAGTCCACAATCTGGCTGAATTCCGCGTCCGTGGCCTGCGCGCCCTGGTCCGCCATCTCGCCCACCAGCGCGGCCCAGTCGTCGCGGGTTTTGGCCATGCCGGTGACGTTCTCGGGACTGTGGCAGGTGCTGCAAACTTTCATCAGTGCGTCGCGTCCCGGTCCCGGAGGCAAATGCGGCTGCGCCGCGGCGGCAAAGGACAAAAGGAAAAACGCGGCCAGAAAATCACGAGGCATATCAGCCTCAGTCTATCCGATATAGACTCAACAGAAGAGCTGAACATGGATCGCAGAACGTTTCTGGCAACCGCCGCGGCCGGGCTGATGGAGGCGCAGACGGCGCCGGTTCCGATTATCGATACGCACATTCATCTTTTCGATCAGACCCGCCCGCAAGGCGCGCCGTACTCGGGAGGCGGCGAAAATAAGGAGCCGTCGCTGCCGCCGCGATACCGCAAGCTGGCGCAGCCGCTGGGAATTGTCGGTGCCGTCGCGGTGGAGGCGAGTCCCTGGATCGAAGATAATCTGTGGCTGCTGGAGACCATGGCGGCCGATCCGATGATGGTCGGCGCGGTGGGCGATCTTCAGGTCGAAAAGCCCGAATTCCGCGAGTATCTCGACCGCTATCACAAGAACCAGTTATTCCGCGGGATTCGCTACGGGAATTTGTGGGGCTACGATCTGACGAAACAGGTGGACAATCCGGTTTTTATCGAGGGATTGAAGCTGCTGGAGCAGGCGGATCTGTCGCTCGACACGGCCAATCCGCGGCCGGATCTGCTCGCTGCGGTGATCAAGGTGAGCGATCGGGTGCCGGGATTGCGGATCATTATCGATCATCTGCCGGGGATGCTGCTCAAAGGAACGCGCGCCGATGCGAGCATCCGCGAATTGGCCAAGCGAAGCCAGGTTTACGTGAAAATTTCCGAAGTGATGCAGATGCAGGGGCCGGCGCCGGTGCTCGACCGGTCGTTTTATAAACCGACGCTTGATTATCTGTTCGACGCGTTCGGAGAAGACCGCGTGATGTTCGGCAGCGACTGGCCGAACAGCGTGGCGGTGAATCATCTGCCCGCGATCGTGCGAATTGCCCAGGATTATTTCGCCGCCAGGAGCCGCCAGGCTGCCGAGAAATTTTTCTGGCGAAATTCGCTGGCGGCCTATAAATGGGTCCGCCGCGACTCGAGTCAGCCGTGAACCGAATCGTTAACGGCGGCGGAAGTCATGCCGTTCGACGCGCGGACCGGGGCCGCGCACCCATCCGTGTTCATACGGATGAACGTAAAAACCGCGATTCTCCCAGACGCGGCCCCACGGCGTGAAATCGAAGAAAATTCCGTGCGTTCCCCAGGCGATATAAGGATGCCCCCAACCCCATGGAGCGAAGGCCGCGCCGACCACGATCGCGGGACCGAACTGGATGGCTCCGCCCACGAAAAATCCCGGCGCGGGCGCGGCAAAAACGGCCAGCGGATCGTAGGTGGGAACGTACACGTAGGCCGGGTTCACCGGCAAAATTTGAACATAGCCGCCGGAATCGACCACCGTGTCGTAGGGATTGGTGCGCAGGTAGCCGTATTTATAGGAATCGCGGCGCATGCGCTGCACCGCGTCCATCACCGCGGCGCGCTGCGTGAGCACGGCGTTGCCCAATTCCTGCGTCCAGGCCGGATCCTGCGCCATCATGTTCAGCACCGACGGAAACGGCAGCAGCGCCAGCACCGCCGGATTCCATTGCAGATTGTCTTCCTTGATGGCGTTGGCCAGTTGATCGCCTTTTAACGCCGCGTGCTGGTTGGCCCAGTTGGCCGCCTCGGGGATCTGGTCGGAGTAACTGGAAGCGGTGAGCACCTGCGCCAGCAACGGGTCGGGATAGAGCGCGATTCGGGCGACCAGCTGATCCAGTTGTTTCTTTCCGAGTTTCGCCGGCGGCGGCGCGGGCGCGGGCGGTGTTTGCGCCGCTGGCGGAGGCGGCGGAGGAGGTGTGTATTGAGCGGCGGCCTGAACTGCCAGCAATGCCGCGAGCGGTAACGCGAGTGGTAGTTGCCTCATATCCGCAGATTGTGACGTTTTGGGTCGCGTTGTCAACTTACGTGTCAAAGCAGTCGACCGGCGCGGCCAAGGGCGTGCTTACATTGCTCAGCTCCCTGACTTGCTGTTAGACGTGGCATAAGCCGCCAGGCTTGTGCTGTTCGCGGCCGATGCAATCGACAGGCGTCGAAGCGCAAGCCTGGCGGCTTACGCCACCTTACGTGTCAAAGCAGTCGACCGGCGCGGCCAAGGGCGTGCTTACATTGCTCAGCTCCCTGACTTGCTGTTAGACGTGGCATAAGCCGCCAGGCTGGTGCTGTTCGCGGCCGATGAAATCGACAGGCGTCGAGCGCAAGCCTGGCGGCTTACGCCACTGAGGTCTACAGAAAACCCGAAAAGGCTCTCGCGGGAAGGACCCAGGCTAGGATGCCGGAAGCAATTCGTCGTGCTTAGGTTGGGCCAGCAGTTTTTCCAGCTCTTCGCGCTCCAGCGTCTCCTTTTTCAGCAACTCGGTGGTGATCAGGGTCAGGTCCGCGCGGCGGCGCGCCAGGATCGATTTTACGCGCTCATACTGACGGTCGATGATGCCGCGCGCTTCCGCGTCGATCTGTTCGGCGGTGCGCTCGCTGTAATTTTTTTCTTCCGCGCCGAAGGGGGTGTTCAGAAAATGCGATTCGTGCGGGATGCCATACGTCATCGCGCCCATTTTGCCGCCCATGCCGTAACGCGTCACCATCTGGCGGGCCATTTCCGAAGCGCGGGAAAGATCGTCGCTCGCGCCGGTCGAAACCACGCCGCTGTAGGCCACTTCTTCGGCGCCGCGCCCGCCGAGCAGAACGGCGATGCGGTCTTCCAGCTCCGGCTCGGTTTGCAGGTAACGATCCTTGCCGGGCAGTTGCAGCGTATGGCCGAGCGCGCCGATCGAGCGCGGGATAATCGAGACGCGGCGCACCGGGTCGGCGTGCGGAACCGACAAAGCGATCAGCGTGTGGCCCACTTCGTGATAGGCGACGCGCTCTTTTTCGTCGGGACCGATCAGGCGGCCTTTTTTCTCGAAGCCCAGCGTGACGCGATCGACGGCCTGTTCGAAATCGCGCATTTCAATCTGGTCGGCGTTGCGCCGCGCCGCGTTCAACGCGGCTTCATTCACGATGTTGGCCAGGTCCGCGCCCACCATCCCCGGAGTTTCCGCGGCGATGCTTTGCAGATTCACATTGGGGCTCACCCGCAGCTTGCGCGCGTGGACCTGGAGAATCGCTTCGCGTTCTTTCATGTCGGGACGATCGAGCACCACCTGGCGGTCGAACCTTCCCGGCCGCAGCAGCGCGGGATCGAGCACTTCCGGCGTGTTGGTGGCGGCCATGATGATCACCGCCTTGGAGGTGTCGAAGCCGTCCATTTCGACCAGCAGCTGGTTGAGCGTCTGCTCCCGTTCCTCATTGCTGAACATGACGCGGCCGGAGGAACGGCTTTTGCCGATGGCGTCCAGCTCATCGATAAAAATGATGCAGGGCGAGCGCTGCTTGGCCTGCTCGAACAGATCGCGGACGCGCGACGCGCCCACGCCCACGAACATTTCCACAAATTCCGATCCGGAGATGGAGAAGAACGGCACGCCCGATTCGCCGGCGACGGCGCGGGCCAGCAGCGTTTTGCCGGTTCCCGGCGGCCCCACCAGCAGAACGCCCTTGGGAATCCGTCCGCCGAGGCGCTGATATTTTTGCGGATTTTTCAGGAAATCGATGATCTCCTGCAACTCGTTTTTGGCTTCTTCGACGCCGGCGACGTCGCTGAAGCGGGTCTCCAGGCGATCCGACTGGTCGTGGATTTTGGCTTTATTGCGCCCGAAACTGAGCGGTCCGCCGCCCTTTTGCTGCATATGGCGCATGGCGATGAAATAAATGACAATCAGCAGCAGGATGGGCCCCCAGGAGATCAACAGGGTGCCCCAGATGGAGGGCTCGGAGATGGTTCCCGAAAACTTCACGTGCTGCGCTTCCAGTTCCTGAACCAGCGGAGCGGCGCTGAGGCCGGGAATGCGGGAGCACTCGATCAGCGGATTGGGCGGGATTTTCTTGTTGGTCTGCTTCAGCTGATCTTTTTTGAGCGTGCCTTGCAGGTGCTGCTCGGTGATGTGCACCTGCTCCAGATGGCCGGCCTTCACCTCGTCCATGAAATCGCTGTAGGACACCTGGCGCGGCGCCACGGGGGTCAGCGTCGTGCGAATCAGCCAGAACATCAGCAGCAGCCACAAGATGTAACCGGCGGTGAACATCCATTGCTGTTTGCGAAGATTTTTCTTCATCTGATCCAATTCTCCCGCCAAACGCGCGGCCTGGCGCGGGCAAACCATTCTTTCCATGCAATCCGCGCTCCAGGCAGCCGCCGCCGGTCCGCGAGCGATACACTGTCGTTAGAGCGCACACAGAGGACCTTTAATGCGACCCTCCAGCCTGCATTATTACCCGTTAGCCTGGCCATTTCTGCTGATCCTGGCGTTTCTTTTCCTGGTCGTGGTGGGACTGGTGGAGCTGGGAATTCTGAAATACGCCTACGAACGCATGGGCATCCCGCCGCGCTACGTTCTCGGCGTCCTGTTGCTGTCGCTGATCGGAAGCGCGATCAATATTCCGGTGGCGCAGCTGCCGCCGGAAAAAATGGTAACCGCCGGATATGAGGACTTCTTCGGGGTGCGCTACGTGGTGCCGGTGCTTCAGGAATCCCCGGGGACGATCATTGCCGTGAACGTCGGCGGCGCGCTGGTGCCTCTGATTCTGTCGCTGTACCTGCTGGTGAAGAACGGGTTCTACCTGCGCGCCGTGGTGGCGGTGGCGATTGTCGCGTATGTGGTTCATCTGTTCGCCTACCCGGTGCGCGGGGTGGGCATCAGCGTCCCGATGTTTATCCCGCCGATTGCCGCGGCGGTGGTGGCCATGGTGCTGGGATGGAGACGGGCGCCGCCGCTGGCCTATATTGCCGGAAGCCTGGGAACCTTGATTGGCGCGGACCTGATGAACCTCGGCCGGGTGCAGGGTTTGGGCGCGCCGATCGCGTCGATCGGCGGGGCGGGAACCTTTGACGGCATTTTTGTTACGGGCATTCTGGCGGTGCTGTTGTCGCCGGTGGGCGGCCGGCCGCGGGCGCGAAGAGATGGTGTGACCGGCTCATTGGCGTAGCCTGGATCGTTCACCGTGAAAAGCGGCCAGCGCAAGCCTGGCGGCTTACGCCACTTCACGGAAATGCCGGCGGTCGCGGAAGTCTGTTATTCTAGCAAAGAAAAGGCGAATGGGCGATCTACAGGAGCAACTCGCCAGTCTTCGCGAACGAGCCGCGCGCGCCGCCCGCGCTTGCGACGAAAAATTCGCGGCGCGCGAAACCAGCCCGCTGCCGCGTCCGGCGCATCATTACATCGAAGAGTGGCTGAGCGGGGAAGAAGTGGCGACCGATTTCGGCCGTCACTTTGAAACGGAAAAACTTTATGAGCGCCATCGCCAGCACGGCAGCGCCGATATCGGTGCGCTCGCCGATTTGCCGGCGGATCTGCTGGAATCGCTGGCGATCGCGCATGCGCCGCCGGAACA
>DATJNW010000091.1:0-28031 GCA_035507655.1 Bryobacteraceae bacterium | reverse complement strand
TTCATCTCCCGGGACGACCTGATCGCCTCGAAGCTGGCCGCCGGCCGGCCGCAGGACCTCGCCGACGTGGACGCCATCCGCAAAGCTGAGCAAGCCCAAAAACCGTCAGACTAGGTTTGCAGGCTCCGCGCATAATAAAATAAGAAGAATGCCTGCTACGCAGCGCCCTACCCCCGAACAACTGCTTCGCCAGGTCGAAGCCGAAGAGCGTACTGCGCGCCGCGGACGGCTTAAAATTTTCCTGGGCTACGCTTCCGGCGTCGGGAAATCGGTCCGCATGCTCGACGAGGGCCGCCGCCGCAAAATGCGCGGTCAGGACGTCGTCGTCGTCGCGAGCCAGCCGATCGCGTCCAATGAAACCTCCGACCTGCTCAAGAATTTCGAGGTGATCCCTCCGCCCGCCGGCGCGCAAGGCCCGGCCATCGACGTCGACACGGTGCTCCATCGCCATCCCGAAGTGGTGCTCATCGACGGCCTCGCTTATCACAACCCGCCGGGCAGCAAAAACGCCGAACGCTGGCAGGACGTCGAGCAGCTTCTTTCCGCCGGCATCAACGTCATCACCTCCGTCAACCTGCAATACATCAAGGAAAAACAGAAGCAGGTGGAGGCCATTCGCGGAAAATCGGTCAACGATTCGGTGCCCGAAGCCTTCATTCGAACCGCCGACGAAATCGAGCTGGTCGACGCGGCGCCGGAATATTGCGTGACTCACTCGGTCGAAGGCGCGCCGGCCAACGGCCTGTCGCAGCTGCAACGCCAGCTTTCCGAACTGCGCGAGATCGCGCTGGTGCTCGCCGCCGACGTGGTGGACCATCAGCTTGAGGATTACCTTCGCTCGCAGGGCGTGCAGCAGCTTTACGGCACGCATGAGCGCATTCTGGTGTGCATCACGCCGCGCTCCAACGCCTCGGTGATGATTTACCGCGGCCGCCGCCAGGCCGACCGTTTTCATGGCGAATTGGACGTCGTCTACGTGCAGCAGGACGACCTGAACGCCCAGGATCAGGCCACGCTCGATCAAAACCTCGCCGCCGCGCGCGAAGCCAACGCGCATGTCGAGGTGCTGCACGCCGAGGATCCTGTCGGCGCCATTCTCGATTTCGCGGCGGCGCACGGCATCACCCAGATTTTCGTCGGCCACAGCCAGCAGAGCGGATTGTTGAGCCGCTGGAAACCGAATCCGGTGGAGCGTCTGATCATGGAAGCCGACGGCATCGACGTGCGGGTGTTCCCGCATGAGTAGCAGACGCGAGGGGCATAAGCCGCCAGGCTTGTGCAGTTCGCGGCTCGACCGGCCAGCCATCGGAAGCGCCAGCCCCGCGGCTTATGGCACCGCGCCGCATCGCGTGTGCCTGAAGGATGGACGCGCATGAGTGACCCGCGCCGCGGACGCCTGCGCATCCTGCTCGGCTACGCCGCCGGCGTCGGCAAAACCTATAAGATGCTCGAAGAGGCGCAGGAATTCAAGCGCGAAGGCCGCGACGTCGTGGTCGGCTACTTCGAGCCGCACGGCCGTAAGGACACCATCGCCAAGCTCGAAACTCTGGAGCTGATCCCGCGCCGCCGCATCGAGTATCGCGGGCGCGAGTTTGAGGAAATGGACACCGCCGCGATTCTCGCGCGCCATCCCGAGATCTGCGCCGTCGACGAATTTCCGCACACCAACATCCCCGGATCGGAGCGGCCCAAACGCTGGGAAGATGTGATGATTCTGCTGGACGCCGGCATCGGCGTCATCACCACCATGAACATTCAGCACCTGGAAAGCCTGAACGACCAGATGCGCGAAATCACCGGCGTCCAGGTTCGCGAAACCATTCCGGATTGGGTGGTGAATCAGGCCGAGGAAGTGGTGCTGATCGATCTGCCGCCGCGCGCGCTGCTCAATCGTCTGCAACGCGGCGTGATCTACGGCACCGACAAAGCGCAGCGCGCGCTCGAAAATTTTTTCAAGGAACCCACCCTCGCCGCGCTGCGCGAGATGGCCTTGCGCCAGACCGCCCACGAAGTGGAGGTCCACCAGGACGAAACCGAGCCGAAGCCGGAAAATCCCGAACGCATTTTGATCCACGTTACCGAGGCGCCGGCCACCGTCGCGCTGATCCGCCGCGGCAAACGCGTCGCCGATTATCTTGGCGCCGAATGTTTCGCCGTCGCCGTCACTCCCTCGCCCGATCCGGCGCAGCTCGAGCGGCACCTCGAATTCGCGCGCAAGCTGCACATCGAAACGCGCGTGCTTGAGAGCGATAATCCGGCCGAGGCGCTGGTCGATTTCGCCAGGCGCAATGGCGTCACCCAGATCTTTCTCTCCAAGCCCGCGCATCGACCGGTCCCGTTCTTCGGAAAACGCCCGCTGGTGATGGACATCGTGCGCCTCGCGCAGGATCGCCAGGTGACCGTGGTCGCCGAACGCCGCCGCGCATAATCACACATTGACCCAAGCCCCGCCAGTAATGGCGGGGGCTCGTCGCACGGATCCACCACCCGCCCCACGCGCGCCGCGATTTGTGATTTACTCTACAAATGGTCCATGAGGCTGCTGAACAAGGGGACACCACTCTGCCACGCCGCGGAAACCGGCGCGCGGAGACAGAGCAGTCTGTTCCATTTTTCAGCGAACTGCTGGAGGAGTGCGCCAATGCATAAGCTCGCCTTGATTTTCGTCACCTCCGCCGCGCTTTTGGCGGCGAAACCCGGATTGAACACGCAGACCATTTGGGAAATGCGGACGGTCACCGATCCGCAGATCAGCCGCGACGGCAGAACGGTCATTTACGTTCTCGGCTGGAGCGACAAAATGGTCGATCAGCGCTTCAGCAATCTGTGGATGGTTTCAAGCGACGGCCACGAGAATCGCCCGCTGACCACCGGCTCCTATCGCGACAGCTCGCCGCGTCTTTCGCCCGATGGCGCGCGCCTCGCCTATCTTTCCAATCGCAGCGGGAAAATGCAGATCCACGTGCGCTGGCTCGACACCGGGCAGGAAGCGCAGATCACCGATCTTCAGCAATCGCCCTCGAACATCGTCTGGTCGCCCGACGGCAAATGGATCGCCTACACCTCGCGCGTGCCCGCGAAAAATGATTTTTCCATTCATCTGCCGGAAAAACCCAACGGCGCGAAGTGGCAGGACCCTCCCATCGTCATCACCCAGCTCCGCTGGACGGCCGACGGCACCGGCATTTTGCAGCCCGGCTACACGCACATCTTTATCGTTCCCTCCACCGGCGGCGCCTCGAAGCAGATTTCCAGCGGAAATTACAATCATCAAGGCGTCGCCTGGTCGGCCGACGGCAAATGGATTTACACCGCGACCAACCGCATTCCCCAAGCCGAATATTCGCTCGAAGGCGGCGATATTTACGCCTATTCGGTGGACGATGGCGCCGTCCGCCAACTGACCCATCGCCAAGGTCCCGATACCGATCCCGTGCCCGGCCCCGGCGGCCAAAAAATCGCGTACGTCGGCCACGACTGGAAATTTCAAAGCTACACCGTCAACCACCTGTATTTAATGGACCCCGACGGCGGCAATCCCAAAAACATCACCGCCTCGCTCGATCGCGACGTCCGCAATCCCCACTGGTCGTGGGACGGCAAGATGATTTATTTCGTCTCCGAAGATCACGGCGACGTGCAGCTTTATTCGGTCGACGTCGCTTCCGGCCAGGTGAAGCAGGTCACCAGCGGCGCGCAGGAACTCGGACTCGGCGGCGGATTCACCATCGCCAGCAATTCGATGATCGCGACGGTTCGCTCCACACCCGAAATGCCCGGCGACGTCGTGATTCTGCCCGCCACTCACCAGGCCGCTCCGGTCCGCCTGACCTCGGTGAACGACAGTCTGCTCTCGCAATATCAATTGGGCTCGGTCGAGGAGCTCGATTTCGATTCCTTCGACGGCCGTCCCATGCAGGGCTGGATCATCAAACCGCCGGATTTCGATCCGTCGAAGAAATATCCGTTGATCCTCGACATTCACGGCGGCCCGCACAACATGTACGGCGTGAATTTCCAGCACGAGTATCAGATCCAGGCCGCGCATGGCTATGTCGTTTTATATATGAATCCGCGCGGCTCCACCGGATATGGCGAAGAATTCGGCGATATTATTCATACCCATTATCCCGGCGACGACTTTAAGGATTTAATGCTCGGCGTGGATAAAATGATTGAAAAAGGTTATATCGATCCCAAAAAACTGTGCGTCACCGGCGGCAGCGGCGGAGGCCTGCTCACCGCCTGGACCATCGGCCACACCGATCGTTTCGCCGCGGCCGTTTCGCAATACCCGGTGACCGACTGGACCACCCAGGCCGGCACCGCCGACGGCGGCTACACCCATTCCGCCCTGTGGATGAAGACGTTCCCGTGGGACAATCCGCAGCAGTTCATCGAGCACTCCCCAATTTATTTCGCCAAGAATTTCAAAACTCCCACCATGGTCATCACCGGCGAATCCGACCGCCGCACGCCCATTGCCGAAAGCGAAGAATTGTATTTCGCTTTAAAAGCGCAAAAAGTCCCGGCCGTTTTAGTTCGCGTTCCGCGTGAATTTCATGGAATTCACGTGTACGACAGCCACTATATCGATAAAATCGAGTACATCCTGGCCTGGATGGCGAAGTGGACCCAATGAGCGCGCGCAGTGAACTGCGCCGCTATCCGAATCGCGGCTCGCACGACCCGCAGGTGATTCACAAAATTCTGGACGACGGCTTTCTGGCGCACGTCGGCTTCTGCGTCGACGGCCAGCCGTTCGTGATTCCCACGCTTTATGGCCGTAACGGAGACACGCTGTACCTGCACGGCTCGGCCGCCAGCCGCATGTTGAAGCAGCTCGACACGGGCATCGCGGCGTGCGTCAACGTCGCCATTGTCGATGGACTGGTGCTGGCGCGTTCCGGATTTCATTCGTCCATTAATTACCGTTCGGTGGCCGCGTTCGGGACCGCGAAAAAAATCGCGGACTCCGCGGCGAAAACCGCCGCATTGCGCACCATCAGCGAGCACGTGCTGGCCTCGCGCTGGAACGAAATTCGTCCGCCAACCGAAACCGAGCTGAAAGCGACCGCCGTGCTCGAATTTTCCATCGAAGAAGCCTCGGCGAAAATCCGCACCGGTTCGCCGCTCGATGACGAAGAAGATTACGCGCTGCCGGTCTGGGCCGGCGTGCTTCCGCTACGCGTCACCGCGGCCGAGCCGATCGCAGATTCGCGCCTGGCGAACGGCACGGCGATTCCCGAATACATTCGCCAATACCGAAAGTAGCTTTTTGAGGCACGCCCCGTCCTGCGGCGGGAGCCCGCCAGCGGATCACTCGTTCGCGTACCACGCCCGAAAACGTTTCCGCGGCGTAAACAGACGGATCAGCAGCATTCCCGCGATAAATCCGCCGATATGAGCGAAAAACGCTGTACCGCCGCCCGAATAATCATTGGAACCAAGTGACCCGAACCCGCTAAAAAACTGAATCGCGAACCACCACAGCAGCAAAAATGCCGCGGGAATTTCCATGGTAGTGATAAAGATAAAAATCGGGATCAGCGTGATGATTCGCGCCCGCGGAAATTTCACCAGGTAGGCGCCCATCACCCCGGCGATGGCCCCGCTCGCCCCAATGGTCGGAATGGTCGAATACGGATTCGAGATCACCTGCACCGTTCCCGCAATCAGCCCGCACACAAGATAAAAAAGCAGATACTTTCCGCCGCCGATCAGGTCCTCGATGTTGCGCCCGAACACCCACAGGAACAGCATATTGCCGATCAGGTGCAGCCATCCGCCGTGCAGAAACATGGAGGTGAACAGCGACGCCCAGCTGGTCACCAAAAACAGGTGCAATCGATCGGGCACAATGCCCCACTCCCGCACCAGTTGGTTCAAACCCGCCGGCGTCAGCATCACTTCATAAAGGAAAATGACCGTGTTCACCGCGATCAGGCTCGCCGTGACCGTCGCCTTCGAATAGGCGCGCTCCGTGGATCGTAAGGGAATCATGCGCGGGAGCTGCGCAACGTCTGAAAATCAGGATGGGACCGCCGCGCTTCACCGGAGGCGCCCGCGCGCCGCAGCAACGCCTGCGCTTCTTCGATGGTCGCAATCCCGCCGCGCGCGCCGATGCGGGTGCAATTCAACGCGGCCATCGCGTTTGCAAATTCCAGCGTCTCGCGCATCGCCATTCCCTTGAGCACAGCATAACAAAACGCCCCGTGAAAAACGTCTCCGGCGCCGGTGGTATCCACGCAATTCACCACAAAAGCGGGCGAATAAACAAACTCCCCGCCTTCCAGCCGCGCCAGCGCTCCGTGCGCGCCCAGCGTCATCGCCGCCACGCGCATTTTATATTCGTCCTGAATCAGTTCGAGCGCGCGAAACGGATCGGGCTCGCTGGTCCACTGCGCCGGAAATTCGGAGCTGGCGACCAGATAGTCCACCGACTCGAGCACCCGGTCGAAACCGTGATAAATCGTGTCCACATCGACGCTCACCGGAATGCCCATGTCGCGCGCGATTCTCGCGGCTTTTTCAACCGCCGGCGTATCGTGGCCGTCGATGTGCAGCATGCGCGCGCCGGCGATTTTTTCGGGGCTGATGCTTGAAGGCTCCAGCCGCAGGCACTCCGGCCGCGACCAGAACACCGTGCGCTCGCCGGTCGATTGATCGATGATGATGTACGCGGTCTGGTTGGCGCAATGGGCGCGAATTTCAACGTCGTCCAGATTGATTCCGGTTTCGCGCAGGCTCGAAAGCTGCACCCGCCCGCGCTCATCGTCGCCGACGGTGCCGATGTATTTGACGCGCAGTCCCAGCTTCGCCGCCGTCACCAGCGCGCTCGCCACCTGCCCGCCGGGGCTCAAAATTTCCTGCTGAATCAGTTGCTTGCCTGCGTAAGCCGGAAAATGAGAAACCAGAATCAGGGTGTCGGTCGCGTTGAGGCCTACGCCCACCAGATCGAATTGCGAATCATTGAAAGTCATTTTGGAGGCAATCTCAGACGCGCTACGTTGTGGCGCACGCACTCATGCGTGCCGCGTCGAGACTTTCTCGACGCCTCCGCGGGCATCGACAGAGTGTCGATGCGGCACGCACCAGTGCCTGCGCCACACTTTGATTGGATAGCATGGAGGAACGGTGCCCTTCTGGTATCGCATTCCCATTCCAACAATAGCAGGAGCGAGCGCCGAAGCTGGGTAGTGGGTCAGTTTGAATTTTGAACCGGCTCGCGCTTGGCGCTAAGCTAGGGTCATGGCGAAACGCCCTCGCGACCCGATCCAGCTTGCACATCAGGTTTTTCTGGAATCCATCGGCGAAAGGCCGAAAATGGAGCCGCCAGTACAGAAGCCAAAAGACCCTGCCGCTGTCTCTCTGGGACGCAAGGGCGGGATCGCTCGCGCCGCTGCGTTACCGCCGAAAAAGCGCTCCCAAATCGCGGCGAAGGGCGCTAAGGCGCGATGGAAGAAAAACTCGTGATGATCGAGCCACTCGTATCTGCAATTGGCGTGATCGTGACGACGGGTGTCGGATATTTCATCGGGGCGGTGATTGCCGAATCTTCCGACGATATGCTTTTCTGGGTATTCATAGCGACAGGCGCGGCCCTACTGGTTGATTGTCTCTTCGCTATCTACTTTCTCGTTCGATTCATTCATTGGTGCTGGTTAACGCCTATTCCCTTGAGCGCCTGAAAGTATGCACGTCGGCTTGACGGATGCGCCAGCGTGCCGCACAATCAGACGTGATATGAAATTCACGCGGCCACATAACATCGATGAGTGCATCTGGTCTAGTCTGTCGCCAGTTATGCGGCGATCACTTGGGGTTATCGCTGAAGGTTCTGCTTCCGAGCCTGAAGAAATTGTTGTCGGAATTGATCTGAAAGCGCCTGATGCTGTGCCGCCAGTCCTGGATTCTCCCTGCGCATCAATTCCTTCAGGGCGCTGACTTCAGCCTGAAGCGAAATAATCATCTCATCGCATTGCTCAACACGTTCCTCGATTGTCATGGCGTTTCCAAAATCATATCAAGCTTCTACTTGACATCATGCTTAGCGCTAGGCTATACTGGAAGCATGAACAGGCTCGACACAGCCAAGCGCGTGCAGATCGTTTCCGGCATCGTCGAAGGCTGCTCCATCCGGTCCATTTCGCGGATGACGGGAGCGTCGAAGAACACGATCGTTAAGCTGCTTGTCGAACTTGGCGCGGCCTGTGTTGAATACATGGATAAGGCGTTCGTAAATCTGACTTGCAAGCGCGTACAGGTCGATGAAATCTGGTCCTTCTGCTACGCCAAGCAGAAGAACGTCACGCCGGAAATCAAGGCCAAGAATCCGAACGCTGGAGACGTATGGACGTGGGTAGCAATCGACGCAGACAGGAAGCTAATTCCTTCGTGGATCGTCGGGCCGCGAGACGGCGTTACCGCTCGCATTTTTGTGAATGATCTTGGCAAGCGACTTGCAAATCGCATTCAGTTAACCAGCGACGGCCTGAGTGCCTATCTGGAGGCGGTCAGCAAAGCCTTTCGCGGCCATGTTGATTATGCTCAGTTAGTGAAAATTTACAACGGAGATTCCGAGGGACAGAAACGATATAGCCCTCCAGAATGCATCGGCTGTAAACCTCAAGTGATCGACGGCGATCCAGACCCGGAACATATCAGCACGTCGTATATCGAGCGCCAAAATCTCACTACGCGTATGTCCATGCGGAGATTTACAAGGTTAACGAACGGATTCAGCAAGAAGATTGAGAACCATGTCGCTACGCTCGCGATTTTCTACATGCATTACAACTTCGTCAGGATTCATCAGACACTTCGGGTGACTCCGGCGATGGCGGCGGGATTTACAGATCGGCTTTGGTCGATTGAGGATATGGTCGCCCTTATTCCGTAATTAGCTTCTTTGTCTTCTTGTCTAATTTGAGCCTAGGACAGTCCGCTCCAAGGTCAATCGCATTCAATAGCACTGCATTCGCGGCGGTTTCTAGCGGGCGCGGCTCAAGGCGAGCGCAAATCTTATTGATGATTTGCTTGTCTATCTCGTCATCCCCAAGGGTCACTATTGGCTTTCCTGCCCGATGAATCTGTAGATCGGTTACCGCCCCCACTCCGGTAGCCTGTTCTCCAAAGTACTTCGCTTCCACTGTGTAGTACACAGCTTCACGGAGCGCCATACTTGGAGAGAAGCGCCGATAACTCATCATGAACTGTGCGCCTGTATACCCACTCCCGATTGTTGAGAATCCAGGTATATCCAGACGGATGGGGCCGCTATCGTCAATGTAAGCAATTCTGCCGTTCATAGCGCCATCGAATCCGGCGACAATCAACTGTAAATTTAGTTTGTAATCAGCACGCTTGTAGGCTATCTCCCTAAATAGAGAACCACCTAGTATCTTCAGCCCGTTCTGATAGTAATTTGATTCGGTGAGTCCGTACGGTGAGATGAAAAGGTTTGCAGCCCTAGAATCACGCTCGGTTTTGTACGCGTCAAACACGCTGCCTATTATGTCGTCCACATCCATCTGGCTGATGATTTTCTTGCGGGCGGAATCCGCAATAGGGAACACCGGAGAGATGTCGTTCCCTGCAAACATAATCCACCACCGATCATTTAGCGGGATTATTTTCTTGATGTCCGGCTCAGATTCGACAAACTCATACCCGATCATTCTATCGGCGACGAGAATCAGCGATTGACCTTGTTCGGCAAGAGCAGCTACACAAACCGTCATCGCCTTAGGATAACTGACTTTTATTCTTGGCGGCAAGCGGCGGACAAATGGCTTCGTCCGAATCGGGGCAACCCGATTGCCATTATCGCGGTGATATTTTTCAAACTGACCCACTACCCGAAGCTGTTCGGCTGCTCGGTAGTGGGCTACTTTTTCTCAAAGTAGCCGACTACCGGCTGGAGGATCGCGATTCTGGAAACTCCAGGCGGTTGCTTCGCTGTGTTAGCCAACGGTCACAGGTTCATCCGCGAAGCAGGCGCGCCATTTGCAGCAGCGAAGCGGACGGCGGGGAGATTCCCCACGCGAGACCATGCTCGCTTGCGCAGAGCACAGCGGACTGCGGCTGATCCGATCTCACCGGATGAAGTCGAGTATCGCACGCGCCGTCGCGTCGTCGGGTTTGACCGTGTCGATAATCTCGGAAGCGTGGCTTTCACCCGCGATATAAATCATCCGCGCCGGAACGAATTTTTCCTCCAGCGCCGCGTCGAAATCGCGAGCCTGCCGCGGCAGATCGAAGTAATCCCACTGGCAATAGGTCAGCAAAAACGGCGGCGCGCCTTTATGAACGTGATCCATCGGCGATGGATCGTCGTCGGCGTTTTGAAAATCCGCCAGGCCGCCGACGCGATACACTCCGCTCAACGAAATCACGCCGCGAATCACCGACGGATCGAGACCATACTTCGCCAGATATTTCGGATCGAGCGCCACCAGCGACGCCAGATGCCCACCCGCGGAATGCCCGGCGAGATAAATTCGCGAAACGTCGCCGCCCAATTCGCCAATATAGCGATGCACCCAGGCGAACGCCGCGGCCGCGTCGTCCGGCTGCGCGGGATAGGCATACTTGGGCATCAAACGATAACTCGGAATCGCCACGCCGATGCCCGCCAGCGCGAAGCGGTTGCCCAACAGCGGATAAAGCGACCGGTCGCCTCCGCGCCACGCGCCGCCGTGCAGGAAAACCATAACCGGAAACTTGTCCTTGCCCCGCGGCAGATAAAGGTCGAGCTTGTGCTTATCGAGACCGTCATCAAGATAAGGAATCGATTTGCGAACCTCGACTTCCGGCGAAATCTGTCCCGCGGGCAGCGCCAGCGGCGGCGATTTTTCAACGTGAATCGGACCCGTATCGATCCACCGCCAGGTTTCTCCGTCGATGGTGAGCGAGACGCGCAGCGTGTAATCGCCGGTCTGGCGGATCGCGTAAAGGAACTGCCGCGCATCCGTTTCCGCGACTGTAGCGCCATCATGCTCGATCGAAATTTTCGCTCGAATGGGCAGATTTACGCGCAGCTGCGTGCCCGGCGTCAGGGGAACGCGATCGCCCAGGTCGTACACGCCCAGAATATTTTCAGCGATGAAGAAAAATCCCGCCGGATCGCACAGCCAGTCCGCCGCGCTGTAATAACGGCCCGCGCGCCAGGCGGCGGCGATGGCGGAAGCACTCAATTCGCGCGCCAGAAAATGGGTGCTGAAGGTGCGAAACCGCAGCTCGGGATGCGGCCCCACCGCCGCCGCGCCGGCCAGCGCGAACACTTCTTCAGGGAATTGTTTGAACGCCGGTTTGAGACGCTTCTTCTCCCGCGCGCTGATCTCTTCCGCCGCCGGCGCTGGCGGCAGATCCGCGGGTTTCTCTAGGAAAAGAATCCCGTCGCGAATCTGCTCCTCGCCCTGCGATTCGAAAACGACACTCGCGCCCGCCGAGCGCGCCGCCGCGACCGTCGCGCGGCTCATCGCGGGCGCCACTGCCGCGCGCAAATCCTGATAAATCCCCGGCAGCGGCGGGTCCATCCGGATTTTCATCCACTCGACGCGCTGCTCGTGTATAGCTTGGAGGTGCGCTTCACTCAGATCAGCGCCGGCGCAAAAAAACGGGATGGTGAGAATCGCCGCGAATCGCAGAGCCCGGATGTCCTAATTTCTGGTGGCGGGAATTTCGTAGAGATAAATCACGTGGCTTTTCGACCCGCCGGTGCGATCCACCTTGGCGGCCTTCCAGCCAGGAATCGCGTAATCGTGCGAAACCACACGTGCTCCCGGTTTCAGGTATTTTTCAAGCAGCGGCCGAAGCTCCCGGTTCAACTGCGTCGACAGATAAATCGCCACCACGTCCGCGCCGCTGAAATCGACGTGCAGCAGATCGCCGGGAATCACCCGCGCCTGCGATTGCAAACCGGCCCGCGCGATCGACTCCTGGGCCTTCGCCGCCAGCTTGGGCGAAATCTCCACGCCCACCGCTTTCACTTTGTACTGCTCCACGGCGGCAATCAGAATGCGGCCATCGCCGCAGCCCAGATCGTACAGCGTTTCCCCCGGCTTGATCTTCGCCAGTTCAAGCATCCGGTCGACCACCCGGACCGGTGAGGAAACATACGGCGCCAGACGATCCGTGAAGCGCGGATCCTGGCCCATCACCGGCAACGCGAGCGCTAGAACCAATCCCGCTGCTACCCGTTGCCGGGCGCATGAAAACCGCGAAGGACAGCGCATAAAAACCCCAAGCCCTTTTTCCGACCCACCTACTGTGACGAGACCGTGGGCGCATTCCGCCCGTGCTGCTTCGATTTTACTATACGCGACACCATTTCCGATACCGCAAACCACAAATCTCGCGGCCGGCTAATGGTGTATTCCGTGCCTTTAAACACCTTAATTGCCCGGCTGATCGAATCCCGCCACGGAACCGCCGACGGGTTCAACGCGAAATTCATATAGAACACTGGATAATCGACGTCCGCCAGTGGCTTTAAAGTTTCCTCGGGAACCGCTTCGTCGAGCATTACTTTCGGTCCGGCAAACACCAGCGCGTCGGGATGGTCCTCCGATTTCATCTCGGTCTGGATCAAATCACTCAGAAATTCGGTGTCGCTGTGTTTTTTCGCCAGTTGTTTCAAGTCGACGGTGCCCAGCTTGATCGAGCGGATCGCCGTGCCCAGCGCCGGAAAGTCAATCTTTTCTTCGCTTTTCTGGCGATACACCACGCGTTGATCCTGCATGTTGAAGGCCACGATGGAGAATCGCGAAATTTGCGGCTCGCGCGAAAGCTGGCGCAGAATCGAAACCAGCGCCAGGGTATCCACCGGCCGGAACGCTGCCGCGTCCCAGTTCTGCGGAGCGAAATTCAGCAAAACCTTCAGCTTTAGTCCAGGATCCTTGCGCGCTATCGGTGGCTCTTCATGGAACCGCTCCAGGTTTTCCGGCTGGACGGCGGCAGCCCTAATCGTCAGGCCGATCTGCCGGTCCTTCGGCGCGAGCGACGCGTCCGAGTCCCAATAAAAGGAGCACACCCGCTCGGAACGGTCCCGCATCAGCCAGTCGATGTGGTAGCTGCCTTCGCCGACGTCGAAGGCTCCGCTCAGTGTAGCCTCGCCGCGGGCGTCGTCATCGAGCAGCGGAACCCGGAAATGCTGCACGAAGTAAGCCGGATCGTCCTTGTCCTTATCCGGCGTGACGCGAAACAGGATGGTCAGCAGGTTTTCTTCGCCGGTAAGCTCCTTCAGCGGGACGTTGACTTCATATCCGGCATGAAACCGCAGGTCGAAACCCAGTTCCGGCTTTTCCGGCGTAACCGTACAGGGCAGATCCTTGCGAACGTCCTGTTCGGTGAGCACGGCCATGTCCGTCGCCTGAATGCGCGCCGGCGACCCCTCCGGCACCAGCGGCGCCTGAGCACGCGCAACTCCAGCCAGCAGCAGCACCCACCCGCACTGGCCAACCCGTAAGGTCATGCCCCTCTAACCCGTGATCGTATGTATTATGGCCGAATTTCGAAAAAAAAACAGCCCCGGCGTGCCGCAGTTTGCGGAAAAAGATGACAGACCGCTCCGGCCCCTTTTTCCGCAGCGCTTCACTGCGCGATAAAACCCAGGATCCCGCCGGTTTTCAATCGTCTCGCGTTTCACTCGACGCTCAATGAATCGGCCGCGCCCCTAACTTGTGGGCAAGGAGATCATGTGCTCAACCAGCGGAGAACTGATTCGGCCAAGAGGGGCGATTCTAGACCAGTCCCAGCGGGCCTGCGGGCGTTGGTTGTCCGGCGGTACACTACCGCGTGCCATTCCGTTGCGGCGCAGTAAGAAGCGGATGGTCGCGCCAGGCGACTGAATAAAAACTGGCTAAAGGGGGCCCCCGATAAATCGTTCTTTGAAATTTTTGCTGCCGTGGCGCACGCACTCGGGAGTGCCCTGTCGATACTCGTATCGGCACCCGGCCAATGATATCCTTGTAAGCACTCATGCCGCTTCCGAAGTTTCCCAAAACACGCCGATCTCTCTCGCCTTGGCTGCTCGCGCCGTTCCTGCTGGCAGCGGCGATTCTGCTTCCCGCCCAATCGAAATCGCATTCGAAGAAAACCCACGCGAAAGGCGCGGTGCCGGCCTACGGCAATGCCGACGCGATCACCGCGGATGAATTGAAAATCGCGCTCTATTTCCTGGCCTCCGATCCCATGGAAGGACGCAATCTGCCCTCGCGCGGTTTCGACACCGCGGCGCTTTACGTCGCCAGCCGCCTGGCCGAGTGGGGACTGAAACCCGGCGGCAACACCACCGCGGCCGACGGTCCTTTGGACCCCTACCTGATGCCCTTCGAGCTGGTCACAAAGCACGTGATCGCCGAATCGGCCCAGGCGTCCCTGACCGCGCCCGGCGGAGGTCGCGGCGGACGTGGCAGCAGCGGACCGCGCACCACCAGTTTCGAATACTCCAGGGACTGGACCGTTCCCGCCGGCGGACGCGGCGCGCCGCCGCTCGAGCCTTTCGATGCCGAGGGAAAACTGGTCTTCGCCGGAAACGGCTACGTGATTCATAAAACCAATATCGATCCCTATCAGGGCCTGGACGTTCAGGGAAAAATGATTGTCGTCGCCGGCCTTCCCCCGGAGCTGGCGGCCCAGCAGGCCGGTGGCCGCGGCGGGCGCGGACCGAATCCGCTGGGCGAGACCTGCAAGGATTTTCTCACTCCCGAAGAATACGGCGGCGCGCACGGAGCCGTCGCGGTGGTTCACGTCGCCAATTTTCAGCAGCTTGAAACCATGGAAAATCCCAACGCGGTCTTCGCGCAATTCGGCGGCGGAGGAGGAGGACGCGGCCTGAACGGCCCGAATTATCAGCCGGTAAAGCTGCGCGCTCCCGAAGCCTGCCCGAGCGTTCCCGCGATCGACGCCGGCTTGGCCATGACCAGCGCGATTTTTCAGGGAGAAAAGAAAAGCGGCGAAGAAATTTTCTACGGCGCGGGATCGAACGCCAAGCTCGATTCCTTCGAGCTCAATTCCGCCAAAACGATGAAGCTGCACGTGCCGGTAAAAAGCGAAGCCGGCCACGCGGAAAACGTGGTGGCGATGCTTGAAGGCGCCGATCCGGTGAAGAAGAACGAATACGTGGTGATCAGCGCGCATCTGGATCACATCGGTCTCAGTGCGCCGCTGCCCAACGGCCACAACGTGAACAACGGCGCCGATGACGATGGCTCCGGCTCGGTTTCCGTGCTCGCCATGGCCCACGCTTTCGCCGAAGGCGCGGCCAGGGGCATGCGCCCGGCGCGCAGCATTATTTTTTTATGGAACGCGGGTGAGGAAAAAGGATTGTGGGGATCGCAATATTTCGCCGAGTATCCGCCGGTCGATCCTTCGAAAATCGTCGCCGACCTGAACCTGGACATGGTCGGCCGCACCAAAGGTCCCGGTTTCCACGATCCCGATCCGACGCACCTTCTGGTGAATCCCGGCGAAGTCCTGGTGATCGGCCCCAACATCAGCAGCGACGATCTCGAAAAAACCATCGAGACCGTCAACAACAGTTATCAGAAGCTCACCCTAAATCATTTCTACGACGCCACGGCGCCCGACGCGACGCACGATAATCTGGGTCCGAAGCCCAACGGCCAGCGCGTCTTCTATCGCAGCGACCATTACAATTTCGCCAAAATCGGCGTGCCCATCGCGTTCTTCACCACCGGCCTGCACCCCGATTATCACCGGCCGACCGACACGCCCGACAAGATCGATTACAACGAAATGCAGATGATCGCCAGAACCGTCGCGGCGGTGGCGTGGCGGCTTGGCACGCAGGATGCCCGTCCGGAAATCAAGACCGATCTTCCGGAACAGCTGCGCAAAGATATGACAGCGGCAAAGGATCAAGGTTGGGGCAAGGTGACGCCGGTGGCGGCGCCATTGCCGGGTCAGCCGTAAAGTCCCGCGCCCTGGCGGGCGGCTCGAGCGAAAAACGCGGATACCGGTTCGAGCCGCTTCCGTCAGGAAGCGGGCAAACTCTCTTCGATTACCGCAGCAGCATCGCGGCCGAATAACCGAGAATCGCCCCGATCGCGCCCCCCGCGATCACGTCACTCAGGAAGTGCATCCCCAGCAGGATTCTCGACAGCGCCACGCTTACCGCGCAGAAAAACAGGCCCGGCAGCATCGCCGGATAATACACCCCCAGCGACACCGCCACCGCGAACGCCGTGATGGTGTGGCCCGAGGGGAAGGAAAACTGGTCCGGCGGCAGCAGCGTCGCCCAGCAGTGCGGCTCCAGCGCGCACGGGCGTTTCCGGCCGCAGGCCCGCTTCAGCCTGAGGAATAACCCGATACCAAGGCCGCTGGCCATTCCCGCCGCCGCCAACGCCTGGTATCGTTCCGCACCACCGAACAGGGCCACCGCCAGGCCCATGGCGTACCACAGCCATCCGTCGCCTCCTCGCGTGGCGGCGATCATCCACAGGCGCAGCCAGCGCGGCGCCCGCCAGCGGTTCACGCGCCGCATCAGGCGGTGATCGCTGACCTCCACCATGCGCACTACCGAGATCGCCATGCTACACTTTTACTCCCCTGGTGTGACACCCCGATGACGGTGCTATAAAACATTTGTGACGGAAAATGTGAAGCGGATACAATGCCTCTACTTCGACGCCGGCGGAGGCCATCGCGCGGCCGCCAACGCCCTCAAGAGCGTCATCGAACAGCAGGGCCGGCCCTGGGAGATTTCCCTGGTGAACGTGCAGCAACTGCTGTATTCGCTCGATATTTTCCGGAAAATCACCGGAGTCAGCCTGGAGGATTTGTATAACCGCATGCTGGCCCGCGGCTGGACGCTGGGCTCGGCCGCCAGCCTGCGCGTCGTTCACCTGGTGATCCGTCTGTACCACGGTTCCATGCTGCCGCTGCTCGAACAGCATTTTCGCGCCACCCGGCCGGACCTGGTGGTCTCGCTGATCCCGAACTTCAACCGGCCGATCTTTCAAAGCCTTCAACGCGCCTGGCCGCGCGCGCCCTACGTAACGATTCTCACCGATTTTGCCGATTATCCGCCACATTTCTGGATCGAAAAGCAAAATCAATACCTCATTTGCGGCACCGATCACGCGGTGCAGCAGGCGCGCCGCCTGGGCTATTCACCCGATCGCATTTTCCGCGCCTCTGGTATGATTTTACGCCCGAAATTTTACGACCGGGTTAACGCCGATCGTAGCGCGGAACGAAAAAGACTGGGCCTCGATCCCGCACGGGCTACCGGAATCGTGCTTTTCGGCGGGCAAGGCTCCCGCGTGATGCTCGAAATAGCGGAGCGCCTCTCCTCCACGCAGCTCATTCTGATCTGCGGACGCAACGAAGAACTGGCCGCTAAACTCCGCGCGATGCTCCGCGATGCGCCGCATTTCGTCGAGGGATTCACCGCTGAAATTCCTTATTACATGCACCTGTCCGATTTTTTCATCGGCAAGCCCGGCCCCGGCAGCATCAGCGAAGCCGTCGCCATGAAGCTGCCGGTGATCGTCGAAGAAAACGCGTGGACGCTGCCGCAGGAGCGCTACAACACGGAATGGGTGCGCCAGCGCGGCGTGGGCCTGGTGCTCAAGAATTTTCGCGGAATCGCCGCGGCCGTCGCTCAGCTTGAAGCGTCCCTCGCCGAATACCAGTCGCGCGTGGCCGCCATCGAAAATCGCGCGGTTTTCGAGATCCCCGATTTTCTGGATCGCCTGTTGAAGCTCTGAACGGGTTCGCGAAAATCCGTTAAACTGGCGGCGTGCGACTCCTGATTTTCCTGGCCGCGATGGCCTTCGCCGTCGCTCAACCCGAACCGGTCATCGTCGACACCGACTGCGCCATTTTTAACGATGACGGCGCCGCGCTGGCGATGGTGCTCCAGGCGCCGGATCAAGTGACCGTGCTCGGGGTGACGCTGGTGCCGGGCAACTATTGGCCGTCGGAAGGCGCCGGATATATGTTCCGCGTCATCGACGCGCTCCAGCAGCCGGGCATTCCGCTCCATTTCGGCGCGCGCGTTCCGCTGGTCCATACCCGGGAAATGGCGGAACAGGAAAAAAAACAATGGGGACCGATCGGGTATATGGGCGCGTTCGCCGCCGATCAGCCCGAGCCCAAACCGAAAATCGAGCATCGCGCTTCGCACAAAAACGCCGTCGATTATCTCACCGACACGATTCTTTCCGAACCCGGTCCGGTGACCATTCTGGAACTGGGTCCGATGACCAATCTGGCGATCGCCTTGCGCCTTCATCCGGAAATCGCGGCGAAAATCAAACGATTGATTTTCATGGGCGGAGCCGTTCACGCGCGCGGCTCCGACGGCCGCGCGGCCGAATTCAATTTCTGGTTCGACCCGGAAGCGGCCAGCATCGTGCTGCGCTCGGCCATTCCGCAAAAAATCATGTTCGGTCTGGATATTTGCAATCGCGCTCCGCTCGACAAATCGCATTACGATCAGATTGTCGAAAAAAAGACGCCGATTACCACGTTATATCGCGAAGATATCGGCAAGCGATTCAAGAAAAATCCCGAAGCGAAATTTCTGGTCTGGGATTGCCTGGCCGCGGCCTATCTGGTGGATCCGTCCTGGGTGACGAAGAAGGAAACGGATTATTTAGACGTGCAGACCGCGTTCGGCAAGGATTACGGAGACGTGATTCCGCTCGACCGCGCGTTGTCGCCCGGCGCCACGCCGGTCGAAGTCATGCTGGATCTCGACTTTCAGAAGTTTTTCGAGATTTATAAAAATCTTCTGACAAAATAAGCGCAGAGTGGCATAAGCCGCCAGGCTTGTGCTGTTCGCGGCAGACAGCCCTCGAGCGCAAGCCTGGCGGCTTACGCCACAGCCCCGCCAGTTATGGCGGGGGCTCCACATTCTTCACGATCAGCGCAGGAATGGCGACCGCCGACATCACCATGGTCCCGCCAGCGGCTGCGCGGGATCGGCGATCGATTGGAAGCGCACCAGCAGAACCGCATCGCTGTGCCGCACCGAAGCGAGCGGCATCACCCCCGCCTCGGCGATCTGGCCGGCGAAGCGCTCGGTCATCCAGATTTCAGCGGGCGGCGTGGCCTCGCGATCGGGCGGCGTATGCAGCGGAATGCCATCCAGGCGCGCCATCGAACGCGCCCGCATCTCCCACTGCTCGCGATTAAATTCCTGCCCCAGCAGACACGCGCAGGCGATCGCGGGATTGCCCCACAAATATCCGTCGTGAGCGGGTTCGCCGGGCATCTCCTCGAAATCGAACGAATCGATGGGCGATGTTTTCTTGCCGTACGGCAGGCGCAGCAGAAAGCGCGGAAACGCAAGGCCGATCCAGCTCGCGTCTTCGGACTGGCGCAGGCGCTGCCAGGCCTGCTGATGCTCCTCGTCGATCGGCAGGTGCCAGTCGTCGGGATCGGGCGCGGCGGCGATCGATTCGCAGCCGAACAGCCGCGCATCGACGCCCGCAAGAAACGGCGCGCCGGCCATTCGCGCCAGCGCTCCCAAGCGCGCCAGCAATGCGCAATCGTCTTCACACGCGGAAAACGTGTACAAGCCGGTCAGCACGGACCAGCGCGGCTCGCCCGGCGCGCGATCGGCGAAAATCCGCTGTAGTTCCGGCAATTTCTGCCGCAGCTCATGCTGCGCGATGTCGATCAGCTCGACGTGCAGATCCGGTCCGGTTTCGACGTAGCGGAAAAAGAAAAACAAGGAGCGCCAGGCGGCTTCGAGCGCCTGAAAATCGGGATGCGAAAGGATCGCGCGCATCTGCGCCGCCGCGGTCTGGTCGAGCAGCGCCCGCGCCTGTTGCTGCCGCGGATCGGGCTCCGGGGTCGCGTGTTTCCGGGCGATGTCGCGAATTGTCTGGTCCCACGCGTTTTCGCCGGGCGCGGAAGTCCGCGCCGGTTCGGGCGCCGCCTGCCCCACGATCTGATCGAGCAGGCTGCCCGCGGCAGTGGGCGGCGGCGCGGGCCGCGAAGGCGAAGCCGGCGCCGGTCGAAACTCGGCAGGCTGCGTTTTCGCCTCGCGGAGGGAGGCAAACAGCGGCACGTTTTGATAAAGCTGGTCGGGGTGAAAATCATCCAGCTCGGCGAACTTCAAGGGGCCGGCCGGAAGTTCCAGCGCGACGTTCAGGCGTTGCATCACTTCTTCGAAATTGCCAGGATCGATTTCGATGGGCCGCGGCGCGCCACCGGATTTGCGATTGGCCCGTCCGCTGAAGTCTCCGAGAATCGCCACGCGGAAGGGAGCGTCCGTTGCCAGTTCCAGCGCCTTTTCCCGCGTCCGTACCCCGATCTCGACGTTCACATTCTCCATGGCGCGATTGTACTCGATTGACGCCGCCGCTGCGCAATTTGATCACGCAATTTGAAGCGCAGCGCGCACAGAGAAGCGGGCGCCGGGGCTATACTCCGCCGTGGTGGCTACTGCAAGGTCATCAGCGGGCGCAGACGCTGCTCGTTTTGCGGGCTCCGCAATTTTTGCAGACCTTTCAACTCAATCTGCCGGATGCGCTCCCGCGTCAGGCCGAAATCCTGGGCGATTTCCTGCAAGGTGTGCTCGCGATCGTAGCCGATGCCGAAACGCATCCGCAGAACTTTTTCTTCACTCGGGGAAAGCGTTTTCAGCACGCCCGCCGCTTCGTCGCGAACGTCGTGATTCATCAGCGGCGCCAGCAGCGAACCCGCGGCGTGGTCTTCCAGCAGGTCGCCCAGCACCGATTCGCCGTCGCGGCCGACCGGCAGGTCGAGCGACACCGGATCCCGGGAAATCGCGCGCAGTTCCTGCACTTTTTCCGCGGTCGTTTCCAGACGCCGGGCGATTTCCTCGTTGCGCGGCGCGCGGCCCAGCTCTTTTTCGAGCTCGCGCGAGATGCGCAGGTATTTCGTCAGCGTCTCGTTCATGTGCACGGGAATGCGGATGGTCCGGGATTGATCCGCAATCGCCCGCGTGATCGCCTGGCGAATCCACCAGGTGGCGTAAGTCGAAAATTTGTAGCCGAGATGGTAGTCGAATTTTTCGGTGGCGCGCATCAGCCCGATGTTACCCTCCTGGATCAGATCCAGCAGGTGCAGCCCGCGGTTGACGTACTTTTTTGCGATCGAAACCACCAGACGGAGGTTGGCTTCGACCAGCGCGGACTTCGCCGCTTCCGCCTCCGCATCGCCGCGTCTGGCTGCGTTCATCCAGTGCCGCATTTGCCCCAGCGTCGCTCCAGCCGATTTTTCCAGCTCCCGCGCCTTGCGCCGGTCGGGTTGCCGTTCGATCTCGGCGACGGTCTGCGCCAGGTCGGCCTCAAAGCGCCGCCACTGATCCACAGTAAACGGGATCGCCCGCGCGTCCCGCGAGCACTTCACCATCAGCCGCGCGCGTTTCGAAACCAGTTTCGCCCGCACGTTCACATAACGCTTCGGCGCCGACTCGATCCGTCGCTCCACGGCGGTCAGTTGATGGTGCGCCCGCGCAAACTTTGCCAGTTTTTCGAGAGCCGCGGCACGCGCCTCATTCCGCACCGCTTCTTCCTGTCCGCCGATTTCCGCGAACTCCTCCAGCCGGGCGCCTTCCGAGCGCACCTTTTCGTACCGCCCGAGAACGTCTTGCCAGACCCTCGGCGCACGGGAAATCGCCTTGTGCATCCGCCACTTACCGCGTTCCATCCGGCGCGCCAGATCGATTTCGCCCTGCCTGCTGAGCAAGCGAACCGAGCCCATTTCGCGAAGGTACACGCGGACCGGATCGTCGGTCGAAACCGCCTCTTGTACGGTACCCTCGTTACTCTCGTCGCCCTCCTGGAAATCAATGAATTCCGGCGATTCATCCAGGTTTGGGGTTAACATCTGCTCTTCAAATCGTTCCATTTGCATGTCTTAGCCTTAAGTGATGGGTTGGCCGTGAGGCCATTTGGGAGGGGCGGCTCCAGTTATTTTGATGCACAACTATTAGATTTAGTTGCATTCCCTTTATATCAGTTTTTCATTTAAGAAATGCCTTCAAACCTCTGAACCTTAACGATTATGAAGCTGGAACCCTGTTCGAGATTGCATTCGAACCCGGGCATTCGTCGCCTTTGCGGCTTGCTCAGGCCTTGGGGCATTTCCCATTAATAGTTTACGGAATCACAGCGGCAGGAAGTGGAACTCAGGAACGCACTTGTCGACCGCGCCGTCTGCCGGTGGAGGTTTCGGGCCGGACTGCCATTGCCACTATTCCAACGATGCGGGAAACGGCCAAAATGTTACAGGCTGTTTGAGGCGAATTTCAGCGGTCGCCAGGACGCCTGCTAAGTCCTCCGCGCGTAACGTTTTGCGGGGTCGACGCGGTTCTCGAGGAGGTTGCGGGCGGGAGTGGTGCGATAGTTTCAGGCTGCTAGCACTCATGATTGTTTTCCAGCAAGAATGGCGTGCCTGGACGGCGGCCGCAGTAACAAGTAGAAGGCGGCGGCGTGCGTGATCATCAGCAAGGGCACATAGATGATGGGGATCGCGTAGGTTGCGCCGAATTGGCCTGGCATCACATCAAGGCCAGTCTGAATGGCGTGGTAGTAGTCGACGAGGACATCCGTCGCCCCCGCGAGATTGAATGCAACGACAAAAAACCAGAACAGCGGACGCATCCTTGCGGTGAGAAGCGCCAGCAAGGCGAGCACGCCGGTTACGAAATCACCGTAGGCGGCAAATGTGGCGAAGCCGGCGGGTATATTCGGGCCGACGACTCCCGGCAGGATGAAGACCAGCCCAAAGAATCGGAAGCTGTGCAGGGTGGCAATGGCGCGTTGAGCGTCGAACCGGTCCATCGCCTTGAGCCTGGGCCAGATGTAAACGGCGAAGCAGAGCAGCCAGGCGACATAGCCCAAAACGAGATGAATTCGGAAGAGATTTACTGGCGCCATTTCAGGCCTCCTTCCTTTCGCTCCATAGGATGATGCACATAATCCTATGGATTCGAATATTTCTGATCGCGTCGAGATTGCGCCTTGGGATGATCCGCAGCATCCTATAGGCATGCGTTACGGGCCCAAACATAAACTCGAAACCCATCGGAGGATTGTGAAAGATGCCTCGCGCCGCATCCGGGCCGAAGGCTTAAATGGCGCCGCCGTTTCGGCCATTATGAAGGACGCCGGCCTGACCCACGGAGGTTTTTACAAGCATTTCGGGAGCAAGGACGACCTGCTTCTCGAGTCGCTTCGCGAGGGCTTCCGGGAAATCGAGGATACGCTGGCCCACGCTGCTGAACAATCGCGGCCTGGAG
Organism: Bryobacteraceae bacterium; assembly: GCA_035507655.1. Classification (GTDB taxonomy): domain Bacteria; phylum Acidobacteriota; class Terriglobia; order Bryobacterales; family Bryobacteraceae; genus Palsa-187. The sequence continues at coordinate 4,780 of DATJNW010000091.1, read as the reverse complement.
AGGCATGGAAGGCCGTGGTAAAAACCTACTTGAGCCTGGAACTCTGCGACCATCCCGAGCGCGGGTGCCCGCTGGCGGCGCTTTCGCCGGAACTGGCGCGCGCGGATAAGAGGATGAAGCCGCAGATCGCGGCGGAACTGGTCAATTACAAGAATCGCATGGCGCCGTTCATGCCCGGCGACCGAACCGCGGACAAAGAACGCGCCTTCTTTGCGATTTTTTCGACGATGATCGGGGCCATTGAACTTGCTCGAATGCTGCCGGATCGCGCGATGCGAGAGAAAGTGCTGGTGAACGCAAGAGCTTTTCTCCTGGGCAGCTTTTGACCGCGGCAAGTCATGAGGCCAATGCGGCGCACGGGCAGTGTTCAACCTCACCTCGGCGTGGCGTCGGCTCACGCTATTCTGAAGAACGTGGGAGGGAGATTTGCAGCGTGGCAAAACTTGTCTACGGATTGAGCCAGTCCCTTGATGGCTACGTCGACCACATGAAGCTTGGGCCGCCCGCGCCCGCGGCCTTCCGTCACTTCATCGAGCTGGTGCGCGGCGCGACGGGCCTCCTTTACGGTCGACGCACGTACGAGATCATGCGTTATTGGGAAGAAGATCTTCCTGATTGGGACGCGCAGGACCGCGAGTTCGCGGTGGTATGGCGGAGCCAGCCGAAGTGGGTGGTGTCGCGTTCCCTCAAGTCAATGGGTCCCAACTCGACGCTTGTCGCGGATGACTTCGAGAAGGTGATACGCGGGCTGAAGGCCGAGCTGGCTGGCGAGATTCACGTTGCCGGACCAATCCTGGCGCAAAGCCTGACCGAGGCCGGTCTTATCGATGAGTATCGACTCTACCTGCGTCCCGTCGTGCTTGGTGGCGGCCAGCCATTCTTCGCGGGCCCCCGGCCGCCGCTCCACCTGGCGGCCAGCGATTTAATCGCCGATGACCTGATTCGGTTGACTTACGTTCCTGCTTAATCGCGCGACTGGCCCGACGGACTGCGCCCAGAAATTCAAACCCCTGGCGCAGCATTGCGCGCTATTGCACGCCGGGATCGCCGATCGCTTGTGATTTATTTATGGCGGAGAGAGAGGGATTCGAAACATCGGCATTCTTTTCAATGATATAACTTACGGAAATGCCGTTGCTCTAGGTCCCCGAAATGCCACGGTCGCCGTGGGGCGTTGCCCGCTATTGCCCGCTGAACCAGATTGGTCGACTATCGTGCGAGGGTGGGATTCGAAGGTTCGCATCCGTCAGAACGTAAGTCTAAGCTGCAATTCTATGTGACGATTCCCTGCCCCTGCGTTGGGGCCCGCCCCGGGCAAGGGGCCAAAAGTATTGAGCGTCACAGACCGCCCAAAAAGTGCGGAGCTGAGATTTCCGATCGGCGTCGCTGGATTCACGTTGTTCAGCAAATTCCGAAATGTCGCGGTCAGCGTCAGATTGAATCGCCGGAGGGTGGCAACGCCTCCAAATACGCTCGCCATTCCTGATTGGGCCGATCCGCCGCTGAGGCCGCCATTCTGGATCGATCCGCCGCCGGCAATCTCGCCGCTGCCGCCGGTGTTTCCCCCGCCGCGCTCTCCGAACGACCAGCTTCGGCTCACGCGGACATTCATCGAAAAAATTCCGGGACCCTGAAGGGAATTTCGCGGTACGACTACCGCGTTACGAAGCGTCGCAGGATCGACATCAAAGTTGCCGAAGCGAGTTTGGATGACGCTCGATCGCGACGGATCTTGCGCGAATGCCGGACGATCATCATTCGGATTACCATCGCCGTTGGTGTCGATTCCCGAGGTCACACTGTAGGGCATTCCGGATTGCAGAAAGATAAACGGCGCCATTCGGATGCCGAAGGGCAGCGTCATCGAGGCGCTGATAAACGCCCGATGCCGGTAGTCGAACGCGGCCCGGCCATAATCGGCGGCAAGGTTGTACGGGTTCGACGGCATGGTGGCGAATCCATCGGTGTCGCTCATCGCCTGGTTGAGGACGTAATAGCCGTAGATCGTGAATTTCCGGTTCACCTTGGCATTCGTGGTTACGATCAGTTGATTCTGGCGGAACACGCCGGCGCCTTCGTACTGATAAATGTTGCCGGCGGCATCGCCGAACGGCCGCGGACCGCTCGCCTCACCCTGGCTGTTGAAAACGGTTGGTAAGGGTGCGTTGATGTCGCGCGTCAGCAGTTCATGATCGCCGCGCGAGCCGGTATAGTTCGCCGCGATAGAAATTCCGTGCGGCAACTGCCGCTCGATTCCGATGGCCGCTTGCATCACAGATGGGACACGAAGATTGGGATCGACCTGATAGACCGATCGCACACCGGAATTGAGCGAGGCGAGCATCGTGGCATCGGGGATCGCGGGGAAGAACTGTGGATTCGTGACGATGTACTGAACCTGGTTGATACCGTTGAGCCGTTTGGCATTGACGAGTAGCGTCGTCGGGAAACGGTCATAAAAAATTCCTGCTCCGGCACGAATCACCGTCTTGGGATTGCTGCGATTTCCGGCTCCGGGAGCCCACGCGAAACCGATGCGCGGCGCGAAATCGGCGTGGTCGGAGATCGCCGTCTGGCCTTCGTAGCGCAGGCCGCCGATGAGAGAAAGATTGGGTCTGAGCCTCCATTCATCCTGCAGGTAGACGCCGGCGTCGAATACGCCCACGCTCGCGGCCGGGTTCCCGGCGGTGAGCAGAAACTCCGACGGTCCATCGCCGAGCATGGCGATCTGCGCGGCCGGCAATCCCTGTGCCGCGAGCAACTGGTTCTGCTGATAAACCTCGATCGCTGTCAACTCACCGGGGATCGCGGAAAAAATAAAGCGGCCATTAAAATTCGTGGTGGACTGCGTGTTGAGCCGGTCCAGTCGCAGTCGCGCCCCGATCTTGATGGTATGAGTGCCGTGCAGAATCGTGGTGTTGTTCTGCAATTCGGACTTATTTTCGTCGCTGAAATTGAGCGGGAACGTCCCGCCGCCGGTGAATGCGCCCTGAACATCGATCTCAGGTGCCGTGCTGATGCCGCTCTGCGTGGCGCGAGTGTGCAGGAATTGAAAGCGCGCGTCATTCAAAATCGCAGGTCCGATGACGGACGAATCGGCAAGCTGCAAGCTCTGCTGATTGCCGGTCTGCTGATAGGCTTGCGATGGCTGATCGAACGTCTGTACATTGATTCCTTGATCGTGCGCGTTGGTATCGACGTAGGAATAACGCAGTGTCAAGGTCTGGTTCCGCGACAGGGCGTAATCGATCCTCGGATTGATGCTGAAGCGGCGCGACGGTGCGACCAGCGCGCTGCTGGTCGCAAACGGATTTAAAGACGCGTCGAGCGCGGTGTATCTCAGCACCGCGTTTTCATCGGTAAGACGACGGTCCACGTCGATGAAGAAGCTCGCCTTTTTGGAGAGCGGTCCGCCAAAATTTCCTGCGAACATTTCCTGGCGATAGTTAGGCACGATGCCGACGACATAGGGATTGCGCGCGGTCAAATCGCGGTTGGCGAAATCGAAGGAGGCCTGGCCGTGAAATTTCTGCGAGCCGGGGTTGGTGAAAACTTCGACGCGGCCAAATCCGATGCGATCGTATTCGGCGGAGAAGGGATTGGAATTAACGCGAATCTCGCGAATCGAAGCTTTCGGCGGCAAGATTCCATCGCTGAAGCCGTCAATCAAGATCTGTCCGCCATCCGGACCCGCCGCGGGACCCGCGAGCATCTGAAGTTCGTTGGCCAGATTGTCGGGATCATCCGAAAAGGCATCGAGGTCGCGGCCGCGAAGCACGAGTTGGCCGACACTCTGGGAAGCATCGACGCCCAACTGCGAGCTTGAATCGGAGATGGTAACCTTCTGCGATTCCTGCTGGATCTTAAGATGGCCGTCCACGGTTCGGACGCGATTGCTCTCGATCACAACTTCGATTTGCTCAAAGGGAGCGAACCCTTGACCGGTGATTCGAACGGAATAGGTTCCGGGTGGCAGCTCGACGCGATATTTCCCTTGCCCGTCGGTGACCATGGTTCGCTCGGTTCCGACCGGACCAGCCACCGTCACGGACGCTCCTGGGATCGCCGCTTCACTCGGATCTGTGGCGTGACCCCTGGAGGATGCCTGGCGCCGTCTGGGCCCAACCCATCGCCGCGATCTGCACCAGGAGCAGGGCTACCGCCAACTTAGATATGCGATCAGCCGGCAACCGGATAATTCCGCAAGCGACGATTTGCATAGAGGCCAATGGCGACGACGGGAATCAGGAGACCGGCGAACGCCGGAAGCACCCGGCCTAGAATCGCGCCGCTCGGCTCATCCGGATAAGAAAACTTCGGCAACGAATCCAGTTCCTGTGAACTAATCAGCGCCCGCTCGGAGATTCGTCGAAAGAAAAAATCCTGCCATGCGGTGAGAAATCGATCGAACGAGGCGCGGAACCCCCGATAGCGATCCACGCCGGTGCCGGAGATATCGTTCAGGGCCTTTTGCGCGAGAATGGCCGGCGACAGAAAACGGAACCGGTTGACCACCGCTTCCTGCGAAGCGATCTGCGCCTCGAAATGATCGAACACGGGTTGCGTCAGGCGGTCCACTTCCATCTGGACGGCATAGGTGGTGAACGATGCATCGCCTTCGGCGCCTCCGGTTGGCGACGCCAAGTCCGGATGATCCTCCCAATAACGCGCCAATAACATGCTGCCTTTCTGATTCGCCTGGATCGACGCTTCTCGCATCGCCTGAATCATCTCCACGCGCGAGGGCACCGGATAAAGGCTCTCCGCGGCGAGATTGATA
>DATJNW010000090.1:0-13738 GCA_035507655.1 Bryobacteraceae bacterium | reverse complement strand
CGCACGCGGCACGAACAACTACAGGCGGGGACAGAGTAGTCTGTCCCCTTTTTCAGCATTCCTACTATATGGCCTCGAGCTCCTCTTCGAGCAATTGCTTGTGGTACAGATCCGCGTAATATCCGCCTCGATTCAGCAGCTCTTCATGCGATCCGTGGGCGACCAGTTCGCCGTGCTCGATTACGAAAATGCAATCGGCGCCCCGCACCGTCGAGACGCGATGCGAAATCAGAATCGTCGTCCGGCCGCGCATCACGCCGGCGAGCGCGGTGAGAATGCGCTCCTCGGTGGCCGTGTCGACGCTGGCCAGCGCGTCGTCTAAAATCAGAATCCGCGGATCGCGCAGGATGGCGCGGGCGATGGCGGTGCGCTGCTTCTGTCCGCCGGAGAGCGTGATGCCGCGCTCGCCGACCATGGTGCGATAACCGTCGGGAAATCCCGCGATGTCGGGCGCGAGGCCGGCGATTTCGGCCGCGGCGCGGATCTGTGCTTCGGTTGCGTGGTTCACGCCGAACGCGATATTTTCGGCGAGCGTGGCGCTGAACAGAAAAGTTTCCTGCGGAACGTAGCCGATCGCGCGGCGCAGATCTTCGGGCGAAAATTCGCGCACGTCGAGGCCATCGACCAGCACCGCGCCTTCGCTCGGATCAATCAGGCGCGGAACCAGGTGCGCCAGCGTGCTCTTGCCGCTGCCGGTGTGGCCGACGATGGCGACGGTTTCGCCGGCGCGAATTCGCAGATCGACGCCACGGAGCGCCGCGCGATCGCCATATCGGAGAGACACGCCGCGAAATTCGATCTCGCCGCGCAACGGCGACGGCAGCGCGCGCGGATTCGCGGGCGCGGCGATTCCCGGACGTTCTTCGAGCAGTACGCGAACCCGCTGCCATGAGGCGCGCCCGCGCTCCACCAGATTCGCCACCCAGCCCATCGCGATCATCGGCCACACCAGCATGTTCATGTAGGTGAAAAACATCACGAAGCTGCCCAGGGTGATGCGTCCGCGCGCGAACTGCCATCCGCCGGCCCACAGCACCAATAAAAAGGTGGCGCCGATCAGCGCCGTCAGCGACGAATTGAACAGCGCGGAAATGCGCGCCAGGCGGATATTTTCGGAGATGTAGCCCGCGTTGACGCGTTCAAACAATTTGAGCTCGGCGCGTTCCTGCACGTAGGCGCGCACCACGCGCACGCCGGCCAGGTTTTCCTGCACGCGGCTGCTGATATCGGAAAACAGGCTCTGAATCTGCTCGAAACGATCGTGAATCCGCCGTCCGAATCCGAGCACGGCCACGCTCACCAGCGGGGCCGGCGCCAGGGCCACCAGCGTCAATCGCCAGTCCACTTTCAGCATCACCGCGACCGCGAAAATCAGGGTCAGCGAGGTTTCAAACAGATACATCATTCCCGGCCCGAGCATCAACCGCACCGCGTTCAGGTCGTTGGTGGCTTTGGCCAGAATGTCGCCGGTGCGGGTGCGCGAATAAAATGCCGGATCGAGGGTCACCAGGCGCGCGAACAGATCGTTGCGCAGATCGAATTCGACGTCGCGCGAAATTCCGATGAGAATCACGCGCATCCAATATTGAAAAAATCCCTTGACCAGCGCGATGGCGACCATCAGACCGCAGAACGCCAGCACCAGGCGCAGCGCGCGCCCGGCGGTGAGCGCGTCGATTGCGGCGCGCATGGCCAGGGGCAGCGCGGCGCCGAGCGCATCCTTAATGATGAGCGCGCCGAAGCCCAGCGCGAAGCCGCCGCGATAGCGCCACAGATACGGCGCCGCGAACTTCCAGGAACTTTTTATCGCATTTTCGGGGACCGTATGAGGCATAGGGGCTATCCTGAATAGCCGGCACACGCCGCTTCCTCCGGCCGCGGTTCAAGCGTGGCCCACGGCCAGCGAACTAAACGCCCAGCCATTCCGCCACCGTCTTCATCGATTCGATCGCAAAGGTCTTCTGCCCCTGGCGATTTTTCCACCATCCGTGCGCGGAAAAATATTCGTCCGGCGCGCCGACGACGTAAAATTTCAAATCCGGCGCGGCCGCGCGAAAAATCTTTCCGGCGCGCCGCGTATGATAATCGCTGGTCACCAGCAGAACCGTTTTCGCCCCCATTTTACGCAACTCCGGCATCAGCGCCCGCGCTTCTTCTATGGTCGAAAGCGCGTGATGCGGCACCACCACAAAATACGACGCGGGAAAACCATCCTGTTCGGCGAAGGCCACCGCCAGCTCCGATTCGTAATGGCCGTAGATGCCGTAAGGGCCGCTCACTACAACCTTGGGAGCGTAGCCTTCGCGCACCAGTTGCGCCGCGGTGTGGATCCGATTGCCGGTGGAATCGCCGGCCAGCACCACCGCCACATCGGCTTTTTGCGGCGGACCGTCCTTGACGAGAAAATCCCCCATGGCGCCGAGGATCGGCGCATCGAACAGCAGGGCGAGCCACACCGCCAGCATGACCACCACGGCCGCCGCAAGCCAGTTTCTTTTATTTTTCATCCAGGCGGCCGACCGATTTCAGCCGCTGGAACATGCGCTCGACTTCATCCTCATCTTCGGGCCGGAGCAGACGATAGCGCGGCGGCGGAAGCTCCTTGGCCTCCGGCGCTTCGCCCCAGAACTGCTTATAAGGGATACCGTCGAGCAGCGCTTCGCGCGCGCAGCGCCGCAAATGGCGCAGCAGAGCCGCGGAGGAATCGACGTCGCCGGCGTGCACAATCAGCAGCCGGCTCTTGTCGGCGAGCGTCAGGTAGACGGCCAGCGGCGCGGACCATCCGGTATGATCGATGCGCCGGATTTCCTTCCAGGGAATGGCGCGGCGTCCCACGGCGAGATGAGTTTCATGAATTTCCACGCCCGGCCGGAAGGCCAGCAGCGAAACGCCGGCCGCGGTGGCGGCAAACATCGCCGCCGCGATCCACGCCTGGGGCCAGCGCAGCGCGATGGAACTGGTGAGCAGCGCGGCCACCAGCGTCGCGAACGCCAGAAAAACGTAGCGGCGGGAAGCCGTGTAGCGTGCAACCGGTCGAGCCACGAATCTAATTTACCACGGTCGCGATTCGGTGGATACGCACATTTTGTAAGATGACAACCGGAGGGCTGGCGGAATCGAACCTTAAGGTTCCTGCGGAGGATTGCAGGAATGCCGTCAGGCGCTGTGCGCGGTGAATCAGCGGACGTTCCCTGTCTGTGAGGAGTGTCGCGTGGCCGTCGAGTTGGGACGGTATTCGATGGCACACGCGAGTGCGTGCGCCAGCAAAGCGTTGACACGTGCTTGACACGTGTTTGACCGGCCTTTGACACCGGCGCCGCCGTGTGATATTCCTCGGCGTGACGCTATGAATACCGAAAATCTGGAACAAGACGTTACGCAAAAAGGCGCGTCGCGCCGGGCGTTTCTGGCGAGCGCGGCTGGAGTCGGGTCGGCTTGGGTCGCGGTCAACTGGCCGGGGATCCTGGCGGCGCAGGAGCATGCGGCGCACGCGGCGGCCCACGGCGGGAAATTCGAATTTTTCTCGCACGAACAGGCGATGGAGGTGGAAGCCGTGGCGGCGCAGATTATCCCCACCGACGATACGCCGGGGGCGCGCGAGGCCGGCTGCGTGTACTTCATCGACCGGGCGCTGACCACCTTCGACAAAGCGCACCAGAACGCGTACCGCGAAGGGCTGCCGATGCTTCAAACCAAAACGCGCGAAATGTTTCCGAAGGCGGCGAAGTTCAGCGCGCTGACCTCGGACCAGCAGATGCGCGTTCTGGAGGCCATCGAACACACGCCGTTTTTTCAGCAGGTGCGGGTGCACACCATCACCGGATTTTTCGTGGAGCCGCAGGAGGGCGGGAACCGCAATGAGGTCGGCTGGAAGCTGATCGGGTTCGAAGGGAAATTTCATTACTCGCCGCCGTTCGGGTATTACGACCGGGAGAGCGAACGGGGAACGTCCGGCGGGGGAGGAAATCATGGTCAAATATAGTCCCAATACGCAGGTGGATTTTCTGGTGATCGGGTCGGGGATCTCCGGCGGAATTATGGCCAAGGAGCTGTCCGGCGCGGGATTTTCCGTGGTGGTGCTCGAAAAGGGCGACTGGCTGCACGAAAGCGATTTTCAATACGACCAGTTGAAGCATACTTCGCGCGGGTCGATTATGGCGACGACTTCGCCCGCGACGTTTCGCCAGACCGAAGATGAAAAGGCGATGCCGACTTCGGCGTTTCACTATGGGAGCTGCGTGGGCGGCGGAACGGTGCACTATTCGGGAAGCAGTTGGCGGCATCACGCCAGCGATTTTAAGGAAAAGAGCATTTTCGGTCCGGTGGCCGGCAGCGGCTTCGACGACTGGCCGGTGACCTACGAAGAACTGGAGCCGTATTATACGCGCGTCGAATGGGAGATCGGATATTCGGGATTGGGTGGGGCGAGTCCGTTTGAATCGCCGCGCTCGAAGGGGTATCCGCTGCCGCCGATGCCCAATAAATCGTCGGGCGTGCTGATGGAGCGGGCGGCGAAGAAGCTTGGGCTTCACGCGGTGCCGGTTCCGGTGGCGATGCTGTCGCAGGCCTATCGTGGACGGTCGGGATGCATTCATTGCGGCTACTGTTCGGGGTATGGGTGCAAGGTGGCGGCGAAATCGAGCTCGCTTTCGGCGATCATTCCGGGGCTGGAGCGCGGCAATAAGTGCGAGATCCGGTCGAACAGTTATGCTCGGGAAATTTCGGTGGATGGTCAGGGGCGCGTAACGGGAGCGGTTTATTTCGACCCCAATAAGAAAGAGGTTTTTCAGCGGGCCAAGGTGGTGATTGTCTCCTGCAACGGGTTGGAATCGCCGCGGCTGCTGCTGATGTCGAAATCAAGCCGCTTCCCGCAGGGGCTGGCCAATTCGAACGGCGTGGTGGGGCGATATTTTGTCCCCGGCTGCGGCGCGAGCGCGCATGGCGTGTTCGAGCATGAGCTGAACGAGTATAAGAGCGTCACGACCACGCGCGGGGTCGAGGATTTTTACATGGCCGATCCGAAGCGCGGATATTATGGCGGCGGGCGCATGGATGCTCGCGGGAATATGGCTCCGGTGGGGTTCGCGCTGGGCGGATTGTCGCCGGATGTGCCGCGGTGGGGAACGGATTTCAAGAAGGCGGTGCGCCAGGATTTCAGCCGCACGCTGACGGTGCAGGGATTTTTGACGTGCCTGCCGGTGGAATCGAACCGCATCGATCTCGATCCGGAGTTGAAAGATCCGTGGGGATTGCCGGCGATGCGGGTCACTTATAAAGACCATCCCGACAATATGAAGAACAAGGAATTCTTCACGCAGAAGGCCCTGGAGATTGTGGAAGCGGCGGGGGCGACGCGGAAATGGGCGTCGCCGGTGCGGGATGAGCGCGCGGCGGGGCACATGATGGGGAGCTGCCGGATGGGCAACGATCCGAAAACGTCGGTGGTGGACCGGTGGCACAAGGCGCACGATGTGCCGAATTTATATGTGGTCGACGGGAGCAGCTTTGTGACCAGCGCGCGGAATCATCCGACGTGCACGATTTCAGCGCTGGCGTTCCGCGCGGCGGAGCATATTGTGAAGAGCGCGAAGAATGGGAGTATTAAGTCGGCGGTGTGAGCGGGCGGGTGGCATAATTCGGCAGGGGGCAAATTTGATCACGTTGACGATTCGAACACCTTAACGGTAGGTTGAGGTGTGTGACATATGGTTGCCGCGATCCAAGCTAGCGTTCCTGCTTCCCCACAGGTCCGGCGTTGTGTCGAGGTTAAGCGGCCTCTCGGCCTCGGGCGAGCAGCCAGTTTATCAGGATGATCCTCACGAGTTGATGCGCGCCCGTCGTGACGTCCAGCTCGTCGGGGTATTTCGGGAGCAAGCCATGGAATCCGATGCTCCCGCGATCTGATAGCGTCAGGTAGCCACCGTGGGCAAGCTGACACCTTAACTGATAGTACAATTCGACGCGGTTCTTGTGGAGTTGCGGTTGGGCCGGGGCGTACCGCTCCAGGAATTCTCGCAGCCGTCGCCTTGCGCCCTTTCCCAAACTTCGCTTGCAGGTTGGGCAGCTGGCGCGTGATCCATCGTTGGGCATCAGTGACTCGATGGCGAACATAAGCGCCGTGAATTGCGCCGAGCTTGAGTCGTGCGACACTGTCCGGGCATGGTCAAACCAAAAGCAAGCTCGCAGGAAGCGCTCCTGGTCGTCGTTGGCGCTTGAATAGAAACGGTCAAGCAGCGCCCCTAGGTTCGATGGGATTTCAAGTCGGCGGTCCAAGCTATTTACCGCGGGTCGTCGAGTAAAGTACGTTGCGGGGTCAATAGCCGTCATCGGATCGAGTCTATCGGTCGGAGCAAACGAGTCCGGGCTGAACCCCTCCGACGTGGGTACAGCGGAAAGTCCTGGCGGAAAGGCGTACATCTCCTGGCAGTACGCGATCGTGTTCTCCGGTGGCAGGAGCACCCAGTGATGACGAACCCCCCGCGACCGTGAGATGCCCAGCTCCAGCAGCGCGTTCAGTAAGAGATGTGCCCTCTGGACCTCGACTTCGCGCCGCATCGCGTTGAGCGCCCACTCCGAGCTGCCGCGCAGCGGGAACTGGACGAGAAACGGCTCCCCGCCGAGACCGAGTGCGCGAGGCGAGTCCGGCGGGACGGGGAGAATTTGAAGTTTGTCGCGGTGCCGGAACCAACCTGCGACGCGGCAGACAGAGAACAGCACCGCCGTTCCGATCCAGACGGGTGCGGGTTCGCGGAGCTCCCGGTCAACTTTGCCTCTGATGGCGACCACCTGCTCAGCGTTTAGGCTCGGCCCCGGCATGATTTGGACAATTCCGTGCTCGCCAAAGACAAACTTCACCGCATAGCTGGTGTCGTCCGATTCAAGGCCGAAAATTACCTCTTGCTGGCCGATTCTCGTGCGCGTACCCGGGAGGCACGACTGTACGATCTCCCCCAGCTCAGCTGAGTTCATCTCGCTGGCACGCAGGGTCTCGAAGAGGTTTTCGTTAGGTGCCATGTGGCGCGCGATTCCTCAGCCGCGGACGGCACAAGCCTGGCGGCTTATGCCACTACTCTTCCAGTTGCTCGGGGAAGACGGCGTAGCCTTGCGGCGGGGGGAATAATTCTTCGAGCGCCAGCAGGCGCCTGCGTAAGAAACGGCTGGGGAGCTGTCTCGGGCCGGTGTCGACGTCGATGTCGCAGCAGATGCCGTGCAGATAGAGCGTCAGCGTGTCGATGAAGGACTGGCGCGCATATTCGCGAAACGGTTTGCCGCCGCGCACGCCGCCGCGCGTGCCTTTGGTGCGGCGCAGAGCCTGCTTCAGACGCCAGCTCGGCTCGTCTACTTCGCCGTGCGCTTCGGCGTTTAATTCCTCGCGCAGGACGCGGGAAAAGGCGGTTTCGGCGTCATCGGACCACTGGTCGCCGAGCAGCGTCGCCAGCAGGTGATAAAAACGGTAGTGATATTCGGAGACTTCCTGGTCCTTCAAGGCGAAGACCAGCACGGTTTCCTCGCCCAGGCGCAGGTGCGTGGCGGCGGTGAGGCGGCCTTCGGGCGGCTTTTCGATGGAAACATAATCGCCTGATTTTGTCTTACCCCGCTCGCGGCCGTTGGCGCGTTCGAGATAAGGAACCAGCAGTATGGAAATGCGCGGCAACGCGGCGGCGATAGCCGGCGGCAGCGCGGCGACGGGCTCTTCCAGATACTCCTTCAGGTCGTCTTCGGTCATGGGCACGGAAGCGCAGAAGTAGGCGATGGAGTTGCTCAGCGGGATCATCTCCGCGCGGAAACGCTCAGCGAACTGGCGGACGCTCAGCTTGGAAAGGTCGGGTGGTGACGACATGAAGCAGGGCTTACTCCCTCATTGTAGCGCCAGGACGCGGCGGGGAGGGTCGTGAAAGCGAAGCCGCCGCGCGGGGTTGTTCTGCGAATTTGAGGGACAGCACATGCGCCCCCGCCATGACTGGCGGGGCTGTAACGCGCAATATAGCGCCGGTGTGGGGCAGGCTCGCAGCCTGCCCCACGTACTAAGATGAAGCTTGCGCAGATTTCTTAGCCGGGCTACGCCCTCGTTTCAGAAAATTTTGTTTGTCGAAAGCGGATCGCGGCACCTGATCGAGCACGTGATCCATCTGCTGCGCACGCATCTGACGGATCCGATCGAAATGGGGCTGGTGACCTGTTTTGCGGGTGTTCCCCAAGGATTCGAGGGCGAGGTGTTTCGGATCGGCGATTATTCGGGGCGCGCGGGGCGCAAACGGCTGTACCAGGAACTGCGCGAGAGGCAGTATCCGATCGCGTGCATCATCTGCTCGGCCGAGCCGATCATGATGAAGTGGAAATGGGCGCTGGGGGCGCGCGTGCCGGCGAAGATCCTGGTGCTGAATGAAAACGGCGATTTTTTCTTCCTGGACCGCGGGCACTGGCGGATCGCGCTGCACTTTGTTCTGTATCGCGCGGGATTGACCGGATCGGCGGCGATTCCGGCCATCGCGCGGCTATTGTTTTTTCCCGTGACGCTCACTTATCTGTTGCTGTATGCTGCGTTCGTTCATCTGAGACGGAAGTGGAGGACGATATGAAAGCTGTTTACATCGAAAAAACCGGCGGGCCGGAGGTGCTGATCTATGGCGACCGGCCGAAGCCGCAGGCCGCGGCGGGTCAGGCTGTGGTGAAGCTGGCCGCCTCCGGCGTGAATTTTATCGACACGTACCATCGCAGCGGGCTTTATAAAATTCCGCTGCCGGCGATTCTGGGCGGCGAAGGCGCGGGGGTGGTGGAATCGGTGGGCGAGGGCGTGACGACGGTGAAACCGGGCGATCGCGTGGCCTACGCGACCTCGCGCGGGGCTTACGCGGAGTACGCCGCGGCGCCGGAAACAGCGCTGGTGCAGATCCCGGCTTCGGTCAGCTTTAAAGATGCCGCGGCGGTGATGCTGCAAGGCATGACGGCGCATTATCTGACGCATTCGACGTTCCCGCTGAAGAAGGGCGATACCATGCTGGTGCACGCGGCGGCCGGGGGGACGGGCCGGCTGATTGTGCAGATGGCGAAAATGCTGGGGGCGCGGGTGATCGGGACGGCGGGGTCGCCGGCAAAGGCGCAGATCGCCCGCGAGGCCGGCGCGGATGAAGTGATTCTTTATCGCGAGCAGGATTTCCTCGAAGAGACGCGGCGGCTGACCGGCGGAAAAGGCGTCGACGTGGTGTACGATTCGGTGGGCGCGACGACGTTTTTAAAAGGCCTCGATTGTCTGCGTCCGCGCGGGATGATGGTGCAGTTCGGCAATGCGAGCGGCGCGGCGCCGGCGATCGAGCCGCTGGTGCTGAATCAGAAAGGATCGCTGTTTCTGACGCGTCCGACGCTGTTCCATTATGTGGCGACCCGGCAGGAGCTGGAGTGGCGCGCGGGGGATCTGCTGCGATGGCTCGCGGAAAAGAAGCTGGTGTTGAAGATCGATAAAGTTTATCCGTTGCAGGATGCGGCGCAGGCGCAGGCGGATTTGGAGGGCCGCAAGACCAGCGGGAAATTGGTGCTGGAGCCGTAGCCCGCGCGATCAGCAGGGTGCTGAAAAAAAAAGGGGACAGACCGCTCGGCATTGATATCGCCGACGCAGCCTTGAGCAACCCCCGGTCAGTATGGGTGCGCCACCAACGGACCGAAGTATATTAGCGCCCTTGCTAAGGCACGAACATTTCCAGACGCACGGAATAGGTGACGGATTCGCCCGGCTTTAAAACTTTCATTCCGGTGTTGCGGCCTTTCCACTCCGCGCCGTAGGGATCGGCCCAGTTGAATTGCGGCTCGATGGCGACGAAGGATTTGTCCGGCGGCGAGTACATCTGAAACGCGGAAATTTCGGGCGAGAGCGCGTGCACCCGCAGGCCGTATTTTGCCTCGGGGTCGATGATCTCAGCGACGGCTTCGCCAGTGGCGGAGCGCTCCAGATCGACGAAGCAATCGTCGATGTAACGATCGCCCAGCGGCTGGTCGAAGAAATCGCCGACGGGAACCAGCTCGCCGGTGGGGAAAACATCGTCGTAGTTGTTCACCAGAGCGCGCTGGCGCGCCGGAATTTTCACGCGAGCCTGCGCGCGTTTTCCGCTGGGAAGTGTGAAATAGGGATGCCAGCCGATGCCCATCGGGAGATCCTCGTCGCCGACGTTCTTTGCGGTGACCGTGAAGCCGAACCAATCGCGATTGAGCGTCGCGGAGATGGTTAAATTTGTTTTCGAGGGCCAGTGGCCGGTGAAATCGCCGGCGTCCAGCTCCGCGGTGGCGACGGCCTGATCGCGATTGGAGCTGAGCTCGGTAATGTCCATGGGCGAGGCGAGAATCAGGCCGTGCATGGCGTGACGCTCGGCGCCCGGTTTTTTTCCTTTCCAGTTCGCGGGCAGATGCATCGTCTTGCCGTTGATGTTGGTTTCGATGTCGTCGCCGATCAGCTTGCCGCGAATGCGATTGGCGAAGGGCGCGAGAATCGCTCCGCCGAAGCTGAAACTGGCGTTGCCGAAATTATCGGAGGCCAGATCGGTTTTGGCCTGCTCGATGGGCGGCGAAGTGAGCAGGTCGACCACGCCTTTGCCGGGAAGGTTGGCGCGGATCTGAAAAATGTTCATGCCGCGGCCGGGCAGAAGGTCGACGGAAATGATCTGCGGACGCGCGGTGTCGGCGGTCGGCTGGGTGAGCGTGACGGTGCTGCGGCCGCCGATTTCGAACTGGTTGTCGCGGGCCTCGGGGCCCGTGCTCGTGCAGCCTGAAAGCATCGTCAGAAGAGCCAGCGTCCAAATCCAGCGTCGCATGTGTCTATTATGCAGGTCCGGCGCAGAACAGCGCAGCCCTGACGGATGGTAGATTTTTCTCGGCAGGCTCCTAAGGGGGTTCCACAGGAAAAATTTAGTACCGTCGACCCATTTGAATGAGAAGTATGTCTCATTTCTTACGACAAGCGCCTAGGGCCATACTCGATTCATGCGGACGATGCTGATCTGTCCTGGGGCGGCGTTACGAGTGGAGTTTGAGGAAGCTGTCGCGGAAGTCGATGGGGCTGCAACGGTGAAATCTTTGGAGGTCTATCCGGAAACGGAGCGCTTCAAGCGATTGATCCGCTCCTGGGCGCCGGAGGTCGTCTTTCTTAGCCTGGAGGATGCGGAGGAGGCTGCCCGGCTGTGCGCTCATCTCGACTCGGATTTTCCGGGGATGGAGCGGATCGCGGTGGCGCCCTCGGCGGAGCCGCAGTTTTTTCGTCTGGCGCTTCGCCTGAAAATGGGCGAACTGCTGGCGCACCCGATCGACCGCAGCGAGATCGCGCGGATTCTCGATGAAGTAGGGAGCCGTCTTCGGTCTCGCCCCTTCAAAATCGAGCCGTGCGACCGCTTTTTCGCGTTTATGCCGGCCAAAGCGGGAGTGGGCGCATCCACGATCGCCGCCGGCGTCAGCCGGATTCTCAAAGATGTCTCGGAGGTGCGGTGCCTGCTGGCCGATTTCGATCTGGATTCCGGGATCAGCGGCTTTCTGTTCAACGTGGACGAAGGTTTCTCGGTTCTCGACGCGCTACAGATGAGCCACGACCTGGACGAAGAGGCCTGGGCCAAGCTGATTCGCAACACCGGAACCAACGATCTGCTGCTTTCGGGCGCGCCGCGCATCGTGGAACACCCGCCCAAACGGAACGAGATCACGGCTCTGCTGGACTTCGTCCGGCGCAGCTACGAAGTGGTGATGGCCGATATTCCCGACTCCTTCAACGATTTCAGTCTGGCCGTTCTGCATGAGGCCAATCAGATTCTGCTGGTGACCACTCCGGAGCTGGCGGCGCTGCGGCTGGCGCGGCAAAAGGTGCGGCTGCTCGAAGGCATGGAAATCCGCGAACGGGTTTCGCTGGTGCTGAATCGCGTGCAGAAAAAGATGGAGCTGAATACCAAGGAGATCGAGGAGACCGTCGGCGTGCCGATCGTGGCGACCTTTCCTTCGGACTACGCCGATGTCAGCCGCGCCGTGCGCGACGGCGAGTGTCCTCCCGGTCTGATTCCCGCGTTCCAGCGGTTCGCCCGGCGATTGCTGGCCAACGAATTCCGGGAGCCCCAAAAGACTCGCTTCATTGAGCGATTCGCCGTGGTGCCGATGCGCTACGGTTTTCGATAATTTACTGCTTCCACCAGCCGGCGATGGTCTCCGGCGGCATTTTGGCCAAAATAGATTCGGCCATTTCCTTGAGACGGTCCGCGGTCGAAAGCGGACCCGCGTAGCAGTGGCCTTTGGCCGCGCCATAGACGAACAGACCTTCGTAGTGCGGGCTTTCGGTATTTTTCATCCAGGCCTGCAATTTTCGCGTGGCGTTGTTCAGGAAAAAATTATCCGCGTCGCCGACGTAAACGTGAATTTTATCCTGAAGCTTGGGACCCAGCTCGGCCCAGTTTTGTTCCAGGTGATAGCGCAGGTCGAAATGCTCCTTCCAATATTCGGCGACGCGGGGATTCATCACGCCGGTTTTTTTGTCCCATAGCGGATCGAAGTAACCGTCTTCGCCGAGCGGGCCGAACACGGCGGACCAGATGTCGAGCTGCTCGCCGGATCGGCCGTGGGCGCCGTTGACCAGCTCGAAACGGTTGCGCTCCTCGGCGGTCTGGCGGATCTGGCCGTTGATTTCGCGGCTGTTGATGGTGGGGACCTGGCGCCACTCGAATTGCTTGTAAAAGGCGTTCGTGTCGTGATAAATATCGACGCCTTCGACGTCGGAAAAATCGACGGAATCGGGGCAATAGGACCAGGTTCCACCGAAAAAATCGGGATGAAAAATTTGCAGCGCCAGGGACTCCCATCCGCCGGTGGAACCGCCGGAAAGAAGCCGCGCCCAGGGTTGGCGGATCACGCGAAAACGCTTTTCGATTTCGGGAATCAGTTCTTTGAGCAAGGCGTCGCCGTAGGGACCGACGTTTACGGAATTGACGGCGTAGGAATCGTCGAAATAGGGATTGGGATGCTCGAAGGTGACCACGATCATGCGCGGAAAATCGTCGCGCGACCAGGCTTGCCGCAGGTCGGGATCCTGGTCGAAGCGCAAGGGCGCGGCGAGGGAAAAATGGCCCTGCTCGTATAAAACAGGATAGGAAATATTTGTCTTATCGTAATCGCGCGGCAGAAGCACGGTCGCGCCCAGGTAAATCGGCCGTCCCCAGAAGCGGGTGAGCAGCGGGCTCTGGATTTTGAAGCGCTTGACGTATTCGGTATCGGGCGGAATCTGGACCGGCGGGATCACGCGATCGCACCGCAGCTGGATGCGGTAGCCGGTGGCTGCATCGAGCGCGATTTTGCGCGGCTCGCTGTACAGATTTCCCGGCGAACGGGTCCAGTGCTGACCCTCCCAGCGGTCATCGTGCATCCACACGATGTGGCCGTCGGCGCGGTGAAATTCGGAATAAATATTGACGAAGCCCTGCACCCAATATTCGCCGGGCGGAATTTCAGCGAGACTTTTTACGGGCGTGCCGAGGTCGGTGGCATCGAGGACGGCGGTTGCGCCGGGCGCGAGATTTTCGATATCGCGGCCAAAGAAGGGAATGCCGACGCGGCCGACCTGGAGACGCGGCTCGTGATCGTCGCTGCGGGAGATCATCACGTAGACGCGTCCGGTGACGGGTGCGGCGTGGGCGGACGCGGGGTAGGAGA
Organism: Bryobacteraceae bacterium; assembly: GCA_035507655.1. GTDB lineage: Bacteria > Acidobacteriota > Terriglobia > Bryobacterales > Bryobacteraceae > Palsa-187. The sequence goes on along the minus strand of DATJNW010000090.1, from coordinate 73 downwards.
TTTCAAAGCGCGTATCGGCGGCGAAGGCGATGGAGGCCAGCGAAAGAAAGGCCAGAAGCTTCATCTGGTAATT
>DATJNW010000089.1:0-74471 GCA_035507655.1 Bryobacteraceae bacterium | reverse complement strand
TCCGGGCCTCGCCGACGGCACGCCAGTTCCCGTCCTGGCGACCATCGAAGTGAACTTCCGTCTCCTTTAGCGTGGCGCACGCACTCGTGCGTGCCGCATCGACACTCCTGTCGATGCTTCCTGACGCCCGCAGCGGCGTCGAGATAAGTCTCGACGCGGCACGCACGAGTGCGTGCGCCACAACACAACCTAATGGTCGCGCTCGGTGACCAGGTCGGTTACGGCGAGCAGCGCCCGCTGATAGGTGGACGCCGGAAATTCGCCGATAATCGCGCGGGCTTTTTCGGTGAACATCTGCGCGCGCTCCTTGGCCCGTTCGATGCTGCCATGGCGATGCAAAATCTGCAGAATTTTTCCGAACGGAACCTGATCGTAATTGCCGTCGGTGAGCACCGTCTCCACCAGCTTGCGCTCCTCCGCTTCCGCCGTTTCGAGCGCGTAGATCAGCGGCAGCGTCACTTTCCCTTCGCGCAGATCGTTGCCCACCGGCTTGCCCAGAATCTTTTCGCGCGAGGTGAAATCGAGTACGTCGTCAATCAACTGAAACGCGATTCCCAGGTTCCACGCATATTCGCCAAGCTGCCGTTCGGCCGCTTCGTCCGCTCCGGCGGCCGTGGCGCCGAGCCGCGCGCAAGCCGAAAAAAGACTGGCCGTTTTGCGGTCGATCAACTCCATGTAATCGGCTTCGCTGACGATTTTTCCGATGCGGTCGAGTTGCAGCAGTTCGCCTTCGACCATGCGCTGGGTCAGCTCAATCAGCAGATCGAGCACGGCGAAACTGCGCTCGCGCAGCGCCACCTGAAACGCCTGCATGTACAGCCAGTCGCCGGCCAGCACGGAAGTGTGGTTGCCCCACACCATGTTGATGGACGGCCGGCCGCGGCGCGTTTTGGCCATGTCGATCACGTCGTCGTGCACCAGCGTAGCGGTGTGGATCATTTCCACCACGGCCGCCATGCGCACCAGCATCGGGCTGGAATCGCGAAACAGTTTGCCGCACAGCAGCACCAGAATGGGCCGCAGACGCTTGCCGCCGCCCGATTGCAGATACTGGCCGATATAGGTGACCGCGTCAACCGAGGAGATGGATTCGAGACCAATCTCGCGTTCGACTTGATCCAGTTCCACGCGAACCAGGTCGAAAATTTCCAGCGTTGTCAGGGAACGGCCGAGCTTGCCGAATGCCATGAAGTGAATCTTCGAGTTTATCTCAACGTAGCGTAAGCCGTCGGGCTTAGGTTATTCCAGCAGGCGGCGAAAATTCGCCGTGGTCGCCGCGGCGATTTCTTCGAAGGTCGTGCCGCGCAACTCGGCGAGCTTGCGCGCGGTTTCCACGATGAACGCCGGCTCATTGCGCTTGCCGCGTTTCGGAACAGGAGCGAGATAAGGCGAGTCGGTCTCGACCAGAATTCGATCCGCCGGAGCGGCCCGCGCAGCTTGCTGCACATCGGCCGCCTTCGGGAACGTCACGATTCCGCCGAAGCTCAGATAAAATCCCAGCGCGAGCGCCTGTTCCGCTTCGGCCGGTCCGCCGGAAAAACAGTGCATGATTCCCGCGCCCGTCCAGTTTTCGCGGAGCAGCGCGAGCGTATCCGGCCACGCTTCGCGGGTGTGAATGACGATCGGCTTTCTCTTTTCCTGGGCGATTTTGAGTTGTTCGAGGAACACCGTTTTCTGCGTCTCGCGCGGCGAAAAATCGTAGTGATAATCGAGCCCGATTTCGCCGACGGCGATCACTTTGGGATGCGCCGCCAAGTCGCGCAGTTTCGCAAACGTCTCCGGCGTAGTTTTAGCCGCATCGTGCGGATGCACGCCGATCGTCGCATAAAAAAACTCGTGCCGGCCGGCAAGCCGGATTCCGGCTTCGAGATCCGGCGGACCATCGCCGCTGCCGATGGCGACCATCTGCGAAACTCCGGCCGCGAGCGCGCGCCCAATCACAGCTTCACGGTCGGCGTCAAACTGGTCGCTATCGAGATGGCAGTGCGAATCGATCAGCATGATTCCGGCTCTCGCGCGGCAAATGTGGCGCGCGCACTTTGCGTGCCGCATCGACACCCTGTCGATGCCTGCTGACGCGCCCATGCGTCGAGACGAGTCTCGACGCGGCACGCATGAGTGCGCGCGCCACGATATTCGCGCTTGAGCGTCATCGCAAACGCGCGCCGATGGGAGCGTCTTCCAAAAAACTCACCAGCGCGGGATCGCTTTCTTCGGTCGACGCGGCGATGATCATGCCCTGCGATTCCAGTCCCTTCAACTTTCGCGGCTGAAGATTGGCGACAATCGCCACTTTGCGCCCGATCAGCGATTCCGGCTTGTACGCGCCGGCGATCCCCGCCACGATACTGCGCGGCTTCACTTCGCCAATATCGACGTGCAGGTGCAGCAGCTTGTCCGATCCCTTCACCGCGGAGGCCTGCTTCACCAGTCCCACGCGCATATCCACTTTCAGAAAATCGTCGATTGAAATTTTTTTGTCCGCGGGCTCGGCGGCCGGCGCCGTCTTGCCGAGCAGCGCCTGTTGCCGCGTGTACTCCTCCGTTTCGAGGGCGCGCATTCTTTCGATCGAAATTTTCGCGTCCGCGCGCGGAAACACCGCGCTCACCGCGCCCAGCAGTTGCCCTTGCGCCAGGCGTCCCCACACCAGATCCTTCGTGTGAATCTCCGAAATCGCGTGCGTGTATCCGATCTGCGACCAGATTTTCGCGGCCGACTCCGGCAGCACCGGATACAGCAGCACGGTGATGATGCGCAGCGTTTCCGCGGCCGTGTACAAAGTTTCGTCCAGCTGTTTTTTCGATTCGATCGTCCCGCCTTTGGCGAGCTTCCACGGCGCGCGCTCCACGATGAATTTATCCACCACGGCGATCAATCCCCAGATCGCTTCGAGCGCCTTCGAAAATTCGAGCTTCTCGAAATAATCGAGCGCCGCCGCCGTCACCTGCGCCGCCGCCTCCGCGATGGGCGATGAGCCGTCGGAATCGGGCACCGCGCCTCCGCAATATTGATGGATCATGGTCAGCGTGCGGCTGGCCAGATTGCCCAGTCCGTTCGCCAGATCCGAATTGTAGCGGCCCACCAGCGCGTCGTAAGAAAAACTGCCGTCCTGCCCGAACACCACTTCGCGCAGCAGGAAATAACGCAGCGCGTCGGTGCCGAGCACGCTGCTGATCGGCGTCGCACGCACAATATTGCCGCGCGATTTGCTCATCTTGTCGTTTTCAAACAGCAGCCAGCCGTGCGCGAAAATCTTTTTCGGCAGCGGCAGATCGGCGGCCATCAGAAAGGCCGGCCAATACACCGCGTGAAAGCGCACGATTTCCTTGCCGATCAGGTGCAGATCCGCCGGCCACAAATTTTCGCCGTGCACCGCCGACATATAAGTGGTCAGCGCGTCGAACCAGACATAGAAAACGTGCTTCGGCTCATCGGGAACGGGAATGCCCCAGTTGATGCTGGTGCGGGTGATCGACAAATCCTGCAATCCCTGGCGCACGAATGCGAGCACTTCATTGCGCCGCGTCTCCGGCTGGATAAAATCGGGCTGCGCGTCATAAAGGTCCAGCAGCTTATGTTGAAATTCGGAAAGGCGGAAAAAATAATTTTCCTCGGTGACGGTTTCGGTGGTGCGTCCGCATTCGGGACACGGATCGCCGGGCTTCGCTTCGTTGACGTACAGATTATCGAAGATGCAGTATTGGCCCTTATAGGTGCCTTTATAAACGTAGCCGCGCTCGCGGCAGCGCAGGAACAGGTCCTGCACGCACTTGGCGTGGCGATCGCTGGTGGTGCGCTCAAAGCGATCGATCGCCAGGCCGAGCGTTTTCCATTGATTCGCAAATTCGGCCGCGATCACGTCGCAATATTCCTGCGGCGTTTTTCCTTGCGCGATCGCCGCGCGCTCGACGTTGACGCCGTGCTCGTCGGTGCCGGTGGTGAGCACGGCGTGCAGGCCCTGCATGGTTTTCAGGCGGCGAATAGTATCGGCGGCGATGGTCGTGTAGGCATGGCCGATGTGCGGCGCGGCGTTGGTGTAATAGATCGGCGTGGTCAGATAAAATTTCATGCGTTTAAATATCAATGTAACGCGCTTTGGCAGTGGGGCGGCGCATTCAAGTGAATCTCGCGGTCATCGGGTAGAACTTCGCTGCGCGAACGCCGGAAGATAGGCGGGTGGGATTACATCCACGCGGACTCCACCGGACGCAGGCTGTATATTCCTCGCCGTGGTGCCCGAAGCTTTATGCTTTGGTGCTCAATGACGGTTCCAGGTTTAACGCCTGCTGGTCGCCATCTGAATACGACGATACGGCTGTGTGCAAGTGGGCAAGGTCACTCTTCGACTGTGCTCCGTCGAGATTTACTCGCCAGACTCCTGCGGGCAGCGCCAGGCACTCCTGAACTCGTAAGCCCAAAGAGAACTCCTCCCCGACCGCCTGACAGCGGCAGACTTCAGCCAGGAGGAGAAGGTCCTCGAATTCGACCTTGACGGCCGACCGCAGGGCAATCGGCGCCGACGCCTTGAGCCCCAACCCTCGTCCGGAGAGATCTACCACCGTGCCGCGTATCGTCCAGGGCGGGTCGGTGCCCAAAACGGTGATCACGACTGCGCAATCCGTGGGAAGACGCATTTCTCGCCGTCTTTCGCTGCCAACCGCGGTAAACGAATCCGGGACGCACGTTGGAACAGTTTCTTGCCACTGGCTTTCCTGTGCGGTCTCGAAGGCGTGAAGACGCGTGTCCGCGCTCTTACGCTCCCGATTCTCGACATTCAGCAGGTGGACGGCGGTGAGGCAAAGCGCACTGGCCAGCAGTTCCAGGATGGCGGCAATATCGCTCATGTTCCTGTCCAGGAGCACAACGGCCTGGCACAGAGGGAGCCACCCGAACGAACAGCTCAAAAGGCGAATTCGCCAGTTTGAGGCGCGCATTCCTAGCAGAATTGAACCAGCGATGGTCAGGACGCAGGCGACCAGAGCGGACCACGCGGAAACTGACATATGGACCATTCCCAATGCCCAGACGGGCCAATTTCTCCTTGCTCAGCGTATCGACACTTTCGAACGTCGAAAATAGATCAGAAGTACCACTTTTGCGGGCGGATTCTACTGAGGAGAGGCTTGGAATTTAAATAATCCCATAATGGTTCAGAATTATGGTCGAAATCATCCGAAAAGAGTACAGTTCAGAAGCGAATTAAAACGGGAGACGCGAGCTTCACGAAGAGAGAAATGGGACTATCCCGCCTCCTTTCCGGGTCACCCTGCTAACCGCTCATCATCATCTTCTATGGTCTCCTGGCTGGCAGGGTGATGAAAAGGGACAGGTAGTGTCTGAAATCTGCGTTGATTTGCAACGCGCCCCCGCCATGGCGGGGCTATAGCGCGCGTTACAGCCCCGCCAGTAATGGCGGGGCTCTCCCATCTTTAGCGGTCAACGCAGACTTCAGACACTACCAAGGGACAGACTACTCGGCGCTAATATACTTGATCCAACCAGTTGCTGCGGTCCGTTGGTGGCGCACGCACTCCTGCGTGCCGCGTCGAGACTCTTCTCGACGCAATGGCTGATCGAGCGGAACCAGCGTCGGCAAGAGTGCCGACGCGGCACGCAGAAGTGCGTGCACCACCACCCATACTGACCGGGGGTTGCTCAAGCTTGCGTCAGCGATATCAATGCCCTATAGGGCGGGGCCGATCTTGCAACCGCTTAGAACGAGAATCGCGCGCCGATTTTGAAGATTCGCGGCGGCAGAATCCCGGTCGGCGACTGGAATGCCTCATACTGAAACGTCTGGCCGAAGAGGGGATTGCCGACGACGTTGACTGTCGCGGATCTCGTCCCCAGGACGCTCGTTTCCGATTGCGCCATGTTAGCGTTAAACACGTTGTACAGGTCGAAAAAGGCACTCAGGCGATAGCGTTCATGGAAAGTGAAGGTCTTCTGGAAACCCAGGTCGAAGTCATACATGTTCGGGTCGCGGTACGTGGCATAGGGCGAAAGAGGAATGTAAATCGTGCCGATGTTGAGGTTCGTGATCGGGTAGGCCTCGTTGAGCGGCAAGCCCTGCTGCATCCGCAGGACGGGCGAGATCTCGATCCCCCAGGGAGCCTGGTACATTCCGTCAACGTGCGCCGTCCATTGGCTGAAGCTCTGACCGCTGTTGAATGACTGGTCCGGATTGGTGGGAACACCAAGCTCCGGCGTTCCGCCGCTGGTGACACAGCCGTTGTTGCCCGTCGAATTTGAGGTTTCTCCATACCCACCGCAGTTCTGCGTCGTGTGCGTCCAGTAGACGCTGGCAACCGTCGTAAACCTCCGTGAAAGCCGCTTATTGATGGTAAATTCCAGGTTACGATAGATTGCGTTGTTACCGTTCGGGCTGGCGATTTCGGTCTGCGCCGGCGGGATCGCACTCTTCGGAACATCCCACAGGGTGATCGTGTTGGTGCTCTGCGCTACGCCCTGGGCGTTCCAGGTAGCCGGAACCGTTTCCTGCACCGGCAACGTGAAGAGGCTTGCCGGAAGCGATGCGTTGATGTACTCCCAGGCGTGATGCAATTCGCGGAAAATGAAGCCGCCTTCGATCGAAAGCGTGGAACTGACCTGGTGCTGGATGATCACATCCATGTCGTCGAAACGCTCGTCCTTGAGATTTGGGGCAACGATCGCGTTGGTGGCGATCGACGGCGACCCGACAATCGGCCCTAGCTGGCTGAAGTTGAACGCCGCATTCGATGGATTGATCCACTGGAATGTCGCCGTGGCGCTTTGCACGGGGTTGAGGGCTTCGGCGATGGTGGTCGACGGATAGCTGTAGAAGCTGCCGTAGCTCAGCTTCAGCAGCGTCTTTCCCTTACCCGTTAAGTCATAGGCTATGCCGATGCGTGGCGCGATATCGTGCGGGAACGTGTTCACCGTCCGGTTGGGGAATCCGCCGCTGACCAGATTTTGAGAAGCCGGTAGTGTGTCGCCGTTCGGCAACGGCTGGCCTTCGTAGAAATATCCGCAGAACTCGCAATCGGAGCGAAGGTTGGCGTTGCGATAGCCGGAGCTGTAATAATCCCAGCGAACGCCGGCATTGATGGTCACGCGCGGACCGACCTTAAATTGATCGGTGAGATACAAGCCGTGGTGGAGAATCTCTGAGACCTGGATACGCGGTTCGTTGGTGATCTCAGCTTCGAAGGGAGTGGAGAAATCCGGCAGGACTTGACCGGTTGAAGTCTTGCTGTCGAAAATTTCGAAGACGCCGCCGGGGGGAGCGTAATACTGGTCGTTCTCGATTTCGCGCTCATACAAGTAACCGAAGCGGATCTGGTGACTGGTGTGAAGAAAGTGATCGAGAAAGTAGCTGCCGGTCGGCTCAATCTGGTAGCGCCGCGGATCGAGTCGCACTTCACCAGCGGTGTTGGAAGCGCCACCGCCGGCGATGTCACCGGAGGCCAAGTCCTCCATGCGGGGCGCGAGCTGACCGATCGGAATTCTCGGCAGCGTCTGCGCGCAAGGGCAAGTCGACGTGCCCGGATCGCCCGGGAACACGCCGTAGGGAACCTGCGGGAAGTTATAGCCCCACGTTCCGACCAGCATGTTGGTGAAAAATTTCGGCGACCAGACCGAGTTCCACTGAACGTTCCCGACCCACGCCTCCGCCTTCTGGTAGTACATCGCGTCCTCATAATCGCCAGCCGCGAGGCCGCGCTGCGGCTTCTGAATCGGGTTCCACTGGATGAAGTGCGACAGCCGCTGATTGGGGTTGATATTGTAAGTGACTTTCTCGGTCACGTTACGATCATAGGAATACGACGGGACGGTTCCGGGGGCCTGAATCGGCGCGCCAACCACGCCGAAAGCGACCGTCTGGTCGCGCAGCCCAATGTAGAACCACAATTTGTCCTTGATGATCGGACCGCTGAAATCGCCGTCCGGGTCGAAATAAGTGTGCAGGCGCTGGCCATAGCCAACGTTTTGCATGAGCTGCGCCTGGCTGATATTGTGGCCCTGAAAATCCGGGTTCTCGTAGTCAAAATAAACATCACCATGCCACCCGTTGGTGCCGCTCTTGATGACCGCGTTCACCTGATTACCCGGTACCGGCATCGACGCGTCGTTGGAGGCCGTTCCTACCGTGAACTCCTGGAAGGTGCCGTAATCGAAATAAAATCCGGCGCCGTTGGTGCCTTCACTGTCATTGATCCCATCGATCATGACGCGATTTTGTCCGCCGTAACCGTAGGAGGTATAGCTTACCTGGTTTCCGACCTGCGAACCGCCTACGTCCAACAACGTATCGTTCATGCCCGGCGTCAAGCCGATGATCGACCACATGTCTCGCTGATTCGGCACCGTGTTCAACTGTTCCAAATTGAATCCGCCCTGCACCGTCTCACTCTGCGTATCGACCAGTGGCGACTCACCGGTCACGGTGATAGTCTGTTGTTGCGCCGACGGAGTCAATGTCACGTTAATTGTGGCGGTGAAACCCAGCGGAATGTTGATTTGGTTGCGCTGTAGCCTGGCGAATCCGGTCGCTTCAAAGGTCAGATTATATAGGCCGATCGGAATACTCGGAAAACGGTAGTTTCCTTGCGCGTTGGTGGTGAAGACCTGAGTGATATCCGGGCCGACAAGAGATACCTTGACGTTGGGGATCGCCCCTCCGGAGCTATCTGTAACTCTGCCATTAATGGCGCCGGTATTGGTTGCTAACTGTTGCGCAAATAGCGCAGAGGTTAGAACCAAGCCGACCGCCCAGAACTTCCATCCGAATCGCCTCGAGGCGATGATACTGCTCTCTTCGTGGAAAGACACCTTACTGACCCCTTTCATTCAGGTGTGATCAAAGTCACACCCTAAGCGCTTTGGGCCAGTGTAGGCATAAGCCTCAGTCCTTGCAAGATATTGCTCAATATTTTGAGGAGTGTCGGGAAGCGCGATCCCAGGTATTGCGCGCGATATCGTGCCCGGCCACCTGCACCATGGCAATCAGCTCCCGTAAATTGCCCCAAGCCGGAAAGGTTGCGGGTCCGGCGACGGCCACGGAGGCATAAACCGAACCGTCCTTTTCCGGGATCGGAGCAGCCAGCGCACGCACCCCGACGAACTCCTCCTGCTCGGAAAGCGCGAAGCCGGCCCGCTGAATCTGGCGCAATTCCTCCTTCAGCCGCGATTTCGAAACGATGGTGTTGGGCGTCCGCCGGGTCAATTCACCCGATTCCAGCAAGGCGTCCAGTGCAGCCTCGGGAAGACGGGCCAGAAGCATTTTTCCCATCGCCGTCGAGTAGGCGGGATGCTCCGTGCCGAGGTCGGTCTCCGGGCGGATGAACTCCGGGCTTTCCACCTGCTCGACCACCAGAAGACGGCCGCATTCGAGCACCCCGACGTAGCTGGAAAGTTGGGTGGTATGGGTGAGCGGATGCAGCACCGGCGCGGCGGAATGATGAAACCCCAGCTCGCGCAGCGCGCCGGAGGCGAGCGAGAGCACTTTCAGTCCGATCTCGTAACGGCCGTCCTCGCGGCGATTGACGTAACCCTCCCGCTCCAGGCGTTTCAGAATGTAGGAGGTGCTGCTGGTGGCGATGCGCAGCTTGCGGCTGATGTCCTTGTTGCTCAAGCCGCCCGGCGTCTGGCCGATGATTTCCAGGAGTTTGAGCGACCGCTCCAGGGAATTGCTGGCGCCGCTTTCCGGGGACGTCATAACTGCGGAATGAGAAAGCATCTCAAACTGATACAAAGTTCCTTACGGCAGGCATGAAAATGTATCACGATCCCGCCTCCGATTGCAATGCGTTCACGAAGCACGCCAGAAACGCGTTGGTCTGCTGCGCATCGAGCACGCGATGATCGATGCTCAAGGTGACGTACATCATCGGACGCACCGCCATCTTTTCGGCGCCGTTCTCTTCGATCACCATCGCGCGCTTCTGCAATTTTCCCGCGCCCAGGACGGCGGATTGATGATTGGGAATAATGATGGGCGCGGCCAGCAGGCTGCCGCTGACGCCATGATTGGAAATGGTGAACGTTCCGCCGGCGACTTCTTCCGCGGAAAGATTTCCGGCACGCGCCTTTTCGGTGAGCTCACGCAATCGCGCGGCGATCTGGGCGAGCGTCAGGGTCTGCGCGCGATGAATCACCGGCAGCATCAACCCGCCTTCCACCGCGGTACCGATGCCGATATTAAAATCCTCGAAAATTTCCAGCGCCTCGTCATGCCATTGTGCATTGGCTTCGGGGACGGCGCGTAATGCGGCCACCGCGGCGCGAACCAGATACGACGTGATCGAGGGCACCTCGCCCGACCCTTTTCGAGCTTCGCGATCGGCCAGAACCCGCGTCAAATCGGCCTCGAAAACGGACGTCACGTGCGGCGCCTCGCGCATCGCGCGGGCCATATGGCTGGCGATGGCGCGGCGCATCGGCGTGTGCGGGACCATCCGGCTGGCAATTTTGGCCGGTCCTTTTTGTTGTTCGATGAAATCAACCACGTCCTGATAGGTCAGCCGATTTCCGCGGCCGGTGGCGGCGATCGCGGCGGGATCGAGGTTGTGTTCCTTGAGCAATCGTCGCACCGCCGGAGTCAGAGTGCTCAGGTCCGCGGCGGTCTCGGCGCGTGGCGTCGCGGTGGGCTTCTCCGCCGCGGGCGCGGGCGCGGAGATTCCGTCACCTGTTTCGATCCGCGCCAGAATTTCGCCCGGCGCGACCGGCTCGCCTTCGGCCTTGAGAATTTCCGCGAGCACGCCGGCCGAGGGCGCGGGAACTTCCATCGAAACTTTATCGGTGCTGATTTCGACGATCGGCTCATAGGCGCCGACCGCGTCGCCAGGGTGTTTCAGCCACGTCGCCACGAAGGATTCGGTTCCTTCTTTTTGTTCGGCAAACATCAACACGTCGATGACGGGCATGAATGCTCCTGATACAGTTTTATGTTATCAAGCACGACCTTGTATCGCATGCGGCAACCCTCCGAAACGGTCCTGAAAGTAGGCCGCCGGCCGCGGAACCGCGGCTGGTCCCAGAACCGTGTGCATGTATCGCTCCGAATCGGGATACGTAAGCTGATAAATGGCGCGGCATAAATCGTAGGCCTTGCGCCCCGGCCAATCCTCCGGCAGAAGCTCCGGCGGCAGCAGCGGATCGTGCAGCAGGGCGCGGCGGAAGGCGTGAATCACCAGGGTGCGGATGACGAACGCCTGCCCCGCGGCGATGGCCCGCTCGCGCGGCAGCATCCCCAACAGCGCTCCGAAACGCTGGATAAATTCGCGGTACCCCAGCAGAACGCGGCGCAGGTCCCAATGGCGCGCGACCAGCGCCGCAAGCGCCCGTGCGCTGTCCGGCTCGATTTCCCGCGCCGCGCAGATCACCACGCCATCCCTGGCGCGGGTGCGTTCGAGAATCTCAGCGACGGCGCGGCGCTCCCCGGCGGGATGCGCAAAGGTTCCGGGACTGATTCCGCGAAAGCCTTCCCATTCCAGTTCTCGGCGCAGGACGGCGCGGTTTCCGGCCGGAACCCGCGATGGCGGCACGATCACCAGCATCCATTCGCCGTTCCAGCGGCGGTCCGCGGCGAAATAGATTTTTTCGTGGGCGCGTTCGAAGCGCTTGCGCCCGGAGACGGTGAATCCGTAGCGGCTCTGCCGGCCGTGCCGTTCGGCGGCCAGCCATTCTTCTTCCACCAGGCGAAACACGCTCGACCGCACCAGCCGTTCGTTCACCCCGAAAGGCTGGAGCAGATCGATCAGCGATTGCAGCCAGATGGAGTCGCCATGGGGAGCGATGGCGTCGCCGAAAATGGTCACCACCAGCGATTTGGCGCGGGGCGGATCGTGGTTGAGAAAGTTCTCGATCCAGCCGTCGATTTGGGGTGTTCGCTTCACGTTGCCCGGTTGTCGATAACGCGTTTCGCTTTCCCGGTGAGCGTGCGCTCGATGGCGTCGGCGTCGAGAATCCGCACGCTGCTCGAAACACCGGTCAGCGATTTGATGTGCGCGCGCAGCTCTCGCGCGATGGCGTCCTTTTCCGGCTGGCGGGAGCTCGCGTCGCGCCGCAATTCGGCGCGAACCTCCAGCGAATCCAGATGACCTTCGCGCGACACCACCAGCTGATAGATGGGCGCGAGCTGGGGATGGCGGAAAATCAATTCTTCGATTTGCGTGGGAAAAACGTTGACGCCGCGAATGATCAGCATGTCATCGGATCGCCCGGTGATGCGTCCCATGCGCCGCATGGAGCGGGCCGTCGGCGGAAGCAGGCGCGTCAGGTCGCGGGTGCGATAACGAATTACCGGCAGCGCTTCTTTGGTGAGCGAAGTGAACACCAGTTCGCCGTGCTCGCCGTCGCGCCGCGGCTCGCCGGTTTGCGGATCGACGATTTCGGGATAAAAATGATCCTCCCAGATTACCGATCCGTCTTTGCTTTCGGCGCACTCACTGGCGACGCCCGGTCCCATCACCTCGGAAAGGCCGTAAATATCCACTGCGTCCAGGTTCCAGCGCGTTTCGATTTCGGCGCGCATCGATTCGGTCCACGGCTCGGCCCCGAAGATGCCGATTTGCAGCGAACTGGCCGTGGTGTCGAGACCCTGGCGATCGAACGCCTCGGTGATGTTTAGGAAATACGAGGGCGTACACATGATGATCGACGGGCGCAGGTCGCGGATGAACTGCACCTGTCTTTCGGTTTGCCCGCCGGACATGGGGATCACGGTGCAGCCCAATTTTTCCGCGCCGTAATGCGCGCCCAGTCCGCCGGTGAATAAACCGTAACCGTAGGAGACCATCACGACGTCGCCGGCGCGGCCGCCCGCGGCGCGAATCGAGCGCGCGACAAGACTGGCCCAGGTGTCGAGGTCGCGCTGGGTGTAGCCGACGATGGTCGGCTTGCCGGTGGTGCCGCTGGAGGCGTGGATGCGCGCCACTTTTTCGCGCGGCACGGCGAACATGGCGAAGGGATAATTCTCACGCAGGTCGTCTTTGCTGGTGAACGGGAATTTTTTGAGATCGCCGAGGGTCTGGAGATCGTCCGGATGCACGCCCGCGCGGGCGAAGGTTTTTCGATAATGCGCGACGTTTTCCCAGGCGCGACGCAGCGTCCATTTCAGGCGCCCCAGTTGCAGCGCCTCCAGCTCATCGCGGCTGGCGCGTTCGATCGGTTCGAGATCGGAGGGTTGGGGCGGATCGCGCCGCATCATTTCGATACTACAATTTCGCCGCCCACCTGCCGCGAACGGCCGCGAAACAGCGCGATCCGCACGCCGTGTTGATTGGTGACGGCGACGTCGTAAACGCCGCTGCGTCCGGCCAGCGCCTGCTCCGCCGCTTCCGCGGTCAATTCGTCGCCTGCCTGCGCGGGCGCGAGAAAATCGATCAGGCATCCGGCGGCGACCGTGCGTTGATTGTAGCTGTTGCAGGCGAACGCAAAGGCGCTGTCGGCGAGCGAAAAAATAAATCCGCCGTGACAGGTGGAGTGGCCGTTGGTCATATCGTTACGGACGGTCATGGTGAGCTTCGCGTAACCCGGTCGCACCGCGACGATGCGCATTCCGAGGGCTTGCGAGGCGCGATCGTCATCAAACATTTTGCGCGCCGATTGTTCGGCGAGGATTTGGGCGGATTGGTTCATTCTTGTGAAGGCGATTCGAGGCGGGCCAGTGGCCGCTCAGCTGAAATACACTCCCGCCATGACTGGCGCGGCTTGCGCAGCGCGAGAAAGCCCCGCCCGTCACGGCGGGGGCTGGCCGGATTTTTCATGCGCCTGGCGGGCCGCAAACCCATGGGCACTCCCTATAGCCGCGGTTCATTCCCGGCTGCGCAAGGATGAACCGGCTCGTCCGCAACCGGCGCCACGCCGCATTCACATCCCCTTAAATTCCGGTGCGCGTTTTTCCAAAAACGCCGCGACGCCTTCGCGATAATCGTAGCTGCGGCCCAGTTCGCGCATCAGGTCGCGCTCCAGTTCGAGCTGCTGCTCGAAGCGATTGTTCGCCGAGGCGTAGATCGCTTCCTTGATTCGCGCCAGCCCGCGCGTCGGGCCCGCGGCGAGCTGTCCGGCGATGGCGTCTACCGCTTTCGCCAGTTCCGGATCGTCCACCGCGCGCCAGATCAAGCCCCACACGGCGGCCTGCTCGGCGGAAATTTTTTCGCCGAGCATCGAAATTCCCATCGCGCGCGCGGTGCCCACCAGGCGCGGCAGAAAATAGGTTCCACCAGTGTCGGGAATCAATCCGAGCTTCGAAAACGGCTCGATAAAGCTGGCCGACTTCGCGGCGATCACGATGTCGCACGCCAGCGCGATCTGCGCGCCCGCGCCGGCCGCGATGCCGTTCACCGCGCACAGCACCGGCATCGGCAGCGCGCGCAGACTGCGCACCAGCGGCGCGTAATATTTTTCGATCGATTCACCGAGGTCGACATCGCCGCCGGGCGCCACCGCGCGATCCCCCAAATCCTGGCCGGCGCAAAAGGCGCGGCCCGCGCCCGTGAGAATCAGCACGCGCGCGGAAGCGTCGTTCAAGGTTTGTTCCAGCGCATCGCGAACCTCGCCATGCATCGCGATATTAAAGCTGTTGAGCTTATCGGGACGATTCAGCGTCAGCCGCGCGACGCCGTTCTGAATCTCGAACCGGATGGTTTCGTAAGGCATCAGTTGTCCTGATCAAAATCCACTTTAACGTGATCGGTGAGCGGATGGCTCTGGCAGGTGAGAATGAACCCCCGGCGCACTTCCTCGGGTTCGAGCGAATAATTCACGTCCATTTCGACTCGGCCTTCGAGCAGCTTCGCGCGGCAGGTGGCGCAGACGCCGCTCTTGCAGGAGTACCGCAATTCGATTCCGCGTTGGAGCGCCGCGTCGAGAATCGATGGTTCGCTGCTCGGCATGGTGAAGGACCGCTGCCGGCGGTCGGCGACGATGGTCACTTCGCAAGCGCCGGCCGCCGCGGTCACGGTTCGTTTCGGAGGCGGAGATGCTGCGCCGAACAACTCGACCTTGACGTGCTCTTCCGAAATCCCCAGCGACTTCATTTTCTCCGCCAGCGCCGCCGACATTTCCTGCGGGCCACAGATGAAAACTTCGTCGATATCGCCAAGGCAGCCGAGCTGCTTCAACAACAATTCGCATTTTTCCGGCGTGAGGCGGCCGTTGAACAGCTCGCATTCCTGATGCTCGCGGGTGAGCACGTGCACCAGCTGGAACCGGCCGAGGAACTGGTCCTTCAAATCGGCGAGCTCCTCGCGAAACATGATCGATTCCGCAGACCGGTTGCCGTAAAACAAAGTGAAGGTGCTGCGCGGCTCCGTGAGCAGCGTCGTTTTGAGGATCGAAAGCACCGGCGTGATCCCGCTGCCCGCCGCGAACGCAACGTAATGCCGGCGATTTTCGGCCGCGAGCGGAACATAAAAATGTCCGACCGGAGGCATCACTTCAAGCGTCGCGCCCGGCTTGAGATTCGCCGCGGCCCAGTGCGAAAAAACGCCGCCGGGCAGCAGTTTAATGGCGACGCGCAGAATTTCATCCGGCACGGCCGAGCAAATCGAATACGAGCGCCGCACTTCTTCGCCGTTGATGTGCGCGCGCAAGGTCAGGTGCTGGCCTTGGGTGAAGCGAAACAGCTCCCGCCACCGCGCCGGGACCTCGAAGGCAACCACGATCGCCTCGGCCGTTTCCGGCGTGACCGAGCGTACTAATAAAGGATAAAAACTGCTGCGGCTGGCCGCTTCGCTTATGGTTTCAATGACGCTTGAAGACATCAAAAGGCTCCAGGCAGGCGCGGCATCTGTAAATCGCTTTGCAGGGGGTCGAGCCGAAGCGGCTGACCATTTCCGTATCGGTGGACCCGCAGCGCGGGCAGGCGACGTTTTCGATTTGAATCAGGCCGGTCGGCGGCGGTGCGATTCCGTATTCGCGCAAACGCTCGCGGCCGCGGCCGCTGATCCAGTCCGTGGTCCACGCGGGCGAAATTTTTGTTTCGATGCGGACGTTTTCAATGCCGCGCGCCAGTAACGCGTCGCGAATATCGCGCGCAATCACTTCCGTCGCGGGGCAGCCGGAATACGTCGGCGTTACCGCGACGATTAACTCTTCACCGTTCCAGCGAACGTCGCGGACGATTCCCAGGTCGACCACGGAAATCACCGGAATTTCCGGATCCGCGACTTCTTCAAGCCACGTCCATACCTGCGCGATCTCCGGCTTGGCCGTCACCATTTCGCCCCCGGATAGGCGCGCTGCATGAACTGGAGTTCCGCCAGGATAAACCCGAGTTTTTCCGAATGAACGCCGCGTTTCCCGCCGTGCTGCATCCAGGTTTGTTTGGGAATTTCGAGCATCGCCTCGGCAAACACCGCGCGCAGTTGCGCCATCCACGGCTCGCGCAGCGCGGCCAGGTCGCAGCCGATTCCGGATTGCGCCATCTCCTGTTCGACCGCGTCCATTTCGAACAGCTCACCGGTGTACATCCACAAATCGCCGGCCGCGTTCTCCATCCGCGAATGACTTTCTTCGGTTCCGTCGCCCAGGCGAACCATCCAGTCGGCGCCGCGGCGCAGATGATAAGTAACCTCTTTAAGCGCTTTCGCGGCGATTCCGCGGATTCGCTCATCGCTCGAATCACTCAATTTTTCGAGCAGCAGATGATGCCACGCGTCGAAGAAAAATTGCCGGACGATGGTGTGCGCGAAATCGCCATTCGGCTGCTCGACCAGTAAAACATTTCGAAACTCGCCGGCGTCGCGCAAAAACGCGAGCTGATCCTCGTCGCGGCCGGTCAGCTCGCCTGCGTACGCCAGCCAAAGCCTGGCCTGACCGAGCAGATCGAGCGCGACATTGGTCAGCGCGATGTCTTCTTCGAGCACCGGGCCGTGGCCGCACCATTCGCCCAGGCGCTGGCTGAGGATCAGCGCATTGTCGCCGAGGCGCAATAAATAATCGTAGAGGCTCACAGGTGTTTCACTTCATCGGGAACTTCGTAAAACGTCGGATGGCGATACGGTTTGCTCGCGGCCGGTTCAAACAGCGGACCTTTTTCGCTGGGGCTGGACGCCGTGATGTCGGTCGATTTCACCACCCAGATGCTGACGCCTTCATTCCGCCGGGTGTAGACGTCGCGCGCGTTGTTGACGGCGCTTTCCGCATCGGGCGCGTGCAAGCTGCCGGCGTGCTGATGCGCCAAGCCCTGCTGGCCGCGAATGAAAACCTCCCACAAGGGCCACTCCGATTCGCTCATGCTGCCTTCCTGGCGTGTTTTTTCGCGTAGGCCAGCGCCGCTTCGCGAACCCACGCGCCGTTTTCGTGCGCCTCCACCCGAGCCTTCAGGCGGTCGCGATTGCACGGGCCGTTGCCCTGGACGACGTTCTTAAATTCGCTCCAGTCGATCTCGCCGAAGTCGTAATGGCCGCGCTCGGCGTTCCATTTGAGTTCCGGATCGGGAAAGGTCAGCCCCAGAAATTCGCCTTGCGGCACGGTCTGATCAACGAATTTCTGCCGCAGCCCGTCATTCGAGACAATTTTGATTTTCCATTTTGCGGACTGCTCGCTGTGCGTCGATTCACTGTCGTGCGGGCCGAACATCATCAAGCTCGGCCACCACCAGCGGTTCAGCGCATCCTGCGCCATCGCTTTCTGGTCCGCGTTGCCGCGGCACAGCGTCAGCAGAATTTCATACCCCTGCCGCTGATGAAAACTTTCTTCCTTGCAGATCCGCACCATGGCCCGCGCGTACGGACCATAGGAGCAGCGGCACAGCGCGATCTGATTGATGATCGCCGCGCCGTCCACCAGCCAGCCGATGGCCCCGATGTCGGCCCAGGTGAGCGTCGGGTAATTGAAGATGCTCGAATATTTCGCTTTGCCGGAGTGCAGATCGGCGATCATCGCGTCGCGCGAAACCCCGAGCGTCTCCGCGGCGCTATATAAATAAAGACCGTGGCCGGCTTCGTCCTGGACTTTGGCCAGCAGAATCGCCTTGCGGCGCAGCGATGGCGCGCGGGTGATCCAGTTGCCTTCGGGAAGCTGGCCGACAATCTCGGAATGCGCGTGCTGCGAGATCTGCCGGATCAGCGTTTTGCGATAGCCGTCGGGCATTTCGTCCTTGGGCTCGATTTTGACGCCGCGATCGACGCGGTCCTGAAACAGTTCGTCCGGACTCATGGCTCTAGTTTTATTGTGATACAGTTTTTTGCCGTTTGGCGGGATTGTGTATCGCTTATTTGGATTCAACGGTTACCGGCTTGAAATTGCCGATTCCGTATTTTTCCACCGTGCGCGTTTTCATGTTGTAAACGTCGCCGGTTTCGAGGACGAAGAACGGCTTTTCCCAAGGCTGCCGCGGATGGGTGTTGTCCCAGATGGCGGCTTTCCACTTGCCCATCACCTCGAACTCATCTTTATTCACGATGATGGCCGTGGCTTCCGACAACCCGATTCCCAGAAAATCCGGGTATTTTTTCACGACCGGCGCGAGATCATCCCAGCGGTTGCGAGTGTTGATGTGCTGGTCGATGGCACTCTTGCGCAGGAACGCGAAGCCGTGTTCGTGGTTGGGCTCCGGGGTCATCATGATGTTTGCGCCGGCGATGGCTCCGCGCACCAGGTAATCGCCCTGAATCGTCGCCCCGGCCGAACTGCCGCCGATCACGCCGCCGCGCGCCAGCACGTTCCGGAATTCGCGCAGCGTCAGCGTATTCATGTAGGAATCGACGCAGTTCCATTGCCGTCCGCCGTTGAACCAGACTCCTTTGGCGTCGCGCAGCGTTTTGGCGAACTCTTCGGTATCGGCGACTTTGGGATCGTGGGTGTGCAGCATGTGGACGTTGGTCGCGCCCAGCTTCACCCACGGCGCAATAATTTTGTTTTCATCGTAGACGATCCAGTTTCCGTTTTTATCTTTATTGCCCGCGTTGGTGGGCACGATGATGATTTTGGCCGAGGCTCCGCCGGCGCGATTGATGAACGTTTCCATGATGCCGGTGCCGGTGAGATTGCCTCCGCCGACGATGATGAGCGTTCCGTTCGGGGGACCATACTCGGGCGCGTCCGCTTGCGCGAAAACGATTCCAATGGTGAGGGCAGCGAGAAGGAAAGATCGTCGATAGTTCACAGGATTCTCCAAATATCAATGAGAATACCCGATTTGAGCAAAGTGGCGTAAGCCGCCAGGCTTGCGCTGTTCGTGCCTTAGAGCGGACCGTCCCCAGCGTAAGCCGCCAGGCTTGCGCTTTTCGTGCCTCAGAGTGCGCACCGTCCCCAGCGCAAGCCTGGCGGCTTACGCCACCGCTTCAGATACGATATCGGGATGGGACTTCGCTACGCTCTGCGGCGTTTTCGCCGGACCCCCGGATTCACCCTCGCCGCGCTGCTGACGCTGGCGCTCGCGATCGGCGCAAATTCTTTGATTTTCAGCGTCGTCAACGCGATTTTCCTTCGTCCCCTTCCTTACCGCGACCCCGGCCGGCTGTTCTGGGCGACCGAGTTTATGCCCGCGTTCAAAACGGATGTCCTTCTGGCTCCCGACTATGGCGCGTGGAAACAGCAGAGCACGTCGTTTGAGCGCCTGGAAGCGATGGGCGCCACGATCGGCGCGAACGTGGCCGTCGCCGGAGGGCCGGCCGAGCGCGTCCCGGTCGCCCACGTGACACCAGGATTTTTCGCGATGCTCGGCGTAACACCGCAGCTTGGCGCCGGTTTCGCCACGAATGCCGATGCTTCCGTCGCGATCGTGAGCGATGCCTTTTCGCGCGATGTGTCGCATGCCGATGCGTCGGCGCTCGGCAGGAGCTTGACGGTAAACGGCGAGCCGGCGACCATCGTCGGAGTGATGCCGGCGGGCTTTCTTTATCCCGGCGCGGCCGACGCGGCGGTGTGGCTGCCCGACGCCGTCCCGCCGGGTCCAGCCACGCCGGGCCGCGGGATGCGAGGCGTTGATGCGATCGGCCGCGCGAAGCCGGGAGTCACGACGGAGCAGGCGCGCGCCGATCTGGAGCGCATCACGCGCGGCATGGATGATCAATATCCGCCCGACTGGAAGGCTCCTCACGCCGGGGCTAGGGCCAACGTGATTGCGTTGCAACAGGAGTTGACTGCGGATTCGCAAAAGGGCCTGATGCCGGCGCGGGGAAGCGCGCGCGCCGCGGCGCTGGTGCTGATGGGCGCCGTCGCGTTTCTGCTGCTGATCGCCTGCGCCAACGTGGCGAATCTTTTTCTGGTGCGCGCGGCCGGACGGCGCAAGGAGATCGCCATGCGCTACGCCATCGGCGCGGCGAAATGGGATATCGTTCGCATGCTGCTCGGCGAAAGCTTGCTGCTCGGGGCGTTGGGCGGATCTCTGGGGGTCGCGCTTTTATTTTGGGGCCGAAGCGCGGTGAAATTTCTGCTGCCGAAAGCGCTGGGAGGCGCAATCCCCATCGACTGGCGAGTGCTCGCGTTCACGGCCCTCTGCTCGCTCGCTGCCGGATTATTTTTTGGCTTGCTCCCCGCGCTGACGGCCTCACGCGTCAACTTGAATGCGCGGCTCCACGCGAATCGATCGGCGCGCTTGCCGGCGGTGCTCGCTTCCGGACAGATCGCGCTGTCGCTGGTGCTGCTCGCCGGCGCGGGATTGCTGATCCGCAGTTTTCTGCTTCTGGCTTCGACCAATCCCGGTTTCGACGCCCGCAACGTTCTGACCGCCAGCATCAACCTGCGGCCGCTCGAAATGTACGGCCCGCCGCAGCAAGTCGAGTTTTTCAATCGCCTGATCGCGGGCATCGAAAAAGTGCCGGGCGTGCGCATCGCGGCCGTTTCCAGTTCGCCGCCGATGGCTCAGTTCAACGTAATCGGATCGGGACTGCGACCCGACAACGGGCCGGAAAGGCAGGAGACCGTCTCGTTCAATTCCGTCAGCGGGAATTATTTCGAGCTGCTGGGCATTCCACTCATCTCCGGGCGATTTTTCGATTCGCGCGACGCGCGCGGCCAACCGAAAGTCGCCATCGTGAATCAGACGCTGGCGCGCGATTTTTTCCCGGGGCGCGATCCCGTCGGCCACAAGATCGGAGCGGAGACGACCATCGTCGGCGTGGTGGCCGATATTCGCCATCGCTCGCTGGACGACAAAATCTGGCCGGAAATGTTTCTGCCCTTCGAACAATCGCCGTCATCGTGGATCACCGTGTTCGTGCGCGGCGCGGGCGATCCTTCTCGACTGGCCGCGCCGATTCGCAGCGTGGCGCAATCGATTGACGCGAGCCAGCCGCTGTTCGACATCGATCTGCTGGAGCAGCGCGTGGCGGGAACGCTGCTGGAACGCCGCGAACGGGCCGCGGTGCTGGCAGCGTTTTCGATTCTCGCGCTGCTGATCGCGGTGGTGGGAATTTACGGCGTCATGTCTTATTCGGTCGCGCGGCGGACGCAGGAGATCGGCATTCGCATGGCCGTCGGCGCAGGCCGCGGCGAGGTGCTGCGAATGGTGGCCGGCGCGGGGTTGCGCATAACTGCCGCGGGAATGATCGCGGGCCTCGCCGGAGCGCTGCCGGTGACGCGGCTGCTGCGCAGTTTTCTCTACGGAATCGCGCCGTCGGATCAGACGACATTTGCCGCAGTCTGCGCGATCCTGGCCATTGCGGCTTTTTGCGCCAGTTATCTGCCGGCGCGCCGCGCGGCTCGCGTAGACCCGGTGATCGCGCTGCGTCTGGATGCATGAGGATCGGATCGATCGGAGCGCTCAGCCTTTTTCAACGGCTCTGAAATCGGACAGACGAGCGGCGCCGGTCCACATGGCGCAGGCGAAAGTTTCCGCACCGGCGGTCAAATTTACGCGGGTAATGCGATCGCATTCGGTCGCGATGTCGGCATACCGCCTCCGTTGCACCCGTGGTGATTTGCGCGCGCCACCGCGCCCGGAAGCAACGCCATTGTGACCGGTTTCCCGCGGGGCACGTCGAATAAGAGACAACCCATGGTGAAAATTTTGCGAACGTCACAGCCGCACGAATGGAAGCCCGGTTGCTTAAACCTTAGAGACGTTTCCAGGATGGGCTGCCGCTTCCTGATCTTCGTGGTCTTAGTCAAGCTCGCGGCTGGGCAGAGCTCGCTTTCGCCGGGGACGGATCCGAACGGCGCGTATCAGCCGATCACGGGCAGCGGACGCGTCGGCTGGGCGGTGCGCGATACTCTCGGCCTGCCCAGCTTGCTCGGCGGCGTGATCAGCGCCGGCTGGGGGACGGAACTCGATCATCCACCGGAATATGGGACGCATTGGCTCGGCTTCAGCAAGCGTTATGGGATGCGGATGACCGGAATCGCCACGGAAAGCGCGATGGAAGTGAGCCTCGGCGCGCTGTGGGGCGAAGATCCGCGCTATTTTCGCGACGCCGGCGCGCCCTTCGGCGCCCGCGTCCGGCACGTCTTTAAATTTACCTTCTTCGCGTTGGATCGGGATGGCGACGCGCGGCCGGCCTATGCCCGCTATGCGGCGCTCAGCGGCAGCAGTTTTCTATCGAACACCTGGCGCGCCGGCAGCGAGGCCGATACCTCCCACGCGGTGGAGCGGATCGGGCTGGGCTTTCTGGGGCGACTCGGAAAAAACGCCGCGATGGAGTTTTGGCCCGACGTACGAGCCCGCGTGTTTCACTTCGGCCGTTAATGGATCGCCACTATTTTCCGGCGCGGCGGGTGCGAAATTCGTGCTGTAGAATTTCGATGGCGGCCATTCCGTTTTCGAACCGGACCACACGGCCGCGCGCCATCAGCTTCAACCCGCACTTCTGGTCGAGCTGCGCCGGCCAGTTGATGGCCAGTTCCACGCGCCGGCCGGGGAGCAGCATCTCCTCCGTAGTGAACAAGACGCCGGAGCTGGACATATTGATGGTCTTGCCGCGCGCCTGGGTATCCTCCGCCTTTTTGTTCAGGACTCTATACTGAACATCCTCCTGGATGGGCATGCGATTGGAGGCTCGCCGATCCGAGGAGTGTTGCACCGGCCGTTCCCACAAAATGTTCGCACTCATAAGTCACTTTGAGAGTGCCAAGCGAGCATTGTTCTCACAATAGATTGGAAGATTTATTTGATACGGTACTTGCGTACTGTTTCGGCCCCAGCCGCAGGGTCATGGGATCGCGGTGGGCCTCCAGGAACTATTGAAAAAAAACCGGATGCCGATTCGAAGGCCCGCGTAAAATTTTCAGGCGACGCGGCGGATATCGACGATCGCCGAGGTTACAATGGGGCCGCGATAGCGCGGATGGCGATATTCCAGATGCATTCCGCGGCCCAGAAACGCGGCTTTGAGCATCGATCCTCCCCAATTCGAGCCGCTGATCCGCACCTCCACCGGTTCCGGGCAAAAATCGGGATGGCCCGAAATCAGCGCGAGCCCGTCGCGGCGCACCACCAGGCGATACCAGCGGTTCTGCGTCTCCACTTCGAGCGTGCTTTCTTCGGGCAGATCCTTTAGATAAACTCCCCCCTCGATTTCACTGCGGATGATATTGCCGTTGATCTGATCGCTCAGATTCTGGTGCGGCGCGAACATTTGAGTATCATCCAACACGCGATCCCATTCTATAACGTCAACCGCGCCCACGCGGCTGGCCAGGTGAATTTTTCAAGATACAGCCGCCGTCCCGCTTCGCCCAGCGCGCGCCGGCGATCCGCATCGGCGAGCAGCGCATCGACGGCGGCGGCGAACTCGGCGGGTTCGTCGGCGATCCACAGGTGCTCGCCGGATTGCGCGCCCAATCCTTCCGCGCCAAGCGTGGTTGAAACCACCGCGCGGCCCGCGGCCCACGCTTCCAGAATTTTGAACCGGGTCCCGCTGCCGGATCGCAACGGCGCCACGCAGACCGCGGCGCGGGCCAACTCCGCTACCGCATCTTTCACCGCGCCGGTAAACGTGATCCGCCGGTCACTCTTAACGATGCTCCGTACCGCGTGTTCGTTACAGCCCACCAGGCGCCATTCGCCGGTTTGGCTCACGCGCGGCCAAATCTCCCGCGCGAACCAGCGCACCGCCTCGATATTCGGATGATATTCCAGGTTGCCGCTAAACGCGATGCAATGTTCTTCAACCACACGCGGCACTTCGATCACCGGCAGCGCGTTCGGATACACGCAAATATCCGGATGCCGCACGCGCCGCGCATCGTCTTCGGAAGCCACCAGCACGCGGTCGAATTGCGGCAGCCATTCGTCCTCCAGTCTTTTATATGCATCCGCGAATCGGCCGAGCGCGATGCCCTGGAACCCTCCCGCCGCGCGAGCGTGCGTCCGCGCCAGTTCGCTTTCGACGTTGTGCAGATCCAGCACCAGCGTCCGGCAATGCGGGCGCAGCGCGCGGGCATAGGGAGCGCACCAGAAATGTTCGACCACGCCGATCTCATACGGACGCCCGCGCAGCACCGGCCCAAGCTGCGCTTCAAATCCGGCGAAGCGATCGACCAGCGGAGGCACGCCCCGCAGCAATCGCCAGCCATTGCGCCACACCCGCGCCGCGAACGCCCGGGAATGATACGGCACGTTGAAACGCGCGACGGTCACCTCGTATTTCCCACGCAGATATTCGAGCAGCGACGCCGAGCGCAGCCCTCCGCCGCCCGCGCCGGTCACCGGCTCTTCGGGCGAAAGAAACAGCGCGCTATTTCTTGCGGAAGGACGCCCAGGCTGCGTCATAAACCTCGCGAGTCGCCTCCGCCGTCCGCTGCCACGAAAATTCGCGCGCCCGGGCGATCGCGCGGCCGCGCCATGGTTCGAACCGTTCGGGCGACTCGAGCACCGCCGTCAAAGCTTCCGCCCACGCGCGCGTATCGCCAGCGTCGACGTGCACGGCCGCGCCGCCGGAAACCTCCATCACCGCCGGATCGCGCGAAGTGATCACCACCGCTCCGCACTGCATGGCTTCGAGCACCGGCAATCCGAAGCCTTCATAAAATGTCGGATACACCACCGCCCTCGCGCCCGCGTACAGCGCCGGCAATTCTTCGTCGTCCACCGCGCCGCGCAGCTCCAGTCCCGGCTCCGGCGCAATTGCTTTGAAATCGCGGCGCGCGCGTCCCGCGATCACCAGGCCGACGTCGTGCGTTTTTCGCACTTCCCGCCACGCCTCGACCAGCAGCGAAAGATTCTTGCGCGGCTCCAGGGTGCCGACGAACAAAAAGTATTTTTCGCGGTCCGCGGGCGCCGGCGTCGCACGAAACATCTCCGACGCCGCCTGGGGCACCGCGGCGACGCGGCTGGCGCGGAGGCCGAATCGCTCCATTACCGCGCGGCGCACCGCTTCGGTGGGCGTGATCACCATGGTCGCCAATCCCGCGCGCAGCAGCAGTGGAGTACGCACGCGAACCCGGCCCGCGTCGGGCTGCCATTCCGGAAAAAGCCACGGTGAAAGATCGTGGACCGTCATCACGCCGGGGCGCAGCGGCAGATAGGGCACCGAAAAATCGGTGCCGTGAAACAAATCCACGCGGCGGCGCATCAGCTCCTGTTGCAGGCCCCACAGCCACCATTTTCGCGATAAAGGCGTGCGCGGAGGATCGCCCGATCGCAAATTTTCCGGCGCGTTCTTGAGCGGCGCGAAGGGTTGGTCCGAAAGCAGCCAGAATTCATCCCGCCCGTAGCGCGCGGCGAGCGCCCGCGCCAGTTCCGCCGTGTAGCGCGCGACGCCTCCTGTCGATACTGTTAATGGAGTCGCATCCAGGGCGATGATCACAAGCCGTCCGCATTCGTTGCAGCGCCGTCCGCGTGCTGAAGGTTTGGCGAGCCGCCGCTCAGAAGTGTAGGATAACATCGTGGGCGCAGAGAACCAGAAACCGCCGATAAATTCGCTCGAGGAGCTGAAAAATCTGGATCAGCAGGTCGAGCGGGTGACCGACTTGAACGATTTAAAACCGATTTTTCTGCGATTGGACGAAATCGCCAAACAACAGCCGGACGATTTCGAAGTGCAGCTCGTAATCGGCGATATCAAGCAGCACCTGGTGAATCGCGGGACGCAATTGAAAGAACAGCGGCCGCCCGCGCCGCCGCCGATTCCAGGCCCGTCCGCGCCGCTGCCGCCGACGGTCAAAGCTCCGCGAATTCCGCCCGCGGGCCCTCCGCCGATCCCGGGACCCGCCGCAACGCCTCCGGTCCGGCTGATGTCCTCCGACCAGTTCGTCAGCCCGCCCGCACCGCGTCCGCCCGCGGCTTCACCGAATCCGCCGCTGCCGGCCACCAGACCGATCCACATCCCACCGCGCCCCAACGCGCCGCCGCCAACGTCGACCATACAGATGCAGACGCCCGGTCCGCTGAACACCGGCCAGCAGCCGCCGATGATGGCCAACGCGGATCCGATGGGCGCGCCGCCGAGTGCGCCGCCGGGTCTTCCGCCTCGTGTTCCGCCGCAGCTTCCCGGCCAGAATGCGCCGAGCCCCAGACTGCCGGGCCAGCCGCTCAACTGGAAACGTTCGCTGCTGATCGGCGCGATGATCGGAGCCGTCGCCACCATTGCCGTCATCACGCTGCTGGTGAACCAGGCGCGCAAGCATTTGCGGACCACGGAAACGGCCACGGCGATGATCGACGTGAATTTCACCACTACGCCGCCGCAGGCCGCGATCCGCGTGAATGGCGACGCCAGGTGCACCTCGCCGTGCACCGCGCAGCTTGCTCCCGGAACGTATCAGATCACCGCGTTTCTGGATGGCTACGATCCGGCGGCGAGTTCGGTGAACGTGGTCGCCGGCCAGCCCGCCAACGTGCAGCTGGCCTTGAACGCGCTGCCGCAATCGGTGCGCATCCTCACCGATCTCGAGCAGGGAAAAATCGCGCTGGACGATCAGCCTCCGGTGGATCTTCAGGAGGGCCAGTACACCTTCGATAAGATCGCGCCCGGCGCGCACACCATGAAGCTCACCTCGAAGGGCGGCGAGGCGTCGTTTTCATTTTCCATCACCGAAGCCAGGCCGCCGGAGCTCACCGGCACCGTCACCGCGCGCAACCTGAGCGCGGTTCTGGTGTCGAGCCTGGGCAGCCAGGCTCGCGTGTTCACCAATTCCGGACCGGTGAAGCTCGCCGTCAATGGGCAGCCCGAAGGCGACGCCGGACCGGCCGGGGTCGACGTGAAGAATTTCCATGCCGGACCGGATGAGATCGTGGTCGGGGACGGGAAGGACCAGCACACGCTGAACGAAACCTTCACTCCCGCGCCGATGCTGACGGCCTTTTTCAAATCGGACGTGAACCTGGGAACGCTGGTGGTGGTGACCGGGGAAGACGGCGCGAGCGTCTTCCTCAACGGCAAACTGTACCGGCGCCGCACGCAGAAAGGTCAGGTGCGGATTCCGGCCATCGGCGAGGTGAGCGTGCGCGTCTCCAAGGATGGTTTTGAATTCGCGCCGGCGCAAACGGCCGAGGTGAAAAAAGGATCGGAAGTGCGGCTGGAATTTAAGCTGAAGGCGCTGCCCACCACCGCCACGCTGGAGATCCGCGGCGCGGCCCCGGGCACCGAAGTTCTGCTGGACCAGAAGGCCATCGGCAGCGTGGGAGTGGACGGCAGTTTGAATTCGGGCGCGATTTCGCCCGGCGATCACACCATCGATCTGCGGCACGATCAGTACATGCCGAAGCATTTGCAGCGCTCCTTCAAGGCCGGGCAGACGGTGGTTCTGTCGGGTCAGGACGTGCTGCTGGCGGCCGCGGCGACCAATGGCACGATTCGTCTGGCCAGAACGCCGCCCGACGCGACGGTCACCTATCGCCGCGCCGATGAAACGCAGCCGCACGAGCTGCGCGGACCGCAGATCGAACTGCCCGCCGGCACTTATATTTTCGCGGGGCACGCGCAGGGTTACTCCGATAAACAGGAGCGCGTGCAGATCGCCGTGGGAGAAACGCGCTCGGTCGAGCTCGCCCTGGCGCGCATCGCCGTACCCGTGGTCAAAGTCGGGACCATGGCCGACTTCGTAGATCCGGCGGCGTGGGACCGCGAAGGCGAGCTGTGGACGCATCGCGGCGGCGGATTTATTCCGTATAAACTCGGCCCGCGCGGCGTGTATACGTTTACCGTCGAGCTGGTGCACGGCGGAAATGTTTTCCGCGGCGGCCGCATCCGCTGGGTGGTGCAATATGTCGACAGCAAGAACTATCTGCTGTACGAGCTCGATCACAAAAATTTCTGGGCGGAAGTGGTCCAGAACGGGAAAAAATTCGAGCGCGAAAAAACGCAGCACGATCTGGAAAAACAGAAAGCCTTCACCATTCAGATCGAGATCACGCCGGAGCATTGTGTGCATCGCATCCGCAACGCCAGCGGGCAATGGATGGTGCTCGATTCCTTTTCCGAGCCGGGCCGCGATTTCACCAAGGGAAAATTCGGGTTCCTGATTCAGGGCAACGACGAAATCGGAGTGTCCGATTTTTCGTTCACGCCTAAGTAAGAAGAAACGGCGTAGATTTTCGCTAAGGCTCGTAAAATGGTCGTTTACGACTTCGGATCGCCAAAATTGACAGCTTAAAAATCGCGCGGCAATACCAAGGGTGCGGAAAATCGCGAAGTCTCGTCTGAGCGCGTTCTAGGCCCCGCCAAACGGATTTCGCCAACGCAGCTTTTCGGCCTACGCCGCAATTTCGCCCTTAGATTCGGGAACATCGACGTAGGCGAACAGCAGTTCCCGAAATTCCGGATTCTCCAAGTGGCGGGAAACCGGCTGCGGTTCGGGAATCTGCTTCCCCACTTCCTGGTAGGCGTCAAGATTGATCCGAATCGCTTCTTTGGCCGCTCGCTTTGCCGTTTCGATGCTGTCGCCGGCGGTGACGATCGCCAGATCCGGAACCTGAACCGCGAAGCCCGCTTCGGTCTCCTCCAGCAGAATGAGAAACCGCATCATCTTACCTCCAGTTTAATCTTCTTCACCGTGTCTGCGGCCCGTCCCACCGGGACGTCCTTTTGCGGATGCACAATCGTCACGACGAATCGGCTTTCCGGGTGCTTAAAGTTTTGGTGATCTCCCCTGACACTAACCAATTTCCAACCGCAATCCGCGGCCAATCTCAACAGCTCCCGGCTGGTGTAGCGCTTCGGCATCGGCAGCCCTCTCATTCTGCCACGCAGTTCGAGTTGCCGATCCATTACACTGAATTGGGAGCGCTGGGGCTGGGCCCTCCCGTGCACATGACCGGACAGTGCCTGATTCCGGTGTAGCAACCCGGCAACGGGTATCAGCCCCCTTTTGATCTCACATCGATTTGCGCATCTCCCCGTCGAGTCGCACAATGGACCTCAAGTGACTTCCCGCCGCCAATTTCTTTCCGCCGCGCTGGTCGGACTCACCGCCAAAGCGGAAAAACGCATCGCCGGCGGATTCGTCAACGATTCTTTTCCGCTCGGCCATCGGCTGCGCGATCATGCGAAATTTCCAGCGGCGAGCCGCGTCGAAAAGCACCCGATCGTCATCGTCGGCGGAGGCGTCGCCGGATTGAGCGCGGCGTGGCGTCTCGAAAAACGCAATTTCCGCGATTTCGTTCTGCTCGAAATGGAGCCGCAGGCCGGCGGCAATTCGCGCTGGGGCGAAAATGAGATCACCGCTTATCCCTGGGCCGCCCATTACGTGCCCGTTCCCGGTCCGCGCGCGACGCTGGTCCGCGAACTTTTTGAAGAACTCGGCCTGTTCGAAAATGGCGTCTGGGACGAACGGCGGCTATGTTTTTCGCCGCAGGAACGGCTGTTCATTCACGGCCGATGGCAGGAAGGAATCGAACCGGAAGCCGACTCCACTGCGCGCGATCGCGACGATTACCGGCGTTTTCAGCAGCGGATCGATGAATTCCGCGCGAGCGGCCAGTTCACCATTCCCATGCGCCTGGGTGCGCGCGAATCCGAGCTCGATCGCGTCTCGATTCAGGACTGGCTGGCGCAAAACGGCTTCACTTCGCCGTATCTCAACTGGTACATCAACTACGCCTGCCGCGACGATTATGGCGCGCTGGCCCGCGATATTTCGGCGTGGGCCGGCGTTCACTATTTCGCTTCGCGCGAGCCGGTGGAACAAGGTCCGCTGGTGTGGCCGGAGGGAAACGGCTGGATCGTGCGCCGTCTGCTCGAACGGCTTCAGCCCTATGTTCGCGTGAATTCGGTGGCGTATGCGATTACGCGCGAGGGCACGCGGCTGCGCGTGCGAACCGAACAGACGGATTACCTCGCGGAGAAAGTGATTTTCGCCGCGCCGACGTTTCTGGCGCCGTATCTGATCGAAGGCGCGCCGCGCGTCGATTTTATTTATTCGCCCTGGCTCACCGCCAACCTGACCATCGAGCATCCGCCGGAAGACGTCGCCTGGGACAACGTCATTTTCGATTCGCCGGCGCTCGGCTACGTCGACGCGACGCACATGAGCCTTAGAACATTCATCGACCGTTCTGTCTGGACGTTTTACTGGTCGCTCGCCGAACACGCGCCGGCGCAATCGCGCATGCTGCTGCTCGAAAAAGACTGGCCGTATTGGCGCGAGGCGATCCTGAACGATCTGGCGCGCGCGCATCCGGACATTCGCGAGCGCGTTTCGCGCCTCGACGTGATGCGCATCGGCCACGCCATGTCGCGTCCGGCGCCGGGGTTTTTGTCGAGCCGCCTGAATTTCGAAAATCGCGGGCCGGTTTTTTACGCCAATTCCGATCTGAGCGGGTTTTCGATTTTTGAGGAAGCGCAATATCACGGAGTCGCGGCGGCGGACCGGTGTTTGGCGTAGTGGTGGCTTTGCCGTTACGAATCGCGTGAAAATTCCGCCGTTTAACCCCCGGCATAACTGCCGGGGCTGTCCCAACCCTGCCAGTAATGGCGGGGTTATGCTTTAATACCTGAAGTGCCATGAAGCTCACACTTCTTCTTTCGATCCCGTTCCTGCTCGCCACCGCGCACGCGCAAACGCTGACTACGGCCGCAATGCAGCGCTACTTCAACCCGATCCGCCGCAACCTGGAAATGAGCGCGGAGGTGATGCCCGCCGATAAATACAGTTTCAAGCTCACCGACGCGCAGATGACCTTCGCGCAGTGGCTGATCCACAGCGCGCAGCGCAATTTCGCCGATTGCGCCACGCTGAAGGGCGAAACCGCGCCGGAGACCGCGGAAAAGCTGGCGGCGCTCACGCAGAAAGATGAAGTCAGCAAAGCGCTGAAGGATTCCTTCGCCTACTGCGCTTCCGCGCTCGAATCGATGAACGACCAGAAGGTTCTCTCTTCGCCGCAAATGTCGATCGCGTTTTTGCACGTGATCGTGCACAACAACGAAGTCTACGGCAATATTGTCGGCTACATGCGGGTGAGCGGGATTGTGCCGCCATCGACGGCCGCGCGCGGACGCGGGCGCGGAAAATCGAAATAACCGCGGGTCACGGGAGCGCGATCAGCAGTCCTCCGCTCACCTCGGCGGAACGATCGTGGCCGTGCCATTCATAGCCGGGTTCGACGTACCAGCCGAATCGCCGCTTGCGCGCCGGCCAGAACATAAAATCGAGCGCGGCTTCGCCGGCCAGCAAATTGGCGCCTTTTTCGTGAATCCATTCCGGACCGATGCCGGCCATGAATTCAACTTTTTTCGACAGCGTCCACGGTTTCTTAAATAGCAGGTCCGTGCCCCATTCGGTGGAGTGATGGCTGAAGCTGGGCGTGACGCCGGCTTCAAGCTCCAGCCAGTGCTCGATGGGCGTCACCTCTACGGCGACGGTCGGCCCGATGCTCGCGCCGCCCGAAAGATCCCAACTGGGCGCGGCGCCTAGCTCGGCGATCGGTTCCAGGTCGCCGGCCCAGGCGATCGCGCCGAGAAATAAGGACAGCCAAAGTGCTGAGGTCAACTTTTTAGTTTAACCCCAAGTTTGATGAGTGGTCGACCTCGCGCTGCGCCCAGGTCTCCAGCACGCGTTCGAGATCGGCGCGGTTCAGCGGCTTGGCGAGGAAATCGTTCATGCCCGCTTCGCGGAAAGGAGTGCGCTCACCGCGATCGCTGGCGGTGGTCGCGATCACCGGAATTTCGGCGCCGCGCGCGCCGGAGCGGCGAATGTGCCCGGTCGCTTCATAGCCGTCCATTACCGGCATGTGGCAATCCATGAAGATGATGTCGTAAGGACGCTGGGTCCAGCGTTCCAGCGCTTCGCGGCCGTCGCTGACCACGTCGACTTCGCATCCGAGTTTTTCGAGCAGCCGCCTGGTCAGCTTTTGGTTTACCGGATTATCGTCGGCCACCAGCACCAGGTTGCGCGTATCGATGTTTGGCGCGGCGGTTGGCGCGGCCTTGTCCGGCTCGGCCGGAGCGAGCGGCACGGTCACCCAAAACGTCGATCCCTGGCCCACCGCGCTGCGCATGCCGACGCTTCCACCCATCAGTTCGGCCAGCTGTTTCGAAATGGCCAACCCCAGGCCGGTGCCGCCGAATCGCGGCGAGGAATGCGTCTGCACGAAGGCCGTGAACAGGTGCTCCTGTTGATCCGGCGGGATGCCGATGCCGGAGTCGGTGACGGCGAAAGTCCAGGAGCCGGCGTCGTTTCGGGTGACGTTGAGGCGCACGGCGCCCCGCTCGGTGAACTTCAGCGCGTTGCCGACATAATTCACCAGAATCTGGCGCAGCCGCGCGGGATCGCCCCACACCATCGCCGGTTCCAGGGGTTCGAACTGCAATTCCAGGGCGAGGCCTTTCTCGATCGCGCGCAAACGCAGCATGCGCAGCGCGGACTCGGCCATTTCCCGCACCTCGAACGTTTCGCGCGCGAGGCTCATCTTGCCCGCTTCGATTTTCGAAAAATCGAGAATATCATTGACGACGTTGAGCAGCGATTCGGCAGACGCGGCGGCGGTTTCGGCCCATTCGCGCTGTTCCGGATCGAGGTCGCTTTCGGCGAGCAGGTGGGTCATGCCCAGAATTCCGTTGAGCGGCGTACGAATTTCGTGGCTCATGCGCGCCAGAAATTCGCTTTTGGCGAGGTTGGCCTGCTCCGCTTTGGCTTTTTCATGAGCCAGCTCACTGGTGCGTTGCTCGATGGCCTCTTCGAGCAATTTTTTTTGAAAACGGTGATTGCGAATTTTACGCCTCCAGCAGGCGTAGGCGGCGATACTCGCAAGCAGCGCGGCAGTCACGAGCAAAGCCAGTATCGACGGGGGAACCATTCTAACGTCTTATCGACTCCTGGGCGTGATACCATAGCGAAGAAAGAGCGAAACATGAATCTGACCCTCGGATTTCCGGAACCGGCGCAGGAACGCATGATCGCCACGCGAACCGGTTTGGCGGGCGCAATCGAACGATTCGAGAAGTGGATGGCGGATCCGGATTCGCCGGTGCGCGCGGTGCGGCGGCAGCCGGCGCGCGAAGGCGATTACGCGGCACTTCCGGATTCGCTGGCCGCGCCGCTGCGCCAGGCGCTTTCCGCCCGAGGGATTGCCCAGCTTTATTCGCACCAGGCGGCGGCGTTCGAGCATGCCGAAGCGGGCCGCAACGTGGTGGTGGTGACGCCGACGGCCAGCGGAAAAACGCTGTGCTATAACCTTCCGGTGCTGCATCGTCTGCTGGCCGATCCGGCCTCGCGGGCGATGTATTTATTTCCGACGAAAGCTCTGGCCGAGGATCAGCTTCAGGAATTTCAAGCGGCGCTGACGGCCATGGGTTCGGATTTGCGCGCGTTCACTTATGACGGCGATACGCCGCAGGATGCGCGGCGCGCGATTCGCGAGCGCGCCAACGTGATTCTCACCAATCCCGATATGCTGCACGCGGGAATTTTGCCGCATCACACCAAGTGGGCCAAGGCCTTCGAGAATCTGCGCTACCTGGTGATCGACGAACTGCATTATTACCGCGGCGTGTACGGCAGCCACATGGCCAATATTCTGCGCCGGCTGCGGCGGGTGTGCGAGTTTTATGGATCGTCGCCGCAGTTTATCTGCTGCTCGGCGACGATCGCGAATCCGAAAGAGCTGGCGGAATCGTTGACCGAATCGAAGTTTGAGCTGGTGGATCAAAACGGCGCGCCCGCGGGTGAAAAATACGTGGTCTTTTATAATCCGCCGGTGCTGAATCGGGCGTTGGGAATCCGGCGAAGTTATTTGAACGAGACGCGGCGGATTGCGCGGGAGCTGATCGATCGAGGGCAGCATACGCTGGTGTTCGCCAATAGCCGTCTGGCGACGGAAGTTTTGCTGACTTATTTAAAGGATGATTTTTCGGGCGTGCGTGGATACCGGGGTGGTTACCTCCCGAAGGAACGCCGCGAGATTGAACGGATGCTGCGCGACGGCGAATTGCGCGCGGTGGTGGCGACCAACGCTTTGGAATTGGGCATCGATATCGGATCGCTCGACGCGGTGGTGATGGCCGGGTATCCGGGGACCATCGCGTCGACCTGGCAGCGCGCGGGACGCGCGGGACGGCGGCAGACGGCGGCGCTGGCGGTGATGGTGGCGTCGAGCGCGCCGATCGATCAGTACATTATTGAGCATCCGGAATATTTTTTCGATGGTCCGCCGGAGCACGCGCGGATCAACCCCGACAATCTGGAAATTCTGATCAATCATCTGAAATGCGCGGCGTTCGAACTGCCGATTCGCGACGGCGAAAAATTCGGAACACACAGCGGCGGCGATACCGCGGAATTATGCCGGTTTCTGGAGGATTTGAAGCTGCTGCATCATTCCGGATCAAAGTGGCACTGGACTTCCGATTCGTATCCGGCCGATGCGGTGAGTCTGCGGTCGGTTTCCAGCGACAATTTCGTGGTGGTGGATATCACCGGAGATCATAAAATTATCGGCGAGGTGGCCTTCACGGCCGCGCTGACCACGCTGCACGAAAAAGCGATTTATCTGCACGAAGCGCGGCAATATCAGGTGGAGCGCTTCGATTACGAGGGGCGCAAAGCGTACGTGCGCGCCGTCGATTCGGATTATTTCACCGACGCGATCGATTATACCCAGGTGAAGGAACTGGAGCCGTTCGATTCGCGAGCGATCGGCGAAGCGGCGGCGGCACACGGAGACGTGCGGCTGAACCGGCAGATCGTCGGATTCAAAAAAATCAAGTTTTACACCATGGAAAACGTCGGAGCGGGAAATCTTTCGATGCCGGAGCAGGAGATGCACACCACCGCGTTCTGGCTGCATTTTCCCGAAACATTTCTGGCCAAATTTCCGGATTTGACGCCGGCGGAAAAACAGAACGGACTGGTCGCGCTGGGCGCGTTGTTAAAAACCATCGGCGCGCTGCTGGTGATGTGCGATCCGCACGACCTGGGCGTTTCGCTCACCGAAGACATCGGCGGAAAAACGTTCGAGCCGAATCTCTATCTGTACGATAATTTTCCCGGCGGCATCGGGCAGAGCGCGGCGCTGTTCCGGCTGGCGCGGCCGCTGCTGGAAGGCGCTTTGAAGCTGGTGGAATCGTGCCGCTGCGTAGCGGGTTGCCCGAGTTGCACCGGTCCGGTGGGCGAAGTGGGCGAGCGCGGCAAAGAGGTGGGGGCGCGGATTCTACGGGCGCTCGCGCCGTGATCGAATCCTGTGACGGGGCGCGTCGGCGAGGGCGGGATTGATCCCGCGTGGACTGGAAGTCCGCCCTCCGGGCGTGGCGCCGGTTGTGCAGTGAGCCGCAGCGCTCTCTCTGCGACACGCCACTCGGTGGCGCACGCACTCGTGCGTGCCGTGTCGATACTCCTATCGACACCTGTCCCTCCCGAAGCGTCGACTAGAGAGTCGACGCGGCACGCAAAAGTGCGTGCGCCACAAATCAGGTTTTCGTCGTGTTCCGTGAATGCCGCTTTCAGCCCTGATTCAATTCGTCGGCGGCGGACCGGCCCAGCGTGGTGAACAGGCGGAAAATTCCCTTAAAACTTTCGTTTAAAACTTTTCCACTGACAAATGTTTTGGTGCCTTCCGGGTGCGGCAGCACGTATTCGTTCACGCCGGCCATCAGGTGGCGCGTCACTTCCGGGAACATCGCCTGCATGCGGACCAGCAGTTTCGCGGGCCAGGTGATGGTCAGCGTGAAGCGG
Organism: Bryobacteraceae bacterium; assembly: GCA_035507655.1. Classification (GTDB taxonomy): domain Bacteria; phylum Acidobacteriota; class Terriglobia; order Bryobacterales; family Bryobacteraceae; genus Palsa-187. Next base: position 38,492 of record DATJNW010000089.1, on the reverse strand, counting down.
CCGGCTTCGACGGCGCGGCGGATTTTTCGCGCGGCGTAAGCGGCGGGCGCGCTGAATCCGGGAAGATTCGCGGCGAGGCCGAACCAGGTGAATTCGTGCGCGGCGTCGCCTTTGAACTGCGCCTGCAAATAGGAGCCGGTGCGCATCAACCCAGGGACCACGGTGAGGACGCGGATGCCTTCGCGGTCGAGCTCGGCGGCGAGTCCATCGGAAAACGCGACCAAGGCGAATTTCGCGCAGCAATAGGGGATCAGGCGCGGAACCGAGACGCGTCCGCCGATGGCGGTGACGTTGACGATGTGGCCGCGGCGCTGACGGCGCATGTGCGGGAGAACTTCCAGCGTCATATCGACCGGGCCCCAGAACATCGTGGCCATGGCGGATTCGAAATCGCCGCGGTCGAGGCTTTCCACCGGGGCGACGCGAATTTCGCCGGCGTTGTTAATGAGAATGTCGATGCGGCCGAAGTGCCCGATCACTTCGCGGATCATGCCGGCGACGTCCGCGCGCCGCGTAACGTCGCAGACGAAGGGCGCGATTTCCCGGCCGATGCCATGCAGGCGGCGTTCGGCTTCCTCAAGCTCGTGCCGGTCGCGCGCGCAGATGGCGATGCGGCAGCCGGCCTGGGCGAATTCGCGGGCGAGCGCCAGCCCCAGACCACGTGAACCACCGGTGATGAGCACGACTTTATCGCGCAGGTCCACTGCCGGGCGCACCAGCAGCGCGGTGAGCTTGCGCACGGCGTAAAGTCCGGCGACGGCGGCCGCCGTTGCGCCCGCGGCGGTGATGGCGGCGGCGGGAATCACGATCCGTCTCCAACGCATGTACATTGGATTCGGCGGCGGGCGGAGACGTTTCGCGGGAGATCAAAACATTCTATGCTGGAAATGTTGTGAGCCATTCGCGGACCATGCCCGGCGGTTTCGCCGATCGCGGCGCGCTGCCGCGCGGAGCCGAGGGGCGTCCGCTATGCCGCTGGTGCAACCTGGAAATTCCGCCGCGCCGGTTTACGTTCTGCTCCGAGTACTGCGTCAACGAATGGCGGCTGCGCACCGACCCGGGATATCTGCGGCAGCGGGTTTTCGCGCGGGATCGCGGCATCTGCGCGCTGTGCGGCGTCGACACCGTGGCGGCCTATGCGGAATTGAAGCGGTCGCGCGGCGGGCTCCGCTTGAAACTGCTGGAGCAATGGGGGCTGAAACGCATTTCGCGCAAAACATTGTGGGATGCCGATCACATTCTGCCGGTGGTGGAGGGCGGCGGCGAATGCGACCTGGACAATCTGCGCACGCTGTGCCTGCGCTGCCATCGGGGCGAAACGGTAGCGTTGCGCCGCAGGCGCGCGGTTGGGACATAATAGTTCAATTGTCCCCGTCGAAACGTCTCGTCATTTTTCTGGCGTGCGCGGGCGTGCACCTGCTGAAAGCTCAAACCGAACAGCGCATCCCCCGGCAACGCGCGCCGGCCGCGGCAGTCATCGGCCTGGCGCAGAATCCGGTTGGCTTGGGATTGGGCGGCGCCAGCATCGAGCTGCGCCAACCAGGCGGCCCGATTTTGCGCGCCACCACGAAAGGCGATGGGTCGTTCCGCTTCGCCGGCCTTTCGCCGGGGCATTACGAATTCTCGGCGACGCTCGACGGCTTCGAACCGTTCTCCACTTCCTTCGCGGTGACCGCGGGGGAACTGGTGAGTGTGGACGCGGTCCTGCGGCCAATCGCGAAAATGGGTCCACCTACGCCGGCGCCGGCTCCCGGTGTTCCCTATCGAAACGTGCCCGATGCGAGCACGGCGGCTCCGGTTGAAGCCGCTCCCGTGGAGACTTTGCCGCCGGCGGATAAAGTTTTCACTCCTATGCCCAATCGCTGGAATTATGATTTTCCGGATTATCATCGCTATCCGCCGCCGGCGGAGATTCCGTACGTGACCGGTCACTTTTTCGATCCGTTCAATCAGAATCAGCTTAAGGGTGACAAGCCGATTATCGGGCAACATACTTTTCTCGACTTAAACTTCACCAGCGACACTTTCACTGAAGGCCGTATCGTTCCGGCGGCGAATAGCGTCAGCGCCGCACAGCCGCAGAGTTACGGATTCTTCGGCGGATTCGGCCAGTTTGCCTTAAACCAGGATTTCGCTCTTTCCGCGACCCTGTTCAGCGGCGACACTTCGTTCAAGCCGATTGACTGGCAGGTCCGATTCACGCCGGTTTTTAATATTAATTACCTGAACGTGGAAGATACCGGGATCGTGAATATTAATCCCGCGGCCGGGACCACCCGCCTGGACTCACACATCGGGTTGCAGGAGGCTTTTGTTGAAAAGAAACTGGCCGACTTAAGTGACTCCTATGACTTCATTTCGTTGCGCGCGGGCATTCAGAGTTTTAATAGTGACTTTCGCGGTTTTATTTTTGCCGACCAGGAACCGGGAGTCAGGCTTTTCGGAAACCTGGATTCCAACCGGTATCAATATAACCTGGCTTACTTCGCCATGCTGAATAAGGATACAAACAGCGGCTTAAATACTTTCGCGTATCGCAATCAGCAGGTGATGGTGGCGAATGTTTACCGGCAGGATTTCTTCAAACCGGGTTATACCGTTCAGGCGAGCTTTCATTACGATAAAGACGATCCCTCGGTAGCTTACGATACCAACGGTTTCTTAGTCCGCCCGGCGCCGATCGGCAATGTGCAGCGGCACGCGATCCGGGCTTATTATTACGGGCTGACCGGAGATGGCCACATCGGCCGTCTGAATATCGATCATGCTTTTTACCAGGTTCTGGGACACGATACTTTTAACCCGATCGCCGGGCGCCCGACCAGCATCAACGCCCAGATGGCGGCGGCGGAGCTATCTTACGACCGGGATTGGATTCGTTTCCGTACAGCGGCGTTTTTCGCGTCGGGAGATAAGAATCCGCGCGATGGGACGGCCCGTGGATTCGACTCGATTTTTGACGATTCGCAGTTTGCCGGCGGATTTTTCAGTTTCTGGGATCGGGAGGGGATTCGACTGACCGGCACCGGAGTGGGGTTGGTTCAGGAAGGAAGTCTGGTTCCGGATTTGCGGTCGAGCAAGATTGAAGGTCAGGCGAATTTTGTGAATCCCGGATTGATGTTGTGGAATGCTTCGACGGACTTCGATATTACTCCCAAGCTCCGCGCGATTGTGAATCTGAATCTGATTCGTTTCGTGGATACAGAGCCGTTGGAGCTTCTGCTTTTTCAAAGTAACATTCACGCGGGGGTTGGCGCGGATTCGGGAATTGGAGTTTCCTACCGGCCGCCGCTGTCGGAAAATATCACCATCAACGGAGTGCTGAACGCCTTCCTGCCGTTTCAGGGCTTCAAGGATATTTATACCGGGCAGACTCTATTTGGAGCCGCTATCAATGTTCGTTTTCGATTCTAAGGGGCTGTTGAAACAAAGGCGAGCCCCCGCCATGACTGGCGGGGCTTTCCTGGACGCAATCGCGCTCCCTAAGAGGTTTATCTGGTTGTTTCTGGTGGCACGATTGTGCGTGGCTTCGTGTGAGTCGTGTCACGGGCCGACGGATTCGCCTTCGATGCATCCGACCGGGACGGTTCAACTCACTTGCGTGCAGTGTCATGGCGGCGACGCGAGTGTGGATCGCGGTTCGGCGCAGGCGGGAACAGCGGCTTATGAAGACGCGGAGAAACGAGCGCATCCGCGGCCAAAGCTTCCGTGGTTATGGCATGGCTCGGCCAATCCGGTGCGGGCTTATACGGATTGGCTGAAGGAGTCGAAAGCGTATATCCAGTTTGTAAATCCGGGAGATTTGCGTGTTGCCGAGCAGACTTGCGGAACGGCGAATTGTCACGCAAAGGAAGTGAGAGCCGTAGAAACCAGCATGATGACGGATGGCGCGCTGTTGTGGCAAGCGGCGCTTTATAACAATGGAGCCTTTCCTTATAAGGATGCGCGTTTCGGAGAAAGCTATGGCCCGGACGGTTCGCCGAGGAGAATCAGTACGTGGCCTCCACCGACGGCGGAAGAAACGCGGGATAAAGGTGTTTTACCTTACCTGGATTCGCTGCCACGCTGGGAGCTTTCGCAGCCGGGAAATCTGTTGAGAGTGTTTGAGCGCGGCGGCGGGCCGCGGAGTGAGGTTGGGAATCCGAATCCTGAAGAAGATCCGGGCCGGCCGGATGACCAGCTCAGCGATCGGGGATTGGGTACGCTGCTGCGTACCGACCCTGTGTTTATCGGTCTACAAAAGACACGTTTGTTCGGTCCGCTGCTTTCTTTTCCAGGGACGAATGATCATCCGGGCGACTATCGCGCCAGCGGCTGCACGGCTTGCCATGTGATTTACGCGAATGACCGTTCGCCGGCTCACTCTGGTCCGTATGCGAGTGACGGGAACCAGGGAATGAGTCAGGAGATTGATCCGACGATTCCGAAACATGAGCCCGGGCATCCGGTCAGGCATGAGTTTACGCGGGCGATTCCGACGAGCCAATGTATCTCGTGCCACACCCATCCGGGAACGAATATGGAAGCGACGTACCTCGGTTACACGTGGTGGGACAACGAAACCGATGGCGCGTTATTTTATCCCAAGGAGCAGCACGATCCGACGGATGAGGAGCGGTACCGGTCGTGGCTGTCGAATCCCGAGTCGGCCGCGGCGCGAGGGTTGTGGCATGACCCGAATTTCCTGGAGAAGACCGGAACGCCGGAGTTTAATGCTCAGTTGAAGAATATGCAGGTGGGTGACTTTCATCCTCGCGGATGGATTTTCCGGGCCGTCTATAAACGCGACCGCAAGGGGAACCTTCTGGATGCGAAGGATCACATCGTCGAGGACGTGCGTAATTCGGTTCATCTCGACGATATACATCTTGATAAAGGGATGCACTGCACGGACTGCCATTTTGAGCAGGACGCGCACGGCAACGGGAAGCTTTACGAGGAGACTCGCGCTGCGGTAGAGATCGATTGCATCGATTGTCACGGGACCATCACTCACAAGGCAACTTTGCATACTTCGGCGGCCGCGGCGCCGCAGGGCGGACACGATCTATCCATTTTGCGCACGCCATTCGGCAAACGCCGGTTTTATTGGCAGGACGGGAAATTGTATCAACGGTCGATGGTTGAAGCGAACCAGGCGCCGTGGGAAGTGGTGCAGGTGATCGATACGATCACGCCGGGGAATTCGCATTATAGCGAAGCTTCGCGGCTGGCGAAGACTATATTGAAGGACGGAAAAACGTGGGGTGCGGCGGCGGATGAGTCACAACTGGCGCACGCCAATAGCAACATGACATGTTACGCGTGCCATTCTTCCTGGACCACCAGTTGTTTCGGCTGTCACTTGCCGATGATGGCTAATCGTAAAGCTAAGATGCTGCACAACGAAGGAACGACAACGCGGAATTACACGGCTTATAACTTCGAAGTGCTGCGCGACGACATTTATATGCTGGGAATCGACGGGACGGCGACACGGCATCGCATCGCGCCGACGCGGTCGACTTGCGCGGTGGTGGTGAGTTCGCAGAATGCCAATCGCGACTGGCTCTACTATATGCAGCAGACCATTTCCGCCGAGGGTTTCAGCGGGTTTGGGTTTAGTCCTTATTATCCGCACACGGTTCGCGCCAAAGAGACGAAGACTTGTACCAGTTGCCATGTTTCAGCCGCCGGGGATAACAATGCCTGGATGGCGCAGCTACTGATGCAGGGAACCAACCTGGTGAATATGATGGGACGCTATGTTTTCGTCGCGGAGGGATCGAAGGGATTGGATGCGGTGACCGTCGCCGAGCATGACGATCCGCCGGCGGTGTTCGGCAGTGACTTGCAGCGAGTTGCTTACCCATCGAATTACGAGAAGGTGGTGAAACATCACCGGGAGATCGATGAGGGAGACCATCACGCGGGGAATGTTTTAGATGTGCAGTTTCGCGGAGAGTATCTTTATGCGACGCTCGGTAAGGATGGCTTCCGGATTTATGATATCGCCAACATCGATAACAAAAATGTTTCGGAAAAGATCACTACCGCGCCGGTTTCTCCGCTGGGGCAGCGATTTTACGTGAAGACGAAAGACGCAAGGGCCATCGCTTCGCCTTCGACGCTCGCTCTGGATCCGCTGCGCACGCGGATTCCGGCGAATGAGGAGCAGCCGATCGCGGCGATTTATGCGTTTCTGTACGTGGCCGACGCCGAAGAAGGGTTGATTGTGATCGGCGATCCGAAAATGGGCGTCGGAACGCTGCTGGATGGAAATCCGAAGAATAATTTTCTAAGACGCGCCGTGACTTTCAATCCCGGCGGCGTGCTGAACGGCGCGCGGCGGATCACCATCGCGGGAAATTACGCTTACATTTTGTGCAATCGCGGGCTGGTGGTAGTGGATCTGACGAATCCGTTGTCGCCGAAGGTGGCGCAGGAAGTGAGTCTCAACGATCCGCGGGGGTTGGCGGTGCAGTTTCGTTATGCATTCGCGGTGGATCGGGATGGGTTGAAGGTTCTGAATGCCACCGACTTGGCGCATCCGAAGCTAGTGGCGTCGGCGTTTGTGAAATTGGAAGATGCGCACAATGTGTATGTCGCGCGGACTTATGCCTATGTCGCGGGAGGCAAGCAGGGGTTGCTGATCGTGGATGTGGAGAAGCCGGAGCAGCCGAAAATCGAGCAGATTCTGGGCGGCGAAATTAACGACACGCGCGACGTGAAAATCGGGATGACCAACGCGAGCGCGTTCGCGTATCTGGCCGATGGGGTGAACGGGATGCGCATCGTCGAGCTGTTTGCGCCGGCGGACAATCCGAATTACCTGGGGTTCAGTCCGCGGCCGACGCCGAAGCTGATTGCGACGTTCCGGACGAAGGGGCCGGCGCTCATGATTTCCAAAGGCATCGACCGGGATCGCGCCGTGGATGAGAGCGGGAATCAGTTGACGGTGTTCAACCGGCGCGGGTCGCGTCCGTTCAATAAGCAGGAGATGGAGCGGATGTATCTGCGGGACGGAAAGCTGTATACCGTCACGGATGCGCCGCCGGGTCCGCCGACGAGCGTGGGGCTGCGGACAGCTAGAAGCTGGTGATGCGGAAGTGGCCTTCGGTCGGTTTCTCTTTCGACCAGTCGTGATAGGTGTGGCATTCCGAGCAGCGGGATTCGGCTTCGCCGGGACGATGGCAACTGCGGCATGTCTCGATCCCGGGCAATAGAACGTCGGAAGTTTCCCTGCTGGTCGCGGCGCGGGCGTGGCATTCCGCGCAGGCAAGCATTTGATGGGCGCCGTGGCGAAAATTCGCTTTGGTGAACCAGCGCGCACGGATCTTGGCCGGTGGAACTTCGGGCAGTGGACCAGTGAACTTCAGATCGTGGCATTCGCGGCAGGATTTGCGCCAGAGGAGTTGCTCGGCGTCGGCGACGCGGCGGTCGACCCATTCGGCGGCGTTGCGCGCGGGGGGAAGCGGCGGGCGGACGATGCGCGGATCGGGCGCGTCCGCTTCGTGAATTTCGGCCGGGTGCGTGGCGATATATTTGGTGAACTGATCGCGCACGTAATCGACCACGATTTGCGGCTTCTTGTGCGGCGCGGCGGCGGTGAAGCGGCGGTCGAACTGCAAGCCGTGACAGGAGGCGCAGTGTTTTTCGTAATTGACGGGGATCATCGCCGCGCCGCTGGCCACGTGACAATCGGCGCATCTTAGCTGCACCGGGCCATTGGGACCGCGCAGATCTTTTCTCAAGTGAATTTCGTGGCCGAATTTGATGGCGCCGGGGTCGGGAGTGCGCAGAGCGGCGAACTCGGGATGCTCCGTGTCGAAATTGCTGATTTTCTGGCCGCGCAAATTCGCGTGGCAGCGGGTGCAGGCTTCATCGCGCGTGTCGGCGAGGCGAAAGGCGCCCTGATGCTCCACGTGGCAATCGGCGCAGGGGGGCGCGAAGGCCTGTTCGACGTGATGAATCGGGCCGTCGTGACAGCTCAGGCAGGCCTGATCGCTGACTTTGGCGCCGAACACAGCGGACGCGGAATGGCAGGCGGCGCAGTTGCGGACGAGCATCGCGTGAGAACGCGACAGCGGTCCGGCGTTGTAGGCGCGCAGGCCATTCCAGCCGAGCCAGAGCGCGCCGGCGAGCACGAAGGCGAGCGAAAGAATGCGGCGCCAGCGCGGGATGGGGAACAGGCGCTTGAAATATTCGCGGTCGATGCGCTGCGCGAGCTTTTTGGTGGTGCGGGAGCGTCGGGGCATCGATTAATAACGCAGGGCCATCCTTAATAACGCAAGGCCATGACGGCGTGCACGCCTCCTAAAACTAAAAGCACGATCGACAGGGGGACGTGGACCAGGAGCCAGGCATGCAGCCATTGATAGAGGCGCACCTGGCGGTTCAGCTGCTGCTGCTCTTCGCAGATGTCTTCGAGATCGTCGAGCACGCTGTGCAACTCGGCGGGAAGCGCCAGGCGCAGCGGCGGAAACATTTCCATGGAAGGTTGTTCCAGGCGCGGGCGGATGGTTTCAAGATACGCTTCGCGGAAACGGACCTTATTTTCGTACTCGGTTTCGACCAGCGCGGCCGATTCGGCGAGCTGGTCGGCTTCCTGGCGAAGCTGCTCGCGGACGTGGGGGATCTCTTCGTAGATCGTTTCCATGGGGACTTGCGAGGTCATCAGGCGGGGCAGATCATGCTGGATCGCCGCGCCGAAAATTCCGCTGACGATGACGATGACGAACAACAGCATCAGAACGGCGGTGAGCGGACCGCGATAATGAAAACCGGCATGCAAAAGGATTATCGGGAAGCTGAGCAGGCCCAGCCAGAGATGGCCGCGCATCCACGTTTGCGCGCGGCCGAGACGCCAGATGGGAACTTTCTTTCGCGCCCCCAGCAGGCCGGCGTAGAGCATCATCGCGTAGCCGAGAATTCCGAACGCGAGGCCGGTGGCGCTGCCGCCCCGCGGCGGGGTGGGCGAGCGCAGCGCGACTCCGATGTAGACCGACAGCGCGAGAATCAGCACGATCACGGTGGCCAGCATCCAGGGGCGATGAGTGCGGTCGATGATCACAGCTTCACCAGGTCGCGGAAGAATTGATTCGGTTCGACGCGATGGGCGGCGTCGTGCGGGCAGGCGTAGACGCAGCTTGGCTCGGCGTGATCGGTGCAGAGATCGCAGGAGGTCGCTTTATTTTTCACCTGCGCGACGCGGCGGCCGGGCGTGGCGGGATCGTCCATCATCACCTTGAAGGGATGCATGGTGATGTTGCCGTAAGGGCAATTTTTCGCGCACAGGCCGCAGCCGACGCACCAATCCTCAATGATCACTTCGAGCGAATTGCGGCGGCGAATGGAGCCGACCGGGCAGCCGACCATGCACAAGGGATCGCGGCACTGGCGGCAGGAGGTCGCCACCAGATATTTTTCGAAGCGGAGGCCTTCGCGGATCAGGCGCGTGACGCCATCGTGAGCGTCGGCGCAGGCGCGGACGCAGTTATCGCAGCGGGTGCAGCGCTCCAGGTCGAGAATCAGCAGGCTCTGCGCTTCCATCAGGCCCTGGGTGAGGAATTGATCGAGCGGGACCGACGCGGCGGCGTTTAAGCGGCGGCGATTCTGTTCGATGTGCTGCTGGGCTACGGCGTCCAGTTTTTCGCGAACGCCGGGGAAGGCTTCCATCATGCGATGGAAGTCGGCGGCCTGGATACGAACCACTTCGACGTGATCGAGCGCGGTGCAGGTGGCGATGCGAAAGCCTTGACCCAGCAGACCGATCTCGCCGAAATACTGGCCGCGGCCGAGATAGGCGAGCACCAGCTCGCCCTGCGGATGCGATTCGGAAACTTTGACGAAGCCGATGCGGATGAGATAAAACGCGTCGGCCATTTCGCCCTGGCGGCAGATGACGTCGCCCTTGCTGAAACGGACCAGCTCCACCTGATCGCGCAGCGAATCGATGAATTCGGAAGTGAGCGAGGAGAAAATCGGGACGCTGCGCAGATGATCTTCGAGCGCGCGGCGGCGATAATTGGCGTCGATTTCCGCCTTCAGGGTTTTATTGCGCTGCATGATGTCGAGCACGTTACGCAGCATTTCGAACATCACGCAATCGGTGGCGGCGCGAACGGTGGCGGAGCGCGGATACAGGCTCATGCAGGTCATTTCGCCGAACAGATCGCCGGGACCGAGTTCGGCGACGGGACTGTCATAGGGCAGGTCGACGGGCGCGTCGATGGGAATGGTGCGGCGGTCATCTTCGCCTTCCCGATGATCCTGTTTGCGGCCGGTAAGACGGCTGGCGAGCTTGCTGAAAAATCCGGTCGCGCCGCCGCCGGTTTTGACGTGGGCGATGGGCGTCGAAAGAAACACCTGCGCTGTGCCTTCGACGATATAAAAGGCCGTCGATCCATATTCGCCTTCTCGGCAGACGATTTCGCCGGCGCGGAAATGGCGGCGAACGACGGAATGCTTGTTGAGATCGAGAAAGACGCCGGAGACGCGCTCGAAATAGCGCAGACGCTTCAGATCTTCCGTTTCAACGGGTTCGCCGGCGAGCGCGGATTGGACCACGGTGCGATTGGTGAGCGCGCCGGTGGGGCAGGAGACCATGCATTCGCCGCAGGAGACGCACGAAGAATTGCCCATGGGCGCGTTCAGGTCGAAGGCGATTCCGGCGTTGAATCCTTTGCCGCGGCGTGCCAGGACATTATTGTTGCGAATTTCGCCGCAGCCGCGAATGCAGCGGTCGCAGAGGATGCAGGCTTCATGATCGACGGCGATGGAGAAAGACGACTGGTCCTGGCCGCGCGGCGAAACGCGCGGAGCGAAGCGCGCGTGGGTGATCCCTTCGGCGCGGGCCAGCATTTCCAGTTCGCAATCGCCGGTGTTGCACTGCCGGGTGCAGGGGCTGGGATGATCGGCGAGCAGCAGTTCGACGACGGTGCGCCGCGCGTTGACCACTTTGGGCGATTGCGTCGAAACCGCCATGCCGTTTTCGGCGGCGCGGACGCAGGCGGCGGCGAGAACGCGTCCGCCGGCTTCAACCACGCACACGCGGCACACGCCGACGGGTGTTTCGTTGTGCTGATGGCACAGCGTGGGGATGGAGATGCCGTGAATGCGCGCGGCGTCGAAAATCGTGGTGCCCGCGGGGACCGTCATCTGCTGGCCGTCGATGGTCAGCTGAACGCCGCTCACAGATGCATCTCCATCGGGCAGACATTTTCCGGACAGCGATGCGCCAGGACGTGCTCCTCAATTTCGCCGCGGAAATGTTGCAGGACGGTGGTGATGGGCTGGTGCGCGAACTGGCCCAGGCCGCAGATGGAGGCGAGCTTCATCGCGTCGGACAGGTCGTCGAGAAGTTTCAAATCCTCGGGCTTTCCCTGGCCGCGGGTCCAGCCGCTGAGTAGGTCTGCCATTTTTTGCGTGCCGGAGCGGCAGGGGACGCATTTTCCGCAGGATTCGTTGCGGAAAAACGTCACCGCGTTGAGCGCCATGTCGAGCATGCAGCGGCCTTCGGCGCAAATCACGATGGCCGCCGAGCCGAGCATCGATCCGACCGCGGCCATCGCTTTGAAATCGAGCGGCGTATCGGCCAGCGAGGCCGGCAAATAACCGGAGGATGGTCCCGAGGGCGCGAAGGCTTTGAGTTTTTTCCCGTCGAGGACGCCGCCGGCGTGCTGATAGAGCAATTCGGAAAGCGGCGTGCCCCATTTGACGCAATAGATTCCTGGACGCGCGACGTCGCCGCTGATGCCGGCGACTTTCCATCCGCCTCCGCCGCGCAGAATCTGGGGGACGTTAGCGAGCGTCTCCACATTATTTAATACGGTCGGCTTATGATAGAGGCCGTGCGTGACCGGGAACGGCGGTTTATTGCGAGGCTCGGCGCGGCGGCCTTCGATGGCTTCGATCAGCGCGGTTTCCTCGCCGCAAATGTAGCCGCCGGGACTCACGAACAATTCCAGCTCGAATGTTTTACCCGATCCGAGAAGGTCGCGGCCGATCAAACCTTCGGCGCGGCAGCGATGAATCTCTTCTTCCAGAATTTTTTCCTGGTCCTGGTATTCGTGGCGGATATAAAGGATGCCGCGCTCGGCGCCGGTGACCACGCCGGCGAGAATCATGCCTTCGATCACCAGGTGGGGAAGGTGATGCAGAATGAAGCGGTCCTTGATGGTGCCAGGCTCGCTCTCGTCGGCGTTGCAGACCACGTATTTTTCGTCGCCGGGCGCGTTGCGAACGGCTTCCCATTTGACGCCCGTGGGAAAGCCGGCGCCGCCGAGTCCAACCAGTCCGCTCTTTTTCAATTTGGCGATGACGCCTAAGACGTCGCCGGTTTCGAGCAGGCCGCGCAGCGCGCCGTATTTTTGAGAATGGCGATAAGGGTCGAGCTCGATATCGGTGAGAATCGGTCCGCGCGGAGTCTCGGCGACGGCGCCGCCGAGCGAAGCGATGACCAGCGCCTCGGCCTGCGCGACGCGGACGTCGCGATAAATGTGATCGTTGATGGACAGGGCCGGCGCGCCGTCGCACTGGCCCAGACACGACGCGGTTCCGATGAGCACGTCGCGATCGCTCATGGCGCGGAAACGATTCGTTAACGCCGTGCGCAACGCGCCGCCGCCGCGCAGATGGCACGACATATCGGAGCAGACTCGCGCGTGGACCTTGGGCGGCGGCGCGAGATGAAAGTGCGGATAAAAATCGGCGACGGAGTGAATGTGGCTGAGCGGAATTCCGGCGGACTGTGACAGCGATTGCAATTGCGGCCCGGGAAGGTATCCAAATTTACTTTGAATTTCCCTCAGCCGGTCGAAAAGGTGAACGCTCACAGTTTCGTCTATTATAGTAGACGTCGCTTGAAACCGTTACTGATTCTGTTCGCGACGTTCGCGGCGCTGGGAGCAGAAGCGCCGAAATTTACGGGACCGGGTTCCTGCGCGGCTCCCAGTTGTCATGGCGGCGTCCAGGCGCGCAACGCTACAAACGTCCTGCAAAACGAATACAGCATCTGGGTGGTGAAGGACAGGCACGCGAACGCCTTCACGGTGCTGTCGAATCCGGTGGCGACGCGCATGGCGAAAATTCTCGGTCTTTCGAGCGCGAGCGCGGCGCACAAATGTCTGGCGTGCCATTCGCTGGACGTGCCGGAGGAGGCTCGCGCGAAGACCTTCGACGCGACGGATGGCGTGAGCTGCGAAGCGTGCCACGGGCCGGCGTCGAACTGGCTGGGTCCACATACGACCAAAGGCTGGACGCATCAGCAATCGCTCGAAGCGGGGATGTACGACGATCGCGATTTGATTCGTCGCAGCGAAAAATGTTTATCGTGCCATCTGGGGACCAGTGAAAAATTCGTGGATCATGAAATGATCGCGGCGGGGCATCCGGATTTGTATTTCGAACAGGCGTCGTTTCAGGCGGTGATGCCGCGGCACTGGCAGGAAAAAGATCCGATGGAGGACGTTCGCGCGCTGGCCGTGGGGCAGGCGGTGCAGTTGCGCGAACAGCTCGCCAAAATTTCGCGCGAAGCGCGGAGCGGTGCGTGGCCGGAGTTCGCCGATCTCGATTGCTTCGCCTGCCATCATTCATTGACGCCGGCGCTCGATAGCTGGCGGCAGCAATTGGGCTACGCCAGTCGCCGCGCGGGCGATCCGGCGTGGAATCTGTCGCGCTGGGTGATTTTGAAAGAAATCGCCGATGCAGTGGATCGGCCGGCGGCGCAGCAACTGGCGGCGCAGGTGGACGGCGTGTATGCGCTGGTGAGTTCGCCGCGGTCGGATCGAATGCAGGTTGCGGCGAAAGCGTCGGGGGCTTCGCAGACGGCCGATCGGCTGGCGCACCAGGCGGCGCAGGCGCAGATCGATCCGGCGCGATTGATGAAAGCGATCGCGGCGGACGGCGAATGGATCGCGGATCAGGACGAGCGCGCGGCGGAGCAGGCGGCGATGACGCTCGATTCGCTGCTGGTGGCGCGCGGGAATCGCGTGGAAAATCTGGAAGCGCTGCGTCCGGCGATTCAGGGATTGTTCAAGCAGCTCGAAGATCCGTCGGCATATAACGCTTACAAGTTCGCGGCGCAAATGCGGAACATCAACGAGATGCTCAAATGAGAATCGCCGTTTTTTTTCTTTTTTGCGGTGCTGTTTTCGCGCAGGACCCGGGCGATACGCTGACCGCGGCGGATGTGACGGCCGCGATCCAGGCGGCTGCCGCGTCGGTGAACGTTTCGACCATGGCCATCGCCGTGACCGACCGGCAGGGGGACATTCTGGGCGTTTTCTCTGAGCCGAATATGCCGGCGGCGTCGACTGGAAATTTCAGCGCCCAGGTCAGCACCACGGAACTGGCCATCGCGCTGGCGCGGACGGCGTCCTTTTTCAGCAACGATCAGGCGCCGCTATCGTCCCGCACCGTGCGATTTATCAGCGGCATCCATTTTCCCGAGGGGATTCTTTATAGCTCGAACGGTCCGCTGTATGGGATCGAGAATACCAATCGCGGCTGCCCGCTGAACGCGAATTTTGTGCCCGGCCAGGCGATTCCCGCGGCGACGCTGAGCGATGGAGTTTCCTTTGGGCTGGGTCCCGTCACGGGAAAGGTGGACGTGTACGACAGCGATCAGGGCGCGGTGAATCCGGGCGGCGTGCCGCTGTATAAGAACGGCGAGCTCGCCGGCGGGATCGGCGTGGCGGGGGTGGGTTCGGACATTGCCGAATTTGCGGCGTACAGCGGCGCTTCGGGCGCGGGGTTCGGCGCGGCTCCGGCGGCGCCGGGGGTGGTCATTATTAATGGAATCGCGCTGCCGTTCGTGAATCAGACTACGCAGCCGGCGGGAACCGCGCCGGGAGCGGTGAATGGCAGTTTCGTGATGGGTCCGGTGGATAGTCCGGGTCCGGCGCCCGACGGCGATATCGTGGCCGCGGCGGCGGGTCCGCTGGGCGGGCTGACGCAGGACCAAGTGCAGGGAATTATCGATGCGGCCGTGGCCGCGGCCAGCCAGACACGCGCGGTGATTCGTTTACCGATCGGATCGACGGCGCGCATGGTATTCGCCGTCACCGACCTGGACGGAACGATCCTGGCGCTGCATCGCATGCCGGATGCGACGTTTTTCAGCATTGATGTGGCCGTGGCCAAGGCTCGCAATGTGGTCTATTTCAGCGGCAACACGCCGGATCTGCCGGGGATTCCGGCGAACACGGCGGTGACCAATCGAACCATCGGGTTCGGCGGGCAGCCGTTTTTCGCGCCGGGAATCGATCATACGAAGCCGGGGCCTTTTTTCAATCTGTATGAGAACGACGTCGCCAATCCATGTACGCAAGGGTCGCAGCCGGCCACTCCAAATCAGAGTGGAATTGTTTTTTTCCCGGGTAGCGAGCCGCTGTATGAGAACGGCGTTTTAGTGGGCGGATTGGGCGTGAGCGGCGACGGCGTGGATCAGGATGATTACGTCACCTCGCAGGCCGGCGCGCCGTTTGAAGCGCCGGCGTCGATTCGAGCGGACCAGATCGTGATCCGCGGCGTGCGCATGCCCTTTATGAGTTTCCCGCGGAATCCGACGGTGCAGTAAGCCGCCACAACGAGCATCGTTAGTCGCCCCTAAAGATAGCCGCTACGGACCACTAGCAGCACCCTGCTAGATGGCGCGCCTTACATGAACGGCGCCGTTTCTCGTTTCGACGTGGATCGTGGCGCCGCCGGAACCGAGGTCGGTGACCAGACGCCGGCCGATTTCGCCGGTGACGGTTATCGGGAAATCGACGCTTAGATGGCCGTGGACGGTGGCGGTTTCTAAATGCGCGGAATAATTTTCGGGCATCGTAATTTTGACGGCGCCGTTAGTGGTTCGGGCATCGAGTTTCGAACCTTCCCAGCGCGCGCCGGCCAGCTCGACGTTCACGCCGCCGTTCGTGGTGGCGCCTTCGACGTCGCCGCCGAGCCCTGTCAGATGCACGCCGCCATTGGTCGTCGCAAATTGAATATGGCCGGCGACGTCGCTGACGCTGATGCCGCCGTTATGCGCCTTGAGGTTCAGGTCGCCCTGGCGGGGCATAAAAATTTCGTAGCTGACGCTCCATCCGCTGGCGCCGGATTGCGCCGGTCCCGACGCGCTCACCTGGCCGGCGGAAACATCGACGCGAATCTGCGAGGCGAGCGCTTGCGCCGTTGCGGCGTCGGCGGCGGATGTCTGTATCCGGGCCCGCACCAGGACGCCGGCGTTGTCCCAGCCTTTGATGGAGACGCCGCCGTTCGTGCCGGCGTCCACGGCGAGGCTTCCTGAGAACGCAGCCGGCTGCTCGCGCATTTCGCAATGCGTGGCGCGGTCGCCGTCGTTCTGGCTGTTGTTATCGCAAGTTAAAGTTTTTTGCTGCGCCAGCGCGGGCAGCGCAAGCACGATGGTCAGCGCGAGGGTTTTCATGATTCGTTTTTCCTTTCCTGCATGGACGTGGCCGGTTCGGGTAAGGTGAGTGAAGTGGAAAATCTGCATCCCGTGGAGGTGCGGGTGCTCGGGTGCCTGGTCGAAAAAGACATGGCCACACCGGAGTATTACCCGCTGACGCTCAATTCGTTACAGAATGCGTGCAATCAAAAATCGAGCCGCGAACCCGTTGTCAACTACGATGAATCGACCGTCGCCGAAGGCTTGGAGCTGCTGAAAAACAAGGGGTTCGTGCTGCGGATCAGCGGCGCGGGGCATCGCGTGGAAAAATTTGCGCACCGGCTGGGCGAAAAATTGAACCTCGGCCGGCGGGAACTGGCGCTGCTCTGCCTGCTGATGCTGCGCGGGCCGCAAACAGTGGGCGAACTGCGCGGGCGTAGCGAGCGCATGCACCCATTCGCCGATCTCGAGGAAGTGGAGCGCGTGCTCGAATCGCTGGAGACGCGTGATCCGGACCCGCTGGTGGCGCGGGCTTCGCGCGGCCGCTGGGCTCACCTGCTCAGCGGCGCGCTGGAACTGTCCGCGGAAGCGGCCGAGACCGAGGCGGCGCCTCGCTCGCCCCTCGAATCGCGGGTGGAAGCGCTGGAGCGGGAGTTGGAGGAGTTGAAAAGCCGGTTCGCGGAATTTCGAAAACAGTTTGAGTGAGTTGGAGTCCTGAGCCGGCTCTAATTAACGGAGCAGCGTATAGCGCAGGATGGCAACGCAGAGGCCGGCGGCGATTGACGCCAGGCGGCATTTGCGCTGAAAACTCTCCAGTGCGGCGCGGGCCTCATCGGCTGGCGTGAAGCGGTAGAAGCAGGAGGCGCAACTAGTGGAAGACCTTAAGCGGCGGCTGTGGCATTCGGGGCAGCTTCTCATGGCACCTATTTTCACGCTCAGGTGCTTACCCCGCTATGGCTCGAAGGGTCCAATCTGCTGGTCCGATAATACTGGAACTTCCGCGCTAGCAGGGTGTTCCCTTTTTAGGGGCCGACCGTCAGCAATAAGGACTGATTCACCGCGGTCCCGCCGAGCGTCACCACCACCGGCTGATTCCCCGCCGCCACGTTCGGCACCGTCACGTTGAATTGATACAGCCCCACCGAACCGACGCTCGAGCCCGCATAATCGACGGTCGCGTTCACTCCGCCGATGGTCACCGTGACCGCGGCTGCCAGCGGGTTCGCGGCGGTCGCGATCTGTCCCGCCGGAATCGCCGGCGTCAGCGCGCCGAAACCGATCCCGTAGAGCGTAATGATCTGCCCCGGCGTCACTGCCGCGTATCCCGGGCTGCCGACGATGGTCGCGCCCTGAAACGCCGCGAGATATCCGTTGCCGAACGGCGCGTCCATCCCTGGCAGAACGGCCGATGCGCTGATGCTGTAAGACGCGCTGGTTCCGAATCCGTTGGCAACGACCACGCTGGTATTCCCCGCTGGGATCCCACCGGGGACCAGCGCGTTAATCTGCGTCGGACTCACGTAGCTCAAAAACGCCGCGGCGCCTCCGATGGTCACCGTCACGCCGCCGAGCGTGGTCGGCGCGGTGTTGCCGTTGAAGGACGCCGTGGACCATTGCGTCGTCACCGGCGAGAGATTGGTTCCCTGAATTTCGATCCAGGTTCCAGAAGCGAGGCTCGTTGCCCCGCCCCATTGCGGAATGGTCGTGATTCCGCCGCTCGAAATCGCCGGCTGCGGACCCGTTCCCGACGCAGTAAAGTTTGCGCCCACCGTTTCCGGCGCGTTCATCGTCACCACGCACGCGCCGGTTCCGCTGCATGCGCCCGTCCAGCCCGAAAACGTGTAACCGGGATACGGACTCGGCGTCAGCGTGACCTGCGTTCCCGCGTTCTGATAACCCTGCGCGCCCGTGATCGTTCCGCCCACGGCCGGCGTCAGCGTCAACAGATATTGCGCCGTCAAGGCGACCGTCACGCTCTGCCGCGGCGACCCGCACGGCACCGAAATCGACTGCATGGCCGACCCCACGAACTGCGTCCCCGCCGACCCTGGCTGTGTGGCCGGCGTGCTCACCGAATGCTGCGTCCCGGGGAGCCAGTTGAAGCTCGCCGGCGTGGTCACCTGCTGGCCATCGACGATCACCTGCAATCCCGTCGGACTGGTTGTAATGGTATATTCCACGCTCACCGACAATTGCCGGATGCGATGATTCGAGGTGTCCGAAATAATCACCTGGCAATTCGCCGCGGCGTACATGTTGGTGGGCTGGCTCAGAGAATATGACGTCGCCGGGCTGCCGTCGCCGTTGTAGCCGGCCGTACCCGCTCCGCTGGCCGTTGGTCCCAGTCCGGCGACGGTCGCAATAATGCCGTCCGACCCCACCTGGCGAATCGCGTCGTTGCCGGTATCGGCGATATAAATATTTCCCGAGGAATCTTCGCTCAATCCCTGCGGATTCCGAAGTTTCGCCGACGTCGCCGGACCGCCGTCGCCGGTGAATCCGGCTCCATTGCCGCCGGCGACCAGTTGCAAGGTGCCGTTGGCCAGCAGCCGCAGCACGCGATTGTTGCTCGAATCGGAAAACAGAATGGTGCCGCCCGGTTCCACCGTGATTCCGCCCGGCGCGGAGAGCCGTTCACTGGTCGCCGGACCGGTTCCGCTGGTGTCGTTTCCTCCGCCTGCCACGGTTTTGATATTTCCGCCGGAAACCTCGCGGATCCGTTCGTTTCCGGTATCGGCGATCCATAGATTGCCGCTGGAATCGATGGCTACGTCGCCGGGCGCGTTCAGGGAGGCCGAAGTGGCCGCGCCGCCGTCGCCCGCAAACGTCGCGACATTATTTCCCACCGCGGTATTGATGGTCCCCGCGACGCCCGCCGTCTGTGGCGGAGTGAGGCATCCTGTTTGCCCGGCACAAACCTGCCGGATCACGTCGTTGCCGGTGTCGGCGATATAAAAATTGCCGGAGCTGTCCATCGCCAGCCCGTGCGGCGCGTTGATCGACGCCGCCGTCGCCGCGCCGGCATCTCCCTGAAACTCGGCCACTCCGTTGCCGGCGATCAGCGTGGTGGATCCGTTGGCCAGATTCACCGCGCGCACGCGATTCGCCGTGGTATCCGAAAAATAAATCGTGCTGCCGTTGAGAATGATCCCGCGCGGCGTGGTGGTCGATAATCCGTTGCCGGCGATGGTATTGATCACCCCATTAGAGGCATAAACTTCGCGGATGCGATTATTAGTCCCATCGGCGATGTACAGATTATTCTGCAAATCCATGAAAATCGCCCGCGGCGCCAGGCTCGCGCCGGTGGCGATGCCCTGGTCGCCCGCGCCGCCGCCGAGGCCGCTGCCCGCGTAGTTGGTGATAATGCCCGCGGGATTGACGCGCCGCACGCGATTATTATTTTGATCGAGGATGTAGACGTTGCCCGCCTGATCCTCGGTCAACCCGGTGGGATAATTGAGCAGCGCGTTTAGCGCGTACCCGTTATCTCCGGTTTTGCCGACCGCGTAATCGCCCGCGAACTGGTTGATGATCCCGCCGCTGACCACGCGCACCGTGTCGTTGCCGGAATCGGAAATGTACACATTGCCGTGCGCATCGGCCAGGACCCCCGCCGGCTGATTCAGCGGAGCCTGATTCGCCGGACCTTTATCGCCGCCGGTGGCTGCCGAGCCAACACCGGCAAACGTCGAAATAATCCCCGCCGGATTCACCATGCGGATCACGGAATGCGACGTGTCGGCGATGTACATGTTGCCGGAGGGATCAAGCGAGACGGCCAGCGGAAATTGCAGCCCCGCGCTGGTGGCCGGGCCATTGTCGCCGGTGTAGGTGGAAACCGCGCTGCCCGCCACCGTGGTGATGATCCCGTCCGGCGAAACCATGCGGATACGGTTGTTGGTCGAATCGGCGATGTACACGTTCCCGCTGGAATCCACCGCCAGTCCCGCCGGATTGTTCAGCGCCGCCTGCGTCGCCGGACCGCCGTCGCCGCTGAAACCGATGGCACCGGAACCGGCAAAGGCGCTGGCGATTCCGTTGCTCCCGATCTTGATCACCTGGTTGATGCCCTGCACCGAAATGTACATGTCGCCGCTGGTATCGAGGGCGATGCCGATCGGATTATTCAACGTCGCCGCCAGCGCGGGAATGTTATTCGGCGCGCCTCCGAGCAGCGTCTGAATCACCGATTGCGACTCCGCGCAACCCGTCACCAGCATCGCCAGCGTCGCCAAAGGGATAAGTCTGCCAGTCATATGGAATGAACTTCCCCGCATCAGAACGAGAAGCCCAGGGCCGCCGACACCTCATTTTTGGTCGAGGCCGCTCCGAGGACTTGAAAAGCGTCGCTGTTCCAGCGGACATAGCGCAGCTCCGGCGTCACCTTGAACCCGAACTGATCGAAGAAGCGCCAGCCGACCCCCACCAGAGCGCCCACCTGGTTGCGATGGGTGGGAACCGTCGGAATCTCGTTGTAGCCGGTGGTCCCATCCGGATAAAAAATGTCGGTGCCGGTACGCACCCGGCCGACGTGCCGGTATTCCGGTCCAACCAGCCAATAGGCGTGCGAAAGCAGCCCCTTGGAGCGAATCCCCTGGTAGCGCGCAATCAGCGGCAGGTCCCAGTAGTTGGCTTTGTTGCTCTGAACGTACATGGTCACCGGGCGATCGTCGGTGCTCGAATTCGGACTCGGCAATCCGGTGCGAACGTTGGTGGTCAAAGTGTAGGTCGCGTGGGTCAGATAAAACTCCACTCCGGCCGATAGCCGCCGCGTGATCACATACTCGAAGGACCCGGCCAGCGCGCCTTTCTGCGCACTGGAGCTCCCCTGGTAGGTGTAATCCGCAACGGGATTGGTGGACTCCGACTGCCGCGCGCTGGTGTCGAACTGGCGCAGCGGAAAATAGACGATGCGAAATCCGTAGAAAAACCGCCGCTCGGACGCCACATTGGTGGCCGTCGATGCCGGTGCGGTGGTCTGTCCGCCCGGCGGCGGATTTTGCGTCGCGGAAGAGGAGGACGGCGGATTCTGTCCCGCCGGCGGCGTTTGCGAATCCTGCGCGAAAACCAGCGCGGCGCCGCCGAAAACCCCGCCGTACAGAACAATCGTGAAAACTCTCAAGCGTGCCATGGATGTTCCAATCGAAAAGATCCGCGTTTTCAAAACTGCAACCGCACAAACAGCTCCATCGAGCGCGGACCTCCAGGCTGATAAAGTGTGTTGACGCCGCCCACCCCCGAGTTGAGCATCTGCGTCACGATTCCGAACTCGGGACTCGCCAGGTTCGCGCCGAGCTCCGGAGTGGGATTCGCAAAATTCGGATGATTGAAAGCGTTAAACGCATTCAACCCCAGGTTCAACCGCACCGACTCCGTGATCGGGACCACCCGCCGCAGCGACAGATCGGCCTGATAGGCTCCGAACCCGCGCAGCGTGTTGCGTCCCAGATTGCCCTGCGCATAACCGGTCGGAATCACGAAGGCGTTGGGGTTCAGCTGCGTTCCGCCCGGAACATTGGCGTTGGAAACCCAGATCGGATCACCGTTCAAGCTGGGCCGAACCAGCGCGAACAGTCCCGTGTTGGATCCCGTGTTGGTGCAGGTGGTCGTGGTGGTGCCGCTCGAGGTGGTGGTGGTGGTCGCGGTTCCGGTGCTGGTGCAGGTGCTGACGCCCTCCACGTCGAAGGGCAGTCCGGTGCGCACCAGAACATTGAAATCGACGAACCAGTTATTGAGGATCGGCCGCAGCAGCGCCGCTTTCGGCGCGGGAAGCTCATAGGTGCCGGCCGCCGTAAAATAATGGCGGATGTCGTAATCGGAATCGCCGCGCTGCCCGCCGGTGTACAGCGTGGCGAACCCTCCGCCGCCGCCGAAATCGCTCGACGCCGTGTCGATCGAGTGCGACCAGGTATAGCTCAACTGCATCTGCAGGCGCGAGCTCAGCCGCTTCCGGAACTGGACCTGCAGCGCGTCATAATCCGATGCCGCGCCGTTGGTGGTGAGAATCGACAGATCGTAAGCGGAGGTGTAAGCCGGCGATGTTTCCGAGCGCGCCAGGCTGCGCCCGGCATTGCCCACCAGCGAAATCGACAGCGTGTTGCCGGTGCCGAAATTCTTTTCCCAGGTCCCGTTCCATTCATACACGCGCGGCGCCACCAACCCCAGATCCGCCGCGTCGATCACGCCGTAGGGACGGAAGGGCGGCATCGGCGGCGGCGCCAGCAGCGTGGCGTTCAGCGGGAACAGCGGCTCGGAGATGGTGCGGACATCGGTAAACGGCGCGCCATCGAACGCGCCCGCCGTGGTGCCGTAGCCGACGTCGTAAAAGATGCCGATGCCCGCGCGCAGCATCATCTCGTGCCCCGGCTTTTCGCTCATGTTGTAAGCCACGCCGAAGCGCGGCGCCAGGTTGAACCATTTGGTGGGATAGAGCGGCGTATTCTGCGTCACGCCCGCCACCAGGTCCGGCGACAGCGCGAAGGGCTGCTGCCCGTAGCGCGCGTAGGGCGCCGGATTCACGTCCCAGCGGACGCCGTAAGTGATGGTGGTCCACTTGGTGATGCGCCAGGTGTCCTGGCCGTACATCGAATAATTGATGTAGGTGGGATACACCTCGCCCAGCGCGGAGGTCACCTGCGCGTTCAGCGCCTCGCCGGTGAGCAACGAATATTGCGGCGTCAGATCCGTGGTCTCCAGCCCGTTGAAGGAAACGCTTTGCTGGTACGCGTTCAGGTAATTGGTGTTGCGGATCTGCCGCGCGTCCACGCCGATCTTGATCTGGTGCGCCAGGTAGGTTTTGGTCGCGCTGTCCACCACGTTGATCTGCGCCTGCTTGTTGCGCGTCTGGCCGCCGTAGGAATAATTGCCCACGCCGATAATATTCAGGTTGAAAATTCCATTGGCCGGCGTGATCCCCGGCGGAAATACTTCGCCGGCGGTCAACGGAACCGCTCCGCCGAGCGTGTCCGGCACCGTCTGCGTGTGGCTGGTCAGAATCGAATAATTAAGCCGCAGATCGTTCAGAAATTCGTCCGGCAGCGTACTGGTGAACCCGAACGTCGCCGTATCGGAGTGCAGCGCCTGGCTGGTTAACTGCGCGTCGGCGGTCTGCCGCTCCGACGTGGTCGGGGTTACGCTGAAGCGCGCGAACATGGTCGCGTGCGGGCTGATGATCTGATCGATGCGCCCGCTCGCGGTGGTGGTTTTCACCGGATTCGCCACCTGCCCGTAGAAGGCCGCCGATCCTTGCGTCAGTTCCGGACCGTTCGGCAGCGGAAAGGCGCCCAAAAACGGCGCCAGCGCGGCCGGCGCCGCCGCGCGCGTGGACAGGTCGGGAACAATGCCCAGCAGCGTCGAAGGCGCGGTCAGGTTCAACTGTTCGAAGGACACAAAAAACAGCGTGCGGTTTTTCAGAATCGGCCCGCCGAACACCCCGCCCGGACGGCTTTCATGCTCGTCGAATTTGGTAAATCCCTCGGCGTTGGCGAACCAGTTGTTGGCGTCGAACTGGTCGCTGCGCAGGTAATCGTAAAGCGTCCCGTGATACTGATTGGTGCCGCCGCGGCTGGTCATCACCACCTGCGCGCCCGGCGTGCGTCCGAATTCGGGAGCGATCGACATGGTCTGCACCCGCACTTCCTGCACCGTATCGATCACCACCAGGCTGGTGGGTCCGCCCACGCCGCCCGCCACCGCGGCGCCTCCGCCGCCGCCGAATCCGCCGCGTCCTCCGCCTCCGCCGAATCCGCCCACGCCGCCCGCCGCGACACCCGGCTGATTCACGCTGACTCCGTCGAGCGTGAAGTAATTCATGTTCGACCGCAGCCCGTTGGCGTTGAACCCGCCCGCATCGCTCGAACTGCCCTGCGCCGAAGTCATGCCCGGCGCCAGCGTAATCAGCGACTCCACGTTTCGCCCGTTAATCGGAATATCCTGGATAAAGGTTTGCGGAATGGTGGTGCCCGAAGTCGGATCGGCGCTCAGCGTGTCCATGTTTTCCACCACGTCGATGCGCGTGCCGGCGGCCGCGGCCACCTGCAGCTGAACCCGCAATTCCTGCCGCGCGCGCACCGCCAGCGTCATGTTTTCGACGCGGTAATTATTGAAGCCCTGCCGCTCGATTTCGATGGTGTAATCGCTGGGCATCAGGTCGTCGAATTCCGCGCGCCCGGAGTCGTTGGTATCGGACTGATGAATCACCCCGCGATGGCTGTCCACCACTACCACGCGAGCCCCCGGCACCGCCGCCGACGTGGGATCCACCACAATCACGCTCAGCGTCGCGGTATCCTGCCCGTACACCGCGGCGATCGGCAACAGGCAAATCAGAAAAAGGGGAAATCTCAGAACGCGTCCTACTGCTCTCATTGACCGGTGACCCTCAAAGCACGCGCGGCCGACTCCGGGATACCGGCCCGCATGACTCGTTTGTGTCTTTTTCCTTCGACGCCGCGAGCCGCCTCGGGGTTGCCTTTCTATGTAGATTTGTTTCGAATCTCATATCTTAGCTCAATCGCGCCCCGCCGCGGATTTGTCTCCGAAACGCCACACTGTATCCCGCTGGTCACGTGCGCAACCGAATAACTCTTGAAGCAACGCCTCGTGTCGTCGCACTAAAGCACCTCGCCAACCGTTCTCTAGCTGCTGGGAGCTACACCAATTTTGTTTTCGCGGACCGGAGCAGTGGCATAAGCCGCCCGGCTTGTGCTGCTCGCGGCCGGTGAAGCGACAGGCGTCGAGCGCAAGCCTGACGGCTTACGCCACTCGGTCTGACGTCCTGTCTCTGAAATCTGCAAATCCGCTTTATCCCCATTCCGGCAACTCGGTATGATCCGCCAGATCCCGCCCTACCGCCAGGTCCGCGATCCAGCCGATCTTCAATAAATTCATCACCTGATTCCGCAGCCACAGCGACGTTCTGGATTCCGGCGCAAAAAATCCCGCAAACCGCAGCGCCGATTTCTGTTTCCTTTCGACCAGTGGCAGAAATCGCTGGCGGTAGCGCGCCAACGCACTGGCGTAATCCGGGGCCGCGCGCCGCAGCTCCCACGCGAGAAGATACGCGCCGGCCATCGCCAGCGACGAACCCTCCCCCGCCAGCAACGATACGCACGACGCCGCATCGCCCAGCAAGGTCACGCGTCGGCGCGTCCAGCCGTCCATGCGGATCTGGCTGACGCGATCGAAATACAACTCCTGCGCCGCATCGAGCGCCTGTAAAATCGCTGGCCCTTCCCAGCCGCAATTTCCGAATTCTCTCCGCAACACCTCCTTTTGCGAGCCCGCGTCGCGCGGCAGCCGCGGATCGGCATCCGCCCAGGTGAGCAGAAACATGGTCCGGTCACCGCCCATCGCGACTCGCGAAATCTGGCGGCCCACTTCGGTGTGCATCACGTAGGCCAGCTCATCCCGCGGCCGGTATCGCGCTGCTTCAAACGCCGCGGCCTTGACGCCCAGATATTTTTCGAAATTCGCCTCCGCGCCAAACACCAGCTCTCGAACGCGCGAGTGCAGCCCGTCGGCTCCGGCGACCAGATCGAAATCGCCGGCCCGTCCGCTTTCGAACGTCACCCGGACGCCCGCCTGGCCCTCTTCTATCGCGGCCACGCTGTCCCCGAAAATCGTTTCGACGCTGCCTTCGATGTGGCGGAAGATGGCCGCGGCCAGGTCGCCGCGCGGAAGACTCACGTAGCGCCCCCGGGTCATGCGGACAAACGCGCTCACCGGAAAACCCGCGATCCGTTTTCCCTCGCCGTTCACCACGCGCACATCCTGCGCCACGAACCCGGTCCTGTGGAGTTCCGGGATCAAGCCCATCCGGCCGGCGATTTCAAACCCCGCGCCCCAGAAGTCGATAATGTATCCTCCACTGCGCAGGCGCGGCGCTTTCTCGACGAGCACCGGCGTAAATCCGGCGCGCGCCAGCCAATAAGCCAGCGTCGGTCCGGCGATGCCCGCTCCCGAGATGAGAATCTTCATCCACCCGCCCGAGAACTATAGTGTCTGAAATTCGCGTTGATCGTGAAGGATGAGAGCCCCCGCCATGACTGGCGGGGCTCGAGTGCGCGTTATAGCGCCGCGAATCAACGCGGATCTCAGGCACTACCCGAGAACTAGTGATAGCATTTCTTTTATGAAACTTCGCGCTGCCTTGGCCGCACTCCTCGTGTTGCCGCTCTTCGGCCAACAAAAAATGGACGAGGAATACACTCGTCTCATCAAGCAATATTTGCAAGACCCGCGCATCACCACCGAACTGGTGGATCACATGCCCGCGTCCGCGACCGTCCCGTCGCCGCTGAAATTCTTCGGCCGCATCCCCGGCACGCCCGGCGAGCTGACCTACGCCGCCGACATCGAGCGCTACTACAAAGCCCTCGCCGCTGCTTCGCCCCGCGTCAAATTCTACGTCATCGGCAAGAGCGAAGAAGGCCGCGATGAGGTGCTGATCGCCATCGCCGATGAGGAGACGATCCGCAATCTCGATCGTTACCGCGACATGCTCGGCGCGCTGACCGATCCGCGCAAAACCAGCGAAGCCGAGGCCCAGCGCCTGCTGCACACCGCCAAACCCATTTACTACATCAACAGCGGTATCCATTCGCCCGAAACCGGTGGACCGGAAATGCTGATCGAGCTGGCCTATCGCCTGGCCATCGAAGAAACGCCGTTCATCCAGGAGATTCGCAACAACGTGATCACGCTGATCACGCCGGTGATCGAAGTCGACGGGCGTGAAAAAGAGGTGGACACGTATTACTACGGCAAAAAAACCGGCAAACAGCGCCCGCCGCTGATGTACTGGGGCAAATACGTCCAGCACGACAACAATCGCGACGGCATGGGCCAGCTTTTGAACCTCACCCAGAACATCACCAAAGAAGTGCTCGAATGGCACCCCACCGTTTTCCACGATCTGCACGAAGCCCAGTCGTATTTATATGTCTCCACCGGCACCGGCCCCTACAATCCCGCGCTCGATCCGATTCAGGTGGATGAATGGTGGATGCTGGCCGAAACGGAAATCATGGAAATGGCCCGGCGCGGCGTCCCCGGCGTCTGGACCTACGGCTACTACGACGGCTGGGTGCCGAATTACCTGTTCTGGATCGCGCTGACGCACAATTCCTTCGGCCGTTTCTATGAAGTGCAAAGCTACGGACCGGACATCAACCCGAACCTGCGCCTTTCGCCGACGCAGACCAGCCGCGAATGGTATCGCCCCAATCCGCCGCTGCCCTCCATCAAATGGGGACCGCGCAACAATACCAACATTCAGGAATCCGCGATGCTCTTCGCGCTGCATAAAGTAGCCACGGAGAAGCAGCTTTATCTCGAAAATTATTGGGATATCAACAAGCGCTCGGTGGACAAAGGCAAAGACGGTCCGACTTTTGCCTGGCTAATTCCGGCCAATCAGCGCCGCCGCGAGGACGCCGCCGATATGATCAATTCGCTGCGCCATCAGGGCCTTGAAGTGGACACGGCCGATTCCGCGTTTGAAGCCGGCAACGCCCAGATCGCCGCCGGCGATTACGTCATCCGCGCCGATCAGCCCTTCCGCACCCTCGCCGACATGTATTTCGCCGTGCAGAATTATCCGATTCAGAATCCGCGTCCCTACGACGACACCGGCTGGACCATGCAGTATATGCGCAACGTGACGCTGGTGCCGATCACCGATAAAGCCGTGCTCGACCATCCCATGACCCTGCTCCACGCCGATGTCCATCCGGCGGGAGGGATCGACGGCAGCGGAACCACGCTGATCATCGACCACACCACCGACAACTCCCTGATGGGCTTCCGTTTCAAACATACTGACGTAAAAATGTTGGCCGCGGAAGAAGATTTCAGCGCCGCCGGCCACAATTTCCGCGCCGGCGCGTTCATCATTCCCAACGCCGACCTGAACGCGCTCCGCTCCGACATCGTGGCCGACGGCCTGATGGCCTGGGCGGTTTCCGACGAGCCTTCGGTGAAAACGCATCCGATGGACGTTCCCCGAATCGGCTACGTGCACACCTGGGAGCGCACGCAGGATGAAGGCTGGGTGCGCGCTTCGCTCGACCATTACGGCGTCCCCTACACTTATTTCGCCGATACCACGCTGCGCAACGGCAATCTGCGCGCGAAATACGACGTGATCATTTTCCCGCACGTGGGCGGCACCTCGCAGTCGCTGCTCGATGGCATTCCCAAGATCGGCCCCGATCCCGTTCCTTACGAACGGAACGAGCTGACGCCGCACCTGGGCGCGCTCGATCAGGCGGCGGATATTCGCGGCGGCATGGGCCTCGACGGCCTCGCCGAGCTGGCGAAATTCGTCGAAGACGGCGGCACCTTGATCACCGAAGGTTCCACCGCCGCCTTCGTCTCCGAAATGGGCCTGGCGCCCGGCGTTACGGTCGAGCATCCCAACCAGCTTTTCGCCCGCGGATCGATCGTGCGCGCGCAAATCACCGATGCCAAGAGCCCCATCACCTACGGCTACGAACTCCGCGATCTGCCGGTTTATTTCAATCAGGACCCGGTGTTCGCCATCTCCGGCGGAGGCCGCGGCGGACGCGGCGGCGGATTCGGCGGACGCGGCGGCGCGGACGCGGCGGCTCCGGACATCACCCCGAACGCGACTCCGATTCACGTGGCTCCGCTCGATACCTCCACGGAACGCAGCGGGCGCGGCCGCGGTGAGGAAGCCGGCGGACGCGGCTTCGGCGGCGGCTACGGCGGCTTCGGAATGCCCCAAGCTCCGCCCCCGCGCGTGGTGGTTTCCTTCGGCCAGAACCCGAACGACCTGCTGCTGAGCGGAACTCTCGCCGGCGGCCAGGCGTTAGCGGGCCATCCCGCGGCGCTCGACACGACGCTCGGAAAGGGCCACATCGTGATGTTCGCTTTGCGCCCGTTCTGGCGCTGGCAGACGCAGGGAACCTATTTCCTCGGCTTCAACGCGATTCTCAACTGGGACCACCTGGACGCCGGAAAATCCGAAGCGGGGCGCGGCCGCGGCCGCTCCAGCGCGCAACGCTAGACCGTAAACCGTTCTCACCGGCTCGTCAGCTGGCCTGCTCAAGTGGGGCAGGCCCCCGGCCTGCGGCGGCCTAATAGGCCGCCCTCGTCGCGTGCTACATTAATTCCGTAGTGTCTCGAAAGACTCGCATTCTCGCGATCCTCGCGGCAGTCGCCCTGATTTTCGGAGCACTTCAGTGTGCCGCCGACTGCGTCTCGGCCGAATGCGCCGCGCCGTGCCACTCCCACGCGCCTCACGCCACCATCTGCGCGCACCAGACCATCACCGCGGTGCTCAACAAAGCGCCGCACGTCGCGCCGCAAATGACCGTCGGCGCTCCCGTTTCCGCGCGCGTCGAGCCTGTATTCTCCGCCATCGCGCCGCTGATCCTGACCGCGCCACCCGCGCGTGATGGGGCGCGCGCCGTTCTAAGAATTTAGATCTCCTTTCACCATCGACGACCGCACTGCCGCTTCCCGCGGCGAAAGGAGATCTTTCATTTGCGATCCGCTACTCTCTTCCTTCTCTGCGCCACCACTCTGCGCGCGCAGCCAATGAACATGTCCAATATGAACATGGGCGACACGAACGCCGCATCCATGTATCTGATGAATCTCGCCTCGGGCACGTCGGTGAATCCCCAAGCCTGGCCAATGCCCATGGTACTGACCCATTTCGGCCTGTGGAACACCATGTTGATGGCCAACGCCTTCCTGGTCGATACCCAGCAGACCGGCCCGCGCGGCCACGACAAGCTTTATTCCACGAACTGGTTCATGGCCGCGGCCACCCATCCCATCGGCGCACGCGCGGCGTTTGAAGCGGTCCTGATGCTCAGCCTGGAACCCGCCACCATCACCAATCGCAGCTACCCGCTGTTGTTCCAGACCGGCGAAACCGCCTACGGCATTCCGCTGGTCGACGAGCAGCATCCGCACAATCTCATCATGGCCCTGGGATTCCACTACACCCGCCAAATCGCCGGGCACACCATTCTCGATCTCTATTTCGCCCCCGTCGGCGATCCCGCCCTCGGACCGGTCGCCTACCCGCATCGCGCCTCCGCGCTCGATCTGCCGCAGGCTCCCATCTCGCATCATCTTCAGGATTCGACGCACATCTCCGACGAAGTGCTCACCGCCGGCCTAACGTACAAAAAAATGAAGCTCGAAGCCAGCGGATTTTACGGCAGCGAGCCGGGCGAAAACCGCTGGATCATTCAAACCGGCCCGCTCAATTCCTGGTCCACGCGCCTGTGGTATTTCCCATCGCCCAACTGGGCCGCGCAGGTGTCCGTAGGCCATCTCACGCATCCCGAAGCGCTCGAACCCGGCGACCAGTTCCGTTCCAGTGCTTCGGTTGAATACAGCAAACCGCTCGGCGATGGCCAGGCGTGGTCGTCGAGCCTGATCTGGGGCCGCGTCCACGAAACCGCGGTTCAGCGCAATCTCAATTCCTATCTGGCCGAATCGGTGCTGCCGGTCGCGCGGAAAAATTTCCTCACCGGACGAATCGAACTGGCTGATAAAGACGAACTCTTCGTCGACAACCCCGCGCTCGAACAGCACATCGATGTTCTCTACGGCAGCACGTTTCGGATCGGAGTTTACACTCTCGGCTACATCCGCGACCTGGATTTCATCCGTCACCTGGAAACAGGACTGGGCGCGAATTTTTCGCTCTATTCGCTTCCCGGGGCGATCAAGCCCTACTACGCCTCGCATCCTGCTGGCGTAAATATTTTCCTCCGCCTTCGTCTGCGCTAAGACAGTGGAGCGCAAGCCTGGCGGCTTACTTGAAACCAAATTTTCATCAAACTGAAATGCGTCAAGAAACCCCACGTGCTAAGGTGTCCGAAGAGGGGTTTTTTCAATGTCACGATTTTGTTCAGCAGCCGTGTTGTGCGCGCTTCTGGCCGGGTCCGCCGCAGCGCAATTTGAAAACGCCGAAGTGCTGGGAACCGTGCGCGATAGCAGCGGATCGGTGGTCGCCAAAGCCACCGTCACCCTGCACAATCAGGACACTGGCATCGACACCAAAACCAGCACCGATGCCGCCGGAAATTTCGATTTCGCCAACGTCAAGGTCGGACGCTACACCGTCAGCGCCGAAGCCACCGGATTCGCCACCGCCGTCGCCGCCAATATCGCCGTCGACGTGAACGCGCGCCAGCGCGTCGATCTCACCATGCAGGTCGGCGAAGTGAACACCGCCGTGAACGTCACCGGCGCCGCTTCGGTCCTCGAAACCGATTCGAGCGAGCAGGGCCAGGTGGTCAACACCCAGCAAGTGGTCGAGCTCCCCTTGAACGGCCGCAATTACGCCGATCTCGCGCTGCTCGCCACCAACACCATCAAATCGCCGATCGCCATTTCTTTTTCCGCCAGCGGCACGCCGCGCGAAGCCTCCTTCAACGTGAACGGCATGCGCAGCACCTATAACGATTTCCTGCTGGACGGCCTGGACAACAACATGTACGGCACCAGCAACCAGGGCTATTCCTCGCAAACCGTGCAGCCCTCGCCCGACGCCATCGCCGAATTCAAAGTGATCACCCAGAATTACAGCGCCGAATACGGACGCGTCGGCGGAGCCGTGGTGAATGCGGTGATGAAATCGGGAACCAATCAGTTTCACGGCGCGGGCTGGGAATTTCTGCGCAACACCGATCTCAACGCCGACGGTTTTCAATTCACTCCGCTGCTGTTCAAGCCGACCCTTCAGCGCAATCAGTTCGGCCTCGACATCGGCGGACCGTTCATCAAAAACAAACTCTTCTGGTTCGGCGATTACGAAGGCTATCGCCAGTTGCAGAATTATCTTAACTACGATTCCATCCCCAGCATGAACGACCGCCAGGGAAGTCTCCCCGTTCCCGTCGTCGATCCTCTGACGCAGACGGTTTATCCGGCCAACACGCCGATTCCGATCAAGCAACTGAACCCGTTCGCGGCCTATGCGCTCGGCAATCTGCCTCCGGTGAACGCGGGCGCGCCCACCAGCCGGTCCTCGAACGATGAAGCGCTGCTCCTGATCCGCGATTACAGCGATAAATACGACGCCAAAATCGACGATCAGATCAACGATAAAATGTCGCTGTTTCTGCGCTTCAGCCAGCGGAAGGATCTGCAATATTTCGCGCCGGACCTCACCGGACCCTCCGGCGGCGACGGCAACGGGTATATTCACACCCTCGATCAGAACGCCTCCATCGGCTACACCTGGACCGTCAACGCCAGTTCCATTTTCGAAGCGCGTTTCGGCTTCACCCACGTGCTGGCCGGCAAGGAACCGCCCTATATCGGCGGTCCGAGCATGGCCTCCCTGTTCGGCGGCTTCGCCGGCTTGCCCACCTCGCCCAATCTCACCGGCGGGATCGACACGCAATCGATCAGCGGCTTCGCCACCTCGCTCGGCCGCCAGACCAGCAACCCGCAGTTCCAGAACCCCACCTCGTTCGATCCGAAATTCAATTTCTCCAAGCAGATCGGCCAGCATTCACTCAAAATGGGCTATGAGCTGACCGTCATCCGCACCGAAGTTCTCGACGTGAACCCGTTGTACGGCCAGGACACTTACGCCGGCCAGTTCAGCAAACCCAGCTGCGCGCAGTTGGGCGAAGCCGCCGGCTGCTCCATCACGTCGGACGCCACCAGCTACAATCTGGCCGATTTCATCTTCGGCCTGCCGAGCCAGGTGAACCTCGGCAACAATTTTGTCTCGAACCTGCGCCAGCAAGTCCACGGCCTGTACCTTCAGGACGACTGGCGCGTCACTCCCAAGCTGACCGTCAACGTCGGCCTGCGCTGGGAATTCGCCACGCCGCTCTACGACCGCGACAACAACTGGTCCGATTTCGATCCCAGCACCAATACCATGGTCCGCGCCACCGGCGGCAGCCTGTACAATCGATCGCTCTCGCATCCCAATTACACCGATTTTCAGCCGCGCCTCGGCCTCGCCTACAACATCACTCCGAAAACCGTGGTTCGCGCCGGCTACGGCATCAGCTACGACTTCTTCAATCGTCCGGGCAGCGCGCTCGAAGGCATCAACGCGCCGCTGGCGCTGTTCGGCGTCCTCAGCCAGACCATGCCCGCCGGCGGACCGGTTCCTTCCACGTTCCTGACCACGTCGAACAGCTTTTCCACCGGCATCGCCAATCCGTCCAGCTTCAATCCCGCGGTTTCGAACGTCGATTACGTGCCCGCGAATTTCCCGTGGTCCTACGTGCAGAACTGGTTCCTGTCGGTGCAGCGCGAAATCATGAAGGACACCGTGGTGGAGCTTTCCTATAACGGCAACCACAGCCTGGATCTGCCGATCCTCGCCGATTACAACCAGGCCGCGCCGAACATGAACGGCACCACGCTCACCTACGCGCAGCGGGTGCCGATTCCGAACTACGGTCCCATCACCTGGGTCGATCCGGCGGGCAACAATCATTACGAAGGACTGTCGGCGCGCTTAGAGCATCGCTTCACCAGCGGCCTCTATTTCCTCAACTCCTTCACCTGGGGCAAAGCCATCGGCGATTCCGAGCAGGCGCTCGAATATTTCGCCGGATACGTCGAGGCCAATCCGCAGAACATTCATAATCTGGCGCAGGAAGCCGGTCCCTCGAGCTTCGATGTGCAGTTCAACAACGTCACCAGCGTCGTCTACGATCTTCCCTTCGGCAAGGGACGCAAGTACGCGTCGAACCTGAACCCGATCGTCGACGGCGTCCTCGGCGGATGGGAATTGAACACCATCAACACCGCGCACACCGGCCTGCCGCTGAATGTTTACTATAATCCGACCACCACCGAAGAGATCAGTTCTCTGTCGAATGATTATCGCGGCGAGCCGTTCCTGCGTCCCAACGTCTCCGGCAGCGCCGCCAGTCAGACCAAATCGCAGATGCTCAACACCTATTTCGCGGGCTACACGTTCGCCACCCCGGCGGGAAATTATCCGTTCGGCGATGTGGGCCGCAACGCCTTCCGTTCGCCGGGATTTGAGCAGTGGGATTTCTCAGTGAACAAAACCTTCCGCATTCGCGAGCTGGCGCAACTGCAATTCCGCTCGGAATTTTTCAATCTGACCAATCACACCAACTTCGGCATTCCCGGGACGGACATTTCGACGTCCTCGTTCGGCCAGATCCGAACAACCTATCCCGCGCGCCAGATCCAGTTCGCGCTCAAGCTGCTGTTTTGATGTTTATGAGCAGGTTTCTGACCTGCGCCAGCGTTCTTGCGCGCTAAATCTCCACCCGCCGCGTCCGCCCCAGCAACTCCTTCGCCCGCGCGATGGCTTTCTGTTCCGCCTCTTCGCGCGTCGCTCCGGTCGTCCGCGCCAACCCCGCGCCCGGCGAGACATTATCCGCCTTGCAGTGGAAAAGCTCGCCGATTCTGTACGAAATCAAGTGTACCGGCCAGCCGTCAATCTCCAGCTGGCGCTCGGCAAAATCCTCGACCTTCATGCTGTTTTCGCCGCCGAGGCCCCTCGTTCCACCGGCGCGCCGACCAGATTGCCCCACTCCGTCCACGACCCGTCGTAATTCACCACCCGGTCGTAGCCCAGCAGATACTTCAGCACGAACCATGTATGACTGGATCGTTCCCCAATTCGGCAGTAGGCAATCACGGGTTTCGACCCGTCCACTCCTTCGCCGCCATACAACGCCTTCAAATCATCCAACGATTTGAACGTTCCGTCCTCGTTCACCGCCTTGCCCCACGGCACATTGCGCGCGTGCGGAACGTGCCCGCCGCGCTGGCACGTTTCCGGCAATCCCGGAGGCGCCAGAATTTCCCCCGAGAACTCCTGCGGACTCCGCACATCCACCATGTGATGCGACCGCGCCGACAGCGCCGCCTGCACCTGATCGAGAAACGCGCGCAGCGAATTGTCCGGACCCGTCGCGTGATACGTCGCCGCCGCCGGCTGGGGAACATCGGTTGAAACCTCGCGTCCCTCCGACAGCCACTTTTTCCGTCCGCCGTTCATCATGCGAACGTCCTTGTGCCCGTACATCTTCATTTCCCAGAACGCCCATGCGGCGAACCAGTTATTGTTATCGCCATACAGGATCACCGTGGTATCGTTGGAGATCCCTGAATCGGACAGCAATTTTTCGATCTGGTGTTTGTTCAAAATATCGCGGCGGACGGTGTCAGAAAGCTGCGTCGTCCAGTTCCAGCCGATCGCGCCCGGAACATGGCCTTCTTTATAAGCGTTCGTATCCACGTCCACTTCAACCACGCGGACGTTCGAATCTTGGGCATGCCGCGCCACCCAATCGGTGGACACCAGCGCTTCAGGATGTGCGTATTCTGCCATTGGATTTTCCCTCTGGACAATTATTTCACGTCTAGCAGTGCACTGAGGTTGCAAATAAGGAACAGGCTCTCAGAGGCGAGCGGTCGGCTCAGGAAGATTGCCGAAGAACGATTTTCATGACGTGCCTCAAGGGCATCGGCGAGGCGCGACGGTTACGGAGCGCGTTGGTCGCCGTCTCCAGCCTCCCGTCCCCGAAAACACTGATCTTAGTGGGGCAGGCCCCCGGCCTGCCGGCGGGCGCGCCGCCCGCCTCTTGTTGAGCCGACCAGGCAGGCTGGGAGCCTGCCCCACCCGCACCTGCCGTGATTTATTGCACGAATCACTGCTCGAAAAAGAGAGGCGTCAATAATCCTTCCCAGCCCCTCCAGCAATCCCGGCGGCCTCTTCCTCTACCGGCCGTGCCGCTGCGCCGACGTCGCGCTCACCCGCTCCGGCGGATCGATCACCGCCTTGCGCGTATCTTCGAGCATCGCCGAAAGCGCGTTCTTTGCCACCCGCCGGATCATCGGCGCGATCAGCCATTCAATCGACGCCGGAACATCGCGGCTCAGCGCCACCAGTTCGGTTTCCAGGTACACTCCGCCGTCGCGTTCTTCCATCCGTGAAATGGAATAAAAACGCCACACGTAGCCCATCCCGTGATCCTCGGGCAGCATTTTTTGGCCGCGCTGGCCGTAATCCTCGATTTCCCGCAGATGCGTCGCCCGCGCCACGCGCCAGGCCCGGTTGCCGCTGCGCGTGAACGTCGAATTGAATTCCGCGTCCACCGCCATTTTCGCGATGCCTTTACTGATCAGCAATAACGAAAACCGGTCCTGGTCGCCGTCTGAGAAAAGCTCCTTCGAGCGCACCACCGCCGGCCGGTAGATCTGCGAATATTCATCGTATTCCCGCAGCGAGCTGATCACGCGGTCAATTCCCGTCTCGGGAATAAACGCCGCCGCAATCCAGTCATGAATCAATCCCGACGCGACCCGCTGCGGCTGGTGCGGGCTTCCCGGACTCACGATCACCTCGCCATCCCGCAGCCGCGCCGCGCGATCCGGCGCCTCATCGATCCACAGGAACGTCTTTCCCGCCTCCAGCCGCTGTTGGGCGCAGCTTTCGACCGTCGATAAATATTCGTTCCAGGCCTGAATCGTCGAGGGAGAAAGCTCACCGCTCCGGGCGAGCGTGGCGACGGCAAGAAGGACGACGCCCGTGCGTACTACGTGAAACCGCATCATGTTTCCGCTCAGCAACCACGGGTCCAGATTGAAGATCGTTTATTTTCAGACGATCTTCTCCGAATCCCTCTAGTAAATCTTACTCCACCGTTCCCAAAACCGGTGGAACGTTCATTCCGCAGTCCGGCTGGGCACCATCATACAGCCCCGCCAGTAATGGCGGGGGTTCTCCCACCTCACGATCAACGCGGATTATGATTGATCCTACGCAGCGGCCAAGTGTCGTCACCCACCGCCGGTCCGCTCGTCGGCCCTGCGATGTATTGAAATGAGCTCCCAATCGAAAGCGCCGGTTTCTGTCCAGGAAGCAGCTCGCGCTCATCGCAGCGTAACCGTCCCGCATCAGCCTGAAAGAGACGATTAATCGATAACCGCGAAATCGTGAGTTTTTCAGCCGCCCAGTCGGTAGCCCCTACGCCCGCATCTCATACAACGGCGACAATTCCCGCAGCTTCTTCACCACCTCAATCACCCGCCCCGCGACGTACTCCACTTCTTCCCGCGTGTTGAACCTTCCCAACCCGAACCGGATAGAGGAATGCGCCAGCTCATCCCCCACGCCCAGCGCCTTCAAAACGTAGCTCGGCTCCATCGTCGCCGAGGTGCACGCCGACCCGCTCGACACCGCCACATCGTTCAACCCCATCAGCAGCGCCTCGCCTTCCACATACGCGAAACTCAAATTCAGATTATTAGGCAGCCGCCGCTCCATCGACCCATTCACCGCGACCTCATCCAACCCCGCCACAATCCGATCCTTTAAAAGATCGCGCAACCCGCCCAGCCGCGCCGACTCTTCCGCCATTTCCCGCTGCGCGATCGCGCAAGCCTCGCCCAACCCGACGATCCCCGCCACGTTCAGCGTCCCGCTGCGCATCCCGCGCTCATGCCCGCCGCCGTCCATCTGCGCTTCCACTGAAACCCGCGGATCGCGCGAGCGAACATACAGCGCGCCCACTCCCTTGGGCCCATAAATCTTATGCCCGCTGATCGAAAGCAGATCGATGTTGTCGCGCCGCACGTCGATGGGAATTTTTCCCACCGCCTGCGCCGCATCGGAATGCACCAGCACCCCGCGTTCTTTCGCCATCGCCCCAATTTCGCGCAGATCCTGCACCACGCCGATCTCGTTATTCGCGTACATCACGCTGATCAGCCCGGTTTCCTCGGTAATCGCCGAGCGCAATTCCTCTAAATCGATCAACCCAGAGCGCCCCACCGGCAGATAAGTCACCCGGTCCAGCCGACGGCAGGTATCGAGCACCGCCTTATGCTCGGTCGCCACGGTAATGATGTGTTTCGCCCGAACCCCTTTGATCGCCAGATTATTCGATTCCGTCGCCCCGCTGGTAAAAACGATTTCTTTGGGCGCCGCGCCGATCAATTCGGCAACCTGTTTCCGCGCTTTTTCCACCGCGTCGGCCGCCTGCCATCCGAAGCTATGGTTGCGGCTGGCCGCATTCCCGAAAATTTCGCAAAAATACGGCCGCATCGCCTCAAACACCCGCGGATCGACGGCCGTCGTCGCATGATTATCGAAATAAACCGGCGTTTTCAT
>DATJNW010000088.1:0-38987 GCA_035507655.1 Bryobacteraceae bacterium | reverse complement strand
ACACTCTGTCGATGCCCCGCGGCGCGTCGAGAAAGTCTCGACGCGGCACGCAGGAGTGCGTGCGCCACCACTCATTTCTCACCTTCGCGGCGCATTTTTTGCAGACTGCGCATCTCATCGATGATCCGCTCGAAGATGCGCTTCAGCGCGTCGGAGCCGAGCGGTCCGCGATTATTTTCGGTCACGTTGCGAAAGACGTCGTCTTCGCGTTTCGGCTCATAGATGGGCAGGTGCGCGGCCTGCTTGATCTGGCCGATCGATTCCACCACGCGCGTGCGCTGGTTCAGCAATTGGAGCAATTGGACGTCGATCGCGTCGATTTCGCGGCGATGCTTCGCCAGGGCGTTTATGGCTTCATCTCTGGTCACGAATCGATTCCTTTGCGGAGCGACCGCGCGAACGATTCGAGATCGCCGTTCTGTTCGATCAAGCGCACAAAGGCGCTGCCGACGACGACGCCATCGGCCAGATGCGCTACTTCGCGGGCCTGTTCGGGAGTGGAAATTCCGAATCCGACGGCCAACGGAAGCGTCGTCGCCGCGCGCATCGATTGCACTAAAGGCTGAATCGAATCCGAAACGGATGCTCGCTCGCCGGTGACGCCGGTTCGCGAGACCAGATACACAAAACCGGTGGAATATTGAGCCACCAGCTTCAATCGCTCCGGAGTCGAAGTGGGCGCGGCGAGAAAAACCGTGTCGAGTCCGGCCGATCGCATCAGGTTCACGTAGGGCGATGCTTCTTCGACGCTCAAATCGGTGAGCAGGCAGCCATCGATGCCGGCGGCTTTCGCGTCTTTCGCCAGTTGGTCGAGCCCGTAGCGCAAAACGGGATTTAAATACGTGAATAACAGCAGCGGAATTTGCGACTTTTCGCGAATCCGACGCGCGATTTCCAGGACTTTTTTGACCGTGGTGCCCGATTTTAAGGCGCGCTCGGCCCCGCGCTGGATCACCGGGCCGTCGGCGATAGGATCGGAAAAAGGAACGCCCAGCTCGATCAGATCCGCGCCGCCGCGTTCCAGTGCGGCCACCAGCTGCGGCGTGCGTTCCGGCGTGGGATCGCCCGCGGTGATATAGGCGATCAGCGCTTTTCGCTTGTTAAACAGTGACTGGATTCGGCTCATCGAGATTGGGAAAATTCTCGCGGTAGATGTCTACGTCTTTGTCACCGCGGCCGGACAAATTAA
Organism: Bryobacteraceae bacterium; assembly: GCA_035507655.1. Taxonomy (GTDB): domain Bacteria; phylum Acidobacteriota; class Terriglobia; order Bryobacterales; family Bryobacteraceae; genus Palsa-187. The sequence goes on along the minus strand of DATJNW010000088.1, from coordinate 37,798 downwards.
TCACGTAAAGCGCCGATTTTTTGCCAGGCGCACGGCGGATCGCTTCGGCGACGGCGTGCGCCGATTCGAGCGCGGGAATGATTCCCTCGGTTCGCGCCAGGCGCTTGGCTGCGTCCAGCGCGTCACGGTCGCCGACCGAAGTATATTCGGCGCGATGCTGATCGTGCAGCCACGCATGTTCCGGCCCGACCAGCGCATAATCGAGGCCGGCCGAAACCGAATGGGTCAGCGCGACCTGGCCGTCGTCATCCTGCAAAAGGTAGCTGTGCGCGCCGTGCAGCACGCCCGGCGATCCGCCGGAAAAGCGCGCGGCATGTTCGCCCAATCGATCGCTATGGCCGCCGGCTTCGATGCCGATCAGGCGCACGTTTTCATCATTTAAAAACGCGTGAAACATGCCGATGGCGTTGGAGCCTCCGCCGACGCAGGCGAAAATCCAATCGGGCAGGCGGCCTTCGCGCTGCAAAATTTCCGCGCGCGTTTCCTCGCCGATCACGCGGTGAAAATCGCGCACCATCATCGGATACGGATGCGCGCCCAGCGCGGAGCCGAGCAGATAATGGGTGGTCTGAACGTTGGTCACCCAATCGCGCATGGCTTCGCTGATGGCATCTTTTAACGTGCGGCTGCCGTTCACTACGCTGACCACTTTCGCGCCGAGCATGCGCATGCGAAACACGTTCAGCCGTTGCCGGCGCATATCTTCTTCGCCCATGTAAACGGTGCAATCGAAGCCGAACAGCGCGCAAACGGTCGCCGTGGCGACGCCATGTTGACCCGCTCCGGTTTCGGCGATCACGCGTCTCTTGCCCATGCGCCGGGCCAATAATGCCTGGCCGAGACAATTGTTAATTTTATGCGCGCCGGTGTGCAGCAGGTCTTCACGCTTGAGGTAAATTCTTGCGCCGCCTAAAGATTCGCTCAGGTGACGGGCGTGATAAAGCGGAGTGGGACGGCCGGCGTAGTTCTTGAGCAGATCGTTCAGCTCGGCTTGAAACTGCGGATCTTGGCGAGCATCGCGATAGGCTCGCTCGAGTTCCTCGAGCGGAGCCATCAAGATTTCGGGCACGAAGCGGCCGCCGTAGGGACCGAAGTGGCCGGTGGAATCCGGTTGCGAGGTCATCATGATGCTGTTTCCCGCGCGGCTTTTATGAATTGCCGCACTTTTTCGTGATCTTTAATTCCGGGCGAAGATTCCAAACCGGAACTGGCGTCGACGCCCCAGGGTTGGGCGATGCGGATCGCTTCACCGACGTTGGACGGATTGAGTCCGCCGGCAATGATGACGTGCAGCGCGGCGTCTCGACCCGCAAGCTGGGGCGCGGCGGTCCAATCGAAAGTCGCTCCGTTGGCCGAGCTATCGAGAAGGAGCGCCTCGCAGTTGCTGAAACCAAATATGCCGCCCTCTGAAACGCGGACCGCGCGCCAAACCCGCGCCTTCCTCGTGTTCAGATAGTTCCCGTAGATCTGCGCGACGTCGAGCTTCGCTTCGGCCATGATCGTCGCGACCGACTCCGGCGATTCATCCACGAACACGCCGACCTTCCACGTTTCGAGCCCATCGCCCAACTCGCGCGCTTTTTCCGGCGTGACGTAGCGCGGACTTTTCGGATAAAAAATGAACCCGAGGGCCGACGCTCCTGCTTCCGCCGCGGCTACGGCGTCCTCGCGTCTGGTGATTCCGCAGATTTTCACCATCATGAGCGTAGCTCGCGCAGCGCCGCGGCTGGATCGGAGGATCTCATGAGATGCTCGCCCACCAGGAACGCGTCGAATCCGGCCAGACGGCGAACATCTTCCCGCGATTCAATGCCGCTTTCGGCGACTTTCACCACATCGCTCGGAATTTTTTCGAGTAGCCGAAGCGACGTTTCCAGTTTCACCTCAAACGTATGCAGGTTCCGATTGTTGACGCCGACGTTTTCGGCACCGGAATCGATTGCCGCGGCGAGTTCACTTTCATCATGCACTTCCACCAGCGCGGCCAGACGAAATTGCGCCGCCAATTCGCGAAAATCGCGAAGGGTTCGCTCATCGAGCAGTGCGGCGATCAGCAGAATCGCATCGGCTCCGTGCGCGGCGGCTTCGACAATGTGAAATTCGTCGATGGTGAAATCTTTCCGCAAAACCGGAACCGGCGCGGCGGCGCAGGCCGCTTTTAAATGGTCGAGGCTGCCTTGAAAAAAATCGCGATCCGTCAGCACGCTGAGCGCGGCGGCTCCGCCTTGCGCATAGATGCGCGCGATCGACGCCGGATCGAACTGTTGAGTCAGAACCCCTTTGCTCGGCGAGGCTTTTTTGATTTCGGCGATGATGGCCGGCGGCCGGGCCTTCAGCGCGGCGCGGAAATCGCGAAAATCGGTGCGTGAAGCCGCGCGTTTTTCAAGCTCGCCGCGGCGCGGTCTCGCTTCAGCGAGCTCGGCACGCTTGTGATCGACAATTCGGGCCAGGATATCGGGAACCGCTTTGACCATGCAGGGAAAAATTTCATGTTAGCATCACCCGCACGCGAACCCCATCGGCCGGATCGACGCGCAGCTCGAGCGTTCCGCCGTTGGCGGCCGCAATCCGCCGCGCGCTTTCAAGACTCAACGAAGCGCCCGGCCCAAGCGAGGCTTCCGATTTGAAGCCGGGCGCGTCCGTGCGCAGTTCCAGGACACCGGCGCGCAGAATCAGTTTCGCGGGATGATCCGCCGTGGAGATGACACGGAAAAGCGTGAGCAGATTTTCAATGAGCGCGCGCGCCAGCGACGGGTCGGCGTTCACGGCCGGCAATTCCGGTTCGATCTCCAGCGCCGGCGCGTCGTCGAGCACGGACCGTTCCTGAAGAATTTCGTCGATCAGGTCTTCGAGGAGAATGGGCTGGGGCGAGGCCTGCAGCGGGTCGGCAAGCTGCTGCGCGCTGGTGACGATCCAGTTGGACTGCTCGACAAGCTGCTGGATCCGGTCGAGCTGCTCGTGAACTTTTTCGTCGTCCTTGGGAAGAACCAGCGTGAGATAGTAGGCGATCGATTCAATAGTGCTCAGCGGCTGGCGCAATTCGTGCGCCATGGTGCGGAGTACGTCGGCAGAAGCAACCGCCGGAGTGGAGAGCATCGAACTGTTTTGTTATAGCGCCGCGCGGCTGGCGGAGTCAACCGCGCGGTTCAAGGCCGCCGTCAGTCCTGATACTCGCGAAACCCGATGTCCTCACTGCCTTCAAAGGTCAGTCTGTATCCCTTCTCTCTCGCAACGGACCACAAAACCGCGCCGATCATCTTGTACGCGAGCTCAATCGCCTGAAAGCCGTCAATGCCAGCGGCATATCGAAGCTTGCGGTAATCCGGTGCAACCAGCTCCCAGTAGCAACGACAATAGCCGTCTTCTATTTTTTCCGGGGCGAAAAGCCGAACCACCACGTCCATCGCCTCGTTGTCGCTGATCTGGGCGGATAAGACGCGTTCGGCGATCACGGGTCCGACGGGACGATCCTCCGGCATCAGCTCAGTTTCGCGCGCACGCGATCGCTCAGCGCTTTGCCGTCGACGCGTTTGCCGGCCAGCTTTGCCTGCGCGGCCTTCATCACCACGCCCATCTGCTTTAAGCTGGTCGCGCCGGTTTCCGACATCGCCGATGCGATGGCCGCTTCGATTTCTTCGTCGCTCGGCGCGGCGGGCATGTAGGATTCCACCAGCTTCAGCTCCGCTTCTTCTTTTTCCGCCAGCTCCGGCCGGTTGCCTTTGCGGAACATTTCCGCCGCTTCGCGCCGCTGCTTGATCAGCGTGTTCAGGATCTGCAATTCGGCCGCTTCGTCGAGCGGCTTCATCGTATCCACCTTGTATTTCATCAGCGCGGCCTTAATCAGGCGCAGGGCATCGAGACGCGCCTGCTCGCTCGCTTTCATCGCCGCGGTCATGTCTTTTTGCAGTTGATCGATCAGAGGCATTTAGAAATAGTCTAGAACATAACCTTTTCGCGACACCTGCGGCCCGCTACCGGACCTTTATAGATTTAGCCATTCCTTCGAGCACGCGAACAGGTCGGGAAGCTTCACCGGCCCTTTCGCGGCGAGCAGCGGAAAATCCGGAGGTCCCAGGCAGAGCAGTTCATCCATGCCGTCGGCGACGAATAAATATGCCGTATTGTTGCGGTATTGCGGATATTTTTCAAACTCCTGCCAAAGATATTGATAGAAAATTTCCAGGTCGACGTAGGTACCCAAAACGTCCATTTGGTTGGGGATCGGACTGGCGGTGTCCTGGTCGGTATAAATCAGCAGACTGCTAAACGGTTTCAGCTTGTTGCGGACGCCGAAAGAAATCACCATCACCTCGGGACGCGCGCGGCGGATGGCCTGGATCGCCGCCCATTCGACGAAGGTGTTGTTGATCAGAAGGGTGCCGTTGCCGGTCAGAAGTATCGCGCGCACGAATTCGGAGAGAGTCTCATCGGCGGCGAACTCGCCTTCCGATGCGTGTATATTCAACCGCTTCAATCTCTCGTTCAACTCGCGTGGCGTCCGGGCTTCCCCGCTCTGCAAAATATCCCGCACCTGTTCCATCAGTCGCAGACGATAGCTTTTCAGGGCGTCATAACTGAGCCGGATCGTATTGTGAAGGGCGTCGAGCGGTTTGTTCGCGGAAATGGCCCAGCTATCGTAGGGATTTTTTGAATATAAATCCAGGATCGACTTTCCGGCGCCTCCATTGAGAGCCAGGCTCAAATAGTCGCCGCTATCCGGAGCCGCTATCGGGATGCGTTTCCCATGACGTGCCAGGCGCAGCCACATCCGCCCGGGATCGGCGGCAATCTCCGGCGGGGCGGTCACGATGATCAGTGCGGGTTTTCCTTTTCGCCCGACTTCGGCATCAAGCAGCGGGTCGATTCGCGAGAAAGCGAACGAGACAGCCTCGCGCCATTCCCCGTAGTAAGGATTGCGGTTGAGAAAATCGACCTGCTCCAGCCCGAATTGCCGCCGCGGCCAGGTTTTCTCATCGATTTTCATTTTCTGCTCGACTTGCCGAAGCGGACCGAACACGGCCGAAACCGCTGCGGGGTCGGAACGGTCGAGGAGGAGGAAAAGTCGTTGCAGGTAGTCACGCTCAGCGGGGAACAGCAGCTGCCAATCCCGAAATTGCTCGAAGAAAAAGGTGGAAAAGGTGGGGGGAAGCCGATCGAACAGACCTTTATCGATGAGATCCTGAATCACCGGAGACAGTTTCGATCCGGCAGGCATCTTACAGGATCTCCTTCAGGACCTTTCCAGCGATGAGCTCCGTGCGAACTCCGAGCAATTCGGCCGCAGTGGCGGCGACATCGACATGCGATACGCGCCGGTCCGTTTCGCCCACGGGAACTCCCGCGCCAAGCGCGAGCAACCATAGATTGCGGCAGGAAGGATCACCGGTGCGATGATTCAGAAAACCGTTGGAGGCATTCTGGTCCCCATCGCGCCCCAGTTCGGGAAGAATCAGCACGGTGGTATTGTCTTTGTACTTCGGATTGCTCTCCACTTCATCCCACAACATCCCCGTGACGCGATCCGTACGAGTGATCGCTTGCAGATATAGAGAATAGGATCCCCAGTGCGCCACATCCATATCCCAGAAATTCACCAGCATCAAGCGCGGCGCGAATTCGCGCATGACCTCCCGGGCCATGAAAAAGGTCAGTTCGTCTCCGGAACTGGGAGCTTCCGGACCATTAATATAGTCAACCAGTGCGCGCACCAAGCTTTGCCGGACATGGCGGTCCAACTCCCGCGCCGCTTTGAAAATGGTCCAGCCCACACCCTCATACCCCTCGCCCAGGGTTCCTTCCAGGTGCTTAAGCACGTTTTCGCGGTCGGCAACGCCTTCACCGGATTTGTGCTTTACCGCGTCACCGACCGCTTCGAGCAGAAGCTGTTTCGGCAGGACGACATTCGCACCGTACGCGACCCCACCATCGCGGTCCGCACTCCAACCCATCTGCGAGAAGCTTTTATTGGTGGCGATCACCCAGGCGTCCATGGGCCCGGCACGGGTTTGTTTCCGGTAATATTCAAAAATCGTGGAGCTCGCCGGCGGCTCCAATCCGAAATCATCCACGCGCTGCCAATTTCCCGTGATGATGCTACCGGTGGCATTAAAGTGCGACAAAGCGCCTAGATTCGAGCAAGTCCGGTAAAAATAGCCTTTCGGCCGCAGCATGGCAAGCCGAGGGATATTGCGCAGGCCTTCCGGGGCGAAGGTTTCCGAGTTTCGCACGCCACCGCCGAAAGTGACGATGATCACTTTGTGACCAGTACGTTTCGGCAACTCCGCCGCGGCCCACAGGCGGTGTGTAAGCAGACGATTCGCGATTGAAAGCCCCGCGAGCCGGACAAACCGCCGCTTGGATAACGAAAACATCATTTCCCCGCGGCCGGATTAAAAGGCGAACTGAAGGCCCAGTTGCATGCGACGATTGCTGCCGGGAACCGTTGTCAAGAGCTGACCGAAGTTTCCGACGCCTTGCGTACTCCCAATGCTTGCAAAATTTGGCGTATTGAAGATATTGAAAACCTCTGCCCGGAATGTGAACCTGTAGCGCTCGCGAATCGGGAAGTATTTGAACAGCGAGAAATCTAGATTTTCCACGCTTGGATAAGTGTTGGTGGCGTTCCCGAGATTCCCCTGTACATAAGGCGTAGGAACAGCGTAATCCGACGTATTGAACCACTCATTAGGGTTTCTCCCGGTGGAGGGAGCGGCATTCGAGGAATGGCCGGATGCCACGGACGCATAATATTGGGGCGCTCCGTGGTAGTAACCGAGGTAGCCGGTTCCCTGGTTCGTGGTCACGGTAAAGAAGTGGCCGGTATGCAGTGTGAGGATACCGTTCATCTGCCAATCGCCGAGGACAGCCGAGGTGACTGAGTTCCAGTTGGACCCAAACGCCTTGCCCTTACCGAACGGCAATTCGTAATTGAAGTTGGCGATAAAATTATGTCGAATATCCCAAGGAGCATTGGAGTAGGCAGAGCCCATACTGGCGGCGTTCGGAGCGCCGATGTTGCCTAAGCCCCACGGCCCCGTCGGAGCGTCGCTCAATACATGGCCATAAGTGTAGATGGCCTGAAATTGAAGCCCTTTGGAATAACGTTTTTCGAATTTCGCGGAGGCTGCGTTAAAATTTCCCACTCCATTCGAGAACAGATAGTTGGGCATGCCGCCGAGTGCAGAATTTGGTCTCAACTGGTTGATTGTCGCCGAGGACACCAGAACGTTTGGGCTGTTCGGCGGGTAATTTGGATCCCAGACGATAAACAAATGGGACATGTAGTTGCCCATATAAGAAAGTTCCAGCGCAGTATTACCTGGAAGCTCTCGCTGAATTGCTACATTCCACTTGTCGACGCGCGGGTTGAGCAAATCGGGAGCATACCCGTGCAGGCTGATACTACCCGGAATATCGAGATTGAATACGTTCGCCGGGAACCCACCCGAGAGCCGGGGGATATAGGGATTCAAGGTGTATGTAGGGCCGGTGTAGTTGATATCTTCAGCATACGGCGGATTCTCGTCCAGAGGAACAAAACCACCCCGGTTCTGTTCACCGTCATAGAAGATTCCAAAGGCCGCTCGGATGACCGTCTTATTCAGAGCCTGATAGGCCAGGCCCAAACGCGGACCGAAATCAAATTTATCCCAAGGAACGATGTATTTGCTCGCCTGACCGACGGTCACCGGAATTCCCGCAGCACTCAGAATATCGGTCTCAGCCGGTGTAAACGCGGTACTGTCGTGCGGACCTGCGCCCACCTCGTAGAGCCATCCACTCGGGTTATGCGCCGGGACGATATCCGCCTGACCGCTCATGTTGTCATAAAATGGAGAAAATAACTCATAACGAACGCCTAAGTTCAATGTGAGTTTGGGGGTGATTTTCCAATCGTCCTGCGCGTAGAATGCCCATGCGGTGTGAGCCTCATAGATCGACGAGGGCGTCGAGAAAGCAAACTGGTTCAGATAACCGAGTTCGAAGGACGCCAAACCATCTCCCGTAACACCGGCGTACGATGGGTTCGGGTTATTCGTCATGTTTTTAGTAAAATACATCTCGCCGAAAGTCTGATCAGGCTGGAATGTAGGCAGCCGGACCGGACGCAGCTCGGCGCCGAACTTGAAGGCATGCTTTCCGCGGGTGACGGCGACGTTTTGAACGAAATCCCAAACGCTGGTCCATTCGTAGCTCGGCTCAAAATTGGCGCTCCCCAGCGTAGAGTAGCCGGTGATCGACAAATCTGGCAGTCCGCCGCCCGCTTCGGTCGTAAACGGATCGTAACCGGGAATTCCGTATTCCTTATATTCGTCCTCGTTCAGGGTGCTTTGGTTTCTCACCTGGACGGAGCGGGTGAATGCAGCCCGCGTTTCGGAAAGAACTGCCGGCGTCCAAATGCGCGTATAACTGAGCATGGCCAAGCGTGATCCTTGCGTCTGGACGTAACCCGGCGCGAGAGCCCCGTCGTTGACTTGACTCAGTGCGGGGGGATTGATCTGCTGGCCCTGAGACCAGCTCAGGCTGCCAAACAAATAATCCTTGTCGCTAATTTTGTGATCGATCCGCATGTTCCCCTGGTCATTGGGCTGCTTTGCAAGTGCTGGTGCGAAGTAATTCGATCCGGGAACCGGGGAGGTGAGGTTTTCGTTGGGAGCAGGCAGGCCGCTGAGTATCTTTGCCGCTACAGGATCCATGCGGGTGAGCGGGATTATGTTGCCCGGAAAGGGAGTGCGCGTGTAGCCGCCGGTTCCATTGGGCGCCGTACTCAGGGGATCGTAGATTTGATTTGCATAGACGGGGTTGCCAAGGCTGTCCGTACCTTTCAAAGCCCCCAGCTCCGCGGAAAAGTTCCCTTGAACCATCGCCTGTGTCGGAATCGTATACAGAGTCGAAGCTCCAAAAGTACCTGGAACCGCCGCGCCGAAAGACTGGAATCTTAGCCCCTGATAGTTTGCAAACCAAAAAGTCCGATTTTTGATAATCGGGCCGCCGGCCGACGCTCCAAACTGGTTCTGCCGCCAGGTACCTTTTCCGGTGCCCGCCTTATTCGCATCCCAAGTGGCGGCGTTCAGGTCTTCATTTTGCAAAAACTCATAAGCGACGCCGTGCAGGTCGTTGGTACCGGACTTCATGGTGACATCCATGACGCCGCCCCCGCCTCGGCCATACTCGGCGTTATAACCGTTCGTCAGCACGCGGATTTCGCCGACGGCCTCGGGTGGGAGAGAAACCACGTATGCGGCCGTACCTTGGTAGTCGATATTGTTCTGGTTGTTGTCCACGCCATTCAGCAAGTAATTGCTATTACCCATGGACGGAACGCCGGCAGCCGAGAATCCACCACCCTGCGCGCCTGCGGCGCCCACTTCGTCTACCACTACACCCACCGAAAGACGCGCCAGGTATGCGATCTCCCGCTGGCCGCCCAGGGGCAAATCCGCCGTCGCGCGGGAATTCAGGTCGCCTCCCATGTTGGTGTTTTCAGTTTCGAGAAGCGGAGCGGCCGAAGTCACTTCCACATTCTGTGTAGCTTCCCCGATCTGAAGCACGAAGTTTGCCGCAACCCGGTCCCCCGCCGTTAACAGGACGCCGGTTTGCGTCGATGTCTTAAAGCCGTTGGCTTCCACTTGAACGGTGTATGTGCCCGGCTTCAAGGCAGGGCGAACATATACTCCCGCCTGGTCGGTAGTCAGCGAGTAGGACAACCCCGTGGCGGTTTCAGTAACGGTCACTTTTGCGCCCGGAACGGCGGCCCCAGTGGGATCAATAATATTCCCGGTTATCGTTGCCAGATCGCGTTGTCCCCAAACCGCACCACTGAACAGAAGTAAGAACAAACTTATTTCGATCACACGTCGAACTGTCATTAGGCCTCCTGGGGCTTCTACGGACTATGCCGTACTTCTTGAAGCATTCTCCCGTTTTGTCAAGCTGCTACTGTACTCGATATCTTTAAAAACAAGACACTTGCGACCACACAGAGCCGGCTTCGGCTTTTCCACAATTGGCAGCGGGCGGCTCGTTTCCATATCCTCCAAAACCCAAGCATCACAGGTCCTCGAAACTCTCCTCGGCGTCACAGTCGGCGGAGCAGCGGACCACCATCAAACGGTTGCAGCCAACATCTCCGTCGAGCCAATTATTCCGGCCCCGGCTTCTGCGTGTGCGACGATCCCGTAGGTCAAAGCCCAAATTCCCACGATGTCCGCTCACCTTCGTCGGAGCGACCTCCCTTTCGAAGAACGATACTGGGTGGTATTGTATTCGATATATTGGCGAAAATTTGTTGCAAATTGTGGCAGGCTGATTTGCCGGCGGACCCGAGCGCGATGCAGGCACTGCCGGGCTAAAAGGATCCGGGCAGGCTCTTCCCGTGGGCATAAGCTGGTGATAGAATCTCGATACCATGTGGAGAATCAAGGCGCCCGCGCTGGCGCTGGGTATCGTGGCGGGACTTGCGGGGTGTGATGCCAGATCGGCCCCGAATCAGCCGGCCTCCCGACCTGTCGTGCGCTTATCGACATCTGCCGAGAGCGCTATAGGCTTCGCACTTGCGGCACTTCCCCAGTTCTCCGTGCAGGCGGTCAATATTGGCGACTCGGAGAAGCGTCTCGCAGCGCTTCAACAAGGCACAATCGATGTTGCGCTAACGGTCGCCGATGTCACCTACCTAGCTTTTACGGGCCGATTGCCGCACCTCTCTCAGCCGCTCGACAAGATTCGGGGAATCGCGCTGCTCTCTCCTGGCGCGGTTCATCTTATGATCGGACCGGGAATCGATCCGAGCCGCGGGTTTGCGGGCCGGCGGGTGGTTTTTGGCGATCCTGGAGGCGGCAATGCTGCGCTCGGAGAACGGTTGATCCGCAGTATGGGAATACCCCGATCAGAAACGCAGGGTGTATTTCTGCCTCGCGGTCCGGCCGTGAAAGAACTACTACGAGGCAACGTCGGGGCGGTGGTCGTAACGGGGTGGCCGCCCGATAAGTCGGTTTCCCAGGCGCTAACCGGCGGCGCGCACTTGCTGGATGTTGACGGGCCAACGATCGATCATCTCAGGGCTTACTACCCACTCCTGAGGAGAATCGTGATCCCGCGCGACACGTATCCGGGCCAGAATGTTCCCCTGCACACGGTGGGCGTTGACCTGCTGCTGGTCTGCCGCGCCGATCTCGACGCGAACTTGGTTTATGAACTGACCCGCGCCTATTTTGAAGACACTCCCGAAAAGTTCCGGCGGAAAACTGATCCGCAGCGGGCCGCCGCCGTGGTGATTCCGCTGCATCCGGGAGCGGCCCGATACTATCGGGAGCGTGAGGTGAGTCGATGAGATCTGACCGCATCGTCGGCTTTGCGCTGCGAGCTTCGAGATTCTTAACCCTTTCGGTTTTTTTGGGCGTGGTCGCGATTCTGTTTTTCGGATATCGCCTCACAAGAGAGTGGCAGCGGGAGGTGGCCGCTCGCATCACCCGTCAAAATGAAGAGAGTGCGGACCTGATTCTCAAAGCGATTACGCGGGATATGCGCGGCGCGCAGGCGCGCATTCTTGCTAATCGCGACTGGGATGCTCCCCTGCCGGATGGCTCGGCGCGGGACATGACCGAACAGGTGGCCACGACATTTGCCCGTTACCCTTATCCCGAATCATTCTTTACCTGGCGCGGCGGACATCATAGTATGCTTTTTTTCAACCGGACGACTCGCTTGCCGAAATGGATGCCGGAGCAAAGTACCGTCGCGCGGTCTCCTATTTCGTTGGCGATCGATCCCCCGGTCGCGGAGCAAGTGCGGCAGCAGGTCTCATCCGCGACCGCCGAGCAACTGCGATACGCGATTTTTAATACGGAACTCGCGGGAGTGCCGTACCAGTTCGTTGCCCGAATCACCTATGCGGATTCGCTTCGCGAGCATCTGGAATCAGTGAGTGGATTCACGGTGAATCTGGCCTGGGTACGAAAATGGTATTTCAGCGATATCCTGACGCAAATCGGTCCCAGCGCGAGAGGCGGCCTGTCGCAGGATGTCGCGCTTTTGGATGAAAATGGCCGCACGGTTTGGGGTTCGAATAATGATCGCGGACCGGTGGCGGAACGAACATTTCCGCTCCTTTTCATGGATTCTTCCGATAGTGCATCGGACATTCCGCCGGGATTGACGAATGTCAAATGGACGCTCCGGGTCAGTGCATCGCGCGACCCCGTACTGCTGGGGGCCGCAGGGCGCGCGGACAGTGCCTTTGTGGCGACCAGCTTGGCCGTGATTCTGTGTGGAGCGAGTTTGATACTGACGCACAAGGCGGTTCTCTCCGGCGTGAAGCTTACGGAAATGCGATCGCGTTTCGTATCGTCCGTGACTCACGAGCTTAAAACACCGCTTGCCAACATCCATGCGCTGGCGGCCACGCTGGCGCGTCAACCGCAGATTCCAGCGGACCGTTATCGGGAATACCCCAATCTGCTGATTCAGGAGACGAAAAGCCTGGGCCGTCTGGTGGATAACTTATTGGCTTACGCGCGAATTACCGACGTGACCGAGACGTACGCGTTTGAGGCCATCGCAGCGGCCGAACTCCTTGATGACGCAGTCAGAAGCTTCCGGCCGCGACTGTCGGAGAGCGGAATCCGGGTGCAGTTCGACGTGTCTCCGGACCTGCCGTTCGTGTACGTGGATCAGAGGGCGATAATGTTGGCTCTCAACAATCTGATCGACAATGCGATCCGCCATGTCCGCAACGATGGACGCATCTCTATTTCGACCAGGTGTGTGAATTCGGTCGTGTGTATCGAGGTGCAGGATGATGGATGCGGCATTTCCGCGGCCAGGCTAGCGGCGCTGAAGGCCAGCATTGCGAGCCGCGCCTTTTCGCCGTCCGACGGGGGTGGGTTGGGCCTTGCGATAGCCAGCAAGGTGGTCGCGGACCATGGTGGAACGTTCACCGTAGAAAGTGCTTTAGGGATGGGGACCCGGTGCGTGATCGGGCTTCCCGCTTGTTAACATATGTCTCATAAAATTCTGATTGTGGAAGATGACCCGACACTTCGACTGGTGATTCGGGACAACCTCGAGTCTGAAGGATACCGGGTAGATGTTGCCGAAGATGGCGCCCGCGCAGTCCGGCGGAGCCAGATGATTACGCCGGACTTGGTCGTCCTTGACCTCACCTTGCCGGATCACGACGGATTGGAGATCCTTCCGATTCTGCGGCTGCAGGGGCAGGTTCCGATCATCATCCTGACCGCCCGCACGCAGCAGACGGAAAAGCTGAAGGGATTACGCCTCGGCGCCGATGACTACATTACAAAGCCATTTGATCCAGAGGAATTACTGGCTCGCATTCGTGCGGTGCTGCGGCGCGCACGTCCGGTCCTAAGCCGTATTCGTCTGGGGGACCTGACCATTGACTTCCTGAACAAGCAGGTCTCCCATGGCAAGCGTATTGTTCCTCTTACACATCGCGAGTTTGAACTATTGAGCTATCTCGCCGAACACCGCGATATGGTGGTTCACCGCGACGAACTGCTGCGGGCCGTTTGGGGCCAGCTGAATACGGAAGACACCTTCACGCGAGCGGTCGACTTTGCCATCGCACGACTCCGGAGGAAAATCGAAGCGGACTATCACCATCCGAAATTCATTCGCACAGCCCACGGAGACGGATACCGTTTGAGTAGCGTTTCTGATGAAACAACTCAGTCAAACACTAAAATCACTCATTGAATTTTGGCCGCTCTCGATGAAAGGACGTTGATCGCGATCCAGGCGGGCAACGTGAATGCGGGCGCCTTCGACCCGGCTGCTGAGATTTGTAAGAGCGCCAGGCGCAATGGTGCCTGTGGACAAAGCGTTCGGGTTGTGGGCCGCCGCTGCGCCTGAATGCGCGCTCCTGAGCGGATTCGCCGAAGCCGATTCGTTACGTCAGAGATGGAATGGAATCGACGGTTTCTCCGTCCTGGCGAACGCAAAGCCGGTGCCCTGGGATTCACAGTACCGGTTCACGGGATTCAACAAGTTCCTCAATATCGACGCGTGCCCAGCGATCACCCCTCCTCGGAGGCATGCTGAATGCCATCAACATAAACACCGGTGAGTATCCTGAGAGTCCTCTCGGTGAGTATCCCGAGCTGGCGGCCAAAGGCAATAAGAACACACGTTCTTCTTATCAGCCTTTCTTCGGCACGAAAGTAAGCAGCCGCCGCGGATTATCCACCATAATCTTCCGCAGCGCCGCCTCCTCCACGCCGGCCTGGCGGAGCTTCGGCCCCATAACGGTGAATGCTCTTGACCATCCCGGCCCTCCCTTAGTTTTCAGGATATTTGGGGAGCCACTGCCGTCGGATGACAAGAGGATGTTATCGACGTACCCCGCTTCGATCAGATTTCTGATCATCGGTACCTGCTTCGCGTCCGATTCTGCGCGCGAACCAACCCGATCGAACCCGATGAAGGCGCCGCGCTTGCAGATTGTCTTGAAAACCTCGATCGGCACCATCGTCTGAGCACCCATGTGACCGATAAGAATGTGCGGCGCTTTGGCCCCGGCTGACTCAAACAGATCGAGTTGATCGACGGCGAATGCTCCGTTGGCAGTGTGGCTGATGATGGGAAGGTTGGTCAACGCCTGCATCCTTCCGGCGGCGCGGTTCACTTTCCGTTCGTCCGGGGTGATTGGAGCTGAAATGCCGATTTCACCCATGACTCCCCACCGCGCCGGAACGGAATCGCGGAGGAATTGTTCAACGAGCTCGTCCTCGCTCATCCGCGCCACTTCCGCCGGATAACGCGGCTGGGTGTGGTAGCCGCCACCAATGATAATCGCCATACCGGAGAGCTTCGACATCTGCCGCAGGTATTCGGGACGTTGCGTCCAATGCAGGGGCGGCCCACAATCGACGATAGCCGTGATGCCATCCTTTTGGGCGAGCTTCATCTCCTCGATCATCAGATCGAGGTTTTCAGTGAAATTGCTCACCCATACCTCCCCGGCCTGCGGACTCATGTTGTTACTAAACTGACTCACCCATTCCTCCCGACCGCCCGGCGACGGATTCTGGGTGGGCTGGGCCTCCGCTCGTACCGAGGTATATGTGCTGCTGGCCTGAAGGTGCTCGTGCACCAGGATCTCAACCAGCGACTCGGGGGGCACGTCTTTCAGGGCCGTTCGGATGGTCCCGCCTTTGGGCAACTGCGCCGCCATCAGAGTGCCGCTCGGCAACAGATTGGTGTCGGCCATAGCGCCAACTCCCGCCAGGCTGCCGAGCAGCCGCATTGTGTCTCGACGGTTCAGCCCTGTTGAACCAAAATAATCATTCGGACTCATTTGCATCTCCTTCTGTTGCAGACCGGTTTTACAGCCGCCGCGATGCTTGCGATCAGGAACACCAGCGTGCGGTCGTGGTCATTACGGCACAGTATACACCCGTCCAGGAGGAGGCGATGAATGGCCACATTCATCCACAAAGCAAGGAATTTAAGACCGATCGCAGCTTCGACTCAGCTTGTGCCACTCGCGTGGACGGCAACCCGGTTTAAACACAACGTCTTAAGTATTTGCGCATAGCTTCCGAGGGGCGTCATTGGGTTGGTCCATTCCGCGAATAGCGTCTCGAAGCATGGCTCTGGCAGGCCGAGAAGGCGGTGGACATGGAAACCGGAGCCATCGTCGCGGTCACCACGCACGGCGGAGCCGCCGCCGACACAGCGACGCTCCAGGAAATCGTGGTGGAGGCCGCGATCGGCGGCTTGATCCCCAGAGCAAGTGGTAAACCAAAACGATCAAGAGGCAGTAAGCGACTTTCGCCGATAATAATTCGATTAAAATGCCAGTTTTTTGATTTAATCGGAAGAAAATCTTCTTGACATAATTGGCCATACCGTTCTACCATAGCGCGAGTGGGCCGATTCTGAGCATGAACGGCTCGAAGGGTTAATCGTAAAAAGCAAATTTCTGTCGGCCTCAGGGACCTTGTGTCCTTCTCAGGTGGAGGTGTCGAATGCTATGTAAGCTTCGGGACGGATGTTTCTTTGCAGTTGTTTTCCTAATCTGTGGATTTAGTCTCCAGGCCCAAATCACCACAGGAACAATTACAGGCGTGGTCACCGACCCGGGCGGGAGTTCTGTGCCTGGGGCTACGGTCACCATTACCGACCAGGCTAATAAGTCGGTGAGAACCACGGTCACCAACGACTCTGGAATTTTTACGGCCCCCTCGCTTGCACCGGGCACCTACACGACCAGGGTGGAAAAGACAGGTTTCCAGGTTTTTCAAAGAACCGGCGACTCTTTGATCGCCAACCAGGAACTTAACCTGGGGACCATCCACCTGGTGGTCGGCGCCGTAAGCCAGACGGTTGAAGTGGAGGCGTCGGCGGCTCAGGTCGATACGACGACGTATCAGAATACCGCGACCCTCACGAGCACGGAAATGTCGATGATCGCAGAGCGTGGCCGCGACGTTGTCGACATGCTGCGGTTTCTACCGGGCGTGGCCCAGACCGCCCAGACGGAAGAGTTGGGAGGAGCCGGCGGCCCTCCAGGAACGACGGCTCCGAATATCTCCGGCGCCCGCAACGGCGCAATGGATTTCACGGTAGATGGAGTCCCCGGAAACGACCAGGGCACCGCGTCGGCGTTATCAAGCTCGATCAACATGGACGCGATCGCGGAAGTGAACGTCCTGCTGAATAATTATCAGGCGGAATACGGCAGGCAGTCGGGTTCGGTTCTCTCGATCGTCACCAAATCGGGCAGCAATGAGCTTCACGGGACCGCGTATTGGTACGTTCGAAACCAGATCTTCAATGCCACCGACTTCCTGATCAACAGGGCCGGTCTTCCCAAGCAGACCTATCAGTTCAACACCTTTGGCGGCACCATTGGCGGGCCGGTGGTGTTGCCGAAGATGCCTTGGCTCAAAAACCACCTGTATTTCTTCTATTCCTACGACAATACCCAGTCGACGTTTCCGGCGCCGGTTGGAATCGAATACTTTACGATGCCCACGGCGCTCGAACGACAAGGGAATTTCTCGCAATCGGCGACCCAGCCGACTGACCCGACCACCGGCGCGCCGTTCCCCGGCGGCATTATTCCAGCCAGTCGCATCAACTCGAGCAGCCGGGCTCTGCTAAATCTGTTCCCCCTGCCGAATAACACCAATACCGCGGTTACGGGCGGAGCTTACAATTACGATTTCAACGATACCTTCCACGTACCGAAAGTCAGCAACGTATTTCGAATCGACGCGCCGCTCAGCTCGAAAGACTCTTTCTTTGTGCGGGGCGTGGCCTACCATTCCGATACGGAGGCCTGGGATACCGGCGCTATTGGCGCTCCCCTGTGGCCATGGTTTTATGGTCACTACATCTTTACCGACGATTCGATCGCCGCGCATGAAACCCACATCTTTAGTCCGAACATTGTGAACGAAGTCTTGGGCGCGGTGCGGCACAGCACCGAAAACGGGCCCCCTGCCTCGTGGCAGGCATTTGACGCCGTGGGTACGCGTTCGGCGGTTGGATTCACAGCCGGGCAGTTCTACCCGCAGGACAATCCCTATGATGTGATTCCCGAGATCACGTCACTGGCGGGCGTGTCCGACGCACCGACCCTCACCTACGACTTCCGTTTTCCAGAGACTGGCGCCGACACGACTTTCGATTTTTCGGACTCACTTTCGATTGTTCACGGCAAGCACAGTTTCAAGGTGGGTACATACTGGCATCACGGCCGCGAGTTTGAAGGCCCGGACGGCACCTTTGCGGGAGCGTTCGATTTCAGCACCAACGCCACCAACCCGGAGAACAGCGGAAACCCTTTCGCCAATGCGATTCTTGGGAATTTCAATACCTACACCGAAGCGGAATACCACGTCAGTACGCAACTGCGGAATTACGATTGGGACAATTACGTTCAAGACACGTGGAGAATCACGAAGAAGCTGACGCTGGATTTGGGCGTCCGGATCTCCTATTACACTCCGCAATATCAAAATACCAGCGAGTGGAATGCGGGAGACCTGATTCTCTCCCAATACAATCGCGCTGAGTCGGCGCGTCTTTACCAGCCAGCGATTATCAACGGCGTTCGTGTGGGGTACGATGCGCCAACCGGATCGACTGTGACAGCCGCCGCGATTGGAGCTTTCGTTCCGGGGACAGGCAGTTATGCCCCCGGTGGAGTTCTGGCGTCAACCTATAAGGGTCCGCGCGGCTTCGTCAATCAGTCACCGCCGCGGCCCGCGCCGCGCGTCGGTTTTGCGTATGACCCTTTCGGCGACGGCAAGACCTCCATTCGCGGCGGCTTTGGCCTGTTTTATCAGACCCTTACCGACGGAAATATTGGTTTCTCGATGGTTGGAGCCCCGCCGGACCAGCAGACCTCAACCGTGTATAACGGAAACGTCGCGACGATGCTGAGCGGCGGCGCTCTGGTGGCGCCGGCTAGCACCCTGGCTATCGACCCGCAGGCCATTACGCCTTACAACATGAACACGTCATTCGGCATCCAGCGCGACGTCGGTCTGGGAACGGTCGTCGAAGCGCGATGGGTAGGTACCTACGGCAGGCATCTTTGGACCGAAGAAAACCTCAACCTGCTGCCCTTCGGCGCGCAATTTCAGCCGCAAAACATCGATCCGACGCAGGCCGGCAATAAGCCCTATGTCAACAGTCTGATCGTACCTTACACCGGATACGGCAATATCACGTACTTTACGCCGAGCTCATCCTCGAATTACAACAGTCTGCAGGTGACGGTGAACCACCGGCTCAGCCATGGTCTTTTGTTTGGAGTCGCCTACACCTATTCGAAAGCCATGGATTTCGCGGACACGGACCAGGTGATTGGCACCCCGACGTACTGGTCCGCGCAAAGAAACTACTCTCTGGCCGGCTTCGACCAGACCCAGATTTTCGCTTTGCACTACACCTACGATATCCCGGTGGCCAAGAGCTGGAAGAGCATTCGGGCGGCCAACGCGCTTGCCTCGAACTGGCAGCTTTCCGGTGTGACCACGTTCGCGAGTGGCGAGCCGGTTCCAATCACTTTCACCATGACCAACGGCGAGAATACGTCAGGCGGCGGCGATCCCCAGCGGGTGAACTTGACCTGCAACCCGAACTCATTGAGCAATCGCGGGCCGAACGAGGAATTCAATACCTCCTGCGTGCAGTTTATGGGTGTCGGCAACCCGGGGGATGCGTCCAGGAATCCGATTCGCGGACCCGGCATCGGCGATTGGGACGTAACGGTGTTTCGGAATTTTTACCTCGGCAGCGAGCAACGGATTCTCACATTCCGGTGGGAAACTTACAACGTTTTCAATCACGCCCAGTTCAGCGGGGTGAATGCGGCGGCTTTGTTCTCGCCAGCCGGCGTGCAGGAAAACACTTCTTTCGGCCAGGCAAACGCGACACGCCCGCCGAGAGTGATGCAGCTCTCGCTCCGCTTCCGGTTCTAGGTCGTCGGCAGTTGTGGCCGTCTCAGGGGGCGGGCCGCGATCGGAAGGTGTAATGACTTAGGCGGAGTATAATGTTTCGGTGTGAATACGTTTTCACTCCGCAAAAGAGGCCGATGGCCGACGGAGTTTGTGTGCACCGGACCCAAGCGTTTCAGCGGCTGGAAGAAGGCTCCGGAAAATCTAAGGGAAACAGATCTATGTTGAGAGCTTGTGTTCCTGGGCTTGTGTTCGCTCTATGTTGTACCGCCCAGGAGGGCACCCGGGTCTATATTGCGCACTGCCAACAGTGCCACGATCAAAACAGTGACGCCCACGCGCCGATGCGCGAGGCGTTGAAGAATATTCCCTGGGAAAGTATCGTCAAATCGCTCGAAACCGGTGAAATGCGCGCACAAGGCGCAACGCTAACTCCCGAAGAGCGTGTCGCGGTGGCTCGCTACCTGGGAAAGACAGGACCGGTGGTCATGCCGACCATGACCGGGTTCTGCGCCGCGAATGTCAAACCGGAGAAAAGCAGATTCTCTTGGAACGGATGGAGCCCAGACCCGTGGAATGACCGCTATCAGCCGGTGGAAGCGGCGGGCCTCAGCGCGGCGGATTTGCCCAAGCTGAAGCTGAAATGGGCTTTCGGTTTCCCGGGAGCGATTTCCGCTTATGGGCAGCCGACTGTGGTCGAGGGACGAGTCTATACCGGAAGCAACGACGGCACAGTCTATGCTCTCGATGGGCAGACTGGCTGCATTTACTGGCGTTATCAGGCGAAAGCAATGGTCCGCGATGCTGTTGTTATTGGTCCAGGGCCGCGAGCTTACTTCGGCGATCTGGAATCGAATTTTTACGCGCTGGACGCCGGTACGGGCAAATTGATCTGGCAAAGGAAACTCGACGATCAGCCGTTTACGCGTATTACCGGCACGGCAAAGTTGAACGATGGCCGGCTTTACGTCCCCATCGCTTCGCAGGAGGAAAACGCCGGTGCGAGTCCCATTTACTCCTGCTGCTCCTTCCGCGGGAATGTGATGGCGATCAAGGCCAGCGACGGCTCGGTGATCTGGAAGAGCTACACCACGCCGGTCCCGCAAGCCACGCGAAAGAGCGCGACGGGAGTTCAGTTCTACGGCCCATCGGGGGCAACCATCTGGTCGTCTCCGACGCTCGACCTGAAACGCAAGCTGGTCTATGTGGCCACGGGCAACGGTTATTCCGATCCAAACATTGACACCGCTGACGCCATCGTTGCCATGGACATGAAAACGGGAAAAATCGTGTGGACGAAGCAGGCCTCGCTCGACATGTTCAACTGGGGCTGCGGAGGCAGGGGTAGAGCCGGGACGAATTGCCCGCCGGACCACGGTACCGATGTCGATTTCGGCGGTTCTCCGATCCTCGCCGATTTGGACGATGGCCATCAGATTCTGCTCGATGGTCAGAAATCCGCCGTGGTCTGGGGATTCGATCCGGATCAACAAGGAAAGGTTCTCTGGCAGACGCGCATTGGCAAGGGCGGCCCGGGTGGTGGAGTTCAGTGGGGCGTCGCTTACAGCCCGGTCGACAAACTGGTGTTTGCTCCGATCGCGGACACGGTTCGCGGAGAGGCAACCTCGGGCGGCGGCTTGTTTGCCATTGATGCTGCAAGCGGAAGAATCATCTGGCACGCGCCCCCGCCGAAGCCTGCCTGTGCGGGTGAGCGGGGTTGTTCGGGAGCGCAGCGCTCGCCGCCGACGGTCATCCGGGGTGCGGTGTTTTCGCCATCGATGGACGGCCACATCCGGGCGTTTGATGTGAAGACCGGCGCCATCGTTTGGGATTTCGACGCACTGCGCGATTTTCAGACGGTGAACGGCGTCGCGGCGAAGGGCGGATCGTTCAGCGCCACCGGCGTGGTGGTGGTGGACGGCATGATGTATGTCAATTCGGGATATTCGAGTATGCCGGGGAATGTTCTGTTGGCATTTAGCGCGAAATAATGAAGGCTCACATGAAAATCGGAATAGCGGCCTGGCTTGCTTTGCTTTTCGCCGGTTTGGCCGCGGCCGCGGGCAAGCTGGAAGTGTATGTCATCGATGTCGAAGGTGGTAAGTCCGTATTGATTATTTCTCCAGGCGGACAGACCATGCTGATTGACGCGGGCTGGCCCACTTTAGCGAATCGAGCGTCTTCGGTCGATACCATTGTGGCGACGGCGAAGGCGGCCGGAGTCAAGCAAATCGACGATCTGGTGATTTCCCATTTCGACGTAGATCATATCGGCGACGTGCCCCAGTTAGCTTTGAAGCTTCCCATTCACCACGTCTACGACCATGGTGATTTCAAGAGCAATCCGAACCTTACTGACCCGAGATACAAAGCCATGATCAGGGGCGAGGAGGAGCGCTTCGGGGCTTACGACGCACTTCGGAACAAGGTGGGGCACACGGTGGTGAAACCGGGCGATAGGATTCCGCTAAAAGGAGTGGAAGTTCAGGTTCTTTCGGCGGCGGGTAAGACGATCGAGAAGCCGGTGGCCGGTGGAGGAGCGCCGAATCCGGCGTGCGCGCAGTACCCGCAACAGGCCCGGATTGAGCGGGACGTGGAAGACAACCTCTCCGTGGGAATGCTGTTTACCTACGGAAAATTCCGCATGCTGGACCTGGCGGACCTGGAAGCTTATGTGACCCGCAATTTAGTATGTCCAGATAACCTGATCGGCACCGTGGATGTTTATAACGTCAACGTCCATGCCCAAATCAAAGGAATCGCGCCGGAACTGGTGGACGCGGTTCGCGCGCGGGTGATGTTGATTGGCAATGGCTCGCGGAAGGGTGGCGATCCGCAAAGCTATCCCATTCTGCGCGCCGCTCCGGCGCTGGAGGATATCTGGCAGGCTCACTTCACCGTGGCGGGTGGGGCGAACAACAACGCTCCTGACGACTTTATCGCCAACGTGGACCCCAATGTACACGGAAATTGGATCGAAGTTTCAGCCGAGTCCAGCGGCTCCTTCACCGTAACCAATAGCCGGAACCACTTCAGCAAGACCTATAAGGCCAAGAAATAAATCGCAATGCGCTGCCACCGACTGATCTGCACCGCCGCTTTTGCGGCTCTCTCTCTTGCCGCTCAACGAGGAGGACCCGGAAGGGGCAGTCGCCCCATGGGAACGCCCATCGTGTTGTCGAACGACAAGCTGGAATTCACCGTAAACTCTCTGGGAGCGCGGTTTGTGAAGCTGCAACTGCGCGAAGGCGATCCGCTCAGCCCCTATCACGCGATCGGCCACTTTCTCGCGCTCGACGGCTTCGGAGCGCCGACACCCCAGGAACGCGCCGCCGGTATGCCGTTTCACGGCGAAGCTTCCCACCAGCAGATGCAGATCGTCACGAATGAAACTCAGGCAGGTATTCATACTCTGGTGTTGCAGGGTTCGTTGCCTTTGGCCGCCGAGAAGTTCACACGCACGGTGGAACTGCGCGACGGGGAAAACGTCATTTCCGTCGTCACCGACGTTGCAAGTGATCTGAATATCGACCGGCCGATCTCCTGGGCTGAACACGCCACCATCGGACCGCCATTTCTGGAGCCTGGAGCGACTTTTGTCGACATGCCCGCGACCAATTGCCGGGTTCGTCCCTATAAGCCCGGGCCGATTCCAGGACACTTGGTTTACGATCGCGATTTCAAGTGGCCCATGGCGCCGAATGACGATCTGGAGCAGACCGATATTCGCGGCGTTCCCCTGGGCACCAAAACCCTCGACTTGGCAAGCTGCGAAATGGACCCCTCGCGAACCCTGGCTTTCGTCACGGCTCTGAACGTCGAAAAGCGGCTCGTGTTGGGCTATATTTTTCCGCGCAAGGACTATCCGTGGGTGATGAGCTGGATGAACTTTACCGGCGATGAACACGCAGCGCGAGGTATGGAGTTTTCGACGCAGCCCTTCGATATTTCGCATCGTGAAACGGTGGAATTGAATCCGTTGTTTGGTATACCAACTTTTAAGTGGTTGCCGGCCAAGTCTAAAATTCAGTCCCACTTCCTGATTTTTTATGCGAACGTCCCCGACGGCTTCACCCGTGTGGACGACGTGACCCTTACAAATGGAAAGCTAACGATCGTCGACAAAGCTTCCGGAAAGGAAATCGTGCTGACAACCGCGAGCCGCTTGTGACCCTGTTCGTCGGCGCGACTTTTCCGGCGATACAGAATGAATGTGAGCTTTTTGAGGCAAGGCCGTGCGAATTCCTTTATGCGTTGCCGCGCGCTGGGTGGAATTGCACCGACGCCCCTTCTGTCGTCGAGCCTCATCGAGTGGCTCGAAGCTCTGTAGCGCATTATGTGACGGACGCGGCGGAGATTTCGGCTAAAAAGCTGGGGCCTGCGCCGCTTCTTATCATGACGCGGGAACTGCCCTAATCCTCGCCCCGCGCGGTTTCGATCACCACGCGCGCTTCCGGCCGGGCCGCTCCGCGCAGCTTTTGCAGGAACCGTTTGACGCCTTGATATTGGCCCCACCAGCTCGCGGCCGGGGTGGTTGCTGTTCTCTGCCTCGTTCGTTATTGGTGACTGGCGGCTTTCCTGTCGGATTATTTTCGGGTGAGCCGGAACCCGACCGTCCGGATCCAGATCGTCCACCTTCAGCATTTCCAGATCTGGGTATGGAGCCGCTGCGGACAGGCGGCCGGGATTGAGGTATAGACGGCCCGCGTCCTTCCCGACCGGGGCCGTGCGAAGGCTGATCGCGGCCGCGCCCGGGTCTATCACCTCCGGGTCGCCCCTCTCCTGGGTGAATGGGAGAAGGACGTCCGGGCGGGTGCGGCGGGGCCGGATGAATCATTGGTGGCTGGGGATGCGCCGCGGGCGGGCGCGGTGCGGGTCGCCCGGGCGGACGAATTCCAGGCCTGCCGGGGCGCTGATAAAGATTGCCGCCAGGTGCAGGGCGGCCCGGCACCGGGCGATCAGGGCGTGGACCGATCGCAGCGTGACGGCCTGGCGGGTGCCAGTAGTGCGGCTTCGGCGGGCGGTATCCTCCGGGGCCGAACCAGCCGCCGGCGTGAAACCCTGACCAAAAAGCCGACGCGATATGTGGGGCCGTATACAGGGCCCCACCAGGCCCATCCGTATCCCCAATGCGAAGTCATTCCGAGTTATCCCGCAGTCCAGCTTCCGCCGAAGCCCCAACCGATCCACGGATCGTAGCGCACGAAAAAGCCCCATGTCGCGGGTCGCGGGTAATAATGATGCCCATACCACCCGCGGTAATGCCAGCCTGTTCCGTAAATGATGACGCCGTGATAAGGAAACGACCAGCGGTAGCCTTGCAGATATCCGACATACACAAGGTCAGGAGTGGAGTTGTAGATAAAGACAAATTTCGTGTTATAAACGGGATTGCTCGGAGGAATCGTCTCGATTCCCGCGGGCCGGGTGTCCGATACGAACCACGGTCCAGTGGCGGAAGTCGCCCGATACCAGACGCCTTCCTCACACGCGTAATAAACACCAGTGGAGCCCGAATCACTTCCGACGGCGTGTTTTCCGCGTATTCGAGCGATGTATTCGAGATCGGTGAAAATCTCGGAGTGCCATCATATTCAATATCGGGGCTTGTGCTTTCGCGGGAAATCTCTGCCGTCTGCGGAATCATATTCTCCAACACTGCGTCCTTGGCGCGATCGGTTCCGGGAACGAATGCGAGATCGCCGGCTTTGTTCGACGATTCCGGGATGTGGGCGAAGGCGCGGGGCAGGTTCTCGGACTCGACGAACGTCCACGGTCCGTGGATGGAGGGGCCAGCAAACCATCGTCCGGAAACAAGAACAAAGTGGCGCTGCGTAGCAGCCTCCATGAAGATCTCGCTGTCGGTGTTGGTCACAACCAGGAGCTCACCGTCAACCAAGGGGGCGTAATGAGGAGCGCCATCTGTGACAATCAACTCGGTCGGTTCGGTGGCGACAACGATTCGCGCACGGCGAAGCTGCTCCGGAGTGGCGCGCCTGCCCGCCTCGGCTTGTTCGGCTGCAATCGTCGCCGAGTCTTTGACGAGATCACTGATGTTTGCGGGCGCGTTGGCAACGTTCCATCGCCCGTTCAGGAGGTTGTCGGTCGTAAACCAGACACTCGATCCGTAAAGCCAGTATTTTCCGCTCCGCGCATCATAGATCACCGAGAACGCCGTATTGACGACTCGCTTCATTCCACTTGCCCCAAGATCCTGAAGGCGGGGCTCTCCGTCGAGCGAGAGGAGAAGTGCCGGCATGTCCTTGACGATGATTCTCGGAGGATCGTTAACATACCCGCGTTCTGCCGGTGATGAAAAACCTGCTCGAAAGCGTCGTCCCACCGAACTGCGTCGTGTTCAACCACCCGCATGAGTGAGGCAACTTCGTTATCGGGAATTCCGTAGAAACGCGTTCGGTCAATTTTCACAGATCGGATCTGCGGACGGTGACGATCGAGATCGAGGGTCGTAATCAGCCAGACCGCCCCGAAGATCGCCTTTTCGTCACCCGGGCGTTTCACTGAGACTACCGCACGGCTCTGCAGGATGTCACCCGAGAGCGAATCACGCTGTGGCTGATAGACGGTAATTTCGGTGGCCCCGCTCTTGAGCGAACGGGGCCATTTCGACGCCTGAGCCGATGCCAGACCGGTTATCAAGCTGAGAGTCGCGAAGAACCTTACAGCGGTTTTCATCTACTTCACCGGAACGAAAACACTGTCAGCGGAGCCGAACTCGACGCCTGCAACCTCGGTTGCCAAGGTGACAGACTGAAGACGAGATTTCTTGCCGGGCTTGGCGTGGAACGTCAGCAGATACTGGTTGTCCAGAATTTGTTGGATTTGGTCGAGATACGGAGCAAAACTTACGGGCGGGTGGATACCAAGGTAAAACGATTCGCCACCGGTTTCATCCGCCAGCTTGGAAAGTCCATTTTGACCCATGTTCATTTCCCAGAAATTGCGATGATGACGACCGATCCCAGGAAAATAGATCGAGTGAACCATTGTTCCTGTTCGCTGCGCGACCTCGCTTGCCACATCGACGTCGGGGCTTATCGCTTCGAGGCCCCAGGCGCGAAAGGTTCGGCGTGCGCGATCGATTCCATCCGTCACCATAATGACTTCACGCCGGTTGGGGTCGTCCGGCCAACGCTTCAGCAAACTGATCAGCGAAAGGTAAGGGCTGCCATAAGCGCCGGTCGACGCCATTGGCAAACGCAGCGCTTTGGCCGCCGCGGCATGGTCTGTCGTGAAGTCCTGAACAACGGTCACACCAGCGTTGCGCATATAACCAACGCCAACCGCTGTGGCCGGGCCCTGCGCGTTAATGAAGTTTCGCAAATCGTTGAGCTGTACTCCGAGCCTGGTTTCAGAAGCATCGTCGATCAAAATAAACAGGTCAAGTCCGGCGTGGTTTCCGGTCGCAGGAACCCATTCCGCAACTGGTAAACGCTCTTTGCCTTGCCTGACGATCACGTCCTCCTGCTTGACTTCCGGCATGCGCTTGCCTTCGCCCAAGTTGAGAGTCACCGTCATTCGCACAGGGACCGTGGCATCCGGCGTTCGTGCCTCAGAAACGAGTGTGACGACCAAAAGACTGGCGGCGGCGGCCGCCGCTATACGTAAAAATCGGGAACTGTTCATGTTATGGAATCCTTTTCTTGTTGGGCTATGCCCCGCGTTCAACTGACGCGTACTCATTTGCAAATCGTGGACCACGAGCGTTGATCGGCTTGGAAAGAGCGACTCCGGCGAACGGCAGTCTTTCGGGCTGGAAAGGGAGCGGCCTACTGATAAACGAGTCGGCGGCGATTCCGTCATCGAACGTACTCAACGTACCCGTCAGTCCTTGATCGCTTTGTGATCAGAGGGCACCCATCCCGTTCGGGCCATCTTTAAAATCGTTTCCAAGCTCACGTTCTGAAAGTGCAGTTCGGGCGACACCGCCGATAGTTTCAGCGCATCCAGCGTCTTCAGCCACAGATCCGCTGCCGGCCGTATCGTATGCCTGCCACAAACCTGATGAACCGTCGACAAAAAGCGTCCAAGTTCTCGTTCCGCGTACGAGGCCGGGCGGCCCGATCCACTGTCACCGTCGTCCAATACCATCTCGCGTTTTTCTTTCATGAACGGTTCTTTCGTCATGCTTCACACTAAAAACTCGTCAGCGGGCGTGGTCGAAGTAACATCGTCACTCCCACCTTGGCGTCCTGACCTTCAAGCGGCGGCGACGTTTAATTTCGGCCCCCGTTGTATGGGGACGAGCTTAAATAGTGTCGCGTTAGCCACGATACTAACCAGAGAGGCGGAGAGGGTCGCGTGGTACACCGAAGCCGTAATCAAGTTGGATTGCAGCGCGACCTGCGCCAGCACGAATGACAATTCGCCGATCTGCGTAAGGCCCAGGCCGACACGCAGGGCGGTTTGCGACGAATACCCGAATGATCGAACGATGAGGAACCAGACGGCGAATTTTCCGATCACGATCAGGCCTACCATCACGCAGAAGATATGCCAACTAGCAAGCCATGAGACCGGATCGATGAGCATGCCGACGGTTACAAAGAAAACGGCGACAAGGACATCGCGAATTGGAAATATTTTCTCCACCAGCCGGTGCGCGTAATGCGAACTGCCGAGGATCAGACCTCCAATAAAGGCGCCCAGCGCCAGCGAAAGCCCCGCAGCGGCGGTAATTGAGGCAACTCCCATGCAGATCGTGAGAGCCAGGAGGACCGCGATTTCGTCATTATGAGCGCGCCCCACCCGCGCGAGCAGCCGAGGTACCGCCCTCCAGGCTACGAAAATTATGGGCCCAATCAGAATTAGGGCTTTGCCGACATCCCAGAGAGCGTTCTGCAACCCGCCCCTATCTGGAACGCCGAACGCCGGCAAGAGCATGGTTAGAAACACCACCACGAGATCTTCTACCAGTGTGAGCGTGACCATAATGTGGCCAGTCTCTGAGCTCTGCTCGCCGCGATCCATGAGCAGGCGCATGAGCACCATCGTGCTTGCGACGGAGATGATACAACCAACCGTGAAACTTTGAATCGTCGGCCAACCAAAAAGCATACCCACAACCGCCGAGAGCGCGATCGTCAGAGAGATGCCGATAGGCGCGCCAAGAAGCGCAACCCATTTCAGGCGTAGCATGGCCGGCAAGGAAAACTCAGTACCGATAGAGAACATCAGCAGAACGACGCCTACTTCCGCCATGACCTCGAAAGAATGAATGTCATGGATTTGCAGCCCCGGTGTGAGAGGGCTGAGAATCAGCCCCGCAAAAACATAGCCGAGAATCAGCGGCTGGTGAAGCCGCCACAAAAAATCCCGAGCACCAAGGCTGCTGCCAGCACCATGGTGAGATCGCGAAAGAAAAGCATCGGTATCGTTCTCCTTGGATCGCATTCGCGACAATGAAAGGCCTCGCAATCTTAGCTCCACCCCGACTTCACAGAAAGACATGACGGTATCGATCGATTGCCACCTGCACTGTCGACGATTTACGTCAGGGACGCCGCATTCAAGTGCCGTCTGTCGATGAAAAATGTCCCAACGTGCGGCGATCCGCGGCCGTACGCTTCGAGGTCGGATTGGCTTCTTCAGTGCTTATGATCCGATTGGCAAAGAGGAGCACAGAATGATACGCGATCCGTACGACGCGTTCGATGCGCTTATATTTCTGATCGGGTTTTGCACGCTGTTAGTGCTGTCCTTACGCGGTTGGTGGATCCAGCGCGCGACGAAGCGCAATTCAGAGAGTCAAGGAAAGAAAACCGATTGACACCGTCAATGTCCCCAAAAAAGCAACGCCGGCCGAATCGTTCCGCGCGATCCGCACCGGCGTTCGATTACTATGCGTCTAATTACGACTCGTCTGGAACCACACGCAGATTGTCGGTCACGTGCGGAGTCACATGCAGCGCGCGCAGGTGAGCCGCGTGCCGATCATCGTCGGAATCGACCACGCCCTCCAGCGTCACCCACCCGTTCTTCACAATGATGTGAATCGCGGGCGAACCACGAGTGCCGTATTTCTCCAGCGGCGCGTGCTCATAGATCGCGCGGTAGACATTCATCCGAATCGCGTCGTCCTTGCGCGAGGACGGCAGCACATCGATCCGGTTCACTACAGTGGAAACTCCGGCGATGTTCCGGACCGCTCGTTCCGCGTTTTGTTTTACGATCTCTTTGATCACTTGTCCCGACAGAACAACGGTATCACCTTGCAATTGGAATCGGATATCATCGAACACTCCGTGGGACGGAAGCACGGCGAGTCGTTCATGAATCTCCCACTCCCGGTCGTCGAGCGTTTGTCCCGCCCAACGGTGTTGCTGCGCTGCCGCGGAAAGTACGGTCAGAATGGCCGCGCCGCCAATTTTCAAAAAGTTTTTAGTCATCATTTTGTTCCTTTCTCTAACTTCGGCCGCCGCGGACATTCCGCGCATTCGGCTCTAACTACGAATCTTTTGGGCGCCGGCCCCACAAAATCGAACGGGTAGCAGGTGATCAGAGTCACCGACTCGCGCCCCGTCGAGTCCAGCACCCAAACATCCTCGGGCACAACGATCATGGTCCAGGAGACCTGATACCGATACTCGCCTTGCGCCGTGATCAGATCGACCAAATCGCCCTTCCGGATGAACCGGAGCGGACGAAAAAACGTGTCGCGATGGCCCGTCAGCCCGACGTTTCTGCCTTCACCCGGCAGAGCGGTTCCGCGAGCGTGCCCTGGGCCGAGCTTTAACATTTGCCGCCCGGCGCCCTCCACCACCACTGCGGACAGGCCCACGCGCGGCATCTCAACCCCCGCGATCGCCGTTCCGCTTCCGCCTTGCGCACCGCCGGCGGCTGCTCGGATTCAGCTCGCGTCTCAGTGCGTATCCCGGTTTCGAACCGCCGCCTCTCCTGGGCTTGGAAAAGTCGTGCTTGAAAGTACTCGACTGTCCAGTAGCCCAGGAGCAACAGCCCCGCCGCCGCGAAGATGTTCGCGATTATTTTCATTTCTCGCTTCCGCGGCGTCTGCCTCGGGTGCCGACCGCATTACTTCGTGCGCGCCGCCGCCAGGCGAAGCGTGGCGCCGAGTCCCACCAACATCAAGCCGGCCATGGCGATGAGCGGCAGATTCGACGCCGTCTCCGGCAGTTCGCTGACATTGGAGGCGAGCACGGGTGCAGGATTCGCTGTCGCCGTGGTCATAAACACGGCCGTGATCTCGACTTCCGTCCCGTCGGGTTTTTCCACCTTTAAAGGCGCCTCCTCCAACCGCTCGATTTCCGGCCCGCTCAACGAAATATCCGGCATGACAATCTCCGAGGCGAGTTCCGTGGGCATCGCCGGCACCGGTGTGTGCATGGTGTGAGCCAGTTGCATCGCTTCATTTTTCGGGTACACGAATTCGTGTCCGTAGGTGCGGCCGGGATAGAACCATCCCTTCACCGCCTGCGGCGATCCCGCGGGCCGTTCCGCAAAGGTGATGATCGTCTTATCGGACGGCGTGAGCTTGTAATCGGGGATCGTGATAAAGGTAGCCAGGATTTGCCGTTCGTCGCCGGTGAACACCTGAACGATGTTGCGGCTCGATTGCGAATTGGCCACCTTAAATACGTACGTGCCGGCGTTGAGAACTCGCCCTGGAATCTCCACGCGGTCGCTAAATGTGAAAACGGTTTTCTGATTCGACTCGTCGGCCCGGACCGTCGGCGAAAATGCGGCCGCGGTCAGGGCGAACAGAATCAGGGTCTTTTGTGGTTTGCTCATTTCTGTCTCCTTCATTTGGGCTTTGCCCAGGCATCTCCGGTACACGCCGCGCGCCAAATGGCGCCCAAGCCAATACCTAAGCCGCATCAACGGGTTGCGGGATGACTCCAGACTGCTTCTCAAACCCCGCGAGATCGATGCGACGAAAAGTTTCGACGCAACCCCTTTCCGACGACAGGCATCTGATCGGGAGTGATCCACCGCGCCCTAAAGATCGGTTAACCTCGAAGGGGTTTCGGAAAATGAATGGCAATCGCCGCTGGCCTGGCTTTCTCTCCGCCTTCCTCGCTGTTGCCTTGCCCGGCGCGGCGGTGGGGCTAACCCTGCTTTTGAAAAACTTCGTTTCAACGGCCGGATATATCTTCTTTTATGTCGCTGTGATCGTGAGCGCGTGGTATGGCGGGAAATGGGCCGGTGCCGCCTCGGTGGTTTTTGGCGCTCTTGCGGTCGCCTATTTTCTCACGCCGCCGCTTCACTCCTTCGCCGTCGATCGCCAATCGCTGCCGCTGTTTGTCGAGTTTGCCGCTTCCGCCGTGATCGTCGGGTGGTTCAGCTCCTGGAGAAAGGCGATCGAGGGGGGAGCTCCAACGCGCGCGTGATGAGCTTCAGGTCCGCGTCGAAGAGCGGACTGCCGACCTCCGTCGCACCAATGAGCAACTGGTCGCGGAGATGGCCGAACGTAAACGCGCCGAAGATGCCTACCACGAAGCGCGGGCTGAGCTCTCACGCATGAACCGAATAAGCGCGATGGGCGCGCTGGCAGCATCGATTTCGCACGAGATCAACCAGCCGCTTGCCGCCGTCGTCACGAACGCGGACGCCTGCTCCATCTGGCTCTCCGCGAATCCTCCCAATCTGGAAGAAACGCGCGCGGCCGTCGACCGCATCGCGCGCGAAGGCACGCGCGCCAGCGACATCGTGCGGCGCATTCGCGCCATGTTTACCAAGGGTGCGCCGCAGCGATCGAACCTTCAGGTCAACGGCTTGATTCGCGATGCCGCGGCGCTGCTGGCGACCGAAATCTCGCGCCATCACGTGATTCTAGAAAGTCAACTTGGCGCGGATCTTCGTGTGGTCGCCGGCGATCGCGTACAGTTACAACAGGTTCTGGTGAATCTTGCCATGAACGCGATCGAGGCGATGAGTGCCGTCACTGGGCGTCCGGCGATCCTCCTGATGCGCTCGGAAATGCAAGGCGCCGATCATGTGCTCGTGTCCGTGCGCGACTCGGGTGTTGGAATCGATCCCAACAATCATCGTCGTATGTTCGACGCCTTCTTCACCACGAAATCGCAAGGGATGGGAATGGGTTTGTCCATCAGCCGCTCCATTATCGAGGCGCACGGCGGTCAGCTTTGGGCCGTGTCCAATGCCGATTATGGAACGACGATGCAATTCACGTTACCAGTCGCTAGGCAGGACGCATGGTGAGTCAGCCGGCTCCAGTTGTTTTCGTGGTGGATGACGACGCTTCGGTGCGGGAAGCCGTAAAGAAGCTGATCGAGTCCGTCGGGTTGCAGGCCGTGACCTTCGGCTCTACCCAGGAATCCTTGAAGGCCGGCCGTCCCGAATCGCCGGCTTGTCTGGTGCTTGACGTGCGTCTGCCTGATGCCAGCGGCCTGGAATTGCAGCGCGAACTGGCCGTCGCCGGCATTCACATTCCCATCATTTTTATCACCGGCCATGGAGACATTCCGATGACCGTGCAGGCCATGAAGGCGGGTGCCGTGGAATTTCTCACCAAACCCTTTCGCGGCCAGCAATTGCTTGACGCGATCCAGGACGCGATCACCCGCGACCGTGCTGACATGGCTGAGCGCATGCGAACAGCCGAGATCCGCTCCCGCTACGACTCCCTTACGCCCCGGGAAAAAGAGGTCATGGCGCTGGTTGCGGCGGGTCTGCTCAATAAGCAGATCGGCGGCGAACTGGGAGCGAGCGAACTGACCATCAAAACTCATCGCGGCCGCGTCATGGAGAAAATGGAAGCCGATTCGGTTGCCGATCTGGTCCGCATGTATGAGCTTCTGAAACTGCCCGCCACAAAAACACGCTAGCTCGCGTGTCCTACCTTGGTAGCATTTCAAATCCTGGGCGCGTTCCTTACGATGAAGGTAGATGAAACCCGCGCCGCGCATCACCATCGTCGACGACGACGCATCCATCCGCGAGGCTTTGAAAGGCCTCATGCGATCCGTCCAGTTTGACGTCGACGCGTTCGGCTCGGCTGAGGAGTTCCTTGCATCCGAACGCATTCATGATACGGAATGCCTGATATTAGACGTTTACCTTCCAGGCATGAGCGGTTTCCAACTACAGGAACATCTGCGCGCTGAAGGCCACCAGATTCCGGTTATCTTCATCACCGCCCACGCTGACGAACTTTCGCGAGAGAGAGCGTTGAAAGCGGGGGCGACAGAATTTTTGGGTAAACCAGTGCGCCGTGAAATTTTGTTTAAAGCAATTCAGGCCGCCGTCGCTCGTGAATCGTGAGGAGTCGTCTCCTACCAAAAGAGGATGGCGTCAGCAACGAACTCAAGATACTCTGGGGCCAGAACCGACGCGAAAGAAACGGAAGGAAAGGCCAAGTAATCGTCGATTGGAGCAGATTATGATGTTGAACTCATCCACTACACGCTACGCCGAAGACCAGCCCAACGGAATCGTCGGGAACAGTGGCGCTCTGGGCGCCGTGCTCGACCAGGTCACGTTGGTGGCGCCCACCGGATCAACCGTGCTGATCGAAGGCGAGACAGGAACCGGAAAGGAACTGATCGCACGCGCCATTCACCATTCGAGCGCACGGCGCAATGCGCCGTTTGTCACGCTGAACTGTGCGGCCATTCCGGCGACCTTGCTTGAAAGCGAGCTGTTCGGGCATGAGCGCGGCGCCTTCACCGGCGCTGTGATGCAGCGCGCCGGCCGTTTTGAGATGGCCAACGGCGGGACGCTTTTCCTCGACGAAATCGGTGAAATCGCCCTGGATTTGCAGGCGAAGCTCTTGCGCGTATTACAGGAGCAATCGTTCGAGCGCCTGGGCGGCACGCGTACCACCCGTGTCGACGTGCGAGTAGTGGCGGCCACGAATCGCGATTTGTTGCGTATGGTCGACGAAGGCCAGTTCCGCGCAGACTTGTATTACCGCCTGAGCGTCTTCCCGATCGCGCTGCCGCCGTTGCGCGAACGTCGCGAAGATATTCCGGCCCTGGTGCGTCACTTCGTCGCCCAGCACGCCCTCCGCATGAACAAGATCATCGAAGATATTCCGCTGGAAACGATGGAGGCCATGGCGGCCTACGACTGGCCCGGCAACGTCCGCCAGCTTCAGAACTTTGTGGAGCATGGCGTCATTATTTCCCGCGGTTCGCAGTTTGAACCGGCTCTGGAACAACTGCGCCGAAGAACGCCAAGCAGTGAGTTGAGCGTGAAGTCGCTGGATGAGGCTACGCGCCAGCATATCCTCGAAACGCTCAAGCTGACGAACGGAGTCGTGGGAGGTCGCAACGGCGCGGCGGCGCGGTTAGGCGTCGCGCGTACCACCTTGCTTTCCAAGATGCGCCGGCTCGGTATCGAATCGCGACCGGGCGAGTCATTTTCGGCCAGCGCCGCGGCGTTCGCCTAAGGGTACGCGATGCGGCTTCTTTTCTTGATCGCCGCGGTTTGGTGTGCGAGTTGTGAGCGCCGGTCTCCGGAGGCGTCCTATGCTCCCTTGAACGACGTCGAAGCTGCCTACGGCCGTCTGATCACCACCGCAAATCACCCGACACCTTATCAGCACGGAACGGGGGAGCGCATCGGCGTGTTCGAGGGCTCGGATGGCATGATCTTTGGCCTGCCCATCGCCGCAGCCTACGATGGTTCCCTGGTTGTCTGTGCCCCTGAGGCGTTGCATAGCGCCAGGGTCACAGCGCACTATCCCACCGGATGGGCGATTATTGGCGCGACGAATGAGCCGACCGGCTGGCGCGGCGGTACTGGGACTCTTGAGATTGTTCTGCGCGACCCAAGCGGAACGGTCCATCTTCAGCCCGTCGCCGGCGCCGAACTCGCTGATGGACCCGTCTGCCGGGCTTCGTCAATGCCGGGCCCAGAGCAAAACTTGCAATATTACCGCATCGCACCGCAGCCAACATCGCCGATGGCCAGCTTGCGGGAATCGTCTCCGACTGGGAGTAATGGCGCGACAGTTATCGAGAACTTTAATCTTGTCAATTTGCGAACGCAAGATCCGGCATTCGCACTCGTATCAGGTGGTGTTGCTCTTGGGCGTTGAACTATTGACCCGTACCTCAGTGGCCCTCGTCCGGTTCAGACTTGCGAAGGGGAAAGATAAGTCCAGTTCACTTCGTCCTCGTGACGGAGAGCGTTTAGAAACTCCCGTCCCTTCTGCGCCTCAGCTTTGTATTCCGCCGGAAAGCCGTGGCTGTCGATCAAATCCACTCCGGGGGCGACATCGAGCGAACTGGCTCCGCCTACCACGAGCAACCGGCTCACGCCGCCTTTCTTCACGGTGGAGATGACTTCGCCGGGTCGCTTGCGACGAACCGCACAGAGTGCACCACGGCGTCGTGCCCTGGGAGCACCTTCGCCAGCCCCACCAGGTTCTGGACGTCTCCAGCGACGAGAGTCGGTACTGTGCCTTTTTTCAGCACCCTGTTAGTTTAGGGGTGGGATCCCGATAATGCCTGTTACCTGATGCCCGCGGCGAACAAGTTCCACCACCAGCCGCGAGCCGACAGCTCCGGTAGCGCCGATGACGGCAACTTTCATGATTATGCTCCTCGTGTTCCCGGATCATCACGCCACCGAGGCTTCCATGACACCTGAATTAGTCCTCGACTCATCGCCCTCTTCGGAGCGGGCCGCGTCTGTGCTCTGGCTGGTGACGAGGTATGGCCGGCCGATCCGGCCGGACGTATCAATGCAGATCCCCAGCCGGCGCATCCGGGCAATCAACGTGGTTCGCGCCAGACCCAGTTGAGCCGCCGCTCCGGCACGTCCCCCGACTACACCGTTGGTCCGCCGCAGGGTCTCCAGAATGTGCGCCCGTTCTGCGTCGGCCAGTGTCTTCACCGGCATCAGCCGGTCCGCCTGTCTGGCCCAACTCCGAAGAAGCGCGGTCGTCTCGCGGCTCAACTCCCTGTCAGTCGTCAGGATCACTCCGCGCTCGATTACATTCTGCAGTTCACGGATGTTGCCCGGCCAGCGATACGCTTTCAGCGCCTCCATTACTTCATCCGGGGTCGTGTGGATCGTCTTGCCCAAGCGGTCCGCGAATCTCTGGACGAAGTGCTCGACCAGCAAGGGAATGTCTTCCATGCCGTTCGCGCAGGGGTGGAACCGTCATCGGAAACACATTCAACCGATAGTAGAGATCGGGCCGAAATCTTCGCTCCTCCACCATTAATCCCAGATCGCGATTGGTGGCGGCAATCACGCGGACGTCCACGTTGACTGTCTCGTGTCCGCCAAGCCGCTCGAATTGCTTTTCCCGGAGTACCCGGAGGAGTTTGGGCTGCAGCTCGGTCGGGAGATCTCCAATTTCGTCCAGAAACAGAGTCCCGTAATCGGCAACCTGGAATCGTCCAATCGTGCGCGTAAAGGCTCCGGTGAAAGCGGCCCTTTTCGGAGCCGAACAACTCACTCTCCAACAGACCGCTGGGTATCGCTGCACAGTTGAGCGCGACGAAACGGCCGTTGTGCCGCGGGCTGCGCTCATGGATCGCACGCGCGATGACCTCCTTCCCTGTGCCCGTTTCGCCCTGAATCAGGACGGTCGCGTCGACCGGCGCAACTATGTCTACGTTGTCGAGTACGGATCGAAACTTCTGACTGGATCCGATCAAATCGAAAATAGGCATC
This sequence comes from Bryobacteraceae bacterium, assembly GCA_035507655.1. GTDB lineage: Bacteria > Acidobacteriota > Terriglobia > Bryobacterales > Bryobacteraceae > Palsa-187. Next base: position 734 of record DATJNW010000088.1, on the reverse strand, counting down.
GCTGTATTCCTCCTCCCGCCCTTCTGAAGGTCGGCAGATCGTTGTGTTCTGGCTTTGATTATGGAGCCTTATGCTGGCACATTTCATCTCGAAATCGATCCTGCTCACGTTCATTTTCAGCAGCAGGGATCGCGGTGTCGCATGTGGGTGCCTCCCGAGATCAAAGACCCCGTGGTTTACCATCACCCACGCGCAAGAGCGTCGGATACTTCGCCGCGGTACGATTGCGAGATGGCGAGTTCCTGTTTCGTCGCGAGAGCGGAAAATTCAATGGCGAGAGCTTCTGGGAATTCCTGAAAGTGTTTCGGGAGGCCAGCGCGGTCGCGGGCCGCCGGGTGCTGGCCATTAGCGACAATGCCCCGTACCATCGCTGCCAATTGCATCTGGAATGGCGCCTCCAGCAGGCTTCCCATTTCGACCTGGATTTCTTGCCGCCCTACAGTCCCGAGTTGAATCCCATCGAACGGGTCTGGAAACTCACCCGCCGACTATGCCTTCACAACCGCTATTTCGCATTCCTCGATAGCGTCGTCGAGGCCGTCGAAACTCAATTCGCGGAATGGACTAAACCCAATGACGCCCTTCGGAGACTATGCAATTACTTAAGACGTCGTGTTTAGTTTCGTTTCACGGCGGTTCTCCTTTTCAAGGTTTGGTCACCCCGATTCTATTCAGAATCAGGGGGAACCGCCGCCTCAACTTCCAACTACGGGCGAGACACCGTCGCGGCGGGA
>DATJNW010000087.1:0-3506 GCA_035507655.1 Bryobacteraceae bacterium | reverse complement strand
GCGTACCGAACACGAGGAACAATCGCGCCTGTGGTGGTTCTACTGCAATTACAATCTTTTCGCGTTTGCGCTGCTGGTGGTTCCCGCTCTGGCGGAGCCAAATTTGGTATGGGTGGGCGTGGAATTGATTACGCTATTTTCAGTTTTATTGGTCGGTTTCGAGAGCACGGCGGGCGCTCTCGAAGCGGCCTGGAAATTCGCCGTTCTGACCATTATGGGCGCACCGATCGCGCTCTTCGGCTTTTTCACCTTGTTCTGGGCCTACCGGTCCGCGGGCGGAGGCTGGGAGACGTGGGAAGGACTTCGCGCCAGCGCCGCTTCGATGAATCCGGATATTTTGAAATTATCCTTCCTGCTTGTCTTTGTGGGATTCGGAGCGAAGACCGGTCTGGCGCCGATGCATACCTGGCTGCCGGACGCCCATAGTCAGGCGCCGACGCCGGTTTGCGCCGTTCTTTCGGGCGTGAAAACGACGGTTCCGCTCTATGTCATCCTGCGCTTTCTTTCGATCGTTCTGGCTTCGCCGATGGCGCGGTTGGGCCACTGGATGGTCGTGCTCGGTCTGATTTCGGTCGCGATTGCCGCGTTTCTTTTGCTTCAGGTCAGGGATTACAAGCGCATGTTCGCCTTTTCGACGGTGGAACATATGGGAATCATTCTGACCGCCGCGGGACTCGCGACGCAGGCGGCGGATTACGGCGCCGTGTTGCAGATGCTGAATCATGCGATCACCAAATCGCTGTGCTTCTATGTCGCAGGCGTGATTCTGCTGACGATCGGCACGCGGGAGATCGCGTCGGTGCGGGGTCTGTTCCGGGTCTCGCCGTTCGCGGCTTCGGCGCTACTGTTCTGCTCGCTGGCGATCGCCGGAGCTCCGCCGTTCCCCATTTTCTTGAGTGAATTCTCGATCCTCTCGGCGGGCCTCCGCGCCGGTCAGTACGCTGTCGTCGCGATTCTGGCGACGTTGATTGTGATTGCATTTGTAGCCATCCTGATGCACGTAAACCAAATGGCATTCGGCGAGCCTGCCAGGCTTTACGGCTCGAAGACAGCGCTTCCAGCAAGCTGCCGGACGGCGGTGGTTGCCGCCGCACTGCCAGTGATCGTTCTCGGTGTGTACATTCCTGCGCCGGTAAATGATCTATTGCAGCTCGCCGCGCATCAACTGGGAGGACATTGATCATGACAGTCGCACCCCCTTCCCCTGCGCCGCTGGATGCCGACACCTTGGTGACGCTCCTCGAAGAGCGATTTGGCGCCGGGCTGGCTCTCTCCAGGGAAGCCCCGGGCCTGCTGGTTCGGGTTCTGGATTTGTCACTTCTCCGCGCGCTGAGCAAGTTCCTGTTTTGGGAGGCTGGCGGCTCTTTCGGCGGGCTGATTGTGGAACAGCGAACGAGTGAATGGACGCTCCAATACCTGTTCCTGCTGCGGCGCATCGGCTGGGTGGATGTGGTGGTGCGCGCGCCGCTTCCGCAAAAGAATATCCCCAGCATTGTCGCCGAAGTTCACGCGGCAGACTGGTATGAGCGCGAAGCTGAGGATCTTTTCGGTGTCGATTTCGAAGGCCACCCGCGCCTGGGCGACTTTATCCTTCACAACGAGACCTGGCAGGAACAAATTGCGCCGATGCGTAAAGCGTTCAACGTCAACGGGCATGGTTTTGAGCGGAAGCCGGACCCGGAGTGGCGTACGACACTGGTGGTGCAGGATCCGGGCTCCTTCGCCATGCCAGTCGGACCGGTGTATGAAGGCGGTCTCGGCGAGCCAGTCCATTTTCTGCTAGAAACAGTCGGCGAGGATGTCATCCGCGAAGTTCCGCGTCTGTTTTATAAATACCGTGCGGTGGAAAAGGTCGCCGAAGGCAAGTCCGTTCCCGAGGTTTTGCTCCTCGCGGAGAGATTTTCGGCGACATCCGCTTTCGCGCATTCGCTGGCGTTCTGCCAGGCGATTGAGAATGCGGCGCACGTCGAAATTCCGCGGCGCGCCAGCCGCCTGCGGGTGGTGCTGGCGGAACTCGAGCGGCTGCGGCATCATGCCGGAGCAATCGAGGGCATCTGCCAATCCACGGCGCTGAGCGTTTCCGAGGCGCACGCCGCGATCATTGAGGAACAACTGCTGCGCGCGTCTGGGGCGCTTACCGGACATCGGTACCTGTTCGGACTCAATACGCCCGGCGGTTTGTCCAGGGATTTCGAGGAGACGGCCTGCCGCGACCTTCTGCGCGCGATTGATGACGCTGGTTCAGAACTTCGAACCCTTGAGGACCGGCTCCGTTACAGCAGTAGTTTCCTCGATCGGTTGGAGGACGTCGGCGCGATCAGCCGCGAAAGCGCCCGCGATCTGGATCTGGTGGGGCCGGTGGGACGGGCCTCCGGCGTCGCGCGCGATTTGCGGAAGGCGTGCCCGTATGCGAGCTATTCGGACTATGAGTTTGATGTGCCGCGGCAAGAGGAAGGCGACGGATATGCACGGCTGCGAATCCTGTTTGCCGAAGCGCGGGAATCCGCGCGTCTGATTCACCAGGCCATCGAATCGCTTGAACCCGGCGCTATTTCGATCCCTCTGGACGCGCCTCGTTCCATGGTTGCGTTTGGATGGGCCGAAGCGCCGATCGGCGCGGCGCTGCACGGCCTGCGCCTCGATTCCGAAGGCCTGGTTGAGCGTTACCGTATCTTGACGCCGTCTTTTCGAAACTGGTTGGGGTTCCACGTCGCCGTCGAAGATTTTGCTTTTCAGGATTTCCCCATCATTCTGGCGACATTCGGATTATCCGTCACGGAGTGCGACCGATGAGCTTCTGGTTCTGGAACGGGCTGCGAAGAGGGATTCAATCGACACGCTATCCGAAGGCTCCGGAAACGGCGCCGGGCGTTACGCCGGGGCGTCCGGCCGCAACTACGTTTGCTTCTTCCGAAGATGCCGCGCGGGCGGCTGCCAATTGCCCGGTGCAGGCAATCACGGCGGAGGGTACAGAGGCGCTGGTCCATCTCAGAACGTGCATTCATTGCCAGCGTTGCCGGTTCGGGAATCCGTCGACGGTGCATTGGATAAATGATTTCGAATGGACGCAACCGCCGCCCACGAAAAGCTACGAGCCGCTGCCGCGTGCATTTACAAGGTCGCTTCACATTATGGTGGTGGACACGGGCGACTGCGGCGCGTGCCTTCACGAGATCAAGCAGCTCAACAATCCGCTGTACAATCTTCACCGTCTCGGCCTGTTTTTCACTGCTACGCCGCGGACCGCCGACGTCCTGCTGGTGGTCGGACCGGTCAGCGAGAACATGCGCGGGCCATTGCTAAAAACCTACGACGCGATGCCCCAGCCGAAGAGGGTGGTTGCCGTCGGAGCATGCGCCATCACCGGCGGTGTTTTCGGACGAACGTTCGCGTCGGCCGGCGGTGTCGGCATGGTCCTTCCCGTCGATCTGGAGATTCCGGGCAATCCACCGCCGCCGCTGGCGATTCTTCACAGTTTGCTGGTGCTGACGGGGCGCAAGAGTTTG
>DATJNW010000086.1:0-12911 GCA_035507655.1 Bryobacteraceae bacterium | reverse complement strand
GAACAATCCCGCGTTTCGCCTGCGCGCGACCTCGCAAATGTGGATGAGCGCGCTTTATTCCGGCTTCGGCGTGAACGCGATGCCGTATTACGCCGCGGGAATTTTTTTGCACGTCGCCAACACCTGGCTGGTTTTCGCGCTGGGCGCGTGGCGGCGCATCGGCTATGGCGTGAGCGCCTTCGCCGCGCTGTTTTTCGCCGTCGCCGAAGGACACCAGGAAGCGGTGATGTGGGTTTCGGCGGTCAACGAACTGCTGCAATTTTTCTTCGGCATGGCGGCGCTGGTGGCGTGGATCCGGTTTCTTCAAAGCTCGCGCTGGCGATGGCTTGTGGCTTCGCTGATTGCGGTCGCCGGGGCGCTCGGATCGAAGGAATCCGCTCCCGTTTTTCTGGCCTTGATGGCGCAGCCATTGATCGATCACCAGCGAAAAACGCTGTGGCTTGCACCGTTCGGCGCGATGGCTGCGTTCGCGATGTGGTCGGTTTTCACCGCGCCGGCTTCGTTCCGCTTTCACGATGGCAGTTTTTCGTTGCACGCTCCGTTCTGGCGGACGCTGCCGCGCAGTTTTTTCGCGGTGCTCTGGCCGTGTGGATTGGCCGCGCTCGCCGCGCTGCTCGCGTGGCGCAAACGCGAAACGATCTGGATCGCGCTGACGTGGATCGCGATCGCTCTGCTGCCCTATTCGTTTCTCACCTATTCGACGCGCATTCCGAGCCGTCAGACCTACCTCGCCGGCGCCGGCGCCGCATTGCTGGTGGGCGCGGCGCTGTCGATTCTCGCGCAGACGCGGCGGCGCGTGCTGGCGTTTGCAGTCGCGGTGCTGGTCGTCTACAACGTCGGCTATTTGTGGACCCGCAAGCGATCGCAATTCCTGAAGCGCGCCGAACCGACCGAACAATTAATCGAACTTTCCGCGCGCGTGAAGGGACCAATCTACATGCAATGCTTCCCACGCCCGCGCGTGGTGGCCGAGCAGGCCGTGTGGCTGATGACGGAACGCCCGCCAAGCGAGCTGATCTGGGACGCCCGCGACGCCTCGCACGCGGCGGCGACGTTTTGTTATCGCGAGTAAGCCCATCCCGGAAATAAAACAGCAGCTAAGGGAAGCATCTTTGCAGCGCCGCGATGTATTCAAACGCGGTTCATCTCGGGCTCATCCTGCGCCATACCCAACATCAGCGATGCAGCCTCGAAGACTCTACTGCTCACCTCCGATCGCCGCAACATTTCAAAGAGCTGAGGAAGCACCCGGGTGTCGCATCGCTTGGCCAATGCTACGAGGGCCTCCTCGCGCGCGTCCTGGTTTACGTCCGAAAGCCTCGCCACAAGCGCGTCCCGTATCTGAACGCTATCCGCGTCGCCCAGCACACCGACCCCGAACGTGGCCCAATCGCGCACCTCACCATCCACGTCGGCCGTTAGCTTAATCAGCCCCTCGATGGCCTTCGCCTCGTTCGGAAAACATCCGAGTGCAAAGGCCACCGCATATCGCACGTCCGCGCTGGGATGGGCGTGATAGGCATAGATCGCTGGAATAGCTGAGGGATCATCGAGATGACCAAGCGCAAAAATCGCAGAGCTTAGAGGCAGGATCTCGCGCTCCGTTTCCAATAACCGCGAGATCGCTGCGAAGGATTCTTTAGGAAAAAAATTTGACAGGTGCTCAGCCGTCTTGCCCAGCTGAGCGAGGACATCAGCCCCACGCGCGCGGCGCAGCGGATCGTTGGATTGACACCATTGAACCGCTACGTCGAGGACGTCCCGAGTGCCGAGGCGATGGAGCGAGCTTACTGCGTTCCATTGCTCGCGATCGTCGTACGCGCCCTCGAGGGTCCGAGAGAAAAGCTGTTGAACGGATTCGGCGCTCACAGCTCGGAGTTTATCGTACACAGTCGGGTGCGGTGGGGGGGACCATCGTTGCCATCGAACTGGAGATTCAGCCTGCCGCCGGAACTCGCCGGAATCCAAGCTGCACCTGCACGAAATGCTCGTCTGCTGTCAGCACATCGCGGACTCCGAGATCCTTCATCACGACAAAGCTGGTGAAATCGGTGAAGGAAATTCGATCCTTGTCGCGATAGCGCAGCCGCATTCGATAGGCAGCCTCGAAGCGTGCGGGATCGATGCGCTCAATCAGCAACAGGCCCGCCGATGCAGACGCGAAGATCGCCTGCGAAAAGGCGCTTGCTTTCGCGAAATCCGCGCGCGAGAACAACCTGGTAAGGGTCTCGTCGAGCACGTAATCGGTTGTGATGAGCATCCCCGGCGCGGTTCGTCTGCGCCTCTCTTCCACCACCTTTGCATGAAGCGCTTCGCCTGCATCCGCGAGCGCAAGCCATCCCCATGTATCGACGAACAGGCGCGGATCACCTGTAGAGATCGTCATCGAGATTCGACCCTAAGGCGCCATCATGAATGATTCCCTCGACTTCTCTTAACGGATCGGCTCCGAATTGCTTCAAACGAGGATGATTCCTGCCGCGCAAGCGGGACCGGATCAGCTCCGCCATGCTGATTTTTGCCCGAAAAGCTTCACGGCGGAGCTGTTCGTGCAGGTCGTCAGGCAGAAAAACAGTGGTCCGCTTCATACCGGCATATTAGCATATATATGCCGCAGCCTGCGAACCCCTTCGCATCGGCGGTTGCGACACCCGATTGCCCTCGTGCTAAAGTGTTGATTTCGCCACACGATGTCGGTGCAAATCTTCCTGCAAGGGAAACTCCTCGGAATCGACGAATTCCTGTTCGCTCCGGCTGAGCGGGAACACGACCAGGTCTTCACCGGCCGGTCGCATTGGATCAGCCTGCTCAGCGAAATCCTGCCGCGCGCGCTGCTGGCTGAATTGGGACTCGCCAAAATTCTGCTCGGATCAAGCGGCGGCGGACAGTTCCTGGTGGTTCTGCCCGATGAATCGCGTCCCGCCGCGGAAGCGTTTCTCGAAGCCGCGGCGCGCGAAATCGCGGCATTAAGCGACGGCTTGCTGCGCCTGCTCTGGAGCGTCACCGAAAACCTCGGCGACTGGAGCGACGTGCGCCGCCGTCTTACTGAAGCGATGAATCATCGCCGCGGAACGCCGCTTGAAGATTTCAGCGCGGAGCCGGTTACTTCGAACAGCGAAGCGCAGGAATATTTCGCGGGCCAGCTCGGCATGAAGCTGCGCGATGCCGAATCGGCCGGATGGTCGCCGGAAACGCCGGGGCGAATTTCGACGGGCGTGGGAAAACACGTCTGGAGCCTGTCGGGATCGCAGACCGATTCCCTGCCTTTCGCGCGCCATGCCGCGCCCAGCGACGACGGACTCGAACCCGCTTCCACATCGACGCTGGCCGCTCGCGCGACGGGTCTCAACACCTGGGGCGTGCTGCGCGGCGACGTCGATAATTTCGGCATCCGCATTCGCCGCGCGCAGACGATCGAAGAACATATTCAGCTTTCGGTGATGTACAAACAGTTTTTTGCGGGCGAGCTGGAAGTGCTGTGCTCGATGCCGGAATTCTGGCGAAAAGTCACCGTGATTTACTCCGGCGGCAATGATTTCGCGGTTTACGGCGCATGGGACGCGCTGATCGCGCTGGCGCGCGAAATCGAGCGGTTGTTCCATCGCTTCACCGAAGCGAATTTGAAGGATTTCGCCGGGCCGGAAGGCAAAACCATCAGCATGGCGCTGGCGCTGGCGCCGGCCGTCGACGTGTCGCTGGGCGCGGTGTTTGAAGAAGCGGGCGAGCGGCTGGAAGCGGCCAAATCGGCGGATAAGGATTGCATCTGGCTGCTCGGCCGGACGCTCGAATGGAAGCAGTTCGCCGAAGCCGCGGAGTTGCGGGAATCGCTGATGCGGATGGTTGGCGAATTCGGCTGCTCGCCGCAATATTTGCGGGATTTGTGCGGGATTTACCGGGAAACGCAGTCGAAGATGTCGCGCCGGCAGGCCCGGCGCATGGGCGGCGAGCGTCCGTGGCGTTATCATCGTCGTATCCGGCGGATTTTGGGCGCGGCGCGTCCGGAAGGCGCGGCCGAGCGCGGCGATTTTCAAAAAGCGCGCACGGGTTTAATCGCCGATCTGATCGGCCGCAGCGCGGTGACCGTGAAGTTGCGGCCCGCCGGCCGCGTGGCGCTAGAATGGGCGAGGCTGTCGGCGGAGTGAAACCTGTGATCGCTGCGGACTTGAGGGATCGTCTGGCGAGGAGGTGGATCGAAGAGCCGAAGCCTTACCTGTATTGAGTTCTCCGGTTTCATGGGAGTGGAGAAAGGTTGGCGGACTGCTCAAGTATACTGGTGACTTGCCGAAAGAAGGGCGTCGCTCCCGGATCGTGGCGCACGCACTCGTGCGTGCCGCATCGACACCCATGTCGATGCCTGGCCGCGGCGGCATGATCAACCCCGGCGTCGAGACGAGTCTCGACGCGGCACGCAGGAGTGCGTGCGCCACAAGACAAAGCTGAGGATTTCAATGGCAGAAGAAGAAGTTCAACAGGACGCGATTGCAGTCGAAAAACAGGCGGAGCCGCCTGCTCCGGCCGAGCCTCCCAAAACGGAGCCGCCGAAACAGGAGCCTCCGCGCACCGAGCCTCCCAAACCGGAAGGACAAAAGCGCCGCGAGGAGCGTCCACCGCGTCCACCAGGCGAACACCGGCCCGACCAGCGCGGCGAACGTCGCGGTGAGCGGCCCGGCGGTCCGGGCGGCGACCGCAGAGATGACCGGCGCGGCGGCGAGAATCGCGGCGAACGGCGCGAAGGCGGACGGCCCGGCGGCGGGCGGCCGTTCGAAGGTCCGCCGGAGATCGAACTCGAAAAGCTCATCTCCGACAGCCTGTATCTCGACAACCAGGCCCACGCGATCGTGATGCGCATGCGCGATATGGATTCGGGCACCAAGAGCCAGTTGCGGCGGTTGTACAACGCCGTGCGCCGCGCCGTCCGCGCGCCGGAAAATGAGAAGCAGCACCAGTTCGTGATGTTGCGCGCGCGGCTGGCTTATACCATCGCGCGCCATTCCTTGCGCAGCCTGGACGCGCTCGAACGCCTGCTGCTTCAGGTCACCCGCAAAAATGACGCCAAAGGCTACGAACGTTTTAAGGATCTGTTCGAGGCCATTGTCGCCTATAACGAATAAGAGGACGAATGAGCACACATACCGCTCAAACCCAATTGCAACTCGTCGGAAAACTCATCTTGAACGGCGAGCTGCACTGCGAAACCGGCCTGCACATCGGCGCCGGCAAAGGATCGCTCGAAATCGGCGGCGCGGATAATCCGGTCGTCAAGGACGCTTTCGGATTGCCTTATATCCCCGGCAGCTCGCTGCGCGGCAAGATTCGTTCGCTGCTCGAAAACGCCCTGGGACTCACCTCGCCGGCCGAGCTGGTCTACGTTTCGCGACGCCGCGGCCAGGAGGTTCGCATCCACCAGAGCGACCGGCCCGACGACGAAATCTGCCTGCTGTTCGGCCGCGCGCCGGGACGCGTGGAGCGCGTGGAAGGCGAAGCGATCGAAACGCGGTCGGCCAGTCCCGCGCGTCTGACGGTCTACGATGCGCCGCTCGATCAGGAAAGCATTACCGCGCAGATGCGCGAAAATCTGGACGACGAAATCACCGAAGTGAAAAGCGAAAACGCCATCGATCGCATCACCTCGCAGGCCAATCCGCGGACGCTCGAACGCGTGCCCGCCGGCGCGCGCTTCAAGATTCGCATGGTGCTCGACGTATTATGCGAAGAAGATAAGGCGCTCGCTGCGCGATTGTTCGAAGGCTTGCGCCTGCTCGAAGACGACGCGCTCGGCGGCGGCGGCTCGCGCGGCAGCGGACGGGTGCGCTTCGCCAATGTGAAACTGGTGTGGCGCAATCGCGCGTTTTACACCGGCGGCGCCGAAGCCGAGCTGGCCAGCGGCGCCGACCTGGGCGCGATTCAATCCGTGGTCGCCAACGGATTCGCGGAAAAACTCGCAAGCTGATGGATCTTCTGGTTCGTTTTTTTCCGTCGACGCCCTGGCGCATCGGCCCCGATTCGGGCGACCGCGATCGCGTGGACCGCATCTTTCACAGCGATTCGCTTTTTTCCGCGGTGTCGAACGCCCTGGCGCGGCTGGGAATGATGGAAGAATGGCTGGACGCGACCGCTCGCGCCACCCAACCGTCGGTCCGGTTCACTTCGTGTTTTCCGTTTCAGGGCGAGCATCGTTTCGTGGTCCCGCCGCGCAGCCATTGGCCTCCGCCGGCGTCGGCCAAGGTGCGCTGGAAAGGCGCGCGCTTCGTTTCCTTGAACGTCGTCGACGATCTGCTCAGCGGCCGCGCGCTTTCTGAAGACGCCTGGTCGGTGGATGGTCCCAGCGAATGCCTGGTGCCGCAAGGATCGCAAGGCCCATTTCGGATTTCGGTTCGATCGAGCGCCGCGGTCGACCGCTTCGGCGAATCGGTCGCGCCGCATTCGACCGCGTGCCTCGAATTCGCGCCGCACGCGGGATTGTGGATGGGCGTGCAATTCCAGAACGCGGAAGCCGCCGAAAAATGGCGCGGTCCCATCGAAGCGGCGCTGCGGCTGCTCGCCGATTCCGGCTTCGGCGGCGAACGATCGAACGGCTGGGGCCGCGCGGCCATCGCCGTTTCACAAGACGACCTGAACATGTTTCCGCCGGTCGAATCCGCCGAAACCGCCTGGTGGATGCTGTCGTTATTTCACCCCTCGCCCGAAGATTCGATCGACTGGAAGCGCGGCAGTTACGCGCTGACCACGCGCGGCGGACGCGTCGAAGCGTTCGGCGACGCGAAAAAACCGACGCGCATGATCGCCGAAGGATCGGTGCTGGTCGCCTCCAGCGAACCGCGCGGCGCGGCCAGCGACGTCGCGCCGGAAAATTTCCCGCATCCCGTTTATCGGGCCGGCTTCGCCGTCGCGGTCCCCATCCCGTGGAGGGCATCGTGAATTCCTCACTGGCCCCCGTCTCAACAGACGGGGCTATACGGTGCGCTACAACCCCGCCAGCAATGGCGGAGGCAGGATTTTCGGCCAGATGAACTATCGCCTCACCTGCCTTACCCCGACCCTCATCGGCGACGGCCAGAAGCTCGCGCCCATCGATTACATGGTCTGGAAGGATCACGTCAACGTCCTCGATCAACGCAGAATTTTTCGTCTGTTGGCCAAGGGTCCGCGGCTCGACGGCTATCTCGCGCAGCTCAAGAAAGCGGAAAAACTCGACTTCGCTTCCTGGGGCGGATTCGCGCAGAATTTCGCCGGACGCCGCATCCCCTTCGAACATTCGAGCGCCATTCCGTTCTGGGAACGCGCGCGCGCGGAAAATCTCTTTATCCCGACCTTCGCCGTTTCCCCTTCGGGTCCCTATCTTCCCGGCACCGCGATCAAAGGCGCGCTGCGCACCGGCGCCGTATTCGAGCGCTGGAGCGAAGCCACCATGCGCGACCTCGCCGCGCGCCTGGCCGACGATCGCCTGCCGCGCAACCCGGCCGCAAAAGCCGAAGACGCCGTGCTCGGCGGAGCCGGCCACAGCCGCATGCGCCGCGTGTCGGCCGCCGATTCCGCTCCGATCACGCATTCCACCATGCAAGTGTATCTGTTACGTGTGGCGACGCTGATCGCGCGCGGGCCGAAGTTTGAATTGGGGTGGAAATCGCCGCGCGGCTCGGTCGATTCGCGCCATCTCGAAGAAGCCACGCCGATTTTCGCCGAAATGGCCGCGCCGGGAACGGCCTTTCTGGGGGAATGGCGCGAAAAATCCGCGCAGGATCGCGGCAAATTGTTCCAGGCGAGTAATAAACACGCCTCCGCGCTGATCGCGAAACAAAAAGACTATGCCGCTATTGCCGGGTTGCCCTATCTGGGTGCGACTCTGGCGGCGCTTGAAGGCCGCGCCGGCGAAATCGGCGAGCGCAGCGACGTGTGCCTGCTGAGCATCGGCTGGGGCGGCGGTTTGCTCGCTAAATCCGCTTATTTAAATACTCAAGATGAGTCTTACCGGCGGATTTTAAGACACGTTCCTTTGTATCAAAAAGCGATTGAATCCGGCCTGCCATTTCCCAAAACGCGCCGCATTCTTTTTCAGCAGAACCAGCCGGCGAGCTTGCCCGGATGGGTCATGCTCGAAGTGGCGTAAGCCGCCGTAGGACTGTAGTACAGGTCCCAATCCCAACAAAAAGGTATAGATGCGTGAAGATTTTGCATGTTACTATCGATTAGTAATTACGAGGGGTCGTAAGAACCCCCAGCGGAGGACGGCGGTTCACCCAAATGTATAACGCATTTTACGGCTTCTCGGAGAGCCCTTTCAGTCTCAGCCCGGATCCGGCCTTCTTTTACCGCAGTGAGCAGCATGAAGAAGCCCTGGCCAATCTGATCTACGGCGTGCAGGCGCGCAAGGGATTTATCGTGCTGTCGGGCGAGGTCGGCACCGGAAAGACCACCATGCTCGAATGCCTGCGCGATTATCTCGACGCGCAGTACATCGAGTTTGCGTTCCTGTTCAACTCCCGCGTCAACGTGGATCAATTTTTTGAGATGATCGCCTACGATCTGGATCTGCACTGCGCGCGAACCTCCAAAACCGAAGTGTTATTCGCGCTGAACCAGCTGCTGGTGGAGCGCGCGCAGGACGGCAGCACGGTGGTGCTGATCGTCGATGAAGCGCACAACCTCGAATGGGAAGTTTTGGAAGAGATTCGCCTGCTGGGCAACCTGGAAAATCGCAACGGCAAGCTGCTGCAAATCATTCTGGCCGGCCAGCCCGAGCTCGACCGCAAGCTGGACGCGCCCAATCTGCGGCAATTGAAGCAGCGCATCGTGCTGCGCTGTCACCTGGATCCGTTCACGCTGCGCGACGCCGTCGAATATATCGAATCGCGGCTGGAGCGCGCCGGCATGCCCCATCAACGGATTTTTTCCGAAGAGCTGATGGCCGAAATTCATCTTCGCGCGCAAGGCATTCCGCGCCTGATCAACGCCCTGTGCGACAACCTGCTGCTCACCGGCTTCGCGGTGGAGCAGAAGGTGTGCACCGTCGAAATGCTGGACGAGGTTTGCAAGGACATGCGTCTCGATTGGCCCGGCAGCCGCCGCACGCGCGCCCGTTTCGCCAGCGAAACCTTGGAACGAACACCGTACTGAGTGGCGGGAAGTGGGCGAAGCGGCCAACCTGGTGCGGGCCGCATCGGCCGAATTTCCGCCCCGCGTCGCAGCCTTTGAGATCGAGGTGTAACAGAAGGATTTAGGATCCCTGATTTAAAATATAGATATCATGCGATTTTTTCTTTCTGTTCTGGCCACCGCATCGCTTGCCTTCGCGGCCCCCAAGTGCGATCCCGATAACGGAGGCCTCCAGCTCCCCGCCGGATTCTGCGCGCTTCTCGCCGCCGATAATCTCGGTCCCGCGCGCCACCTGGTGGTGGCTCCCAATGGCGACGCGTGGGTCGCCCTGCAAGGACGCAACGGAACCGGCGGCGTGGTCGCGCTGCGCGACAGCAACGGCGACGGAAAATTCGACGTTAAGGAACATTTCGGAGAAATCAGCCTCACCGGCATCGCGCTGCGCAACGGTTATCTGTACGTGGCCGGAATCCACACCGTCGAGCGTTATAAAATGACGCCCGGCGAATTGAAACCCTCCGCCGCGCCGGAAACCGTGGTCGAGGATCTCGAAGGTTACCGCGAGCACGGGGACAAAGGCATCGCCTTCGACGGCAAAGGATCGCTGTACGTCAACGTCGGCGCGCCCTCGAACGCCTGCCAGGCGCGCGACCGCATGCTGCACTCGCCTGGCCAGGACCCCTGCCCGATTCTCGAAAAACACGGCGGCGTCTGGAAATTCGACGAAAACAGACTCGGCCAGAAGCAGGATGACGGCGTCCGTTTCGCCACCGGCCTGCGCCAGTTCCCGGCCCTCACCTGGCACGACGGCGCGCTGTACATCGTGATGAACAATCGCGATCAGCTCGACGTGCTGTGGCCGGGCATGTTCACCGCGAAAGAAAACGCCACGCGTCCGGCCGAGCCGATGTATCGCGTGACCACCGCCGGCGCGAATTTCGGCTGGCCCTATTGTTTTTACGACTATCAGCAAAAGAAGCTCTTTCTGAATCCGGAATACGGCGGCGACGGCAAAAAGGTGGGACGCTGCACCCAATTCGAGCTTCCGATCGCCGCGTTTCCGGCGCACTGGGCGCCGGTCGACGTGATGTTTTACAGCGGCACGCAATTTCCCGCGAAATATCGCGGCGGAGCCTTCATCGCCTTTCACGGCTCATGGAATCGCGCGCCGGAACCGCAGGACGGCTACAACGTGACCTTCCAGCCGTTCGCGAAGGACAATCCCTCGGGCAAGTTCGAAATTTTCGCCAGCGGATTTGCGGGAAAGACTCCGCTGATGGCTCCCAATGACGCCTGGGCGCGAGCCGACGGTGTCGCGCAGGGGCCGGACGGCTCGCTGTACATCACCGATAGTCAAAAAGGCAAAATCTGGCGCGTATTTTACCGTCCGTGATGTAGATCAATTTCGCAAATGGCGCAGCCGCGCGGAAGGCGGAGCGAGCCTCGGCCTGGTCTCCCGCGTCTCCGCCGATTCGACGGGATTTCTGCCTTCTCCTCCATGAGTTTATGCAGCGCGTTCGCCGTTCCAACGTGGAGCCGCGATTTATTTTGTGAGCAAAGAGATCGCATGCTCCGAAATGAGAGAATCGATTCCACCGAAGCCGGCATCCTAGGCCCCGCCGGCGCCAGGTGTGCGTGTCATGGCGTTTGCCGGAGTTCGTAAACCGGATCGAGGAGCTCCTTTAAAACAATTTTATTGGCTGATGTAAACATAAAATGCATTGCTGACCGACGCGCCGACCTCCAGGTAGAACGCCTGCTCGAACGGCGCGCCGGAATAAGGCGGGATCTGAAAATTGATCTGGGTGATTCCGTTGACCAGTCCCGGAGCCGCACCCGCGTAGCTGACGTTGACCTGCGAATCGGGCGGCAAAAGCGCCCCGGAGACGAGCGGCTGATCAAGAATGGTGCAGGCGCAGTATGTCGTCTGCGCGCCGGACGCGACCTGTCCGTCAACGGTTGAAAATGTGCCGGCGTTGTCTGCCCAGACGGTCACGAAACTCCCCGCCTTTGCCGGATTCGCCGCCGAATTAACCGTGCCATCCTGATTCATCGCCGCGGGAAAAACCTCCGGCGGCTGGGAATCGACGGCCATGCGAAACGCCGGGAGAGCCGTCCCGTTGACGGTCAGATTCATATCGACAATGCTGTCGAGCGATAACTCCACCGGCGCGACCGCGTTGATCTGCGTCGCGGAAACATATAGCAGCGGCGCGGCGACTCCGTCAATCAACACCTCGACGCCCGCGACCGTCGTCGGGACTAACCCCTGCGAATTCAACTGCGAGCTGACGCCGGTCGCCGGACCGAGATTCAATCCGTAAATCGAAAAGACTTCGGCGGCGGAAACACGGCCTGAAAGCGATCCGGCGCCAGTGGCGTTGGTTACGCCGAAAATCTGCGGCGCGGCGGATTCAAACGCTGAGGATGGCGGCGAAAAGCTGGAAACCAGTTCCGCGTAGCCTGCGGTATGCAGTGCGCCGCCGCTGTCGAAGGCGAGCGCTCCCGCAACCATGCCGTTCGGGAACCGTTCGCCGTAAACTAACGCCGAACCCGAGGAATTGAATTCGGCCAGAAATTCGTCGCCGCTGGACCATCCCGTGGAGATGGGAAAATCGGCCGAAGACGTGCCGCCCGAAACCCACGCGTGGCCGTTCGCGTCGACGGCGACCGTGTTCACGGAGCTTCCGCCGAGAAACGTCGCCCAGACCATCGCGCTTCCAGCCGGGTTCAGCTCTGCTATGAAACCAGACTCTGGCGCAGGGCTCGATCCGGCGCCGGGCAGCGTGGTTTGAAACGAGCCCGGCGTTGCGGGAAAATTGGGGTCGTTGGTCTCACCGGCAATATAGGCATCGCCCGCCGAATCGACGGCGATCGCGTGGACCAGATTCCCAGGATCATACGATGGCCCCGCCCGAATCTCCGCCGAGCCGAGAAAGGTCAGGTACGCGATCCCATCGCCCGCGGAGCCGATCTTCAGGATAAATGCGCCGATGCCCGTGGTTAGAAGCGCGCCGGGGGTTCCACTGATCCCACCGAGGTTGGTGTTCGCCGCGATATACGCGTTGCCTGCCGGATCGACGGCGACCGCGGTTCCGCCCGCGCCGTTGATAGAACAGGTATTGAACGGCAGGCAATCGCTGATCGAGGGAACGATCCCGCCGGCGTAAATAATGCTGCTTCCGTCGGCGGCGATTTTCGCGAACCAGGCCGCCGAGGGTCCGTTGTTGACCACCGGATCGCCCGGCAGTCCGGGCGTGTGCGGATAGTCCGAGGCCCACGTCGTGCCGGTGACGTACACATCACCCTGCGAATCAACCGCGACGCCGCTCATCTCGCTCGCCCCTGCGGTCCCGCCGAGATAGGTTGAAAGCAGAATGCTGCCGTCGGGCGCGAACTTTACCAGAAATCCCGTAAGGTTGCTGTACGCTCCGGGAGCGCTCTGCAACGGATGCACCAGCGGGAAATTCGTGAGCGGAGTTTCGCCCACAACAAAAATATTTCCGTTGGAATCGACGGCGATCGCTCTCGCGAGGTTCACCGGCTGCGCGACGGACGGCGGAACCTTGCCAAAGCTGGCGAGCAGCGCTACGTTTCCGCTGGGATCGATCTTTGAGACGAACAAATCCGTGCTGGAGCCGAAATAGCGGGTTCCGGTGGCGTAGGTGTTGCCAGCGGAATCCGTGGCCAGCGCGGCGACGCTGTAGGTTGCCGACGGATCGCCAAGATAAGTCGTATAACTCGCCGCCGAAAGCGCGCAGGAAAACACAAAAAGCCAGAAAATCCGCACAGAAATTTTCTCCGATCGGGCGCGGGGG
>DATJNW010000085.1:0-6972 GCA_035507655.1 Bryobacteraceae bacterium | reverse complement strand
CGAAGGCCTGATCGATCCCGCGCAGCACCGCTTCAAGCGGAATACCGGAATTTTTCCAGGCCTCGATCAGTGCCCAATCGAGCGGCGAAAGAAGAAACAGCCCGGTCCCGCGCGCCCGCTGAAAGTGTTCCTCGATTTCGGTGAAATAATTGAAATAATTCTCAGCCAACTGAACCCTGGTTCCGCTCCCAAATCAGCCGCAGTCCCTCTAGCGTCAAGTCCTCGTCGTAGATTTTCACCAATCGCGACCCGCGAACAATCAGCGATCCCTGCCCGCCCGTCGCGATCGCCTTCGTTTGCGGCCCCAACTCAGCAATCACGCGCTCGGCGATGCCGTCGATCATCCCGATGAACCCGTAGTACAAACCCGAAGTAATGCTGCCGACGGTGTTCGACCCGATCAATTTTTCCGGTTCGCGAAAATCGACCATGGGCAGCCGCGCAGTTCGCGCGAACAGGCCGCCGATGGACATTCCGATCCCCGGCGCAATAATTCCGCCCAGGAATTCGCCTTCGGCTGAAACAATATCGAAGTTAATGGTGGTTCCCAAATCCACCGAAACGCACGGGCCCCCGTATTTATAAAACGCCGCGACGCTGTTCACCAGACGGTCCGCGCCCACTTCGCGAGGATTGTCATAGCGCACGGTAATTCCCAGATCGGTCTGCCAGTTCACAAACATCGGCTGGCGCGAGAAATATTTTTCTGCCATCGCCGTCAACGGCTGATCGACGGCCGGAACAACACTCGAAATCACCACGCCATGCACCGCAGCCAGATCGAGCGAAGAAAGAGAGAACAGGTTGCGCAGCAAAATTCCCCACTCATCCGCCGTCTGTTCGCGAATGGTGCGCAGACGCCAGCGTCCGGTGAGCTTCGCGCCGTCGAACGCTCCGATGGTGATATTCGTATTGCCCGCATCCAACGCCAGCAGCATATTTCTTTAAGCCGGACGAACGCCGCCGGCGAGAATCGTCGTCTCCTTCCCGTTATCTTCGCGCACCACCAGAAATCCTGACTCGTCCAATCCGCAGGTGATTCCCTCAATTGTCGCGCCGTCTTTGTCCACGCGCACGCGGCGGCCTTCGGCGTAGCTCGAGGCGCGCGTGAACATGCGCAGAATCGCTTCCGCGCCCTGCTCCTCCAAAATATTCGAGTGCTGGTCGATGGCATCGAGCAGCCCGGCCAGCAAATCTTCGCGCTTTACGCGAGCGCCCTCAATCGCCAGCGACGTCGCCAGCGCGGCGATTTCCGCCGGAAAACTCGTGTGGCCAACATTGATTCCGATGCCCGCGATGATCGCCTCGCCTTCCAGCTGCGCCAGAATCCCGGCGCATTTTTTTCCGCGAATCAGAACGTCATTCGGCCAGCGCAGATCGGCGGCCAGGCCGCTGGCTTCAACGATCGCTTCCTGCGCCGCCAGCCCGAGCATCAACATCAACAGCGGCAGGTCGCCCGCATGCATCGGCAGGCGCAGAACGATCGAAACATAAAGCCCTGTTTCTGTTTCCGAATGCCAGCGATGCCCCTGCCGTCCAATTCCCGCGGTCTGCTCATCCGCGCCGACCACGGTTCCCGCCGCACATCCCTGGCGAGCCAATTCGGCCGCGCGCGTCATGGTGGACCCGAGGCTCGCGTACCACTCGATCCGCCGGTCCGAAAAACGAGACACGTCAAAGGGCATAAATGCCGCAATTGATATCGACCGCGGGAGCCGAATGGGTGATCGCTCCGCTCGAAATAAAATCGGGACGCGCTTCGGCGTAAGCGCGGATGTTTTCGAGCGTCACGCCGCCGGAAATTTCCGTTTCGGCGCGGCGGCCGATAAATTCGATTTCGTTGGCCGCCTGTTCCGGCGTCATATTATCCAGCAGCAGCCGCGCCGCGCCGCAGTCCAGAGCTTCCTCGATTTCGGCGTGGGTTCGCGTCTCGATTTCGATGGGCAGATTCAAGGATCGTGTGCGCCCGATCGCCTCGCGAACGCCGCCGGCCAGACGAATATGATTGTTTTTAATCAGCACGGCATCGTAAAGTCCCATGCGATGGTTCACTACCCCGCCCGCGGCCGACGCCATTTTTTCCAAGACGCGCAATCCTGGCGTCGTTTTTCGAGTATCCAGAATTCGCACGCCGGTTCCTTCCACCGCGGAAACAAATTTTACCGCCAAGGTTGCAATCCCGGAAAGCCGCTGCAAAAAATTCAGCGCGACTCGCTCCCGCGTCAGCAACTCCCGCGCGGCGCCGCGCACTTCGGCGATTTTCCCGCCCGCTTCGATGCGGTTGCCGCTCGAACTGGCCAGCGAAACGTCGCCGAACAGCAGTTCGAGCAGTTCCACTCCGGCCAGCGTCAAACCCTGCTTCGCGACAAACTCCGCACGCGCCCGCATCGCGCCGGGAATACACGTATTCGTGGTGAGATCGCCCGCGCCGATGTCTTCCGCCAGCGCAATTTCGACGGCGCGCCGCACGTCGGGATGGGAAACGTCGAAGTTCATCGGAGCGCCGCGCGATTTTTGTTCAACTGCGCCTCATATTGGGCCCGTTTCTGCCGGATCTCGGCAATCACGTGCTCCGGTGCGCGCCTCAAAAACGCATCATTTGCAAGCTGCCGGTCTTTCTCGGCGATTAGTTTCTCAAGCTGCGCATTTTCCTTTTCGATGCGCTCGCGGTTCACGGGAATATTCAGTACCGCGCCAAAGTATGGAATCACCCTGGCCTCTGGCGTGATGGGATCAGGGCCCAGGTAGCTCCACTTGGCCTGGCTATCCGGCGTCTCGCTTCCGTGCGGCGCGGCCGGATCGCTCTCGCGAACCGCCATCTGCACCGAAGCCAGTCTCTCGATTGCTGTCTTCTGCGAAACGATCAACGCGTGGCGGCTCCCCATCGCCGTCACTTCGGCGCGGAGCAGCTGTTTCGGATCGATACCCGCCTCCGCACGCCGCGCGCGAATCCCGGTCACCAGCGATCGCAGCATCTCCACCTCGAGCTCCGCTTGTGTGTCCACATGCGCTGCGTCGAACTGCGGATACCTCGCGAGCGCAATCGATTTTCCCGGCAGTTTGAGCCGCTGCCATAATTCTTCGGTGATAAACGGCATCACCGGATGCAGCAGCCGCAGCGCCTGCTCGTAGACGACATAGGCGTAGCTCCAGTCCGCTTCCGATTTCTTAAATTCCAGATACCAGTCGCAGAACTCATCCCACCAGAAGTGATACAACGCGTTCGCGGCTTCATGATAACGATGCTCGCCGAACGCCGCGTTGCAGGCGCGTGCGCACTCATTCAACCGGCTGCGAATCCAGCGATCATAAATTGACGACGGCTCGCTCGATCCCTCACGCGGCTTAGAAAACAGCAATCGCGAGGCATTCCAGATTTTGTTGGCGAAGGCGCGTTCCGCATCGATGCGCTCTTCGCTCAGCGCGATGTCCGCTCCCGGCGCGGCGCTCACCAGCAGCGCGAACCGCACCGCATCGGTGCCGTATTTATCGTTGATCACCAGAGGATCGATCACGTTCCCCTTGGTTTTCGAAATTTTCTGGCGCTCGGCGTCGCGCACCAGACCGTGGATGTGCACCTGGCGAAACGGCACTTCGCCGGTCATCTCCATTCCGAGCATGATCATTCGCGCGGCCCAGAAAAAAATAATGTCGAACCCGGTCACCAGCAGTGTGGTCGGGTAAAAGGCGCGCAGGTCGGCGGTGTCGTCGGGCCAGCCCAAAGTTGAAAACGGCCACAGCCCTGAGCTGAACCAGGTATCGAGGACATCTTTATCCTGCGTCAGCTCCGCCGAACCGCACGTCGCGCACGCCGCCGGCGTTTCGCGCGCCACGGTGACGTGTCCATTCACGCAATGCCACGCGGGGATTCGATGGCCCCACCAGAGCTGCCGCGAAATGCACCAGTCGCGGATGTTGTACATCCACTCAAAATAGGTTTTGGCCCAATTCGCCGGAACGAAGGTGATCCGGCCATCTTCGACGGCTTTGATCGCCGGCTCGGCCAGTGGTTTCATTCGCGCCCACCATTGCATCGAAACCAGCGGCTCGACGATCGTTTTGCAACGCTGGCATTTTCGCAGGTTTACTTTATACGGCTCGATTTTTTCCATCAAGCCGAGCCGTTCCAATTCCTCCACCACTCGTTTTCGGGCTTCGAATCGATCCAGGCCCACGAACGCGCCGGCGTTCGCCGTCATCTGGCCGTTCTCGTCGATCACTTTGATGCTTGGCAGATTGTGGCGCTTGCCGGCTTCGAAATCGTTCGGATCGTGCGCCGGTGTGATCTTCACCGCGCCCGATCCGAAGCCCAGCTCGGCCATTTCATCGAGCACGATGGGAATCGCGCGCTCGGTCAGGGGCAATTTCACGTCTCGCCCGGCCAATTCGCCGGCGCGCGGATCTTTGGGATTAATCGCTACAGCCGTATCGCCGAGCATGGTCTCCGGACGCGTCGTCGCGACCACCAGTTTGGCGTCGCTGCCAATCACCGGATAACGGATGTGCCACAAAAATCCGTCGGTTTCTTCGGCAATCGCTTCGAGATCACTCAGCGCGGTCTGGCAGCGAGGGCACCAGTTCACCATGTACTCGCCGCGATAGATCAGGCCTTTTTCGTACAAGCGCACGAAAGCTTCGCGCACCGCGCGCGACAAGCCGGGGTCGAGCGTGAAGCGCAGCCGCGTCCAATCTACGCTGACGCCGGCGCGTTTCATCTGTTCGAGAATCCGCCCGCCGTACTGTTCTTTCCACTCCCATACGCGAGCCTCGAATTTTTCGCGGCCCAGATCGTGCCGCGTCAGACCTTCTTCTTTCAACTGACGCTCCACCATGATCTGTGTGGAAATTCCCGCGTGATCGGTGCCCGGCAGCCACAGCGTATTTACGCCCAGCATTCTGCGCCAGCGCACCTGCGCGTCGATGATCGAATGCTCGAACATGTGTCCGATGTGCAGCGCGCCGGTGACGTTGGGCGGAGGGATCACCAGCGAAAAATACCGCTCACCTCCTTCTATAACGCGCCGGGCCTCGGCGTGAAACAGGTTGGTTTCCGCCCACCATTTGGCCCAATGCGGCTCAAATCGCTGCGGTTCGTACACTTTATCCAGGTGAATGTCCATCGGAATGTTTAATTTTAACAAGGCGGCGCGTGTGGCTCCATGATAAACTGCGTGGCGAGGCCCTCCACATGCGCCGATTCCGATACTGTGTGCTTATTTTCTCGATCACGCTAGCGTTCGCGCAGCGCCGCGGCGCGCAAGCCGACGCGGGAAATGCGTTCCGTTTCCGCTTCGTCGGACCGCTGGCCGGCAACCGCGTGGCGTCCGCTGCCGGCGTGCCCGGCGACATCAACACTTATTACGCCGGCGCTGCGTCAGGAGGAATTTTCAAGTCGGTGGACGGTGGTAATCGCTGGGCGCCGATTTTCGACAACGAACCCGTCGCCGCGATCGGCGCGCTGGCGGTTGCGCCATCCAATCCCAGTATCGTGTGGGCTGGAACCGGCGAAGCCTGGGCCATTCGCGACGTCGATGTGATGGGCGACGGTGTTTACAAATCGGTCGACGCCGGCCGCACCTGGACGCACATGGGCCTCGATGAAACCGGCCGCATCGGACGCGTGATCGTGCATCCGACCAATCCCGATATCGCTTACGTCTGCGCGCTCGGCCGCATGACCGGACCGCAGCAGGAGCGCGGAGTTTATCGCACCAAGGACGGCGGCGCGCATTGGGATCGTGTGCTGTTCGTCGATGAAAACACCGGCTGCTCGGGTCTGACCATGGACGCGCACAATCCGGAAAAATTGTTCGCCGGCACGTGGCAGGCGGAAATGCACACTTACGGAGAAAACAGCGGCGGGCCGGGGAGCGGCGTGTTTATGACCCGCGACGGCGGCGATCACTGGACTCGAATGACGCGCGGGCTGCCGCATTCGCCGGTCGGAAAAACCGACGTAGCCGTCGCGCCCACCAATTCCGATCGGGTCTACGCGCTGATTCAGACCGCGGATCAGGGATCGATGTGGCGTTCCGATGACGGCGGCGCCACCTGGCGCGTAGTGAACTGGGATCGCGCGCTGATCGGCCGCGCCGGTTATTACATTCATCTGGCTGTTTCCCCGTCCAACGAAAACGAGGTCTTTGTTTCAAACAGTTCTTTCCATCAGTCGCTCGACGGCGGCGAAACGTTCCGGCCGACCGGATGGGGCGGCGACAATCACGACATCTGGTGGGACCCGACCAACGCCGACCACTTCATCATCACCCACGACGGCGGTCTGAACATCACCACCTCGCACGGCCGCGGTTTCAATCGCGTGCAGCTGCCTATCGGGCAGATGTATCACGTCTCGGTCGATAACCAGGTTCCGTATTACTTCTACAGCAATATGCAGGACAACACCACCATGCGCGGGCCGTCGGTGCAGGTCGGCTTCGGCGGATTCGGCCGCGCGGCCGAGCCGGGGTGGGATCGCGGCATGGGCGGCTGCGAATCCGGTTTCACCTACGCCGACCCGACCGATCCTAATATTGTCTGGGCCACTTGTTACGGCGATGAAGTGACGCGCTGGGACGCCCGCACGAAATTGGCGCGCAGCGTCAGCCCCTGGCTGCACACGCTCGATTCGCCGCCGAATGACACCAAGTATCGCTGCCACTGGACCGCTCCGATGGCCATCGATCCGTTCGATCACAACACCGTTTATTACGGCTGCCAGGTGATTTTCCGCACCACTAACGGCGGGCAAAGCTGGAACGTCATCAGTCCCGATCTTTCGACGCAGGATCCCAAATATATTCAACCCTCCGGCGGAATCGTCGGCGATAATCTCGGCCAGTTTTACGGCGAAGTGGTCTTCGCCATCGCGCCGTCGACGGTTCAGAAAGGTTTAGTCTGGGCCGGCACCAACGATGGCAAAATCTGGTACACCAAGGACGCCGGCGCGAACTGGAACGACATGACCAAAAA
>DATJNW010000084.1:0-5785 GCA_035507655.1 Bryobacteraceae bacterium | reverse complement strand
GCGGTTTATGAAGCGCTCAGCCTGCAACAAGGTTTGCCGCTGAGCGAGACGCGTCCGGAGGAGGTTCGCGCCGCGGTCGCGCGGGCGCTGCCGGAGCAGGTCGCGCGGCAATGGCGCGTGTTGCCTTTCCGGGTGGCGGAAGGAAGTTTGCATCTGGCGACGCCGGAGTTGCCGTCGGCCGAAATGAGCGCGTCGGTGCGATCGTTCACCGCGCTGGAACTGCGTTTTCACCTGATGCCCCCGCGGAAATTCGAGACCTTAACGCGCGCGCTGTTATAATCGCGACTATGAAGTGGCTTTGCATGGCTTGTCTCGCCGCGGCGCTGGCGTTTGCCGCCCATCCGGAAATTCTGCGCATCGATACCGTGACTGATTCGCAGATTGTTCACAAAGTGATGCCGCCGTATCCGGGCGACGCGGCCGATCTGCACGTTACCGGGGTGGTGAAGATGACGGTGATGGTCGGCATCGACGGGCACGTGCGGAACGTTAAGCTGATCAGCGGCCATCCGCTGCTGGCGCCGGCGGCGATGCAGGCGGCGCGGCAGTGGGTGTTCAAGCCGTTCGAGCACGACGGGCAGCCGGCGCGCGCGATGGTGCGGATCGAGATTCCGTTTCCGGCTGCGAATTAGAGTCCGCCTTCTATAAACCGCGGAGCGTGTCTTGAGGCCCTTTGACGACCTGCTCGCTAGACCGGCGGGGCTGAGAGCCCCGCGCAGGCCAGGGGCCTGCCCCACAAAAATTATTAAGAGCCAGACTCGGTGTGCACTGGTTACCGGCTCTCGACGATCATTCGCATCCCAAACTTCGGCCGCAGCGTGATCAGAGCTCTCGTCTCCACCGGATGGCCGGGTTCAAGGCGCAGTTTCCACCGCTGACCGATCGTCGCCAGCAGGAGCACGCCTTCCATCCACGCGAAGCGCTCGCCAATGCACACGCGCGCGCCGCCGCCGAAGGGGAAATAGGAAAACTTCGGACGCGCGGCTACGTTTTCAGGCAGCCAGCGATCGGGGTCGAACTTCAACGGATCGGGGTACCAGCGTGGGTCGCGATGCACTACGTAAGCGCTCATCAGGATAACGGAGCGCGCGGGAAGCGCGTACTGGCCCATCTGATATTCGCTCAAGTTTCGCCGGCCGACGCTCCACGCCGGCGGATACAGGCGCATCGATTCGCTGAATACCTGCTCGGCATACTTTAATCGCGGCAGATCCTCGAAGGTGGGCAATCGGCCGCCGAGCGCGGCATCGATTTCCGCGTGAAATTTCCGCTCGGCGTCCGGATTCTGCGACAGCAGATACCACGTCCAGGTGAGCGCGTTGGCAGTGGTTTCGTGGCCGGCGAGGAACAGCGTCAGCGCCTCATCGCGCACCTGTTTGTCGTCCATGCGGGCGCCTTCTTCCTGCGCCAGCAGCAGCATCGAGAGCAGATCCCCCTGGTCGCGACCGCTCGCGCGGCGTTCGGCGATTATGCGGTAGATGATCTTGTCAAGCACCGCGCGGGCCCGCTCGAAACGGCGCACCGAGGGCAGCGGCAGTTTTTCGATCCACTCGGAAAACGGCAGCAGCACCGTTTCGAACAGGCCCAAAACCTCGCTCATCGCGCCGCGGATGTCGTCGGCTTCCGCTGAAACATCGGCGCTGAATAATGTTTTGGCGACGATGGCCAGCGTGAGCCGGTTCATTTCCCGCATAACGTCGAATGTCGCGCCCGCGGTCCATTGTTCGCGGCACTGCGCGGCGCATTCGACCATGGCCGAGCCGTAGCCGATCAGCCGTTCGCGATGAAACGCCGGCTGCACCAGCCGCCGCTGGCGCTTGTGGAATTCGCCCTCGCTGGTAAGCAGTCCCTCGCCGAGCAGCACCTTGGCGCGTTCGAGCATGCGGCTCTTGATGAACTGAGTCTGGTGCGTCACCAGGACGTCTTTAATCCAATCCGGATTGCTGATCGCGTAGGCGCGCTGCCGGCCCAGCCGCATGGCCACAATGTCGCCGTGACGGCGCGCGGCGTTCAGCAGAAATTCCGGCGGATTTTTGCGGAACTCGGAAAGCGCGCCGAGGATCGGACGTCCTTTGAGCGCCGGCGGCCGAGGCTTTGCAACACCCGCAATCACGCGACCAGTATAGCGGGCCAGAACAATAATTCGAGTCTTACGGGCGGGCGCGAGCGGCGACATTCCGGGCGCTCCGCAGCATGTCACAAGCGCGACTTGAAGTGGCGTAAGCCGCCAGGCTTGCGTCCTCGCGGCCTGATCCCTCGCAATCCGGAGCACAAGCCTGGCGGCTTATGCCACTCACTCGTTACAGAAAAACTCTATGCGCTTTTGATTTCCGTCCACAGACGGTCCCGCAGTTTTTGCGACGCCGCCGTCTGCGCGCGGAACCATTCGCCGCGGGCGAGCACTTCGGCCGGCGGATACAGCACCGGGTTGTCGCGCAGCGCGGCGGGCAACAGGCGCTGCGCGGCGGCGTTGGCGGTCGCGGTTTGCGTCGCTTCGACGATCGCCGCGCCGACGGCGGGTCGCAATAAATAATCGATGAAGCGATGCGCCAGTTCCACGCGGCGGCTTTCGCGCAGAATCGCAATATTGTCGCAATAGCGCGCGAATCCCTCGACCGGCAGTGAATACGCGAGCTTTCCCGGAGCGGCCGCGATCGCCTGCCCGGCCGTGACCGCCCACGCCTGCGCGGCTGCAACATCGCCCGCGACCACCTGATCGCGAACTTCGGCGTTGAGATACGCGCGCACCAGCGGCTTCTGCGCCATGGCTTCCTGAGCGGCGCGGCGCAGTTGACCGGCGACGCCGGAGTTGATCGAATCGCCGAGCCGTTTGAGGCACGCCGCGAACACTTCGGTGGAATCGTCGAGCATGGTGATCTTTCCGCCGAGCCGCGCGTCCCACAGATCGGCCCACGCCCGCGGTTCCGGCACGATGCCGCGGCGATACAGGATTCCGGTGGTCCCGTGCATGTACGGCACGACGTATTCGAGCGTGGGGTCCCACGGCGGATTGCGGAAAATTCCGCCGAGCACGCCGAGATTCGCGAGGCGCGAATGATCGAGTTTCTGAAGCAGCCCCATCTGGACCATCGGCGGCACCACCTCGGCCGGAGGAAAAACCACGTCCCATCCGGAATTTCCGCTCATCACCTTGGCCAGCATTTCCGCGGCGCTTTCGTAGGTGCCGTAGCGGACGCGGACGCCGGATTCGCGCTCGAAATTCGGGATGGTATCGGGCGCGACATAATCCGACCAGTTATAAACATTCAGCCGCGGTTTTGTTCCGGCGCATCCGGCCAGGCCCGCCGCGCCGAGCAGAAAAACGCGACGGTTCATGCCGATCTCAACCTTTCCGAAAGCAGCACCAGAGCGCCCAGGGCGAAGACCACGATGGTCGAAACCGCGTTCAGCATGGGATTGACGCCGCGCCGCGCCATGGCGTAAATGGTCATCGGCAGCGTCTGCGAATCGATTCCCGCCACCAGGCTGGTGATCACGTAATCGTCGATCGAAACGGTGAAGGCGAGCATGGCCGCCGCCGCGATCGCCGGCGCCAGATACGGCAGCGTGACGCGTCTAAATGCCCCGAATTCGTCCGCGCCCAGATCGAGCGCCGCTTCCTCGAGCGCCGGATCGAAGGTCCGCAATCGCGCCATGACCACCACCGCGACATAGGCGACCGAAAACGCGACGTGCGCCAGAATCACCGTGTGCATGCCGAGGCGCAGATGAAGAAAGCGAAACGTCCATTGAAAAAAGGCGAGCAGCGAAACTCCGGTCACGATTTCCGGAGTCACCAGCGAAAGGTACATGGATCCGGCCAGCCACGCCGAGCTTCGCTTCCACAAGGCGTAGGCGGCGAGCGTGCCGATCACGGTCGCGATCGCGGTTGCGCTGACGGCGATGATCAAGCTGTTGATGGCGGATCCGATCAGGTCGGGATCGTGGAGCGCGGCGCCATACCAATGCAGCGAAAAACCCTCCCACACCGTAAATCTTGAGGAATTGAAGCTGAAAACGGCGAGAATCAGCAGCGGCAGATGGAGAAACGCGTAGGCCGCAATCGCGTAAAACGTGAGGCCGCGCTTCATAATAATTCTTCGCCGCGGCCCCGCGCGAAAAACAAAAGCGCGATCGCGGCCATCATCAGCACCAAGGACAGAGCCGCGCCGAAGGGCCAGTCGCGCGAGGCGGTGAACTGGTTCTGAATCACATTTCCGATCAGAATTGTTTTACTGCCGCCGAGCAGATCGGAGGTGAGGTAGGTCCCCAGGCACGGCACGAAGGTCAAAATCGCGGCCGCGCGAATTCCCGGCGCGCACAGCGGGATAGTGACGCGAAACAGCGCGCTGAGCGGCTTCGCGCCAAGATCCGCCGCGGCTTCGAGCAGCGACGGATCCAGCCGTTCGAGCGTCGCATATAAAGGAAGCACGGCGAACGGCAGAAAACCGTAAACCAGGCCGAGAATCACCGCGCCGGAGTTGTACAGCATCGGCAATGGCTGGCGAATCAGGCCGAGCGAGCGCAGCGCGGTGTTGATCAATCCGGTGTCGCGCAGCAGAAACATCCAGGCGTAGGTGCGGATCAGGAAGCTGGTCCAGAAGGGAAGAATCACCAGGCTGAGATACAGATTTTTGCGCGCGCCGGAGCGCGAGATGAACAGCGCCAGCGGAAACGCGAGCGCCAGACAGAGCACCGTCGACACCGCCGCGATCCAGAAGGAGCGGAAAAAAATCACGCCGTACAGCGGGTCCCACAGCAGCGCGAAATTTTCGAAGGTCCACGGCCGCTCGACGCCGCCGTAGGCTCCGCGCGTGAGCAGCGCGTAGGCGCATACGATCAGCGACGGGGCCACCAGCGTCACCAGCAGCAGCGCCGCGGCGGGCGTGAGAAACAGGGCGCGCAATCGTTCTATTCGGGGAAGCGCAGCTCGTCGATCGAGTCCCACCATATGTGAACCGGTTCGCCTTCCTGATAGTGGTCGCCGTTCGCAGGAATTTCGGAGAGCGCGACCGCGCCGTTTTGAAGACGCACTTCGACGTGCATCGAAGCTCCCAGAAAAACGCAGCGCGTCACCACTCCACGATGGGCGCTGTGCGTCTGGCCGTTCGCCTGGCGCGAAAGGCGGGTGCACTCCGGACGCACGCCGGCGTTGCCGATCCAGTTCATCGCGCCCAGAAACGACGCCACGAATTTCGTTTTCGGCCGCTGATAGATTTCGCGGGGCGTGCCGGTCTGCTCGATCACGCCGGCGTTCATCACCGCGATCTGATCGGACAGCGACAGCGCTTCTTCCTGGTCATGCGTGACGAAAAGAAACGTCACGCCGACGTGGCGCTGCAAATCCTTCAATTCGGCGCGAACCTGCTTGCGAAGCTGCGGATCGAGCGCGCTCAACGGCTCGTCGAGCAGCAAAACGTCGGGCGCCAGCACCAGCGCGCGAGCCAGGGCGACGCGTTGCCGCTCGCCTCCGGAAAGCTGATGAGGCAGGCGCGATTCCTTGCCGTCGAGCCGGACCTGTTCGAGAACTTTCTGGACGCGCGTTTCCACCATTTCGGCGCGCTTGCGGCGCAGCCCGAATTCGACGTTGCCGCGCACGGTCAGGTGGGGAAACAGCGCGTAGCTTTGAAAAACGGTGTTGACGTTGCGCTGGTAGGGCGGAAGCGGATCGATGCGCGCGCCGTTCAGCCACACTTCCCCGGAGCTGGGCGATTCGAATCCGGCGATCATGCGCAAGGTGGTGGTTTTCCCGCAGCCGGAGGGACCGAGCAGCGAAAAAAATTGT
>DATJNW010000083.1:0-4768 GCA_035507655.1 Bryobacteraceae bacterium | reverse complement strand
GGCGCCTGGCCGGTCGGCGGCACCACCTGCGTATAACCCTGCGCGGTCAGTTCTTCTTCCGTGCTCCAGGCGTAAATGTCGGAATCGGTTTCCTGGACATCGATATCGACGCCGAGCTTGTAAACTTCATCTCTCCCGGAGAACTCTTTTTCAAGCTTCAGCCGGGCCTGCTCGACTTCCAGGATCTTGCCGGACCAGCCGAGAATCGAATGCGTGGCCGAAAGAATATCCATTGGCACGATGGAATATCCCGCCATGTTCAGCGCGAAGGTTCCGGTGCCGCTCTGGCGCGAGCGCAGCAGGTAGATTTTGGCAATGCGCTGCGCCATCGACGCGCTGGTCGTGAACGGCAACTGGATCTCGTAAAACCGGCGCATGCCGTTATCGGAGGCGAGATTGATGTCGCCCCCGTACTGCGAAGGCCCGTCGTAGCCGTGCATCGCATCCTGGGCGTAATAAGGGAAGTCGGTCGACTGCCACTTATTGCCGGAGCTGACATAGGTTCCCTTGCAGGCGTTATAGCGCTCGGTGATCGAGCTGATCGGCTTCCACTTCACCGGTCCCGCCGCGATCGCCTTCAGATCCACCGCCGCCGGACTCGCGCCGTTCCAGACGCCTGGCCAGAGGATGAACTGGCCGCCGTAGGTGGTAATGCGCCCAGCGCAGGAAGTGAGCATATTGCGCAGCACTTCCCCGGCGCGCGTCGTGCTCTCAAACTTTCCATCGCAGGTGTACATCGGCTCCGATCCGCCGGCGGCGAGCGCAACCGATTGGTCGCACTGATTCGCGGCCGTGATCAGCGGCGCAAGAGGAATATCCGAGCCGTAAACGCAAGAAAACCCCAGGTAGGTGTCGGCCAGGAAATCGGCGATACACAGCGCGGCGTTATCGGTGTAGCCGGTCGTGCCAGAGGCGCCCGGGTTGCCCTTCCGGGGATCATAGATGTTGTTCTTGCCGTACAGCAGAAAGCTGATCTGCGGGATACCGCCGGGGAACTTGCCCTGGTTGTAGGTCAGCCGGATCAGCGCAGCGGTTTTATTCATGAGCGCGCAGCTGGGCCCGAAATTCGAGTCGTTTATGGCACCTGCGATATCCTGCACAATGCCGCCCGGCGGATTCAGCACGCCGACCGTATCGGCGGTCAGCGCCCAGAACAGCGGCTGTTGATTAGCCTGCATCGCTGAAAGCTGCTGCGTTCCGTCAACCCATTCGACGTAAGCGTAATTTCCGTAATCAGACCAGTCCGTCTCGACCCAGCCGGCCTGGTTGAGGGTGACGTCCTCGCCGCCAGAGAGATACGTGAAGATGATGTAGCCCGGATCTCCGGTAACCTGCTGAATGATCTGCTCGACCTGATGTTTTCCCCCCAGCGTGGCCACTGCGTTCGCCGTCGCCTGCGTCCAGCCGGTCCCACTCGTCGGGAGATTACTAATAAGGATGTCCTCGCCCGCGATCAGGTACGGGATATTCGCCGGACAGGTCACCGTCACCACGCCATTGCTGCGAACGATGCTGCCCTGAACGGGACCGGACTGGTTCAGCTTGATCGTCTGCTGGGCGGGACTGAAGCTGCGGCCTCCCCAGTGATTCCCACTGCCCCAGCTCGTTGGTGGTCCTTGGCTCGTGTCGATCTGGACCCGCTTGCCGTCGAACAGCAGCACCGGCTGGTGATCCTGATCGATCTGGCAGGGATGATCGGCAAGAACGATAATCAGGTCGACGGTATTGTTGTTGTCGCCATAGAAGTTCACGTAGGCCATCGTGCCGCCGACGCGGGTGTAGCCATAGACGTACTGCCAGGGCGGCTTGGAGTCGCGCACCGTGGTGGCGTAACCGTTGACCGGCTTGCCGCTGAGCAGAGTTCCCAGCCCGCTGAGCACCATTCCGGCACCAGCTGAAGCCAACAGCGATGCCGCGGCGACGCTCAGGCCGGGAATGAACACGGAGCCGACGATGAGCGCGACGCCCGCGAAAAGCTTTACGAATCCCATTTAGTCAGATGTTGTTGGTGGTGATGGGCATACCCCAGACGATCGTTGTCTCCTGAATCCCATCCGCGAAACTGAGTCCCTGATCGCCCGGCCAATTCATCTGCTGATCTTCGGTGGTGCGGCGCCGTTCCCGCGCCACATTCATGTCGATCAGCCGGTTTTCGCACCTGATCGAAATCGTTGCCGAGTCGCCGGGAATGGTGATCTCGGGCTGATCCATGCGCCCGGTCCAAGCAGCGATAGGCGTGGCCACCAGCGCACCGCCGGAAAAGAATCCCAGGTAAACGGCCGCCGGAAGCCCGAGCTGATACTCTCCCATACAATCCGGCAGCAGCGTTGCATCAATGCCGCTGACGATAATCTCGACCCCGCGCGCGTTGACATCATCGCCATCCTCGATATCGGCGAACCCCAGAAACGCGCCGAGCCCGAGATAAGTATTGCCGCCCCAGGTGAAGCTTCCCGAGCCGGACCAGATGTAGGCCGTCGCGTTGGCGAAGGTCAGCTGGACAAAGATCGCCGGCTGAAGGTTCGAGGCGGTGAGCGTGTTCAGCGTCGCGGCATCAGTTATTCGCGGCATTGGTTAACGAACTCTTCGGCTTTTCGAGCGAAGCGTGCTCCAGGTGCTTTGCCTACCGGCTAAAGCCGCTTGTAACCCAGGAACGTCGCGGGACGTCAAACCGGTCGATCCGACCGATCCGGCGCAGGAAGGACCCTCGGAAAAATCCAAATGACTGACGTGCATGAAAAGCGTTTTCTGGCGGATAGCTGCTGGCACTCGACTCGCAGCTCGTTGTTCTTTCAGTCGGCGGATTCGCAGCGTGGTACACGCTGGCTTCCGCTTGGGGTTACTTTAGGATTCAAATCTAGCTAGCTTAGCTAGAGAGAGTCTATCGTCGAATGAGAAAAGGAGGGATCGTGCGTAACCTCGCTTGTGTTTCGATTGCGTTAGCTCTCATTGCGTTCGGGGCGGATGCGTCGCGGGAACTGGTTTACCTCACCATGGACGATTGCCCGCAAGGAGGCTGCTCCGTGCCGGTATTCGATAAAGGCTACATGTTCAAGGTGAAGGACGTCGGGCGTAACGGACCGGGCCCTGACGGATTCTCAGTTTGGGGTCCTGACGGCATTTTCATGTACGAGGCAACACCTTTGACTCCGGATGGAAATCCGGGATCGATTCACCGGCCGGCTGCCGATACGGACGGCACCGTAGCGGTTACACTCGCCTGGGGTGAGCGGGGAAACCGGAAAGTCGGGATCGCGTTGTTCGATTCGAATGGGAGGCAGACGCACTTCGTCGATACCGGGAACTACATTTCATCCGCGTTTGCATTCGCGCCGGACCACTCGATCTGGACTGTCGGGTGGGCACGCAAACCGAACGATTACCCGCAATCAGAGTACGCGATCGTGCGTAAATATTCGAGAGACGGCGTCCAGACTGGCGCTTATCTTCAACGATCTCTGTTCCCACCGGGGTTGCAACCCGGCGGCAGTGGAATTTCGTGGATTCAGGTCGCGAAGGATCGAGTTGGGATGATGCTTTATCCAGGACAGACTTCGCAATTCCCGGAGTGGGTGGAACTCGATCTCCAGGGGAACCTGATCGGACGCTGGAAAATAGGCGAATGGAACGGTGGCGGCTACGGATACACCGAAGATGGCCATCTGTATTCGTATCCCTACAATAGAGATCTCAAAAGGGGCGAACTGAAGCTTTTCGATCGTGCGACTTCGTCCTGGAAGCCCGTTCAAGACGGGCCGCAGTTAACCGGGTTCCTGCTCGGCGCATATGGCAACTCTCTCGTTTTCGACGTTCGACATAAGGGAAGCATTGCCGGAGTTCACACGCGCTGGTTGAAGGCCGACTGATCACGTGCCGGAAAGGTCGATTACCGCAATGAACTGCTCGAACGATTCGACTTTTCGAACCGCTTCGGCATACAACGAAATCTGGAAACGCGAGTCACCCGCGCGCATCAGAGTGCCTCGCGAAGCTCGAAGACAATCCCGTAAATCGATGCCGTCTTAATCGACCACTTCGTTTGATTTGACTTGAGGCGCCAGTATCGCACCGACGATCCGTTCATGAGCGTTTCGGGATATTTCGAGCAGATCCCCGATGAGAAGCTGAACACGTTAACCACACCGTTCAGCGAGACCAGAAAATTCACCCAGGCGGTCGCGGCCGCTTGCGCCATCGGCGGCAGCGCCACCGAGATCTCCCGGTAGCGCGCCTGCCAGTCCTGAATCTGCTGCTGCGCCGTAAACGGATTCGTGTTCGCCGCAGCCAGATAGTTATCCGCCGACTCGATCGATGATGGCCAGGGAGTTGTCGGAACGTTGGCGGAAAGATCCGTTCCGCCGCCGCCATAGGACGCCATCGCCTAACTCCTCTGTGGTGTGCGCCGCGCTCGTTCAATCTGCGCGCGCATCGAATGCGTGACCGACGAGGTCTGCACGGCGCTCATCGTTTGCCGGATGCGATTTTCGACGCCGATCTCCGCGCCCTCGGCATGGATGTGAACTTCGAAATGATCGCCGCCACCGAGACGATTGCCGGGGATAATTGCGCCAGGAACCCGCGGCGCGAAATACTCGATCCCGCGCTCGCCGACTGGATAAATCGTTCCTGGATCGGCGGAGCCGCCCTCGGCGTGACCGGGACCCAAAAACATCCCGAAAAGGTGAGTAAAAATGCCGCCGGCTGCAGTGCCTTCGCCGCTTTCTTCGCCTTCAGCGCCGGTGCGAATCGGTCCCTGGTCGCCCAGCGG
>DATJNW010000082.1:0-10208 GCA_035507655.1 Bryobacteraceae bacterium | reverse complement strand
CCCCGCCAGTCATGGCGGGGGCTCCTCGCGAATCAACGCAGATCTCACGCACTACCAGGGAGCGGACGCCGGCCGCTCACGTTACTATAAAAGTAGATGGCGCACGACCATCACGATCATTCTCACGGCAAAGGCCGGGTGTTATTTGCTTCCCTAGCGCTGACGCTCGCGTTTGTCGTGGTCGAAACCATCGCCGGATTCCGAGCCTCCAGCCTCGCGCTGCTCTCCGACGCCGGGCACAATTTCACAGACGCCTTCGCGCTGCTGCTCGCGGCGATTGCCGTCTATCTGCAATCGCGGCCGGCGGATCAAAGCAAAACCTACGGCTATCAGCGCGCCGGAGTGCTGGTGGCGTTCGTCAACGCGCTGATCCTGATTGCGCTCGCCGGACTCTTGTTTTACGAAAGCGCGCAGCGGCTGCGCCATCCGCAGCCGGTCGCCGAAACGACCATGATGATCGTCGCGGCTATCGGACTCGCCGTCAATCTGGCGATCGTGTGGGGCATCGGCCACGGGCACGACCTGAATCTGCGCGCGGCCTGGCTGCACATGCTCGGCGACGCGGCGAGTTCGGCGGGAATTATCGCCGGCGCCATCGCCATTCGCTATACCGGCGTTCTGGCCATCGACCCGATTCTGTCGATTCTCATCGCCTGCGGAATTTTGTGGTCGGCCTGGGGAATTATCAAGGATTCGCTGAACATTCTGCTGGAAGGATTGCCCAAAGGTTTAACTTTAGCCGACGTTTCGCGTGATCTGCGCGGCATTTCCGGCGTGATCGACGTGCACGACCTGCACATCTGGAGCCTCGGCTCAGAGGCGCACGCGCTAAGCTGCCACGTGCTGATCGAAGACATGCCGCCTTCGGCGAGCGATTCCATTCTGCGGCGCATCAACTCGGTGCTGTGCGACCGTTTCGAAATTCACCACACCACGATTCAGTTCGAACACATGCGCTGCAAGCTGGCCGACGAATCCTGCACGAAGGTGAAGCACCGGCATTAACCGTGGAGGAAAATCGACGCCACGCGGCGCGCCCCAATATGGCGCGTTACGTGCTGACATAGGGGTATGAAAGACGAGCGTGAGATAAACGAAACGGGTTCCGGCTCGGCCGGCCAGTCCGGCGCGGATCAGGGATTGCCCGGCGAAGCGGAAGCGGATTCGGAAAGCGTGAAGGAACTCGTCGACGAAGGCCAGTTCTTCGAAGCCGAAGTCATCGAGGGCGTGGAAAACGCGCCCGAGCCGGACGTCGCCGAGGTTCACACTCGAGAGCTTCCCGAAGATGACGTTCCTCCTGAATATCTCGATCAGGACTGAATCGTCTTAGGCTGGAAGTATGAGACACCTGATGGTTCTATTGTGTCTGGCGCCCGCCGCGTTCGCGGGAACGTGGTCCGGCATTCTGGTCGACGCCAACTGTTACCAGGCGGCCGAGAGCAACGTGAACCCCACGGATACTTCGCTGGCCGATCGCGATATGGACGGCGAGGTGGCGTCCTGTCATCCCACCAGGAAAACCAAAACCTTCGCCATCGTCGAACAGGATTGGACCGCTTTGAAGCTCGATCGATCGAGCGGCGCGAAAGCGGCCGATATAGTGCGAAACAGCGTGCGAAGCAGCGGGAAAAAAGCCCCGATTTACGTCACCGTCACCGGCGAGCGGCACAAAAACACCATCGCCGTCGCTTCGCTTTCGCTCAAATAATTTCAGCGCCGGCGGAAATCGAGCAACTGCGAGCGCACCGCGCGCATCACCGCCAGCATCTGATCCTGCTTCAGCTGCTGGGTCGGATCGAGCGCCAGGTTGCGCATCTCGAACGGATCCGCGGCCAGGTTGAACAGGCTGAGCAGCTCACCGCGCGCGTCGACAGTGATCTTGTCCATCCCCTGAATCAGCATGCGCCATTCATCCGGCGTGCCGATTTTTCCTTCCGCGAACACCCACTCCGGCTCCTCGCCCCGGGTGGCGAGCAGCAGCGCTGAAATATCGCTGCCCTGAATGCCCGAAAAAACCGCCTCGCCGCATAAGGTGAGCAGCGTGGGCAGCAGATCGACATGCGAAACCAGGGCTTCGTTCGCGCCGGGCGCGATCACCCCGGGAAATCGAATCGCCAGCGGCACGCGCACCGATTCCTCGAATGGCATGTCGTTGCCCAATATCCCGTGCGATCCCAACTGCGCGCCGCAATCGGAGGTGAAAATCACCAGCGCATCCCCGGGCGCCGCCGCCAGCGCCTTGCCGAGCTGTTGATCGATCCCCTCCAACCCGCCGTAATACGCCGCCAGGTCCGCGCGCGGATTTTTCACTTCCGCCGGAACATTTTCGCGAAGCTGCAACGATGCCGCGGCCGGCCCTTTCGCGGAGGGCGGCGGATCGAGCGAAATACGGGCGATAAACGGCGCCGCCGCCCTGGCCAGCGAACCGATTCCGTCCACCGCGTTGTACCCACCCGTCTGCAGCGCGCCTTCTAGCGTCACCTCCTGCGGACTGAGCGGCACACCGTCGCGGATCGCCCCGTTCATGTGCGGAAAGCGGCCGGTCTCGATCGCGCCACGCGCCGGCCCGGGCGTCGGCGAGGCGCAGTAGGCGCGCGGAAAAATCATCGCGCCGTCCGCGAATTTTTTCAGATTGGGCGCCCGCAAATTGGGATCATTCGCCCATGGCGTCGAGACCCCGCGCCAACCGCGCGCCACGATGAGCACGACATTCGGCTTGCGCGGCGCGGCGAGCAGCGCCAGTGGAGTAAAAAGGAACGCCCGGCGCCCAATCTTTACGGGTTCAGCCAACCCACTATCTTAGCCCGGTTGATGGTCGAGATCGGCGTCGGAATAACCGCCGTCGCGCAGCTCCTGTTCCGTGATGCCGATCAGCTCGCATTCATCCTGAAAAGTTTTCTGTTTTTCCGGGACCCATTGAAAGTGCCACCACTCGCTCGCCTGATATTCGCGCTCCCATCCGTCCTGCGCGGGAATTCTTTCAAACAGCCCGCTTGTTTCGATCGCCGCGGTCAGATCGAAGTAGTATCCATCGGGCAGCGGAACGTCGGTGTGGTTCAGAAAATCGTGAAATTCGATCCCCGCCACGCGCGAGCCTTGCGCGCCGGTCTGATCCGCCGCGCGGCACCAGATGCGCCACAAAGTTTGCGGCCCCTGCGTCTCTCGCGACGGAAAATAGGAGCGATTTCCCTGGTTCAAATCGACCGCGCGCCCGCAGATGTGAAAACTGTACCGGCTCGCTCCGGGCGAGATGGTTTTCATAATCGGACGCTTGGTGTCGCCGTACGGCCCCGCGATCGATCCGCCCAGCGCCTCGATCTGCGGCATCAGCGACAGCCACGCCGCTGCCGCATCCTGGCGCAATCGTCCCCAATTCCCGATATTAGAAAGTGTGAAATAGCCCAGCGGTACGCGATATCCGTGGCTCAGCCAGCGCGCGATCTCCTCCAGAGTTTCCGGATGCGCGATGGCGTCGGCCGGTCCCGCATAGAGCGGCGTCTCCGAAACAGATTCGCCCGAAACTGTCTTCCGGTAGGGAGTGAGCGCCCGCCGTTGAAATCGCGTCAAAGCGCGTGAAGCCGCGCCGTCCGAAGCGGGATAGCCGAGGGTCGCCAGATCGTCGATCCACATGACGCGACCAGCATAAATCGCGGCGCGCGCCAAGGGCCGCGGCACAACACGCAAATGGACGAAAGTGTTCCGTTTATTCCGCGAAACCGGGTGGTGAGTGGCGTAAGCCGCCAGGCTGGCGCTCGGCCGGCGTAGATTCATCGCCAGCGGCCAGCACAAGCCTGGCGGCTTATGCCACGTTTCGCTACTCGACCGGAATCGTGTACGGAGCCGACAGCCGCGTCCCCACCTGCACCGTAATCTGCGCGTTCCCCGCCGCGAGCGTCGAAGGCACCGTCAACAGAAGCTGCGCGGCGATCGCGCTCACCGGATTCACCGACGCCGGCGTCTCCGCCACCCCGCCGATGTTTACCACAATCGCAGAAGCCGCCGGCAAATTGCCGTAAGCATCGGCCAGTCCTTCCACCGTCAACAGCATCATCTGACCCGGCTCCGCCGCGAGCGACGCGCTAAGCATTGCTCCCGATGCGCTGGCCACCGCCGTAATCAACGGCGGCGCCTCATCCACCTGCATCGCCACCGGCGGAATCGAGGCTCCGTTTGACGAGGTCAATTGCACGATCTGCGGACCCACCAGCAATCCGCTCGGCACCACCGCCAGGATCTGGCTGCCATTGAAGGTGAACTGCGCCGTCTCTCCGCCGATGGTCAGCGTCCAGCCCGACAGGCTCGCCGGCATCCCCGCGGTGTTGATCGCCGCCACGCCGCCCGACGGCACGCCCGCCAGTTGCGTCGCCTGATTTACGATCGGCGTGCGCAGCGTCATCTGGGTCCCGCCCGCCGCGGCGATCTGAAACGCGGCCGCCTGCGTCTCCAGTTGCAGTCCGCTCGCTAAGGTGACGTTGCTCGATTCGGTCTGCGCCGAGCCGTTCGCGGAAATATTCAGCATCAGTTGTGTCGGACTCACCACCCAGACCTGTTTCACCGCGACGTTGCTCGATCCGAACCCGGCGGTCACTTCTCCGCTCAGGAAATCGGTGTTGTATCCGGTCACCCTCACCATCGCATCCGTTCCCGCCGTCACGCTCGCGGGACTCAAGCTGATCGCCTGAAACCCCGGACCGCCGTAGGTGAACTGTGCCGGATTCGCCGCTCCCAGCGTCTGATTCGAGGTTTGCCCGTCCGGATTCAGCGCCTCCACCGATGCCGTGTACCCCTCCGCCGCCGGCGGCGCGGCCACGGTCAGTGAGCCATTGCCATTGGCGCTGATCAGCGACGCCGGCGCGCCGTCGAAAAAGATCTGCGAGCTGCCGCTCAGGTTGGTTCCCGAAACCGTCACCGTCGAGTTGCCGTTATTGTCGGTGCTGCCCGTCGCCGACGCCACCGTCACCGGACCCGACTCGACCACCGTAAACGCCGCCGGCAGCACGTACAAATCGCCATTGATCGTCACCGCCAGCGCGACCGGCGTCGGCGCCGTCACCTGGCCCGGCCACACGTAGTTGTACAGGTACGGATACCCATTCGGCAGCGCGGCCAGACTATCAGGAACAATCTGCGCCGCTCCTCCGATGACGCTGACGTTCAGCCCCGGCGTAAGTTGCATGTAGCCGCTCGCGGTAGTGGTGCTCCAGGCGTAAAATTCCAGGGACTCCGAGGACCCCTGCTGCAATGGCGGAGCCTGCACCGGCACCGCCGGATTCCCGATGTAGGAATACAAAACCAGGTCGTAAACCGACGGTCCCACGCTGCCGGCCACGTTGAAATTCACACCGCTCGCCACGTTGCCCGCGGTTACGTTGACCTGCGGCGCCTGCGTCCAGTCGTTGCCGCCGCCATAAAACTGGCCCATGAATCCGTTGTTGGCGTTGTAAACATTGCCCGACGAATCCACCGGAGGCTCGACGTTATCCGGATAAGCCTCGCCTTCAAGCGCCGGGGGCAGCGGCTGCGTGTAGACGTAATATTGCCCCGGCGGAACGCCGCCGATCCGGTAACTTCCATCCGGATTGGTCAACGCGCTCACCGCGGTCCCGTTGGTCGAAAGCGCGACGACGGTGGCCAGATTCACGCCATTGCCGCTCAACGTCACCGTTCCCGAAATACTGCCCGTCGCCGCCGCGAATCCGTTCGCCGGATAAAGCAGGGAGATCCCGGCGATATCGTCCGCCGCCAGCGGCTTGGCCTTGGTGGCAGCACGGGTGATATTGGTGGTCATCAGGCTGGAGGTGGTGGTGTGCTGCAATCCCAGCGCGTGGCCGAACTCGTGCGCCACCGCCAGGAAAAACTCATCGCTCCAGCTCGGCTGCGGGAACGGACCGCTCGGCCCCAGGTTGCTCTGCAACTGGATCTGCGAGTTGACGATCGGAATCGACGCCGCCCCGCCGCTCACCAGCGCCGCGGCGTTCGAAGCCGTCGTCACCACCGTCTGCGCGATCAGTCCCGGCGGCAGATCGTCGCTGAACACCACGTCGATTTCCGGAACCGAATCGGTCTGGGTCATCGGCGAGGTTCCGCCGAAGGCCACCTGGATTCCCGATGTGGCCACCGAATTCCACACATTGGCGGCCGCGCGGATCTGGCTGATCACGGCTGGAAAAGTGTCGCCCGGCATCATCGCCGCCGGACCCTGGCTCGAAACCAGGTACGTCACGGTGTTGCCCGCCAAGCCGTAAGGATCGTTCGGATTCAGATCGAAGCTCGCCGGGACCGCCGTCCACGCTCCGCCGGCGTTACTCAGCAGAACGTAGTAATAATACGCCGAAGAAAACGGAGCCAGCGCCGCCAGCGCCACCATCATCACCAGCGCGCGCCGCCCCATCGCTTAATTCCCCAACACTTTCTGAATCTCGGCTTTCAGGCCGCTCAACGAAATGGTGACCGCCAGCGGATTCAGCGTCTGTCCCGATTTGTTCACCAGCGTCGCCCCAGCCAGCGCCCCGCGCACCAGCTCCGCAGTGCCTGAAGAATCCGGCAGCACGCTGAACAAGCCCTGAGACAGCCCGATAATCTGCGTCAGCCCGGAATTGCTGGTCCACAAGAAGATCACATATTCGCCGCCGGCCGCCAGCGACGGTGCGCCGGCAACTTCCTGCCGCAAGCCGGCCGTCGACCCTCCCGGCACTGCGACCTCGGTCTGCGCGCCGCCGCCCGCTTTGAGGGTTTCAAGCAGCTGGAATTGATAAAAGGTGTAAATGTTCCGCCCGCGCATCACCGGCGAAGACGAGCTGACCTTCACGTGTACAATCGCGGTCGACTGCCTGATCATGTCGTCAAGCGTCAGTTTCTGCAAGGTAGTCGCATGCAGGGAAACCGCCAGGACGATACTGAGAAGGCCGAACCTCATGAACTCGTTAGCAAAGTAAGCACGTACCCGACCCAAACCTAAGTTGCTGATGTGACGTTACTTGGCCTTCAGGCCGGCCCTGAACTTTGTGGATCTTCGACACGCGATTGGGACAGAACGTCACAGCTTCCTTTACTGAGGTGCATCAGGTGGCCTTCGGTTTCAGCCGGAAAATCTCAAACACCGCCCGGCCGTTGGAATCATATATGGTCCGCAACACCTGCTTTTCAAGTCCCCGCTCCGCTGCGTCTTTCATCAGCCGTTCCCCGACGCCGCGGTTCACTTCATACTTCGGCAAATGACCCAGGAACAAGGCGTGCCGGTCCTTCATCATAAAATCGATGTCGCGCAGATCGGCGGCGCTGGGCGTGTCGCTGGTAAACGGCGGATCGCCGACAAACAGCGGTAGCCGTCCCTGGTGATACAGCGCCAGCGTATTCAGCATGCCCCAGTCGACCACAAAGATGTGCTCGGCATCGAGCTGGGGCGGATCGGGAAACGCCGCCGGCAGCGCCAGCAGCGCATCGTCGAAATTTCCGGCCACTCCGTTGCGCGCAAATTGGGCGATATACTGATTCACCACCAGCAGATTCATGGCGACCATGGCCGTCGCCGCCGCGGGCAACAACGGCCGCCATGGGAGCGACGCCAGCGCGACCGCCATAAACATCTGCGGGAACGGCCAGACCAGCACGGTGTGATGAATCGATCCGCCGGCGTCGCGGGAAAAGGACATCGCCGCCCAGGTGACGGCGATAAAGATCAGCGCGAACCAGGCCGAACGCCTCCTCCACCACCACGGCGCGCACGCCAGGCAAAACAGAAAGATGTAATCGAACCCGTTGTGAAAATGATGGCCGAGATATTGGCCAATCCAGGTAGCTAGCCGTCCCTGGATCCGATGCGGCGGCTTGGGCGGGTCGTCCCAGTCGCCGCGCGCGAGAAATCCGAACAACCCGTATCCGTTGATGGTCCAGTCCATCATTGGCGCCTTGCGCAGCGCCATTTTGGCCGTATCGAAATGCGCGTTCTGGCCGAGCGTCGCGTTCCGCTGCCGGACGTTGTAAATCAAAAACGGCAGTGCGCCGACCAGAAATGTCGACAGGGCGACAGCGATGACGCGCGGCCGCGCGAACTTCACCAGTTGGCGGTGGAAAACCACCACACCGGCGACCCCGAGCCCGGAAAGCGCCCACACAAAAATCGCCTTGTTCCACAGCGCCAGGCCGAGAAAAAAGAATCCCGCCGCCAGGTACCGCATCGAACAACTTCGGGCAAAACGAAGCAGGCAGAAACAGCCGGTCACCAGCAAAAGATGCTCGAGGGCGACCGGTCCCCAATCGTAGGTATCGGTTAGCAGGAAGGTGGGGTCACAAGCCAGAAAAAAGGCTGCCGCCAGACCCGCCGGACGGCCTACGCTTTCGGCGATAAGTTTATAGAAAATAAGGACGGTCAGCGCGCCGGCCAGGACCATGGGCAGGCGTATGCTCCAGACGCTGGAGCCGAAAAAATGAAGGATCGGGAGGTAGATCAGCGATTTAAGCGTACCGACATAGGTCATCACCATCAGGGGGATTTTGCGATGGAAGATCCCGATGCAGAACTGCTTTGAATTCTGTTCATAAAGAGGTGCGGCGAACAGCGCTTCGTCGTTCTGAACCCCGGCGTAGGGAACCAACGCCGCGCCGAGCAGCAAAAACAGCGCGGACGGGGTCAGATTTTCGAGGCGTGTGCTAAGATTCGTCACGGCTGGACAAAAGCGGATGAGAATTTTTACAGGGTCGACCAACAGTATATCGTCTGTCACCGTCATGACCAATGTGACACCGGCAAAATGGGCGAAACGACGCTGGCGCATAGACGTCACAAAGGAATCGGCGGCGCGGAAGGCCGGAGCGACGCGCCGAAATCGCGCAAATCTAATGATTTTCAGGGACATTGCCGATGAGAGTGGCTTAGTGAATGGTGCCGGCGTGAGTTTTTTCGAGTTGGACCTAAAGTTGCTTGCATCAGGCAGTCGAATGTGTTATGGTGTGGAGAAGAAAATTCGGAGCAAACGTCGCGCGGTTGGCGACGGCGAAGTTATCGATCATAAAAACCTGCCGTACGGCAGAAGCGGTTGGCTCGACCGCAAACGGACAAATCGCTTTTTACCGGCTATTTGAAGGCGTGAACCTTTTTGTATCGCTTCGCGTCTAATGCGTTGGCGAAGCGGTTTACCGAATTGCAACACAGATAGATAGAAGAAAAAAAAAGACGGAAAGAGACAGGAGAAGGCAGAAATGACAAAGAGTGAATTGAACAAGTTTAAAAATATTCTGGAAGCCAAGCAGGCAGAGCTGGCTCAGTTCGTGCGAAACCGCGAGGGCATCGCTATCGAAAAGAGCCCGGACGCGCTCGATGAAGTGCAACACGCCGCCGAGCGTGAGCTGGCCATCCGCAATCTGGACCGGGAATCCAATCTGCTGCGCAACGTAAGGGCTGCGCTGCGGCGCATCGACGAAGGAACCTTCGGGGTGTGCCTGCACTGCGAGGAGGACATCAGCCCCAAGCGCCTCGCGGCGGTGCCGTGGACGGCATTTTGCATCCAGTGCCAGGAAATCGCCGACCGCAACCAGGCCGACGGTACCGAGAGCATGGACGAACTGCTGGTCAACGCCGCCTGACAAGCGATCCTAAGCGCAAGGGGCGCGGAACGCCTCGGCGTCACCGCGCCCCTTGTGTTTTTTGTTGAAGAACGGGCTACTGGCTCAGAGTAATGGACGCCGCTACGTCGCCTTTGCGCTCCGGGACAAAGTGGACCTTAA
This sequence comes from Bryobacteraceae bacterium, assembly GCA_035507655.1. GTDB lineage: Bacteria > Acidobacteriota > Terriglobia > Bryobacterales > Bryobacteraceae > Palsa-187. Next base: position 485 of record DATJNW010000082.1, on the reverse strand, counting down.
CCTGGCCGTTGTCTTTCGCATTCAACTGGGCGAGGGTTACGCGCTTGTTTCCATCCATGATCCGCGTCCGGGGCGTGATCACAAAATCGAAAATCGTACTGTCGCCTTTGACAATCAGCAGCTTCTGGGAAGGATCGACCATAGCAATGCTTCCCGAGACGTTCTCGGCCGGCCAGCGGCTGATCACGTCCGTTTTTGCGGCCGTTTTTTGCGGAGTCTTTGTGGTGCTGGCAGCCACAGCCATGGGCGCGAGCGTCAGCGCGAATGCCGTGACAGCCACCATTACAGGGAATTTCATCTTGCCTATACCTCCACCTTACATTTTTTGTGAAACGGGGATGTTTTTCCATCCCGCCCGCGCATTAGCCGGCCTTAATAAAAGAAATCATGCGTCCGGCCTGTTCTTTGTCGCGGCGCCAGGAGTGAAAACGGCGGTCGCAGAAGGTGCACAGGCCCAAAAGGTCGATCCGCGCGTCGCGCACGCC
>DATJNW010000081.1:0-5817 GCA_035507655.1 Bryobacteraceae bacterium | reverse complement strand
ATCGTGAGCGCACCGGAAGAAGCCTCGCGGAGAACGATAGAACAGTCCTTCGGCTCCCGCAACCGCGCCACCGGACGTCGGGCGGAAAATGGGCGGACAATGCAACAGCGGTGGTACTGGTACGCGCTATGCAGATCGATCTGTGAAATCGGAATTTCTTTGACCTTGATAGGCAGGGAAACTCCGTTTTCTCATATCGCGGGAGGACGACCCCTTTCGGGGATATTGTAAATGGCCCATTAACAGGATGTTATACTGCATGCCGCACTGGCCCGTTTTGGCACATCACGTGCGAGAAGATGCGCGAGTTTAGGGTGCGCCGTTTTGCCTGGGGTCGGCGCGCAAAGCGGCGCAGCAAGAGGGAACTTATGAAAAATTGTCGTAACTGTTTGATCGCAGCTGTGGCGGTGTTCTGCGGGCTGATGCTTTCCCCTGGGATCACCCGCGCGGATGATTTGACGGGCACGGTCGGAATTTCCTGGATTGCCGACGGCACGACGTACGCCACGGGTACGATACCGGTAGGGTCGTCACTGTCCTGCACCACCTCGACTTCGTCGATCTGCACTGACTTTGCCGGCCTTGGGACCGAGACGTTCAGCGTGGGCACCTCTTCCGTTTCCTATTCCATCTCAGGCTTCCCTGCCGGAGATTACAGCGGCACTACTAACGGCTTCGAATTCGCTGATTTGACGTTCGCTAGCGGTGATCCGTTGATTGGCTACACGATCGCATCAAGCTCGTACCCACTGACGGCTTCCGATATCACACTCGGTCCCTCGTCAATCTTCATCGACCTGACGGGATTTCCGTTCGATGGTTCGTTCACAATCGATCTGATCTCTGGGCCGGCGGTCGGGACGCCCGAACCATCCTCGCTCGCGCTGCTCGGAATCGGCCTCCTTGGACTGATCGGCTTCGCAGGCAAGCGCCTTGCAGTGGGTCGTTTCGTGGTCGAGGCTAGCTGAGTAACAGCATCTGATGGAATTTCAGGGCGGTCGGGCTGCGGGCTGGTTACAGCTCGATCTGGACAAGGCCTGACTTGCCCGCCGATCGCCCGTCTTTCGCCATCATTCCTGCGGTCACAATTCCCGTGCGCACGAATGACTTCTCGCAATCCGCCGAAGAAGGGCCGCGCATATTCCCTTCCATATAAGCAAGGCCCGGGCAACGCGTACAGCTGCCCGCGTGCGTGCAGCCGGAACAGGTAGTCAGATGCTTCAGGCGGATCGCGCGGACCTCGTTGAGTTGCGGCGAGTGGCGCCAGATATCGAGGAACTTCTCCCGCCGAACATTTCCGCACGTTAGAGGGAATTGCACACACGGATAGACGTCGCCGTAGGGCGAGATGTAGCAGGAAGTGTGTCCCGCGCTGCAAGGGAGGCCTTCGAGGACGTCTTCGCTTACCGGCACTGGCGGTGCGCAAAAACTCTCGACGTCTCCCACCAAGGTGGGGTCGTGAAAATAGCTCGAAATGTCGCTTCCCTCCACCCGCAAGCGCAGCACAGACGTGTTTCCGTCCATCATCGGCGTAATCGTGGGATCGAGCGTGTAATGCGCGCCCAGTTCCGTGGCAAGCGCCTGGACGCCCGCCGTATCGGCGCGATTGCTTCGCATCAATACGTTTGCGATGTTCACCCGCATCCCATGCGATCGCAGCAGTCGAATTCCGGCAAGGGTTCGATTCAGCGAGCCGGGGATTTTGGTGATCGCGTCGTGCACTTCGGGCCGGTGAGAGTAGACGCTCACTTGTACCTGCTCGACACCCACCGCGCGAAGTCTCGCCGCTTCCTTTTCGCGAATGAGCACGGCGTTCGTTTTCAGTTTCACATTGAACATAAGCGAACGGGCGTATTCGATGATCTCGAAGCAGTCGCGGCGCATCAGCGCCTCGCCGCCGCTCAGAGTCAAAAAAAAGACTCGCGCGTCCGCGAGCTGGTGAAGGAGATTCTTGATCTCCGTGGTCGACATTTCGCCGTGGTCTTCATGGTCGAGATAGCAATGCTCGCAGCGTTCGTTGCAGCGGTAGGTGATATCCAGATGCGCGCTCAGAGGCACACCCAACTCGAGAGCCTTGCCGACCAACTCCTGCATCAGACTCATGGCGCCTCCGCCGCGGGCCGCCCGGCCACGGCCTCGGCGATCGGCTGAGTCGAAATAGATAAGATTCCCCGCGTGGCCAACTCTTCGACGAGATGTTCCGCATCGCGATAGGCGACATCCGGCGGGACGTCGAACTCCGCGCAAATGCGCTGCTCTACAATTTCGGCAAGGGGAGTTCGGCCATCAGCGGCTTCCCAGATCACCGTCGCCACGTCGCTCAAGCTGAATAGCCTCGAGTCTGCCGCCGACATGATCATCATTTCGCCGCCCAACACGCGCGCAGCGACCGCCTTCGACCGTGCGATGTATTTGTCGCTCACCGTATCAATTCCCAGGCTCTTTCATCCGGCGCGAAAACAAACCGCGCGACGCGAACGCGCGACACAAACTCAAGGGCAGCTTCGAATACGCGCCTCACCAATTCCGGATCGTGCGCGAAGAACAGAATATTGCGCATGAGGGCGTGCGCCGCATCGGAATCGCCCATAGGAACGATGCGATTGTCCGGCCCTTTTTCCAGGAAATAGAGTGCCTCTAGCGGGGCCTTCAGATTCGTTCCCACGCGAGCCAGTTCCCCGGCAAATGGGGTGCCATAAGCATGATAACCGTTCCCGCTCCTCCGAATATACGAAATCTCATCCGTGAGCAGCGTCGCATCCGCAGGAGCGAGCCGCGACATCGTCGTCTTGCCCGCTCCCGAAACGCCCGCGAACACAAACGCGCGGTCGTTCCGCACGCCGCTTGCGGCGTGTATAAGGAAACCGCCATCTTCGGCCAACACGAGCGAATGGATGATGCGCATCACTGCGTCGAGCGAATAGGGGTTCGGCGATTGACGTACCCAGCCTCGGCACGATTGCGCATCGAATTCAGCACGGAAGTCGCCGCGCTCGATGCGCCACACCGAGCCGCTTCGGGTAACTCGCACGTCGCCTGGCATGCTCGCGGCGGGCGCGTGAAGATGAATTTTCAGTTGGCAGCCGGGCTCGGCCGTAGCGTTGACAAAGCCGACGTAGCGGTCTTCGATCAGGCGGCGAAAATCCTCATCGTCGGTCTGCAGAAAAATGGGGATGCCGCCGATTTCGACCGTCGCACCCGATTGCCTGGCGTGGGCCGTGTCGACAATTCGCGGAGTGGAAAGACCGGCCGCCACTAGATTGCTCCCTCACCTTGGCATTCGATCGGGTTGCAGGCGGAGATCGAAACCCGGTAAAGGTGCAATCGCAGCAAATGCCATCGCAGCAGCCATTTTACGCTGCGGCCAGATCGCCGCACCATCCATCGAAGCACATGCTGTCTCATGGCGGCACGCGTGTCGCCCAACTCGATTCGGTTACCGCGCCGAATTACAGCCGTCACGCGGCCGAGCAGTTCGTCTTCGGCGAATGGCGGATCGTTCTTGCTGAGAGCGTCGCCTCGCGCGATTAGCCGAGTGGACTCGCCTTCTTGGGTCCTATCCATCAGCCGATGCGCGCAGAAGAATCCTTGCCTGAAGAACAACATCACCTCGCCTCGGCGCGCGGTCTGGGCAGTCTCGCGGCGAACAACGATGATATCTCCGGGGAAAAGCGTGGGAACCATGCTGGCGCCGCGCACCACCGACCGAACCTCACCGAACGACCGCAGCATCTCCGTCGTAAGGGTTAGGACGATGTCTTCGCTTCGGCGGTTACCCTGTGCGCCCATGATACCTCGGGAGTTACGAATTCTGGGCGTTCGTGTGGCAGCCGGCCTGCGTACCGCCGGGGGTCTTGCCGCAGGTGAGCGCCATCGTTTCGAAAACTTGCTCCTCACGGAAGGAAGGCTTTGTGTAAGGCCTCTTGATCACTGGCGATGGATCGGTCGTCTTCTGTGCTGCCGCAGCATGTCCCTGTTGGTCGCTCATGTTTCTACTGTAACCCCGCTTGAGTCAGTTTAACAGCGCAATAACCCATGCCCGTGGTGCCGCAAGTCCCCGTCCCCCCCAGAGTCCCGAAGTAGATGCTCGATGCTTGCGGGTCGGTACTTTCGTTGTCCGGAATGATCCCGCTCGGCCCGCCGGCTACGGAGAAACTGTCGGCGTTCGTGAAACCGCCGGGGAACCCGGAGCCCGTGCTGGTGTTGATGTTGAAGTTGTAGATGTTCCCGCCCGAGAGTCCCGCGAACAGCCAGTTGGTAGGGAAGGTAAATGGCGGCCCAGCGCCCAAATTCTCGAAGCTGCTTAACGGAGCGCACGTCTCCACGTCAGAAGCCAATTGGTATTGATTCGACGACGGCAACGCAATGACGGGAATCTGCCGGTTCGTGTTGAAACCCACGATGTACAGGACTGTGTGCGCACCAGACGAGTCATAACCGCAAGCCAGCAAGCCCCAACTGGCAGGAGTAACGCTCGAGAAGTAAGCTGTGTTGAACGCCGGAAGACTGATGTCATTGCCTGGCGCGCCCCCCAACCCAACCCTTCTCTGTTGAGCAAAGGAGGTCTTAGTTTGGAGGAGGGCGGCGTTGGTGCCATTGTTTCCCGTTACTGCATAAACGAATCCGTTCGAGCTATCCACAATGGGGGGCGACACGATCCCGCCGCCAGGTGCGTTTGCTGCGCCTACTCCCAAAAAGACGGAACCACCGCCGGTCGGCAACGGCGTGCCCGTGGAGCTAAACCCGTAAAGAAACCCATCGGAGCATCCGACGTAAACGTTACCTGTCGCAAAATCCTCGACAGGTCCGCTCAACTGACCGCAGCCGCCGTTTACACTAACGACGCCTGCCGTTCCCCAAGTTAGATCCAAGCTTGGCGCCAAGCCAGCCGTGCAGTTCACATCGGTGTTAAAGGTCGGGCAGAACACGTCCTTGATTCGGTACAGATTACCCGCATCGTCTCCTACGTAGGCGTAATCATGAGTGTAGTCGACAAAGGGCGAGGAAATGGTGTCCGAAGCGCCGGAGTTGACACCGAAGGCCAAATCCGTTGCGGTTCCGCTCCCAGCCACGGGATCAGTTGTGACGAACGCGGCACCGGTGATTTGAACCGGCTTCATCGTGTTCTGGAGCCCGTTGGGATCCGTTGTATCTTGTCCGTCGCCTGCTTTGAACGCCAGCACGTGGAAGTGCGCCGGTTGTCCGACAGCCGATTCCACGAACGCGACCTTAGTTCCCAGCACCGATCCCGCGACGCCGGTGTAATCCCAAGAAAGCGTCGGTGATGTCGTGACAGCGCCGCCGATAGCATTTACGTTGTAAGACCAAAAGACGGTGGCATCCACTCCGTCGTCGTTCATTACGGGCGTCCGGTTGCAAACGCCGGTGCCGCCTGCGGTGCCGCTGTAGAGATTATTGAACGCTACGATATTCGCCTGCGTGGCACTGCCCGGCGTATTCAGGGGATAAACGACATAGTCATTCGTGCAGCTCGGTGCGGCCGTAATATCGAATGTGAACTTCGCGGGGAACATGTTCGCCGCGACTCCCCCAAGCCCCAAATTAATGCTCCAGTCGCGCTCAAAACCGCGGGAATTTCGGCGCGGCCGACGCGGATCGCGCCAACGCGGATCATTGAAATGCGGGGCTTTCGAGCTATATCGATACCAGCTAAATGCGGCGCGGGGATCGCGCTGCGCAACCGCCATCCGGTCAGCGGCGCCATACATCGGATACAGCACGTGGTGGGTCGTCCAGTCGGTGAGGATCGACACGCGCTGTGTGCGAGCTCCCTGTTCCCGGCTCGGCAGGGCTACA
>DATJNW010000080.1:0-8744 GCA_035507655.1 Bryobacteraceae bacterium | reverse complement strand
GCGCTTGTCGGCAGGGATCAACTTAGTCATCGAAGAGGCGTAGAATGCGGCTTTTTCGCATGCTTCGGATGCGGCTCCGATCGTTCTTCGGGCGGCACAAGACCGATGCCGAATTGGATGCGGAAATTCAGTTCCATTTAGAGCAGCAGATCGAAGAAAATCTGGCTCGCGAGATAGGTGCAGATGAGGCACGCTACGCCGCGCTGCGCACCATCGGCGCAGTCGCGCGACTTAAAGAAGAATGCCGCGAGATGCGCGGCATAAGCTGGCTCGAAAATCTGGGGAGCGATCTTCGCTATGCCCTTCGTGGTCTACGAAAGACGCCAGCGTTTTCCGCAGCCGTGATTTTTTCGCTCGCGCTGGGCATTGGCGCGAACACCGCAGTCTTCAGTCTCGTCGACGCGTTGATGCTGCGAATGCTTCCAGTGCAGAAACCGCAGCAACTCGTCGAACTGCTCAGCAAGTACCCGGGCGAGCCTCGCGGCAGCTATTTCTCGCAGGCTAGCTACGAATACTATCGCGATCACAATCACGTTTTCTCGGGGCTTCTGGGCGCGCACTCCACCACCTTCAGCGTGCGACAGGCAGACGGCGAAACGGAAACCGTGAACGGCGAAGCGATTGTCGGTGATTTTTTTCCTGTGCTCGAATTGAAACCAGCGATCGGGCGGCGGATCGATCCGGAAGGTGATCGGGATGGTTCGCCGAGTTCGGCGGTCGCGGTGCTGAGCTGGTTGTATTGGCAAGACCGCTTCAACCTTGATCCTGCCGTAGTCGGCAAGACGATTTTTGTCGACGGCGCGCCGCTCACGATCATCGGCGTCACGCCGCGCGAATTTCGAGGTTTGCACCCGGGAGTCAGAACCGACCTATGGATTCCTTTGTCAGCCGACTCGATGATTCATGGCCACAGCCGGGTGTCACTGGGCGGGCTCTATCTCATGGGCCGATTGAAGCCTGGTGTCTCCATTGAACAGGCGCGCGCGGAGATGAGTATCCTTTTCCGGTTCACCATCGAGGAACGATTCGCGTCCTCCAAGAATCCTCTGATCCGCCAGTTGAAGTTCGAGATGGAGCCGGCGGGCACCGGACTCTCGCTTCTGAGGGATCATTTCGCCAAGCCACTGCTGATTCTGATGGCACTTGTCGCTTTGCTCCTGCTGATCGCCTGTGTCAACATCGCAAGCATGATGCTGGCAAGGGCCGCGTCGCGGCAGCACGAAACCGCGGTTCGAATTTCGCTCGGAGCCGGGCGGATTCGCCTGACCCAGCTCGCGTTGGTGGAAGCGCTGACGCTTTCAGCAGTCGGCGCGGCGGCTGGTCTGTTGCTTGCGTGGTGGGGTGCGGGCGCGCTGGTACGGATTCTTCAGTCGGGAAGACAAATCGTCGGGGTGCCGGGCAGAATCGATATTCAAATCGCGCCGGACTTGCACGTGCTGCTCTTCACCGCAGGAATCGCTCTGTTGACCGGCGTACTGTTCGGACTCACTCCCGCATGGAATGCTTCCGTTTGCACGCCTTCTGGGGCGCTGCGACAAACGGGTGAGACGAAATCACGCAGGCTATTCGGAAAAATTCTGTTGGCTGCGCAGATTGCTTGTTCTCTGGTCCTCCTCAGCGCGGCGGGATTGCTCATCCACCATTTATCGAATCTTGAGAATTTCGATCTCGGTTTCCGTCGGGATCATGTTTTGCTGGTAAGTATCGATTCCGCGCACAGCGGATACGCCCGGGAACAACTCATTGCCGCGGAACAGCAACTGCTGCCACGTCTCGAATCGATCCCTGGCGTGCTGTCGGCAACGGCGTGCGAGCCGACGCCGCTTTCCGGAGGCGGCGCGTCCGGTTTCGCAACCGCCGAAGGTTATCAGGAGCGCCCGGAAGATCGCCGCTACATCGCCATCGCATGGACTGCGCCGAAATACTTTAAGACGCTTGGCGTTTCGCTTCTTGCCGGACGCGATTTCGACCTTCACGATGAGGGAGGACCAGCCGTCGCCATCCTCAATCAGGCAATGGCGCGCTATTATTTCGCAGGCCGCAATCCGATTGGCAAGCATGTCACCCTGGATCACGCCACGGGCGCGAGCCAAGCAAGGACATACGAAATCGTCGGCGTCGTCGGCGACGCGAACTATTACGAGATTCGGGAGCCTGCGCTCCGTGCAATTTATCTCGACGCGTTTCAATGGTTGGCGCCGCGTAACTTTGCGCTTCGCACCTCAGTCGATCCTGTGAGTGTGGCGCCAGAGATCCGGACGTTGATCAAGGCATCCCTGAAGACGGTCGCGATTTCGCAGATCATCACTTTGACTGACCAGATTAACGCCTCTATCGTCCCGGAGCGCCTGATCGCGAAGCTTTCCGGATTGTTCGGCTCGGTGGCGTCTCTTCTTGTCGCGGTCGGCATTTACGGACTGCTTGCGTACACGGTTGCGCGTCGCATTAGCGAAATCGGGATTCGTATGGCGCTGGGAGCATCGCGGGGCCACGTGATCCGTATGATTCTGGCCGAGGCATCGGTCATCCTTTTGGCGGGCATTGGTGCCGGCGCGCCGATCGCATTCTGGACGGCAAAGCTGGTGGCCAGCGCGATCGGCGAGCCTTCAAACACGATTCCTCCGAACGCGTTTAGCGCCTTGGCAATGATTGCCGTCGGCGCGGCTGCGGCGTTCTTTCCCGCGCGCCGCGCATCGCGCGTCGATCCGATGATCGCGTTGCACCATGAGTAACGCAACATGTCACGGGTGCGCGCCAACAATCAATATGATCGGCGGACGACTCGGGGCCGAACCGTCAGCCGCGCTACGTTATGAACAATAAGGTTGAACGTGAACTGTTATCTCCTCATAACGGCGCTGCGGCCGATTCATGCGTGCCCGCATGATGGGGTCGGCATCGTGTGACGCAACTGGGTCGGTCCGCGACCCACTCGGCAGGCTGCGAACCGGCATTCCGGTTGTCTCGACGAAAGGCCTGGTCGAGCCAGGGCCTGCGGAGGCTTCCGAGGGGCTCAGTCGATTGCCTCAATACCAAGTCGCTTAAGTCGCTCAAGGCTGTCCTTCATGGTTTTGAGCTGTTCGGGTGAATGCCCCTGCCAGTCCGTGACCTCGCCTGTGACCAGAAGCGGATCGCGAGAGCGGTATGACTTCGTCGGATTGCCTGGGTACTTTTGGTCCGTAAGATTGGGGTCGTCTTCAATCGGGCCGGTCGGTTTCACTGTGTAGATTCTGCCGGGACCCGCGCCGACAGACAACTCGGCTCCCCACGTAGCCGCATCCAAGGTGGCTGTGAGGTAGACGTAGCCCGCCTTCTTCCTCGAACCGAAGTTAGAGTTATAGCCGGGTGTGATCTGGTCCCCCGGCTTTAGGTCGGCCTTCGTGCCGTGGTAGAACCGTTGCGAATTCAGATCGTCGATAGCTGCCACCGTCTCGCCCCCCGAGTACTGTTTGGCAACGCTCCCACACGCTCATGTCACCGGCGGCAGGGGCCCGAAGCCGCCTTCCGTTCACTCCTCCCCATTGTGAACCATTATCGACGACTATCCTTGGCGGCTCCGCCTTCCGCGTCTTGCGACAGTCGCTGGACCGGTACCCAGATCCGCACGACGCCGGCTTTGCGGCCTGTTTGTCCCGAGAACGAATTTCCTCGCGAAGGTCAGCCTGAAGACACTTCTGACGGCGACGCGGCCGCATCTGCTGGTCCTCTTCTTGAAAACAGACGTACAAAGAAGAAATTTGTTCCGAAGGACCATTCGGTTAATTTTCGGACGGCTTTTCGACGTGCTCGATCACCAGGAACTCCACTGGCCCCTTGCCCTTTTCAAGACGCAAGCCGAGTTGCTCGCGCAAAGCGGTGAAGATGTCCGGGCCATCGGGCAGCGGTGGAGGCTCAGCACCGGGAGGCTCGTTGCCGCGGATGGCCGGCCGGTCCGGCACAAAATCGAAGTCCACATCATAATGGCCCGGCAGGCTGGTGTGGTCTATGACATTCAGGTCCAAAATCCGCGATAGGAAGAATGCGAAATAGTTCATCGTCGCGTTCTTTGCGGAAAAGACGGGCACTCCACCAGGGCCGCGGGCGCCGCTGAACGGCTCGTGAAGCAGATCCGCCGGGTCGCGCACCGGCATCTTTGAGCCCTTTTTATCGACTGTCAGAATATAGCACGGCATTTCACGCGCCTCGCGGCGGACTCTCAGCTTGAAACGGTCCTCCAGCAGGCGCGCCAGCGCATCGTGTAATTCGTCGCTGGTGCCGCTGCGCTCAGCTTTGGCCTCAATGTTCCAGCGGTCGGTCTTGATCCAACCCGGCCCGCCGGAGATCTGCCGGGACGTTACCGAATAAGCCACCGTCATGATCATACTGAGCGGCGCGCCGGCAACTTCATACGACTTACCTCCCGGCGGCTGATGGATGATTCCGCCCCGTCCGCGGGGCGGGCTGGGCTTAATCGACGCGACATCGAATGCGAAGGGCGACTTGGAATCGGCCGGCGCGGATTGAGCATGGACGGCGGGCGCTACGAGCATCCCCACCGCAATCGGCACCGTTACGGCCGCCACCGCGCCTGTCCCGAGAACGAATTTCCCCGCGAAGGTCAGCCTGAAGCCGATCCGGCTTGACATGATCCCCTCGATTCGCTTCCTGAGATTTGAGCCAGAAACCCCGGCCACACAAGCTATCCGGGACTCTAAACACAGCTCGCAAACCCTGAGGATGCCTTGTGCGTATGAACGAGGTTCATTGCCCAGCCCCAACACCTCTTCGTCACACGCCCGCTCGCGTTCTTCGACCAGCCGCGCGCCGATCCACCACGCGAGCGGATGGAACCAGAAAATCGCCTCCACGACCATGTGAACGAACGCGAAGAAATTATCGCGCCGGCGCAGATGACACATCTCGTGCGCGAATATCGCCTGCAACTGCGCCGGAGTCAGCCGGTCGCGGATTTTTTCCGGCAGCATCAGCACCGGCCGGAAAATTCCCACCACGCCCGGCTCAATTCGCTCCGACGTGACCCGCGTTTCGACCGCCAGACCGAAATCGGCCGGCGACGCCTCGCGCACCATCCGCCGCATCCGCCGCCACTTCACCGACCACGAAGCCACAACCGCGAGCGCGCCGCAAATCCAGATCGCAAAAAAAATTTCGGGCAACCCGATCGCCTGCAGTGCAACCGCCTGTGCCGACGCCAAGTGGATTCGCGCAACCGGCTCGCTGATCGGCGCCAGAAGCAGCGGCACATCCTGCCGCACCACGGCTCTTGACCACCCCAATCGCGACCCGGCGAATTCTCCCAGCGCGATCAGCCAGGAAAACGGCAGCAGAAATTTCAGCGACGCGGCCATCCACACCCAAAACCTGGTCTCCGCGCGATGCGAGCGCAACGCCAGCACCGACATCGCCGCCGCGCCCGCGAAAACCGTCGATTGCCACAAGTGATTCATGGCCGTTTCTCCTTCGCCGCCGTCTTCTTCAGAATTTTTTCGGCTTCCTTGACGTCTTCAAGCGCCAGCTCCGCGAGACAAGCCTTCCGCCCCAGCGTTGCCGCCCGAGAAACATGGCCATCTTCCGCAGCCCCTTCCAAATAGCGGGTTCTTTTCAGCGCGCGTGCGGTAGCAGCTCCCAGGCTTCCAGACTGCCGTCGCCATTGCGATCGAGTTTCTTTAGCGTTGCGGGACTGTTCTCGACTTCGGCCGCTGAAATCTCGCCATCATGATTCGAATCGAGCGCCGCCAGAACAGGGTTCTCGCGCATAAACGCGCTCTTCGCTTGCTCCACAGCTTGTGGCGAAGAAGCTCCCGCCATGCGAAAGCCGCACTCTTCGGCGCTGAGCTTTCGATCATGGTTCATGTCGAGCCTCCACAGCGCCCCTGGGGCTGCACGGATCTCCGATGGCGTGATAATCAGATCCTGATCACGATCGAGGACCGCAAGTACACGGATCCTTTTGAAGTATTGCGCGGCGATCCTCCGCAAGGGGTCCTCTGGCTTTGGCCGAATGCTGACAATAGTATCCAGCCCGCTCCCCGCAAGCGATGATCGATCCGCCGCAAACAGATGTGGCCTGGGATAATAGGAGCCGATCAGAAAACGGGGGTGCCTAACCTCTTGTCCCAGGACCGTAACCAATCCGAACAGCACAGCCAATGCGATCAGCCCGCCCTCCACTAGCGCCGGGACACCAAGTCGGTCCGGCTCGATCAGGTGGAACGACGGGATGTTGTCGTAGGAAGCGACCGCAGGCGAGCACTCGCGGCGAAACTCCGGCCGCAAGGTCCACTGCCGCGAGAGGGAGAATAGAGCATCCAGAATCAGCCGCAGCGGTTCGCCCTCATTTTCGAAAATCTCCAGCATTTCTGCCCCGAATCGGTTACGGAATATGGCCGGGTGGAAGCGCAGAAGCAATCGATACATTACTCGCCGCATCACGTCCTCCTCGGTCGAAGATGAATGTGCGCCGTTCGGATCACGCCCTCCAACCGCGCAATTTCGGCCGTCAGGACACCTCGTCCGAGCGTGCTCAATCTGTAATACCGTCGCCGCGGATCTTGTGAACCGACTTCTTCCACCAATCGGTCCCTTACCAATCGTTGAAGGTTGTCGTACAGCGTACCCGGTCCGAGCTTATAGCGCCCCTCCGACTGTCGGGTGATCTCCTGCATGATTCCATAGCCATGCATCCTCTCCCCCGCGAGCGCGAGCAAAATATGGAGCGTCGCTGGGGCGAGGGGAAGAAATTCTTCGGTTGTAGGCCTGACGATCGGCATTGCTATATCGATATCCGGTATATCAGATTACCAAATATCTGTCAATCCCCGCCCTGTGAGATCCCGCCCTGTGAGACGCGACGTGCACCATTGACGCCCGATGTCGGTCGCCGGGCTGCCGGGCGTGGGCTACAGGCAAGATCCATTCGATTACAAGACCTACACGCACCACACCAACTTCGACACCTATGAGCGGATCTACGAGCCGGATATGTCCCAGGCTACGCCGGTTTCCATGCCGACGCTGGCCAGTGGCGGTAAATAAAGGTTGGGAAACACGGCGCCGGCAACATTATCGGCTATTGTTTCAACATCCTAACGGAGCCGTTTCCGTAAACTTCAAAACGACGGTTATCGGGACTTATCTCGCGAGCGAACCGGACGGATCCGACGCTGTTGCCTGAGGTGTCGTTGGATGTCCACCCGCGTTTCGGGATATTCTGACCAAAGGAGATGTCTATATCCCCAGATTCAACGCCCGCTCCCGAGATCGTATTCAAGCTCTGCGGACAAAAGGCAAGACAACACTACGTATTCCAGCGTTACCTGAGACCATGGTGCACCGGGCAGAAGGTCGCATTGCTGCGAGATGGCGTGGCCAAGATGGTCGGCGTAGGTGACGTGGCTGTTCAGAAATACTTCTACCGCCTTCAGCGGCTAACTGAGGATGACGTGACACTGGTTCGGAGCGCACTGCTTGCAACGGCCAACCACTTCGTTCATAAGCTCGCCGAATCGCTCATTCAGTGCTTCACGCTGCCCCATGCCGTCCAGAAGCTCTTGAAGTCCATGCCCGCGCTGCACCCGCAGGCTGCGCAATGGATTGAAGAACAAATCGTCAACGGCGAGGAGGATTATCATTGCATGATCGAACACGGGCTGATTCCCGCGCTCGATGACATGCTCAAAGAAAACACATACTTTTACTCCGATCCGAAGGCCTGCTACGAATTCCTCTACGCCCTCTGCGTACGTACTTCCGAACGAAAAAAATGCGCGTAGCAATTGGTGCCGTGAATTCGCCCCTTCCAGGCTCCGACACGAATCGCGTCCGCGGCCTCTTCACCCTAGTTTCCGCCTTGAAGGTAGCGGACTCGCTGTTTCAGGACCGGGCGAAACACAAGATCGTTACCTTGAAAAACGAAACGGCTGTTTCTTTCATCACGGGTGATCAGCCTATCATCAATCTCCATGCAACGCACGGGAAAGGCATTCCCGAAGAGCTCGAATTCTACTATCCGATCTCGCCTACACACGCGATGATGCTCGTCCACGTCGGGGCTGATGCTAACGAGTCCGCTCACGAGGAACGGGTGAACATCCTCAATGAACTTATCGTGAAGAATTCGCACGAGCAGGTCTTCTCGAACTCCGTCGATCAGCTAGAAGCAATCGCCAAATCGGCCTGATCCGTGGCATTGGTTCGGTCTCGCGTCATTGACACCGACGCTAAGAGCTGGTTGATCAAGGAAGCCGTGCATATTCGCGATTTGTCACTACGGATCAGGATTGGGCGGGCAAATACGCGTATCTCCTTCCGTGGGCACCAGCACGAAACATGAATCGGGGCGTTATACTGTTTTGGTGATTACAACCGGGCAGCAATATCATTTGCAGGGCGGCGATCTATTAATTCGGCCAAAAAAGAGCGGCTTGGGAAACCATTACGGGACGTGGACTAGTTTGGGTGCCGTAGCACACACAACGCCGGAATATGGGAAGCATTTGGGCACGCTCGATGAGTTCGCGGCCGGGACGTCGGTTAGAGTAAAGCGGGTCAATCGAACGTTCGAACAAAACTACCTAGTTGAGGTGCGGGCAGTAGCCGACCTCGGGAGAGAATATGACGCCTGCCACGCGAATTGCGAGCATGATGCAACGCGAGTCCACGATGGAGTTCCGAAGAGCCCAACAATCGAGGCGTTGACGTTGGGAGCGGTTTTCATCGGACTATGTGCCGCCGTGGTCTATTTT
>DATJNW010000079.1:0-18990 GCA_035507655.1 Bryobacteraceae bacterium | reverse complement strand
AGGGTAGGGCAACGCAGGGATGCGACCCGAGCGCCGCGCCAAGTCCGGTGTGGACGGCGCCCTGAAAACCGCCTCCCCCTTAACCCGCCGCTCCATCTAAGGACGCTCGTTTTTTTGTCCAACCGATGGGGTCCACCTCAAGTCGACATGAAATCCTTCCTCGTAGTAGACGCGCACGCAGTTTTCACGAACTTCCGGCTTGGTCTTGAAGCTGCCGTCATCCACTGCGTCCCGTATCATATTGCGGGCTTCAAGCGCGGTCTTGTCGCCTCCATTCGGTCCCCGGAGGTCTTCCTTTTTGAAATAAATCCCGTCGTCGATGTCGTATTTCTTGTCGGGATGCTGAGTCATCGTCTTCATCGCATACGAGCCCTGTTTGCAGAACTCTCGGGCCGAAGGGTCCTTGCTCTTCGCCAGGCCTTTCTTCACCCGGTCACGGTTGGCATCCCGTCGGTCGCGCATCGCCGTGCGCTCCTTCTGTGGCAGCGTCACTTCATCATCGTGATAGGCGAGTACGTCCTTGGCACAGTCGAACATTCTAACCTCCTTACTCGGTTGACGCCCCAGCCCGTTTGACGGGTGCGGCGATGGTGGACTCTTTCCATTCAGGCATCTGCATGAAGAGATTATTCACGAGCTGCCCCGCGCGATCCTGTGGGTCTGCGCAGCGGCTATTAGTCAGGTTCGCGTCAGAATGCGCTTGCCGCACGAGTGCATCATTCGCGGTCGCGCAGGTTTCGTCCAGATCGAGATACGGCATCAGCGCGGCAGGCACTTGCTCGCGTGGAAAACGGACGATTTCACACGGTCGGTCCACATGACGGCTGATCATTCGCGCGATGTTGTCGTACGCGTATTCTTGAGCGTCGATGGCCAGCTTCGCTGCCTCGCCTCCAAATTTCCACTCGGCGAGGCCTCGATCTAAAGTGATCGTTCCCGTATCCTCGCCGGCCGGCCGCGGACATGTGCCCAGACAAAAGATCTCAATAGCCTGTCCTGAAGATGTCATCTCCAGGGCTTCCGTGAGCCCGACCAGCACGGAGTTGTTCGCCCAGAGTCCGCCGTCCGCAAAAACGAGCGGTCCCACCGTATTACCGGGCGTCGGGATGGATGCCAGCGACCGGTACAAAGGCGCGGCGGTACTCGCGATGCATATATCAACGAGAGTGTAGTGATCGTCGCGATGATTCGTCGTCTTGAGGTGCGGCGTCTTGAAGACTGGTTCGGCGCTTCGATCGCGACGCCGCGCAGCAGATACGGATAGATGGTGTGGCCCGGTGCCAGCTGGCTCAGGCGCGGCTTGGCGTAATGCGCTTCGATGTCCATCAGGCGCATCAGCCGCTGCACGCGCTTGCGATTCACGCCTAGCTCGACGGCCATTTTGCGGCTGCCGAAGAACGGCCGCGCCAGGTACAACTGGTCGATGCGCCGCATCAGGCGCAGGTTCGCGGCACTCTCGCCTTGCGGGGTGTAGTAGTAACTCGATCGCGGCAGGTCCAGCAGTTCGCATTGCCGCGCGATCGCCAGCACGTGATTCGGATCGATGCACTGGCGACGCTCCTCAACCGAGCCCAGCTCTTTTTTTGAGAAAGTCCAGCTCCACTTTCAACTGCCCGATCTGCTGGTACAGTTCGGCTTTCTCCTGATCGGCCTGCTGGCGCACCTGTTCGCGGCCGTGGGCGAACACGTCGGGCAAGCCCTCGATCGCCTGGCGTTTCCAAAAGCCGATCTGGGTCGGATGGACGCCATAAGTTTGCGCGATTTGCGCGGTGGTCTTTTGGCCCTTGATGGCCTCGATGGCCACCTTGGCCTTCAGGCTCGGGGGATGATTCTTTCTCGTTTGCGGCATTGTCTTCTCCTCATTTTCAATGCCGCCACACCATCTAAGAAAGGGTCACTTTTTTGTCCAAAAAATGGGGTCCACCACATCCGGGTAAGGCAGATCGCCACGGCGATGAACGTTCGATTTAATGAGCGCTTGATGGAACGCGCGCGCATCGCCCGGGATTTGCAGGACACACTCTTGCAGAGCTTTCACGGGTTGATGCTGCATTTCCAGGCGGTCAACAAACTATTGCCGGAGGGAAAGGCGAAAGGCGAACTGGAAAAAGCTCTCGAACGGGCTGACCGTGCGATCGCCGAGGGAAGAAGTGCGGTTTATGACTTGCGAGCGTCTACGACGGACAGCAGTGATTTGTCAGAAGCGTTGAACGCGGCCGGCAACGAACTCTCCGGGGACCGCGGGACGCGTTCCATTTGACGGTGGAAAGCCCCGTCAGGGACCTGCGCCCCATCATCAGGGACGAGATCTACCGCATCGCGCGAGAGGCCTTGACGAACGCGTTCAAGCACGGGAAACGGCTAATCAATTTGCTTGGAGCGCTCTACCCTTTCGAAAGTCTCAGTCCTGGTTGCGCCGATGGATTTGTAGAAGCCGGAGATGAATGCTACCGGCCCGCTGGAGGCCGGGCGGATCGTCGGCCATTCGGAGAATGGATTCCCGAAGTCGAATTGGGAAGCCAACAGGATTCTTGACGATAAATCCCCTTCGCACCAGCACACGTCTAGGACGTGCTTGAGGAATTTTCGAGGTACCGATAACACCACACATCTACGCGGAAACGCGTCTAGCGCGCGTTCCACCCGCCAATTTTCCGGCGCCGGAGCACTCCCGATCAAGCTGAGGAGATAACAAGCGGCAGCGTATGCACATCGCCGCATATTCGAAACTTGTCTTCCCAGTCCTCGTTTTAGGGAATCTGACGAATCGCGATCTCTCCGTCCTGTTCCCAGGCGGCGATCGCTGCTCCTCCGGGAAGAGCAGCGATCGCGGGAAACGAGCCTTTCGCGCCAAGGTCGATTGGTTGCGATTTGCCGGGGATCATCGCCTGGATTCCGGAAGCGGCCGACCAGATCGCGTAGATTCCGCCCGCGCCCGCGGCGATCGCGCTGTCGACTCCCGTAGCAAGGCGGGTTTCCGGTTTTCCCGGAGAAGCAAGAAACAGGTCGTGTTCCCGCCGCCACAGCGTGACGATCCGGCCTTGCGACACCACCAGTCCGCCGCCGTCCATGGGGCAGGCGTTTATCTTCCAGGTGCCGTCGCCCAGTTTCTCCGGCTTCGAAAACGTCGCGCCGTCGCGGGAGCGGGAAAGATACATATCCCGGCTGCCGTCGAGGCAGTTGCGCCACATGACCAGCGTTTCGCTGTGCGAATCGATCGCCAGCGAAGGAGCGCAGCACTCGCAGATGGTTCCATCGGGCGAGGCATAAATCAGGACGTTCTTCGACCACGTCGCGCCGCCGTCGCGCGATTGCGCGCCATAAAGTTTCGTCCCGTGGCCGCCGCGATGATCGAGCCAGGCCGCAAACAGATGTTCCTTGCCGTCGGAGGCGAGCGCATGCAGGCCTTCAGTCGGCGCGCCCGGAACATCATTGATAACGATTCCCTTCGACCAGGTCTTGCCGGTGTCGGTGGAGCGCCAGGCGATCAGGTCGCCGTCCGACGGTAACCCGTGGGCGTGCGGGCCTCCGGAAGTTTTCCCGGCCACAGCGGTAATCACGATAGCCCCGTTCGCGAAAACGATGCGCGGTCCGCGATGCCGGGTCAGCGGAACCACCGGCTCGTCGGCGACCTTCACCGGTCCCGAAAACGTCTTCCCGGAATCGCGCGACAGGTCGAAATAAATGCCGGTCCCGGCTCCGAAGGCCAGCGCCACCGTGGATCCGTTTACCGCGAAGCGCGGCTCGCGAGCGGGAGTGTCCCCGCCGATCGGCCCAACATGAACCGTCATCGCCAATCCCATCGCCAGCACGAGAACAGGAAACATAATGATCTCCCTTTCGATTTTAGAACGCGAAGCGCAGCGCTAATTGAAATGCGCGCGGATCGCCCACCGCCGTGATCTGTTCGTACGTCGGCGAGGGATTGGTGGGATACGCGCCGGTTCCGAAAACTCCGTTCAACGTAACGCCGTTCACATGATTGGTAAGGTTGAAGCCCTCGATCAGCGCTTCCATGCGTAGCCGCTCGGTGAGTTGGAAGGCGCGGCTGAGGCGGGCATTCAGATTGAAAAAGTCGAATCCCGATCCGGCGTTGCGATTGATGAACACCCCGTTGATCGTCGGCCGCGCCGAGGTTCCCTGAATCGTATTCGCTCCGGTGGTGATATTGAACGGCAGCGGCGAATAATATTGCAGCATGGTGGTCAACTGAAGGCCGTGGCTGAGCCGCTGCCAGGCTGTGTTGCCGTGCGAAAACGGAGTATGCACGGTTCCGTCGAACACCAGCCGGTTGCGCTGATCGTCGTCGGAGCGGCCGTAATCCTGCCAGATGTTGAAATTGTTGATTGGCGCGCTGAAGAAAAATTCGCTGACGTCATCGAGCGCTTTCGAATAGGTATAGGAAATCCGGTAATTGCCCCAGTTGGACGGCCGCTCGACGAAGGAAACGTACAACGCGTTGTAGTTCGAATCGGCCAGCGAAGAATATTGGCTGTCATTGCCGTAGGTCGGATTCGGGCGGCATCCGTTGTTGGTGCCCGCGGCGGTGCACGTGGGGACGTTCTGGTTCACGGAAATGATCAGATGCAATCCGCGCAGGTGCTGATAGCCGACCTCGAGTGTGCTGTTCTTTGAAAGCTGATGCTCAATCTCGAAATTGCCTTGCTCGGAATAGGCATTCTGCATGTGCGGGTACATCGTCGAAAAATTGAACAGCACGCCCGCCGGCAGCGTCAGGCTGCTCAGGATGTTGGGGAACACCGGCGCGCCGGCCTGCCCCGGTGACAGACTGATGCTGATCTGGCTGAGATCGGCGGGATTGGTGGTGTTATCCGCCGACAGCAGCGCGTTGGCCAGAGGACGCAGCGGGACGCGATCGTAAAAAATTCCGTAGCCGCCGCGGATCACCGTTTTTCGCGAAGCAACCGGCGTCCACGCGAATCCCGCGCGCGGGGAAACATTGTTGGTGTCGGTGGCGATCGTCTTGAGAAATTCCAGATCGTAGCGAACGCCGAGATTCAAAGTGAAGCGGCTGTTCACGCGCCATTCATCCTGGGCGTAAAAGCCGGCGTTGGGATTGGTCTGATGAACTACGGAATTGGCGAAAGTCTGCGTGAAT
The DNA here is from genome assembly GCA_035507655.1 of Bryobacteraceae bacterium. Lineage (GTDB taxonomy): Bacteria > Acidobacteriota > Terriglobia > Bryobacterales > Bryobacteraceae > Palsa-187. Next base: position 13,871 of record DATJNW010000079.1, on the reverse strand, counting down.
CCCGAATTGTTGTATGCGCCGGACAGAAAATTGGCCATCGACGAAAATGAGTAGCTGCCGCGAAACGTCCTCGGAAAGGTGATGGTGTCGTTGTTATACAGATACTCGAAGCCGACCCGGATGGCGTGCGCGCCGGTCTGATACGACAGATTGTCGACGAATTCGCCCAGCTTGTTCAGCCGCCCGGTGGGAGATCCCGAAAGAGTGCCGAAGGAAGCGACGCCGGAGATACTCACCGCGGGTCCGACCAGATCGGAAGGCGGCGCCAGCAGACTGCTGTACCAATACTGCCCGCGCGTCTCATTCACCATCCGCGGCGTGAGCGTCAGAATGTTGCTGGCGGCGACGGATTGATCGTCGTCGTTCAGATTGGCGGAAGCGGTGGACGCGCTCAAGCCTCCGGCGCCGCGCGAGTTGATGGCGTTCACGTGATAGAAGCTGTAGCGGACGTTGAACTGATCGCGCTCGCTGAACTGATGATCGATTTTCGCGAGCACGTTGCTGTTGTGCACCGGATTCGGATAAATTCCCGTGGAAATCAGCGGCCCCGGATATCCGATCGCCAGCAGGTGCGCGTCGATTGCCGCCACGTTCGCGGGCGTAATGGTGGTCAACCCGGATTCATTCAGCTCGCGCTGCTCGAAATTGGCGAAATAGAAGGTGCGGTCGTGTACGATCGGGCCGCCCACGCTCGCGCCATACTGCGCCTCGGTAAGCGGCAGCGCGGTATTCGACAAAGCGTTCGCGGCATCCAGCCGCTGGTTCCGGAAATAGCCATATAAATCGCCGTGCAGCGTGTTGCCGCCGCTGCGCGTCACCAGGTTCACGTATCCGCCGAGCGCGCGCCCGAACTCGGCCTGTCCGCCGGAGGTAACCACCTGAAATTCCTGCACCGTGTCCAGCGAATAGAACGCGCCGGTCACTCCGGCGGCATCGTCGTTGTTGGAAACCCCGTCGACGATAAAACTGTTGGAGAAGTTGCGCTGGCTGCCGATGGAGATCCCCTGTCCCGGCACGGCCGAAGTCTCCGCGAAGAGCTGATTAGCGGCGGTATTGGTCGGTGAAACGCCGGGGACCAGCAGCGCCACATCCAGAAAATTACGGCCGTTGAGAGGAAGCTGGTTCACTTCCGCTTCCGACACCGTGCCTTCCACCTGCGTACGCGCCGTTTCGAGCACCTCCGACTGCGCGCCGACCGTCACGCGCGAACTGGCCGAGGCGACCTGAAGCGAGGCCGGCACTTCGAACGCCGATCCCGCCGACAGCGTCAAAATTCGCGTGGCGTCGCCGAATCCGTCCTTGTGAATTTTGATTTCGTAGGGGCCGACCTTCAGATACGCGAAGCGAAAGCGGCCTTCGCTGTCCGTCGTCGCCGTGCTGGCCTGGTTGGTGTTGAGCTGGCGCGCGGTTACGGACGCGCCCGCCACCACTCCACCGCTCGGATCAGTTACGCGGCCGCTGACGCTGCCGTAATTCACGGACTCCTGGGCCATCGCGAAGCCCCCGCTAAGCGCCAGCACGAATGCGGCGCGCCTGAAAAATGCCTGCACAAATCCTCCTGAAGTCTGGTTCGAAAAAAGGCGAGGGTTATTCGAACCGGATCGGAGGTCCGCGCTTTCGCGCGCGGCCCTGGAACTGCGCGTGGGGCGTATGCTGTCCACCAGGCACGGCCGGCGCAAATGAGACTGGCTCCGCACTCGATGGAAGCTGCGCTGAAAATGGCGCTTGCGGGTTCAACCGCGCCGCCGTGGATTCGGGCGAGGAAGAGCATCGCCCGGGAAGCATGTCCGGTCCCTGGCCGGACGACTCCATTGCCGTCATCTCGCAATGATGCGTCCCACCACGCCGGCAGCACGCCGGCAAGCCGGAGAAGGCATCCGCGAAGAGCGTGGTTGCGAGCAGCGGAAAGCTGAACATCACGAGCATCAGGGATGCGGTCACGCGGCGCATGTCGGGGGTTGCTCTTTCTATCAAACATCAAGTCGGGCAAAACCGGATGCGGCAAATTGTCGCATCCACGCCGAATCGCAAGGCTCGCGACAATTTACCGCACCATGATCGGTTTGGCATTCGCCTGCATCGTGCCGCGCAAGCCGGGAAATGATTTCCCCGCGACAATTTGCCTTATTGCGGCGAATCCGTTTCGGCTTTAACTTTAAAGTCCGGAATGAACGGAGGGATTTGCCATGAGATTGTCGTTGCTGACTGGCGTTTTGGTTTGCGCGTTATCCTTTGCCACGGCGCAATCGCGGGATGAAGTCGAAACGCGGTTGGCGTCGATGCCCGCGGGCCAGCAGGCCTATGAGCGGTTTCGCGCCTGGGTCTCCGGCGAGCCGCGTTCGGTTCGCGGCTCCGGAGGGTTTAGCGAACAGCAGAATAATCCGGCTCTGCTTCGCCTCTTTCGCTCCTATCTCCAGCAGCGCGGGTTCAGCGACCCGGAAATCGATGCGCAAATTGAGCTGCTCCACCAGCGCATCCGCGAACTGGACACCGAGCACTGGAACCAGTACCTCACGGCGCAACCTCCGGCATTCAACACCGCTCCGAACGCTTTCCTGGTCGAAATGGTCAAAGGACGGCCACCCGGCCGTGCGCTCGACATCGCAATGGGACAAGGCCGCAACTCTCTGTGGCTGGCGCAACAGGGATGGGACGTAACCGGCTTCGACATCGCCGACCAGGCGATCGCCGCCGCGAACGAAACGGCCGCGCACCTGAGTGTCAAAATCCATACCGAAGTCACCAGCATCGATGCCTTCGATTACGGGGAGAATCGCTGGGACCTGATCGTTCTGTCTTACGCGGGCGCGGGTCCGTCGGCGGAGCGCATCGAACGCGCCTTGAAACCCGGCGGCATCCTGGTGGCGGAGGCGTTTCATGAAGACGCATTGAAGCTGCTCCGCGTTGGCGGATCGCTGTTCAAGACCGGCGAACTGCCGCATCTGTTCCCGGAATTGCGCACCGTCCGCTACGAGGAGCCGATCGCGAAGCCGGACTTTGCGCCTAAACCGGTGCGCGTGGTGCGATTCTGCGCGCTGAAACCGGAAACAAATTAAATCTCGCGCTCCCAACCCGCTTCCAGCTCGGCGGGAGTGAATCCGCCGGGCATCGAGTCATATCTCCGGGCGCTCGCGCGACGGAGAAAATCGATGGCCGCGAGGAGTCCGCCACAGCCTGCCGCCCACGGAGTGACGAAGAGCCAGGTTCGTTCGGCTCCCTCCGGAAGAGCCAGGATTCGTTTGCCGTACTGGCGGATGAACACGGCTTTGATTGCTTCATCCGAGCGGCCCTCCTTTACCATGCTTTGAATGCGCCCGCGCATCTCCTGCGCGATCTGCGAATCGTGAAGCGCCAGGTTCTGTTGCCAGCAGCAGGGAGACATGAAGGCCGAATACAGCCGCTCGATCCGCGGATTCCCTTCACCAAACGAAGCGAACAGCGGTACGGCAGCGGCCCACAGAGCGGCAAGGAAGAGCACTCGTTTCATAACCAACACCACAGCGAGTGTAATCGCGGACCAGCCGTTCCACAATGCGGTAAATTGTCGCAACCGACGGCTTCACCGCAAGGGTGGGTGCTTTGAAAGTTTCCTCTGGAGCGACCGCCGGTGAATGCCGAGCAGCCGCGCGGCCTGCGAAATGTTGCCGCCGCAATCGGCCATCACGCGCTGCATATGCTCCCATTCGACTCGCGCCAGGCTGGGCACAGTGGCGGGAACCTCCGGCTCCAGGGCGGGCGCCGCGCGCAGGCTTTCGAAAGCCGCCAGCACCTGATCCGCATCCACCGGCTTACTGAGGTAATGATCGGCGCCACGCTTCATCGCCGTGATGGTGGTTGGAATACTGCCATATCCCGTCAGAACGATGATCGCCGTGGAAGAATCGAGCGCGCGCAGCCGCGGAATCAAATCGAGGCCGCCGATACCCGGCATTCGCAGGTCGACCAGCACCAGATCCGGGCTGCGCTCGCGAGCGATTCCGACGGCGTCCTCACCGCTGCCGGTGCTCGCCGTTTCCCAATTCCGCTGCGTCAGGGCGCGGCAGAGGCGGTTGCGAAAAACTTCATCGTCGTCGATCACCAGCGCCAGCGATTTTTCTTCAACAGGCGTTATAGGCATGAGTTCAGCGGCAAATTCAGCGTGACGGTGGTGCCTTTGCCGGGGGTGGATTCAAAGGACAGATTCCCTCCCAGCCGTTCCGCGAAGGTCCGCACCAGAAAGGTTCCGAGACCCATTCCCTGGCCGGGCTCTTTCGTGGTGAAGAAGGGCTCGGCGATCCGGCGCAGCACGGCTTCGGACATGCCCGGGCCGGCGTCGGCGATGGAAAAGACGATCTGTGACCCGTCGCGCGCCGCGCCCGCGACAATCTTCCGATGTTCCAGGTTGGCATCCAGCGCATTTTTGATCAGGGCGGCCAAGGACTGGCTGGTGGCCTGAACCGGGAGCACCACGGCGAGGTCGTCTTCGGAAAGGCTCACCGTAAGCGAGGCTCGTTCGGCTTCGGAGAATTGGCGCAGGGTTTCCTGAAACAACTCGGTCACCAGAATCCTTCGTGCAACCTCGCCCACCGGCTCGGCCCCTTCGGCGCTCATACGCTGAAGGATCAGACGGCAGCGCTCAACCTCGCCGCGAATGAGCCTGGCGTCTTCGCGAATGCTCTCATCGCCGGTCAGGCTGGACGCGTAGCGCTCCAATTCCCGCGAGACCACGGCGATGGTCGCTAGCGGGGTTCCCAATTCATGCGCGGCCCCGGCCGCCAGCGTGGCCAGGGACGCCAGACGCTCATGCCGGGCGATTTGTTCCTGTAGCCGGAGCACTTCTTGCTCGCGCCGGCGCAGCTCGTCCGACACCTTCCCGGTGAAGAAGGTGATCAGACCGGCTGCCACGATGAAAGCGATCCACATGCCGACCAGATGCGGCGATACGCTCGTCTCGTGGTGCGCCGCCAGAGCCGGAACCGGATTCCCGATGACGAAGAGGAGACCGAAGCACATCGTCGCCAAGACGCCCAGAGCCCAGGTCCAGGCTTTCCGGAGCACGATGGCCGAAAGCGTGATCTGAACCAGATAGAGCAGACTGAAGGGATTTTCCGGTCCGCCGGTGAGCGCCAGGATCGCCGTCAGACAAAGCGTATCCAGCACAAACACAGCACCCAGAGTTTGTTCGGGACGGACTGAAAATATGGGACTGTGAGCCAGCAGCAAATTGCTGAGCAGAACGACCGACAGAGCCGCAAAAGTCCACGACAAAGGGACCGACAGACGGAAGAAAACGATCATCCCAAAAATAATGGCCGCCTCGCCGCAAGCGATTCCGTAACGCAATCGCACCACCCAGGGAAGGGCGAGGTCTGGCGCTAAATCGCGAGTCAAGACCGTTGCGCCATTCAGCGTCGTGGGGGCAAAGGGCTGGTCAAAAGATCGCAGCATCGGGGCGGGCTTCCTCTAGCAATCCTACGCTACCAAACCTAGGCTTGAGATGCGGCAATTTGTCACAGCCAAGCAAAATTGAGACGTTAATGCTGCATAACACCGTCAGCGTGTTGCACCCGCCGCGTTCAGGCGTTGCATTTTAGCGACTCAGTCCAACTTTGCGGCAGCCCGGATGAGCGGATCGTCAGTGATCGAAGGCGAAGAGACGATTCGTCCAGCTCGTGCCCGCGCCGACCGATCTGGTACGCGCGCCTTACATTCTTCAATCGGCGGCGACGCTCGAACGCCAGTTGCCGGCGCACACTACTCTCGCGCTGACCTATAGCAACTCGCATGGCCTGCACGAGCTTCGCGCCGCCGACATCAACGCGCCACTCCCCGGAACGTACACCGGTGTGCCCGGCAGCGGCATTTTTCCGTTGGGAACGGCGGGGCCCGTTTTCCTGATGGAATCCTCCGGTCTTTATAACCAGAATCAGTTGATCGCCAACGTGAATGCTCGCGTGAGCTCCGCGTTTTCCCTATTTGGCTTCTACGTCTTCAACAAGGCGCTGAGCAATACCGACGGAATCGGCACGTTCCCGGCCAATCCTTACAATTTCGCCGGCGAGTACGGGCCCGCCGCGACCGACATTCGCCATCGCGTGACGCTTGGCGGCTCGATCACCATGCGCTGGAATATTCGTTTGAGCCCATACCTCATCGTGCAGTCAGGCATCCCGTTCGACATCACCAGCGGCAACGACCCTTACGGCACGACTCTGTTCACCGCACGCCCCGGGATTCCCACGGACCCGAGCAAGCCCGGCCTCATCCAAACGGTGTACGGTCTGCTCGATCCCAATCCGACTCCGGGCGAACAGATCCTGACTCGCAACTCGGGCCGCGGACCGGGACAAATCGCCATGAATCTTCGCATCGGCAAAACAATCGGCTTCGGCGGGGAAAGAAGCTCCAGGGCCGCGGACACGCTTCCCGCCGGGAATCCCGCGAACACGGCAACGGCCGCCACGGGGCGCGGACTCGGCTCGCTCATTCAGGCTCAGAACACCTCGCGCCGCTACAATCTCACCATCTCGATGTCGATTCGCAATCTTTTGAACCACACCAATCCAGGTCCGATCACTGGCGATATCACCTCGCCGCTGTTTGGCCGGGCGAATCAGATCGCCGGAACGCCGAACGGCGAAGGTTTTTGGGAAACCGCGGATAATCGCCGGCTTGAGTTGCAAATCCGTTTCACGTTTTGAGAGGTAATCCCGGCGCGATTGCGGGAACAAGAAGCCATGAGCGATCTGCTACAGTCGAGTCTCCTGAATCATGGCGGAGGTTACGCTGCCGGCGTTCATGGGCGGGTGGCTGGAGCCGATGAGTGGATTCGCTGAATGTTCGCGTCTGGCGATGGTTGCTTACTCTTCTCTCTATCTCGCCGTTGTGTTGGCGATCGCCATCTATCACTTCGCGCAGCGGGACCTTTGACCGCCTACTTCCCGATCATGAGGATCGTGAAGGAACCAGGAACCGCAGCACCCGGGCGTCGGCGTCCTCCGCCGGATGGCGGCGGCGCGGGGCCGCGCTCCTGACTCATTGTGAAAATATGGTTGGTCTTCGTATCGAACGCTATGGTTCGCGCACCGTTCATCGTGTCCAGGTTCTGTTCCACCTCGAAACTGGTCGGACTGTTCTCCTTCACCACCGTCAAAGTCCCGTTTCCGTGGGTGCTGAAATCCTCCATTGTCGCGGGATTGAACATCGCGCCATCGGAGCCGCCCGCCAGCGGAAGACTCGTAATGATCTTGCCATTCTTCGCGCTCAGGATCACCATCATCGGTTTCGGCGGCTGTGCCGGTGGATTCCCGGAAGCCGCGCAGGACGCGAACAACACATGATTTTTGGCATCTAGTGCGAGCCCGTTGCACCGGCCTTTGTCACCGAAAGGATAGTGCGCCACCGCTTTCATCGTCTTCACGTCAACCGCTGTAACGCTGCCCGGCATGTCCTGCATGACGACGTAAAGCATCCCTTTGCCATCGGCGACGGCTTGCTCCGGCGTGCCACCCAAATCGATCGTGCCGACCACGTCGCCGCTCTTCGCGTCGATCACCGTCGCATCCTTGGTCGGATGACTGAACACGTAGACTCGCTCGTTGAACGAATCGAAATAAATTCCGTCGGGCCGAGCCTCGGGCGCCGCGTCGATCGTTTTGATGAGCTGCATCGTCCTGGTGTCAAACATCGAGATGGGCCTGCTGCTGGTGAAGCCATAACCCGATTTCGGATCGACGGCGGTCCCCTGCCCACCCACGCCGGCAATTTCTCCCACCAGCTCGAGGGTGTCGAGATTGTAGATGCTGAGCCGTGTTTCGATTCCTGACTCAGGCGCACCGCGGCGGGGAATGTACAGCCGGCGTCCGGCGGAATCGGCGTAGATATAATCCCAGCCCCCTTCTCCGCCCACCCGGGCGCGCTTCAGCACTTTATAAGGTCCGCCATCTTGCGCAGAAGCGATCGCGAACGCCGTAATCAACAGAACGAAAACACGCCTCATCTGAGTTCTCCCGATTGAGTATACCTGCTGGTCAACCTCTCCCTTGAAACTCGCAAGAACGCCAGCGGCGGCGCGAACGCAATGCGGGCCGGCAATGGGAATCGCGCAGTTGCCTGCAAGGTTCGCATTTCTATTCAGGCCAAACGTTATAATCATATCCATTCGGCACGTCCAAGTAGCGACCGGGCACGGTCAATTTTGCGTCGTTTCAGCCACGACTTGCACCGGCCTGCGTGCTTCCGGTTCGCGTCACTGCTCGTTTAGTGTTTTCTCGAAAACCTGCGGGAGACGTCCGGCCAAAATTCCTTGAGAATGTTGGCTGCCATCGCCCCGCCAAGCCGAGCGCTAAACCCAACAGCGGAACCTGCCGCGTCCCGGTGGTGGGCGTAATACAAGGTGGAAATCGCGACAGTGCTGGAAGCACCAAACATTCGAGAATAGTTGAATGCCGTTCCTCCTGCGTCCGTTTGTGTCCGGAAGACCCGACTAATCGCATACCCCACGCGAGAAGCCGCGGACCCAGTACCTCTTCGAAAGTACCGTGGATCCTGATGCAGGATAGACGGGTAGACGCCCTCTGTCAGGAAGTCGCCGATCACATGGTTCCCATAGGCTGCGCCGAAATAGCGACTGTATCCCGATGCCTCTTGCCCGAAAGGGCGATTGGAGTTGAACAACTGCGCTGCGCCTCCCGTCAAGGCCGCGAGCGCGATGCCGCCCGGGTCAAAAGCGTCTTCGCTCGCGATCTTGAATTTGTCTTTAGAGCTGATCGCTATGTAGGGGGAAAGACAAGGTGACGTATTGTAATTGGGGAAGATCCCCAAAATGTGTCTCGGCTGCGGATTTCGAGCGGCAGGTAAGGCGGACGGTCCTCCATTCGCGACCGCATCCTTGCAAGGTTCCGGCGGTTTGGTCTGACTCCCGATTTGGCCTACGCAAACCGCGCAGAAGACCAGGGCGACAAAGCCAGCGGAGAAGAACCTGCCGCTCCACCGGCAAACCCCGATACCACGCATCGACGTCAGATCCACCCTATCCTTCAATCGATTTCTAGAGTACCCGTCTGTGAGACCGAGAAGGATTCAGCGCCATCATTCGAAAAACCTCCGGCGATCGGCGCCGCCAGAAAGTTTCGGTTTTCGCTTGTCGAAAGGCTTGCCACGAGCATTCCTTCCCGCACGAACAGCAGGCGTCCCACTTGCGATCCGGGCGTTGGCGCGAAGACGGCGCTGGCCTGTGTCGCCAAGACGCGTCTGGACACCATCTGCTCCGGCTGGTCGTCGAGGGAGGCAACGTAAATGCCACTGTTTTGGATGGCGCTTCAGTTTCGCTGGTAGAGGAACCGTCGCCCGTCAGGGGAAATAAGGCTCAGTGGCGAGGGGTTCGGCCAAGATCGCCGAAAGCGTCCCTCCGGCGTCGGAGACTCGCATCAATCCCCTGTCTTGCAAACCCAGCACGATAACGCCCGCCGGGCTCCATGAAGCACGGCGAGTGGCGCAGGGGAGGTCGCACAGGATCTGCGGCGATCCGCCCGAGGCCTCCACCTTTTTGAGTTCTCCTTCGGCAGCGAACCCAAACATCAAGATCACGGGCACCGGAGCAGTGAAAGTTCTGGATTTCGGCCTGGCGAAAATCGCCGATATGCCCGCGGCTGATCCGCAAGACTCCCCGACACTCACCATGACCGAGACACAGGCCGGTGTGATTCTGGGCACGGCGGCATACATGGCGCCGGAACAGGCTCGGGGAAAAAATGTCGACCGCCGAGCCGATATCTGGGCCTTTGGCACGGTGCTCTACGAAATGCTGACCGGCGAGCGTGCCTTCCCAGGCGATAGCGCCGCGGAATTGCTGGGCGCGGTGATTCACAAAGAGCCGGATCTCGATCGCGTACCGAAGCAAGTCCGCCGGCTGCTGCGTTGGTGCCTGGAAAAAGATCCGAAAATGCGGCCGCAATGGATCGCCGACTGGCACCTGATTGTTGACGACGGAACACCGGAGGCGCAGCCGAAGCCGGCCGAGCCCAAGCCGGCGCCTTTCCGAACCTCGGCCGGATGGCTCGCCGCGGGCGCGATGACACTTGCCCTCGCCGCGCTCAGCTTCATCCACTTCCGCGAAAAGCCTCCGTCCAACGACCTCGTAACGTTCGAGGTTTCTGCGCCTGAAAAGAGCCGGTTCATAAAGCCTGGCTGCATTTCGCCGGATGGTCGCCAGATTGCGTTCGCGACGCGCGAGCCGGACGGCAGGATCGCGCTGTGGGTCCATGCGCTCGATTCGAACTCGGCACGACGGCTGGCCGGCACGGAGGGCGTCACCGCTATTTTTTGGTCGCCGGACAGCCGGTTCATTATGCTTTTCGCAGGCGTTGCAATCGTCGTCGCGACTGCCGTCGGATCTCGGCAAAATCGGGCAACGCTCGAACGGCGCGGCTGGGACGCCGCAACGGAGGGAACAGCAGTTCCTCCAACTGGCCATCATCTATATCTTCCGGCAGCGGCCAGCTCAGACCCGCCGCGGCGGCTTTGCGCAAGTAACGATGAACGGTCGCTTGACCGAGGGAACAACTGCGGGCGATCTGGTTTTGTTGCAGCCCCAGATCGTATCCGCAGACGCAGAATTTGTTTCAGTTTTCGCATGGACACACGCTCCTGAGGCACGAAGTTTCCTCCACGGCTGTGGAATCGACTTCGCGCCGCTGATGTCCAGCCCCGCCGACTTCGATTAAGCTTTGTTCAGAAAATCATTCCGGGAATGTGAATAATGATTCTGGGATGAGTCGATTTGCGTTCCACATCCCGCCGGAATCCGTATTCACCATTTCCCGGAACGCTTATTCACATGCCCCGGAATCCGCAGCTCGCCCCACAAGCGGTCCGTCACACCCAAACAGGTAGATGGCGATAGGCCTCCGCCGGATAAGTCGGCATTCCGACAAAGGTCGAGGAAAGCGCAGCGCCGCGGGGGCTTTCTCCGAGTCCCGCGTGACAGGCCGAGAGCGGTCGCCGAAGGTGTAACATGGCTCTAAACTCACTTCAGGCCTCGTGTCAGCGCTGAAAACACGCTCCCCTGGAGCCGCGTGCGGCTCTATCAGGCATGAACGGATACAGGCCTGGGATTTTAGCGGCAGCCGGCCGACGGGCTTGAATTGGGCTATACTACCAGGCTGAATGAAGGAGCCTACCATGGCGCTGTCACGAATTTTGTGGTCCGCTCTCGCCGTTGGTGCCTCGATTCTCTTCACGACGCACTATCTCAACACTCGCGCTCTCGCCCAGTCGAACGCGCGGAGCACAACCGCAGGGAATCCAATCACGGGCGAGGGGCTGCCGAATCCGGCCCCAATCGTGACCCGCAACTGGGGTCAGCTTCCTGCGGGACGCAAATGGGGCACAACGGCCGGCATCGACATCGATCCCACGGATGGGAACGTCTGGGCGTACGAGCGCTGCGGCGCGGGCACGGCTGGCGGTGGTCCGGTCGACTGCGACAACACCCCAGTCGATCCGATCTTCAAGTTCGACCGCAGGACCGGCGCCGTGCTCGCCAACTTCGGAAAGGGCGTGATGGTAACTCCTCACGGCCTCGCCGTGGACCGGCAGGGCAACGTGTGGGTCACCGATTTCGCGGGAAACAAGAACGGCACGAAAGGCCATCAGGTGCACAAGTTCAGCCCGAAGGGTGAGAAGCTGATGAGCCTGGGCGTCGCGGGCAAACCGGGCAACGCCGACGGCCAGTTCAACCAGCCAAACGCTGTCGTCGTCGGACCCGACGGCAGCATCTACGTTGCGGACGGTCATGACGCGCAGGGCATGATCACCGCGAAGGCCATCGCCGAAGGCATCTCCCGCGGAGCGACGTCGCGCATCAGTAAATTCTCGCCCGACGGGAAGTTCATCAAGTCCTGGGGCCAGATCGGCGTCCGCCACGGAGAATTCCGGACGCCGCACGCGCTAAAGTTCGATTCGCAGGGGCGCCTTTGGGTGGCCGATCGCGGTAACCACCGCATTGAGATCTTTGACCAGAACGGGACCTACCTTGAGTCGCGCTATATGTTCGGCCGTCCAAGCGGCATCTTCATCAAAAACGAAACGGTGTACGTGATCGACTCCGAGTCGGGACCGTACAACCACCCGAATTGGCGCGACGGCGTTCGGATCGGTCCGGTCGGCGAAGACCGGGTTACAGGATTCATCCCGCCATTCGATCGGGAGGACCGCGTATATCAGGGCACGATGGGCGAGGGCGTTGCCGTCGATGCCGATGGCAACGTGTACGCGGCAGAAGGGCCGAATTCCCTCTCACAGGCTGGCGGGGCGTTCACTAAATTCGCGGTGAGGCGTTAGCGCGATGGCCTCGCATCGCCGTTGTTGAAGCCGCAAAAAACCGCTTCGACAAGTCGTCTACAGTGGGCTGCCGCGGGAACCGGGATTTTCGCTGGATCAATCGGGTGGCCACAGGCGGGCTCTCGGAGGCGATGCTTGCACCTACGAGCGAATGGTCGGCCACTCGGACATTGGCCGAAAACAGCGTGCCAAAAGATGACGCGTCGACATCCGCCAACTTCCTCCAACCGGACCTCTGGAGCAGTGAGTATTTTCAAGCTTACCCGTCAACCGACCGGGATCTTGGTAGCATAGCGATGGATCATCGAGGGTTGCGTCACCACTCGTTCACGAGCAGCCCTGGAAAGGAACAATCTGCCATTCAGCAATGAAGAGATTTCAACCCAGCGGTGATCGCCGTTTAGGCAAGCAGGATCGGCGGCAGCTTCACGTGCTTTACGAAGACGATGCCGTTGTGGTCCTCAATAAGCGGGCCAAACTGCTCGCGGTGCCCGCGGATGACTCCGATACCCCGTCTGCGCTTTCTATTCTTTCGGCAAAACTAAAATCAAAGAGGCAACGGGCCTTTGTCGTACATCGCATCGATCGTCACACGTCTGGGATTCTGCTCTTCGCAAAAACCTGGCCGGATCGAGAAGCACTCGTGCAACAGTTTATCCGACACACCCCGGTGCGGGAATATCTCGCGGCAGTTCGTGGTCATCTCCGCTTTAAAGAAGGGACTCTCGTTCACCACTTTCGGCAAGAAGGAATGTTTCAAAAGGTGACGACAGAAGGCGATCCAAAATCGGCTCGCGCTGAACTTCGCTATTCCGTGGAACATCGCCTTAGGGGCGCATCGCTCGTCCGAGTCTCGCTGGTGACAGGATTAAAAAATCAAATCCGTGTTCAGCTTTCGGCGATCGGCCACCCGGTCATCGGCGACAGAAAGTACAATCCAACAGAAAAGCTGGAACGGCGAATTACTCGCGTCGCGCTCCACGCGGCGCGTCTTCAGTTCATTCATCCACGTTCGGGAGAGAGCGTCTGCGTTGACTGCGAACCTCCTCCGGACTTTCAGTCTCTTCTTCAGGCATTAGGGTTCCCAATCCGCAGGGGTCGATGAAGCTCCCGCCATGCGATTCGCACCCGGGGAGCCATTGACGAACAGGCCGCCTCCGGTTCCGTCGTCATAGGCGTCAAGGAATTGGTCCGAAATTCTTTGACTCGTGGTCCAGAAACGGCGATCTGGGAAGCGTGCGCCGGCTGCGGTCGCGGATTACCCCCAAGTCGGCTTCAGGTCGGCGATCCGCCTTGCCACGCGCGCAGAAAGGTCGGCACGTGCAGCTCCCGGGGACAGGCGAGAAGCTCATGCCCGACTGTGGTCACCACCGGGTTCACCCAGGCGAGCATGTCCGGGCGCCATTTGATTTGTAAGCGTCTGGCCAACCCATGTTGAAGAAAAATCGGATGCCGCTCAAGATGAGCTATGAAGCAGAAACGGACCGCGCCGCAGATCCGGAGCCTGCTCGAAGAGTACCGGCGCAGCGGACTAAGTCGCCGTGAGTTCG
>DATJNW010000078.1:0-6190 GCA_035507655.1 Bryobacteraceae bacterium | reverse complement strand
TTCGGCCGACGCGCGATCAGACCTAATTTCTCGCGATCCGCATCGACGATTTGCAGCGGTTTCTTGGGACGACCTGTACGCATGCCCAAGTATGCAGCCACAACCGACTTTATGCAACGTATTTCTCGCTCAGGACACTAGAGCGTCGAAGTGGTTCGCGGCCCGTTTTCTTCCCTGTACGGGATGCCGCAAGTCGGAATCATATCGCTGTGATCAGTGCATGTCTCGCGAGCATCACGATTCTGGTCGGAGGCACAGCGCACCTGGGTCCATGGGCGCTGTCCGAAACCACGGTGGTCGCAACGTCACTTGCCCTCGCCTGCAGCAGCTTCCTGTTTGTCGGCGCGCACACCTTCCTCCGGCAGCAAAAATGCGAAGGAATGCGATCTGCGCTTGGCCCTCTCTTGCTTGGTTTGTTTGTTTCTGCCGCCGTGGAGCAAGCAATATCAACCGTGCTCGCAGCATAACGTCGAGTGGTCGCAAGCGAATGAAGTTAATTCATAGGACGCTGTAACCCCCGAGCACTGAGAATCGCCATCTACGCAACCCCCGTTACGACTGCGGGCGCTATATCCCCGACTCACCCTCATAGCGCCCGCTCCAGAATCAGCGATGTTCGCTCGCCTGAGTTGTCGGCCGTCCGTTTAGTTTCGCGCCCAGCTATATCCCGTTCACCGGGTTTTCGAGCCAGTTGTCTTGATTTGCAGGCCGCTTGCAAGAATTCTCTGGCAGCCGTGGGCGCCGGCGCTCATACTAATCGAATCTGGGTGCGCTTTCGGTCGTCTTATTAGCGGCGAGAACGAACTGCAAAGTGGAGGATGTATGCCAGCAGAAGCCTTGGTAGTTCGAATGTCCACCTGCCACTGGGGCTAATCGTCAGGTTATTGATTGGCTTCTGTTTCGTGTCCGGCCTTTTCGCTCAGGACTACGACATGATCCTGAAAGGCGGCCATGTAATCGACCCCAAAAACCAGATTAGTGGCCGGCGCGACGTGGCCATCAAAGACGGAAAGATCGCGGCTGTTGCGGCGAACATCGACGCAGCCAAAGGTAAGCAGCTTGTCAATGTATCCGGGCTATACGTGACCCCAGGCCTGGTGGACATCCATGTGCATGTGTTTGCCGGCACGGGCGAACGGAATTCGTATGCCGGTGACTTCAGCGTCTACCCGGATGGATTCACCTTCCGCTCGGGCGTCACCACAGTAGTGGACGCGGGTAGTTCCGGTTGGCGCAACTTCGAAGACTTCGAGGACCGCGTGATCAGCCGTTCCAAGACGCGCGTCTTGCCCATACTCAACATTGTGGGTGCGGGCATGCGCGGCGGCAAATTCGAAAACAACCTGGAGGACATGGACGGTAAAGCCACCGCTGCCATGGCCCTGAAGCACAAGGGCGTGGTGGTTGGGATTAAGAGCGCACACTTCACCGGACCGGAATGGAAGCCGTATGAGCAGGCGGTGTTGGCCGGAACAATTGCCGATATTCCCGTGATGATCGACTACGGCTCGCGACGGCTGGAGCGGCCGCTGTACGATCTGCTGACCAAGGTGTTGCGGCCCGGGAATATCTACACGCATATGTATTCGGGGCTTCGGGGCGAACAGGACCCCGAAACCCTCGGGCCGAGTAAGGGAATGGTGGAAGGAAGGCAACGCGGGGTTATTTTCGACGTCGGGCACGGCGGAGGCAGCTTCTCCTGGGCGATTGCCGTGCCCCTGATGAAGGCCGGCTTCATCACCACATTGGCGGATCATCTGAGCGTCCGGCTTTAGGTAGTCTCACCGATCACTCAATCTCCGATCTGACCCTCAAATCTACATCCAAGTCCGCCTGCCCGATTATACAGTCCGCTCGCAATTTTGTCGCGACGCAAAGCAATGTGCCGAAGTAGAATCGAGCGATGTGTCCGATCGTCAGAATCGACTTTGGACCGCTGCGGTTCGTCCTCACTTAGTTCATAAGATCTCGCGGAATGGTTTCTGAATGTTCATAAGGTTCGCAACAGTGCTCCTGCTGGTCCGGATCACTCCCATCGCTCTCGCGCAAACCTCGGCAGGGACTTTGCAGGGCGCGGTGACCGATCCCAGCGGAGCGGTAATTCCGGCAGCCGCCGTTATGGTATCCAGTGAGGCGGGTGCGGTGCGAACAGTCGTCACCGACGCGAAAGGAAGCTACCGGATCGAGCTCCCGTCAGGGCGCTATTCGATCCGCATTACTAAACCCGGATTTACGCCCTTCGAGCGAACCGACGTTGTGATCGCGGGCAGCCGTGCCGAGAACGTGAATGCACAGCTTTATATCCGGCAGGAATCGGAAAACCTCACGATCTCCGCCACGGCATCGCAGCTCGGGGTGGATGCGTCCCAGAGCGCGGGCCAACTCGTGCTTCGCGGCAGCGATCTCGACTCCTTCTCCGACGATCCGGAGGACCTGGCAAATGATCTTCAGATGCTCGCCGGTCCGGCCGCAGGCCCGAACGGCGGACAGATGTTCATCGACGGCTTTAGCGAAGGGATTCTCCCGCCAAAGGCGTCAATTCGCGAGATCCGCGTGAATTCGAACCCGTTCTCGGCGGAATATGATCGAATGGGATTTGGGCGCGTCGAGGTCTTCACCAAACCCGGCTCGGCGAAATTTCACGGCCAAGCCTCCCTCGACTTCGGCAATCGCGCTTTGACAGCACGGAATCCGTTTCTGGTTGGCCCCCTCGTTCCGAATTACCGGCAGGAGATGTTCGCCGGAAACTTCGGCGGCCCGCTTTCGAAAAAAGCGAGCTTCTTTATCGACGTCGATCGCCGCATTACCGACGAGAATGCAATTTTCAACTACACGGCGCTCGACTCGGAGCTGAAACCGGCCGCCTTCAGCGGTGCTGTGATCGCTCCTTCGCGCCGCCTCAGCGTCAACCCGAGGATCGACTATGCGCTGTCGCCGAACCAGACGCTGACGCTGCGCTATTCCCTGGTGGACACGAACGCGCAGAATCAGGGGATCAACGTTCAGGCATTCGATGAAGCATCGCAAGCCTATCGCCAGAACGGCAATCAACAAAGCTTGCAGGTCGCTGAATCCGCGGTCATCGGCTCCGCGATTTTCAATGATGCGCGATTCCAGTTCCTGCACACGCGTTCAACCCAGAGCGGAACGAATACCACGCCGGAAATCGATGTCCAGGGTGCCTTCACCGGAGGTGGCACGTTCCCGCTCAATTTCACCAACGAAAACAAGTCAGAGTTTCAGAACAACACCACTATTCTCCGCCGGAAACATACGATCAAAGTCGGAGCGCGGTTGCGGGTCGACCGCCTCGCGGAACAATCGACGACGAATTTCAACGGGCGGTTCATTTTCTCAGCGATTCCGGGCGGATTGTCTTCGATCGAGGTCTATCAGCAGGATCAGGTGCTCTTGAGGCAGGGCATGGCGCCGCAGCAAATCGCGACGCTTGGCATCGGCCCATCGGAATTTCTGCTCACTGCCGGAAATCCGGCGGTAAACGTCAACGTGTTCGATGCGGGCGTCTACCTGCAGGACGAGTGGCGGATCAGGCCGAATCTGTCCGTGACCGGCGGCATCCGCTACGAGGGCCAGACAGCGATTTCCGACCACGCCGATTTCGCGCCCCGGCTGGGTTTCGCGTGGGCGCCCGGGGCCGGCGGTCGAGCGAATCCGAAGACTGTCATTCGCGCCGGATCGGGCATCTTTTACGACCGCTTCCCTTCCAACCTGCTGATCAATGCCCAACTGCTGAACGGCGTGAACCAGCTCCAATACATCGTTCGCGATCCACAGTTCTTCCCGATGATTCCCGATCTCGCAACGCTGGCCGCACTGAGTTCCCAGCAAGCCGCAACCGACACGCGTTCGGTCTACCAGGTTGCCCCCCAGCTTCGCGTTCCTTCCATAATCCAGGGCGCCGTCGGAATCGAGCGGCAATTGCCGCACGGCATCTCGCTCGCGGCGAACTACACGGCCTCGCGCGGCGACCACGAGTTGCTCACCCGCGATATCAACGCCCCGCTCCCCACGTTGTTCAACCCCTCAGGCCAGGCGATCGGCCCGCGTCCCTTCGGTGATGCCGCCGGCGACATTTATCAATATGAAGCCGCCGGCGTCTTCCGGCAGAATCAATTCATCGTGACGGCCAATGCCAAGGTCAACCGGAAGCTGACGATTTACGGCTATTACGTTTGGAATAAAGCGAGAAGCGACACCGACGGATCTGCCACGATGCCGTCGAACCCCTACAATATCGCCGCGGATTATGGGCGCGCGGCTTTCGACTATCGCCACCGCGCCTTCGTCAGCGCCTCGATGACCTTGCCGTTGGGCCTCCGCATGGCGCCATTTATCTTTCTTCAATCCGGGATGCCCTACAACGTGACGTCCGGAATCGATACCAATGGCGACGGAAATCCGAACGACGATCGTCCCGCGTTGGCGCAAGACCTGTCGCGCTCCAGCGTCATCAAGACGCATCTGGGCGACTTCGATACCGATCCCGCAACTCTTGCGAACGCGACGATTGTGCCCCGCAACTACCTTCAGGGACCCGGGATTCTATCGCTCAACGTTCGGGTAAGCCGAAGCTGGTCCTTCGGAGAACGCGGGGGAGGAAATACCGGGGGCAGCGCCGAGATTGCGGGCGGCGGATCGATTCAGAACGGCGGGTTGAGCGGCGGCTCGAGCCAATCCGGAGCGGCAAGCGTATTCGGAGGGGTCGCCACCGCGAAACGATTCAACCTGACGCTGACCGCGACCTTTCGAAACGCCTTGAACAACGTGAATCCAGCGCTACCGATCGGGAATCTTAGCTCCGCGCTGTTCGGACAATCCGTGACCCTGAATACCTTTGGTCCTTTACCCGGCGCGGGCCCGAACGCGGGTGCAGGCAACCGCCATATCGAGCTACAACTGCGCCTTACGTTCTAATGGCAGGGCAGCCGAATTCCCAATTTCCGAAACTTCTCGCCCGTCTGGAGGGCTTCTGGTGTTTCCATCGCGATTTCGCTGGACCTCGCTTTTCCCTCTGGAATCGCGGCTGGCGCGACGGAGAACGCTGCCGCGGTCAAAGCCTTGTTAACGCGCTTGCGGGATCAGGGCTTGCCTACGGATCGGAAATACTTGTTCATCATTGATGGGGCAAAGGCGTTGCGCGCCGCCATCAGGAAGTAATGTGGCGCAACGAACTGGACGGCTCACGCGATATGTAGCTGGCCTCGTCGCGCGATGCCCGCAGCTTTTCCACGCCGCAAAAGCTCGGCGTCGGCACCTGGCATCTCGACGCCTGTCCCATGGACGGAGGCGGCCTGGCGGTGTCCTCCGCCAAGGTCCTCACCGCCTGGCGCCGCGGTAGCAATGTCTTCCTGGCCGAGCCCGGCCATCCCGAGCGCCAGGTGGGAACGGGCAAGGATGTGGCGCTCGCGCTGAGCGGCAACCGCGCTTACGTAGCCTGGGTGAACGGGTCGCGCCTCGAAGCCTGGGTCGACGGCAAGCTGGAACTCCTTTCCGAAGCCGGCGCATTCCCCGCGCTCCCCAGCCTGCCCGGCGGCGGAGTGCTCGCCGCGTGGGAAGAGAACGGCGCCATCCAGATTCGCGCGCTGCCCTAATCTTGCGGGCAAGATCAAATGGACTGAGGTAGGTGGACACCTCAACTGGACACAGCGTTAGAACGACATCCTGGCCGAAAGCTGAATATCTCGCGGCGTGCCTCGGCCCGCCACGTAGTTGCTAATGGTGGAAGTAATCAGGCCGACTTGACTTGGGACAAGTCTGCGTTGGATCCCGCCTGAAAATTCACCAGTGGCCCTAAAGCCGCAGGCTCAGATGATCTGCGAGCGTATTGCGGTACGCGCGCAGGGCCGGGACCAGCCCCACAGCAAAGCCCGCCAGTGTGATTACCGCCAGGCACAAGTACGACTTGAAGGTCAAGGGCGTGATGGGCAGGAACAGGCCGAAGCGCTGGGTGACCAGCGACTGCGTTCCGAAGGAAAGACTGTACACCGCCGCCACGCCCAACAAAGCCCCGGCCACACTCAACAACCCAGATTCGAGGATGAGCAATCCGGCTATTTTCGCGGGCCCTACTCCCAGGACCCGCAGAATCGCCAGTTCGCGCCGCCGCTCATTGAGTGTGGTGTATAGCGATGCCAGCATCCCCAGCAGGCTGACGATTAAGACGAAGATC
>DATJNW010000077.1:0-20592 GCA_035507655.1 Bryobacteraceae bacterium | reverse complement strand
GCCATCAACAGGCTGGTGGTCCCGTCGCGCTTGAACAGGACCGCATTCGCCATCGCGCGGAGATTTTTCAGCTCCTCCACGCTGAGGTCGCGGTTGGTCCAGATCAACACCGGAATCCGCGGACCGCCCGCTTCGGCGAGCCGCACGATTTCAAGGAAACGCTGCCCGGAAAGACCCGGCATGCCGAGATCCAGAATCACCGCCGCAGGCCGGAACTGGCGCAACGTCGTCAGGCCGCTTTCGCAATCGATCAGGCAGATGGGATCGAGCCCGATCGAACGAATCCCGGCTTCGAGAATTTTGAGCGCGCTGCGATCATCATCGAGCACCAGAACTTTGCCGGCGCCGTTTTGAAAATCCTTCGCCAGCTCCGGCAGCGGCTCCGGCCCTCGTTTCAGTTTCGCCAGTTCATTCAGGCCACGCGGCAGGATCGCGAAAAAAGTGCTGCCCCGGCCGGGCTCGCTCTTGAGGCCGACGCGCCCGCCTTGCGCTTCCACAATCCGCTTGGTCAGGGCCAGTCCCAACCCGGTGCCTTGAAATTGCTTTCCGGTGCCGGAGTCGAGCTGCTGAAATTCATGGAACAGCCGCTCCTGATCCTCTCTTGAAATTCCGATCCCGGTATCCTCCACTTCCAGACAGAACCACAGATCGGCTTCGGCGACGGTGCGAACCGTCACGCGGCCGGCTTCCGGAGTAAACTTGAGCGCGTTTGAAATATAGTTGAACAGGATTTGCTTGAACCGGGACAGGTCCAGAAACGCAGAGCGGCCGTCGGGATCGATTTCGGTCAGGATTTCGATGTGTTTCTTGGTGGCAATCGGCCGCAGCACCTGAATCGAATCGAGGATGGTCTGCTCCAAATCGATGGCTTCCGGCTGGAAGGTCATCTTGCCGGCTTCGATCTTGGCGAGATCCAGCACGTCATTGATGAGCTGGAGAAGATGGCGGGCGCATTGCAGCATGTCCCCCAGATACTCGCGCTGCGTGCCGTTGATCTGCCCCGGAATTTCATCAAGCAGAACTTCGCTGAACCCGGTGATGGCATTCAGCGGCGTCCGCAGCTCGTGGCTCATGTTGGCCAGGAATTCGCTCTTCATGCGGTTGGCGCGCAGGATTTCCTGGTTCTGATTCTCCAGAGTCGCGGCATTGTCGCGGAGCTGGCCCGCCGTCTTTTGCAGCTCGCTTTGCGCCAGGTCGCGCTCCTTCATCGTGCGCTCCACGCTCCCGAGCATCAGCGCGCCCAAGCCCAGAGCAAGCAGCGCGCCTAGCCCTAAACACCACCGGGCGATGTGCGAAGTCCAGGATTGGGATTGGATGCGCGAGCTGAGAAGATCGTTTTCGGTCCGTTCCATTTGTTGCAGGCTGTCCAGAAGATTGCCTGCCTTGAGGCGAACGCTGTCTGCGGGCGATCCCCTTCTGGCGTTTTCCTTCACGGCCTGGACATACGCTGCCGCCATCGCTTCAACCTGGTTCAGCCGCTGCTGCTGGGCGGGATTGTCGGCCGTCAATTTCCTCAGATTCGCCAGATGGTCCAGCGCGCTTGCCAACTGCGCGTTGACCTCGGCGGCGTGTCCGGGCTTCGTCGCCGACGCGATCCGCACGTTGAGCCGCAGATCCTTCAACTCGATGAGGACCGTCTGGGCGTGCACCACCCAGTCAAAATCGCTGCCCCACTTGAGCATCGCCCACGCCGCCAGCAGTCCCATGCCGAGCACGATGGCCACGCCGGCGAAAAATCCGGCGCGGACTTTGCGGCGCAGCGTCATGCCTGCGGCCCGGCGCCCTGGTAACCCGAAAGCAGGCGAGTGATCCGCACCACGACGTCCTCCGGATCGAAGGGTTTGGTGATATAGTCGCTCGCGCCGAAACCCAGCGCCATGTTCACGTCGGAGCGCTGCTGGCGGGCCGTCAGCATGAGAATCGGCAAAGTGTGGTTCTGTTGCGTTTTGCGGATTTCGGTCAGCACCGAAAGCCCGCTGACGCGAGGCATGCCGATGTCCAGGATCACCGCGTCCGGCCCCAGGTTGCGGATCACATCCAAAGCTTCGCGCCCGTCGTGCGCGCTATAGCAGTCCACGCCGAGCTTGTTGAGCATCGGGATCAGCAACGAATGAATCACCGGGTCATCGTCGGCGATCAGGACGGAACGCTTCTGCGCCCGCGGCGGCGGCGCGGCGGCGCGCGGCGCATGCCGGTCGTGAATCGCCCGCTGCGCGCGGAACAGCAGCTCTTCAGCGTCCCACGGGGTGAGCACAAAATCGACCGCCCGCTCGGCGAAAGCCAGCCTGGAATCGAGCAGAGCCGAGCGCGAGGATACGATCAGCAGAGGTTTTTCGAATACCGGCTGCGCCTGCACCGAGTCCCAGCATCCAACCCCGGCCTGGGTGCAGGCGTTGAGCACGATCAGATCATGCGGCAGCAGCGCGTCGCTGCCCAACCCTCCCGCCAGCGCTCCCAGGTCCCGGGTGACGGCGCCCACCTGGTCGAAAGCGCCGCGAACCCGCTCCGCTTCCTGGGCGTCGAAGCCGAGAATGGCGATCTGCTTCCCCACCAGCTCCGCGAACAGACCGGATGCGCCCGTAACCTGGCTTTCCGCGCTGAGCGCGTCCTTGAAAAGCCGCCGCATCGCGGTGAATCCCGCGGCCGCGCGATGCTGCCAGGCGACCGGCTGCTCGTGCAGCAGCGTTTCGAGCTCATGCGCATGCGCCGTCACTTCCGGAAAGCCCAGCGTCCCGCCGATTCCGGCCCAGTGATGGACGATGCGGCACAACGCGGCCACGTCGAATCTCATCGGGTCGGTATCCGCGATGCGCGCGCTCGATTCTTCTCCGTCCGCAATGAAGCTGTTACGCAGCTCCCGCAGCAGGTCGTTCGGATCGCCCGAGGGTTTCCCCGTTTGGCCGCCCGGGGCGCTCTGCCCGCCCAGGTATTCGCGGATGTGCTGCACGAACTCCCGCGTGTTGATCGGCTTGGTGATATAACCATCGCAGCCGGCCTCGCGGGCTTTCTCTTCGTCGGCTTTGGTGGCGTAAGCCGTAAGCGCGACGATCAGCGTATGCGCCGTTTCCGGATTGGCCCGCAAACGCCGGGTCAACTCCAGCCCATCCATGCCCGGCATCTGAATATCCATCAGAATCAGCGCGGGCTTTGAGGACTGGAGGATCTCGAGCGCCTGCTCGCCATTTTCCGCGCAGCGGACGTCGTATCCCGCGTTGGTCAGCAGAACTCTCGCCAATTTCAGATTGGCGGCATTATCGTCCACGATCAGGATAGATTCATGAGCCAATTCGGCGATCCTAGCTAGCAGAGGGTGCTCTGCTAGAAGCCAAATCGACGGAACCTTAGAAAGGCTTTATATGCCGAACGGCACCGGAATGCCCACTGGGCATGGGATCGCGACCTGGTCCGCGCGGCGTCCTGTTCCCCCGGATCACCGAGACAGACGCCGATGCGAAACTCGTTTTCGACCGCTTTGCAGTAACGTACCTCGCCGGACACGGTCCGGTCCTGGAGCCGGATTTGCACCAGCTGCCGCGGAAAAATAAACGCCGTCTGGAGTTGCAGACCGTTTTCGGAGGTGCTCAGGACGCGGGAAGGAATCAGCGGCGCGCCGGCCATTTCGAGCGACCGAATGCTCGCCTGGCCCCTGGCTTCGAGACGAGGTTCGCTGCGCCGTTCTGCGGGAGGTAAATCGTTCAGCCGAGTGGAGGATGCGGCGGTGAGATTCATGGATGGAGTCTGCATGGGATCTGTTTCTGGCGGTCGGGAGCATACGTGCAACCACCGGTCCACTTCGAAATCGCGGGAAAATCAGGGGATTTTGCGAAATTCTTCCCAAGGACAGCGGCGCGGCGGTTGCTGCGGCGAGTAGCTCTTCCTAAGGTGGTCGAATTTTTTTCATAGGACCTCGCCGCCGCGAGTACCGCTTTCCCCTTTTTTCAGGCGGAATCTCCAGAGTATTAAATGGCATTCAAAGGGGATCTCAAAATCAGCATCGACTGGGGTTTAGAGCGTAACCGCGGACGTAAGTACATTTGCTTGTTTCGTTTTTTCTCAATCTGACGCCGTGTACGCTCCCTGGCAGCGTTCGTGCAAACCGGCGAATTGGCGGACTCCATCGTGCAATAGGAGTCTCAGCGGTTCATGGTCGGGGGCTTTCCACTGAATATACGATTCGTGGGCGCTCTGACATGCGAGGCGAATGTGTCTGCGCAGCGAACATATTATCTCCCTAAGGCGTTGCCACAGCGGCCTCCTGTTGACCAGGACTCCCCGTACGCAAGACGCATCCCGCGGGACACGAAGCTTGACGCGCTCGGCTTTCTCGCACTTGCTTATGTAGCGCTGCTCCCGGTCCAAATCGAAATAAGAAAGGATTTACGCATTGCACCTTCGGATTTGTGCCTGATTCTGGCGCTATTGTTCTTGCCCTTCAGTTTTCGCCTGCGCAAGCGAGCCTGGTCCTGGTGGCATGTGCTGTTGCTGTTGGTGTTCGCGATGGCCTCGATGATTCGGGTAGCCGATGTGGGCGAACTCACCAGCTACGCACTGGTAAATAAAGATATTGGTTTGCTGGTGCTTTTTCTGGCCTATGCGGTGATCACCTCCGAGGCCCGAAACTGGGCGCGAATCCGGCGAATGATCCGGATTTTCGTCATGAGCGTGGTTCTGCAAAACCTGGTGGGCATCGTGGCGGCAATCGCGGCTTACCGCTATGGCGTGGATTCGGTATTCATGATGGACCGCCTTCGGCTGTGCGGAATGCTGGTCGACCCGAACGCTTACGGCGGAATGCTGGTGTGCGCGTTCATTCTATGCGAGTCCGGCTGCGGCGGCGCGACTCCGCTGTTCCAGCCAAAATTCGTGCTGTTCGCCCGCGCGACGCTCGGAATCGGTCTGGTTCTGACCTTCTCCCGGACGGCCTGGTTCGCCTTCGCGATCGCGCTTGCGGCATTGTTGATTGCGCGCTTCCGGCGGGCTCTCCCGGCGGCGTTGACGGTCGCGGCGGGAGCCATCGGAATGGCGATTTTCATGGGAAGCCAGTTCTTTCCGACCTTTGAAGGCCTGGCCACGCGGTCTGATGGCGGACGCGGTGATCTGGTTGAGGGCGCGCTGGCTCTGTTCAGTAAGCATCCTTTTGCCGGCGCTGGAATCACCGCGTTCCAATACGAATCGGACCAGATCGTACACACCACGGCAGTCTGGTTTCTCTCTGATTTCGGGCTGATCGGATTCACCATTTTCGCCGGATTCATCGGCTGGTTCTTTCTGACCGGCCTGCATGCCTGGCGAAGCGCGCCGGCCGGTGAGAAACCGATCGTCGTCGGGTTGATCATCGCGCATCTGGCCATGCTCGGGCTGAGCTTCGGCATCGACGCGTTTTACCAGCGGCCGTGGTGGCTGATGATGGCGCTCATTGGAGCCAGCTATTCGCTGGCGCGCCGTTCGCGGGCGCGGCGCGTGGTGATTCCGGTTCTGGTGGAGGAGGCCTCGCTATGAGCGCGCTCGCGCCGGTGGGGCCCGGGCGGGCCGGAATGGTCCGCCGTGCAGAACCTGCGGATATTCCCGAAGTCGCGCGAATCCACGTTCAGGCGTTTCCGAAATCCTTTCTCACCGCGCTGGGCCGGCCTTTTTTGCAGGTCTATTACCGGCTGGTTTCAAGCGACCCGGGAGGAATTTTTCTGGTTCATGAAAATTCCACTGGAATCGACGGATTCGCCGCCGGCTTTCTACAGCCCCTCGAGTTTTACCGCCGGATGAAAGACGCCCGATGGACCATCCTGCGGTGCCTGCTGCTCGCGGTGGGCAGAAGACCATGGGTGGCGCGCCGGATTCTGTATCACGTCCGGCAGATGATGCTCGGAAAAAGACGTGAACACTCGAACGAATGCGAGCTCTCCTCGATCGGCGTTGCACCGCAGGCGAGTCATCGCGGGATCGGCACAGCCCTGGTGCAAACGTTTCTCGATACGGCATGGAGCCACGGCGCAAGCTGCGTATACCTGACCACGGATGCGGTTGGAAATGCGGAGGTGGAATCCTTTTACCGGCGGCTCGGGTTCGAGCTTCGCGGCGATTTTAGCCAATATAGCGGGCGGCGGATGAATGAGTATGCTCTGCGGCGGGACAAAAGATGAATTGGCGGAATCCTTGCAGGCGGCTGGTGGAAATTTTCGCGGCGTTCTGGGCGCTTCTCTTATTGGCGCCAGTCTTGCTAGGAACGGCCCTGTGGATTCTGGCGTGTGACGGCAGGCCGGTTCTTTTCCGGCAGCGGCGAGCGGGCCAGGGCGGGAAGTTGTTTCAGATTCTGAAATTCCGGACCATGGTCGAACACGACACGGCTCCGGTGATCACCGCCGCGGGCGACGCCCGGATTACTTCGCTCGGCAAACGGCTGCGGCGCTTCAAGCTGGACGAGTTGCCGCAGCTTTTTAACGTCCTCAAAGGAGAAATGAGCCTGATCGGTCCGCGTCCGGAGGTTCCGCGATTTATCGATGCGAATAACCTGTTCTGGCAAAAAGTGCTCCAGGTGAAACCGGGAATCACGGACCTTGCGACCCTGCTTTTCCGGGATGAGGAAGAGCTTCTCGCATCCGCGCCCGATCCGGAAGAGGTGTATCTCCAAAAAATACTGCCGGTCAAGCTGAAACTCAATGTGCGCTATCTGACGCGCCGGACCTGGAAGAGCGACTTGCAGCTTCTTTGGCTGACCGGCCGTTATAGTCTGTTTCCACAAAAATTCGATCGCCCGAGGATTGCCCGGTGGTTCGGAATTGCGGAACCGGAATTGATGATTCGTGAGTCGCCGGCCACGCCCGATCGCCAGGAACTGAGCATTCAGGGAAACCGATGAAGACCCTGCTGCACGTGACCACGGTTCCGCAGACGCTGGAGTTTCTCGCCGGTCAGGCGGCGTTTCTGCGCGAACAGGGTTTCGAAGTCGTGGTGATTTCGTCGCCGGGAAGCGATCTCGACCGTTTTTGCGAGCGCGAGCGCGTCGCCGGATACGCCGTCGAAATGACGCGTCAAGTGACGCCGCTGCGGGACCTGCGCGTGATTTTTCAGCTTTGGAAAACGCTGCGCCGGGTTCGCCCGCAGATCGTGCATGCACACACGCCGAAGGCGGGCCTGCTGGCGATGATCGCGGCCCGGCTGTATCGCGCTCCGGTGCGGATTTTCCATCTGCACGGACTTCCCCATTCGACCGCGGCGGGAATGCGCCGGCACGTCTTGAAATGGTCGACGCGCGTGGCCTGCGCGCTGTCGCACCGGGTGCTGTGCGTGAGTTTTTCGATCCGCGACGCGGCCATCGCCGAGCGGCTGGCGCCACCGAAGAAGATTTTCGTGCCGGCGAACGGAAGCATCCGCGGCGTGGACGCGGCGGGCGTTTTTGATCCCGCGGGGCTGGCCGCCGATACCCGGGGGCGGGTGCGCGCGCGCTTTGGGATTCCGGCGGATGCGCGCGTGATGGGCTTCGTGGGACGCGTGGTCGCCGACAAAGGAATCCGGGAATTGGCCGCCGCGTGGCGCACGCTGCGCGAACGGTTCGCCGATGCGCATTGGCTGATCGTGGGCGCGGAGGAATCGCACGATCCGCTGCCGGCCGGCGTCGCGGCAGGTTTGCGCCACGATCCGCGTGTGCATCTGGCCGGATGGTCGCGCGAATTGCCGGAGCTTTATTCGGCCATGGACTTCGTCGTGCTGCCCTCGTATCGCGAGGGATTCCCGGTGGTTCCGCTGGAAGCGGCGGCGATGGGGCTGCCGGTGATCGCGACGCGCATCGCCGGCTCGATCGAAGCGGTCGAGCATGGCCGCACCGGCACGCTGATCGAGCCGCGGAATGTCGAGCAAATCGTGCAATCCGCGGCGGCCTATTTTTCGCATCGGGCGCTGTGCCGCGCGCAGGGAGAAGCGGGACGCAATCGCGTGCTCGAACGTTTTCGCCCGGTCGACATCTGGCGGGCCACGGAACGGCATTATTCGGAGCTGCTTCAGGCCCGGGTGTCCCGAAAATCCTTTCCGAGGCTGCGCCGCGCGCGTCTGCTGAAACGGCTGATCGATTTGAGCGGCGCGCTGCTTGGGCTTGTGCTGCTGTCGCCATTGCTCGCCGCCATCGCCGTTTCGATCCTGATCGCCATGGGCCGCCCGGTTCTTTTTCGCCAGATCCGGCCCGGATGGAACGAACAGCCATTCGAAATTCTGAAGTTTCGAACCATGGCCGCAGGCGGCGGCGCCGACGAGCGCCGTCTTACGCGCCTGGGCAAATTTTTGCGCGAGCTTAGCCTGGATGAGCTGCCGCAGCTCTGGAACGTGCTGCACGGCGAGATGAGCCTGGTGGGTCCGCGTCCGCTGCTGCTGGAATATCTGCCGCGATACAGCGAAACGCAGCGCCGCCGGCATCGCGTCAAGCCGGGCATCACCGGATGGGCGCAGGTCCACGGGCGGAATGAAGTCGCCTGGCAGAACCGGTTCGCGCTGGATGTCTGGTACGCGGACCACTGGAGCCTGGCCCTCGATTTTAAAATTTTGTGGCGGACCTTGGGACAGGTGTTCGCGCGCAAAGGAATTTCCGAACCGGGCGCGGCGACGATGTCGCCTTTTGGAGGCCAATCATGACGGAGCGATTGCTGATTCTGGGAGCGGGCGGTCACGGGAAAGCATGCGCGGAAGTCGCGATGATGAATTATCACCGCGAAATCGCGTTCCTCGATGATGAGGTCCGCGCCGGGACCGAGATTCTAGGTTTTCCCGTCCTGGGAAAAATTTCGGCCCTGGAGGAGCTTCGCAAAGAAGGCGATGCCGCGTTCGTCGCCATCGGGAATAATCAACGGCGGCGGGAGATTTTTGACTGGCTCAAAACGCGTGGCGTCCCGGTGGCAACCCTGTGCGAGCCGTCCGCGGTGGTTTCCTATTTCGCGCAGATCGGCGAGGGCGTCCTGCTGATGCCGCGAGTGGTGGTGAACGCCGGCGCGCGCGTCGGCGAAGGGGCGATTCTCAATACCGCGGCCGTGGTCGAACACGACTGCGACATCGGCGCCTTCGCGCACCTTTCGCCGGGAGTCTGTCTCGGCGGCGGCGCGCGGATCGGCGAAGGCGCGCACCTGGGCCTGGGCGCCATCGTGCTGCCGAACGTCACCGTCGGCGCGGGCGCCGTCGCCGGAGCCGGATGCGTCATCAACAAGGATTTGAACGATAACGTTGTAGCCGTTGGACTGCCTGCGAGGATTATCCGACATGCTGATTCCACTATCCCATCCGAACATTACCGATCACGAACGGAAAGCCGTGCTCGACGTGCTGTTCACGCCGCATCTGTCGCTGGGCGGCAAGCTGGTTGAGTTCGAGCAGGCCGTTGCCGATCAGGTGGGGGCGGGGTTCGGCATTGCCGTGAACTCCGGCACCAGCGGATTGCACCTGGCCGTGAAAGCCGCCGGCTTCGGACCCGGCGACGAAGTGATCACCACGCCGTTCAGCTTCATCGCCTCCGCCAACTGCCTGTTATATGAAGGCGCGACGCCGCGCTTTGTCGATATCGACGCGGAGACGTACAACCTCGACCTGCGGGAAATTCCGGCCGCGATCCATTCGCGCACGCGCGGAATTTTGCCGGTTCACGTTTTCGGCCGGCCTGCTCCGATGAAAGAGATTCTCGGTCTGGCGCGGCGCTACCAGCTCACGGTGATCGAAGACGCCTGCGAGGCGATCGGCGCGACCTACCGCGGCAAGGATGTGGGCGGCTTCGGACAAACCGGCGTATTCGCCTTTTACCCGAATAAGCAGATCACCACCGGCGAAGGCGGAATGATCGTCACCGACGATGCCAAGGTCGCGTCGCTGTGCCGGAGCTGGAGAAACCAGGGGCGATCGGAAAACGGCGAATGGCTGGATCATGAACGCATCGGCTACAACTACCGGCTGTCGGAGCTGAACTGCGCGCTGGGCCTGGCGCAGCTCGCGCGACTGGACGAAATTCTGGATCGCCGTCAAACCGTGGCTGAGACTTATTCCGCGTTGCTCAAGGACATCCTGCCCGATCTTCATCTGCCGGCGCCGGCGGCCGCGGAGACCAGCATCAGCTGGTTCGTCTACGTGGTGCGCTTGCCCGACGAATTTTCGCGGGAGGATCGCGACATGATTCTTACGGAATTGCGGAAAAAGGGAATCGGCTGCCGGAATTATTTCAGTCCGATTCACTTGCAGCCGTTCTATCGCCAGAAATTCGGCTACAAACCGGGCATGTTCAAGGTCACCGAAAGAGTCTCGGAGCGGACCATCGCGCTACCTTTTTATACCTCGCTCACCGAGCGGGACATCAACGCCGTTTGCGCCGCTTTGGCGGACACGGTCGCCAGTCAGCGGAAGCGGCTGTGGGCCGTGGCGCCGTAGCGGGTTCATGAGCCGAGCTTTCCGCAGGGGCATTGTAGTGATTTCGCTCGACACCGAGCAGATCTGGGGTCACCTGGACGTAGGGAGCGAATGGCAATATCACCGGCGTTTTCCGGACACCACCGGCGCTTACGATCATCTGCTCGCGGCGCTTAC
Source organism: Bryobacteraceae bacterium (assembly GCA_035507655.1). Classification (GTDB taxonomy): domain Bacteria; phylum Acidobacteriota; class Terriglobia; order Bryobacterales; family Bryobacteraceae; genus Palsa-187. Next base: position 10,050 of record DATJNW010000077.1, on the reverse strand, counting down.
CGGGGCCGGAATCAGCGCGACCTGGTTCATCGTCGGCGGAATGACGCTCGATTCCTGCGAGGGTCCCGGCGATGCACGGTTCGCCGCGCTGCCGGAGTACTGGCGCAGCCGCATTCCGGCCGGGTCCGAAACGAGCAAACCGGTTTGGTTTCGCAGATCGTTCGCCGAACGTCTTCGCGACGCCGTTCCGCGCCAGGAGATCGGACTGCACGGAGGGCTCACCCATTTCGTGTGGACCGATCCGCGGGCGAGCATCGATCAGATCCGCGCGGAGTTGACCGAAGGATTGCGCGCGCTCAATGAGCTGCGCATTTTCCCGGCGTCCTTGTCCTTCCCGCGGGACCAGGAGCGCTATCACGAGTTATTGCCGCGGCATGGGATTCGTACTTATCGCGGCCGCACGCCGACGCGCGCATTCCGGCTGGGTAGAACCGTGGCTGGCTCGGCGCTACGCGCGCTGGAGCAATTCAGTGCGAGCGCGCCGCCGCTGGTTTGGCCGGAAGAAGTTTCACCGGGACTCTGGAATCTGCCTTCTTCGACATTTCTTTATCCGATCGGGATCTATCGAAGCCGGGTGATCCCGATCCGCACGCGGCTGACTCAATTTGCCAAAGGTATCGAAGCAGCGGTACGGCATTGTGGGATTTTTCATTTCTGTTTGCACCCGGCGAACCTGACGGAATCGCCCGGCGGTTTCGCGATGCTCGACGAAATGATCGAAAAACTGATTCGGGCGCGGGAACGCGGGGATGTGGACGTCTTGACGGTCGCGGAAACGATTACACGAGCGGAGGGTGCTCCAGCTTCGGCGCTTGGATCGCGGTGCGCCGTCTCGGGCTAAAGCTCCGCGCTTGAAACCGGACCCAGATTCTCAGCGCCGGCCACGCGTCGCGCCGGAATTTTCACCCGCGTCGCCAGCCGCCGCCCGGTCTCGATCAGCGGAGCCTCCAGCCAGCGGTACATGGCCCACGGCACCACCGTCATCAGCACCGCCAGCGCCAGCCAGCGCAGCGCCACCGGCAGAAACGCCAGCTTGAACAGCGCCAGCCACAGGATCGGCAGATGGAAAAGATAAATGCCGTAAGAATACTTCGCCACCACGTGGCAGGCGCGCGTCAGCCAGGACGACGCCAGGTCGCGAAAATTGGGGATCAGCGCGCCCACCGCGACGCACAGCACGTAATCCGGCCGATAGTCGGGAACCAGCGTCAGCCGCACCGCCAGATGCACGGCGACCAGCGCCAGCAGCGCCGCCGGCCACCATCGCGCCGCCATCGCGTAGGTTTTTTCCCGCCCGATCTGGTACGCTAGAACGCCGCCGAAAAAGCACGGCACGCAGGTGAGCACCGGATAATGCGGAGCCGCCACGCCGGCGGCCCACCACAGCAGCAGCACCACCGGAGCCGACCCCATCCGCCGCAGCAGCACGAAAATAAACGGCAGCGCCAGGTACATCTGCACCTCGCGCGGCAGCGTCCACAGCGGTGAAATCAGGTCCTTGGCGTAAGTCAGGTTCTGAATCAGCAGTAGATTTGAAACCACCGCGGACCACGCCGGCGCGGCGAAGCTCATCTCCGGAACATACGGCACATGAAACAGCAGCACCAGCGCGATGCACGCCGTGCTCAGCGGGTAGATCCGAAAAAAACGGCGGATATAAAAATTGAGGAACGATCCGCCGTTGCGTTCCAGCGAGTACAGCAGCACCAGGCTGGTGTGCACGAAAAACATCAACACGCCGACGTCGCCCACGCCGTACCAGAAGGCGACCACGGGCGTCTGCACGGCATCGTCGACGTGATGTCCCGGAATGCAGCAGAGGATCATGTGCGAGAAAAACACGCACAACACCGCGAACGCACGCAGCAGATCCAGGTTGCGCGATTCCGCCTTTTTGGCGTCCATGAATCCTCCTGCTTCTATCGGCATCCACGGCAGCCGGCGCTAGCCGAGACCAACGAAAGGTCCTGCCGCGGAACGGAAAAAGCTGGCCCGAGCCATTGCTAAGCTAAAGTCCCGAACGGAGACGGCCGATCTTACTAACGACGTCGTGTCCGAAAACGAAAACCTAAGCGAGTTGGAACGAACCCGCGAGCAGTACTGGCGTAGTTATCCCGGCACCTCGCCGATCAAGCTGCGCTGGCGCGCGCTCACCGTGCGTCATTGTTTTCACGTTCTCCCGGGAGAATCGGTGCTGGAAATCGGCGCGGGAACCGGTCTCTGGACCGAGCATCTCACGTCGGTCTTACGCGGTCAGAACCCGATCACCGCCGCGATCTTCAATCCCGATTTTGCCAGCCATCCGCGCTGGCAGTCGCTTGCCAACGTACAGCCGTCGCTGCTCCGGTCTCTCGACGATCTTCCTGGCGCCAGCTTCGACTACATTGTCGGGACGGCAATTCTGTGCCACAACCAGTATCAGCACACACTGCGCAGCCTATACCGTCTTCTCAAGCCTGGCGGCAAGCTTCTGTTCTTCGAAAACAATTTCTGGAATCCGCAGGTTTTTCTGAAGAACACGATTCGTCCGGTGGGCCGCTGGACCGGAAACGCCCGCTGCCAGGTCGGGTTACGCCGGTACCGGCTGGTGCAAGCTGCCTCGCAGGCGGGATTCTCGCACCTCGACGTGGTGCCGTACGATATCATCCATCCGCTGTTTCCGCGAAGCTGGGTCGCCACCGTTCAATCGCTCGCGTTTCTTTTCGAGCACATGCCGGTGGTCAAGGAGCTCTGCGGGACTCTGTACATTCGCGCACAACGCCCCGGCGGAGGCGATCAGCCTCGCGTTCAGGACCTCGCCACGATACCGCAATTTCGCAAGGCAGTTTCTTTTGTCGTTCCGTGCCACAACGAAGAGGCGAACGTTCGCAAGCTGGTGGGATCCCTGGTCGGCTTTTATGGAAGCTATATTCACGAGATCATCATCGTTAACGACAACAGCACCGACGGCACCGCTGAGATCACCCGCGAGATCGCTCGCAATGAGCCTCGCGTCAAGCTGCTGAACCGTACCCCTCCGAACGGCGTCGGCCGGGCGCTGCGCGACGGGATTGCGGCCGCCAGCGGCCCCTATATTTTCACCATGGACGGCGATTTCGTTCATCTTCTGCCCGAATTTCGCGACCTGTTTGAAGCCGTTGCCGCCGGATATGACGGCGCCATCGGCAGCCGCTTCACACAGGAATCGATCATGGTGAATTACCCGTTCTTCAAGATTCTGTGCAACCGGTCGTTCCATCTGCTGGCGAACCTGCTTCTGCCGTTCAAGATTCACGACATTTCGAACAACCTGAAATTATTCCGTGCCGAAATCCTCAAAGAGATGGCGATCGAGCAGCCGCACTTCGCCGCCAACGCCGAGATCGGCCTTAAACCGATCGCCGCCGGCTACCGCATCCGCGAGGTTCCGATCTCCTGGATCAACCGGACCGTCGACATGGGCAGCTCGTCGTTCCGCATCGCCAAAGTCGCGCCGAACTATTTTCGCGCGCTGATGAACGTTGTGCGCGGCAGCCGCGAACTCGCGGGGCGGCATGCTGAAGCGCGTCTGGCCCTGGCGGGGATGGGCGTCAAATCCGGCGACGGCCACGGACGATGAGCTCGGCGCTCTCCGGATTCGCTACGCCCGCCGTCTCCTCGCCAGCGCCCTCGCAGGCGCGCCCGTGGCCAATATTTCTGCGATGCGCGTTGTTTGTTTTCGTGCTTTTTCTCGTCTGTCCGATCCGCTACTTCAACCTGGAGCCGTCGATCGACAACACCTGGGTTTACCTGCTCAATTACGCGGCCGCCCACGGCATTTCCGGCGTGATCTGGACCACCGGCCCGTTGGCCTTTCTCAGCTTCCCGCAGGATATCGGAGATAATCTCAATCGCGGTCTCACGTTTCAGCTCTGTGCGTGGCTGGTGCTGGCCGCCGTTTTCGCCGATCTCTTTTTCCTCGCGGGCTACCGGCTACGCAATCTGGCTGCGTTCACGGCCTTTTTCGCGCTCTCGACGCCGCTCTATTGGTTCAATTACACCGGGCTCGAAAACCTCATTGTCGCCTCGGTCCTGATTCTGCTGATTTCGGCGAGATGGCGCGGAGGGAACGGCCGATATGTCGCCGCTCTGCTCCTCACCGGCTTCGTACCACTCATCAAGCTTCCGGCAGTGATCGTTGCCGGTGGGGCGGTCGCCGGTTATCTCGCCGAGGCGCTGTATCGCCGGCGCCCCGGCGCCGCTCGCGACCTGGCGCTGGCGCTGGCCGTCCCTTCGCTCCTCTATCTTTCGGCGCTGCGAATCCTGCTGCATTCAGTCGGGGCCGTTGGGCAGTACCTTCACGGCAGCTTCGATACGGCGGCAAATTACAGCGTCGCGATGGCGGTGCGCGGCGACCCGATGGAGTTTGCGGCTGTCGCCGAGATTATGGCGTGGATGGCAGTTTTGTTGTATTTCGCTGGCAAGGCAAACCACCCGCTGGTGCGGTTCACCATCGCCCTATTGGCCATCCCGCTGTGCCTCAACTTCAAGCACTCGTTTGTGCGGCAGGACATTCACGTCATCAATTTTTTCTGCTTCGCGGCGCTGGCTCTGGCTTTCATCGCGCTGATGATGTCCATCGAACGCCCCCGCGTGGGCGCTGTCGGGCTGATTCTGCTCGCCTACGGCATCATCTGGATCGAGTACAACGTGGAACATTTCGCCAACATTGACCCGCTCCGGCAAGCCACCGCCGTAACCCCATTCCGCTTTGCCTCCCACGCGCTTTGGTTTAAGGATGTGCGTCCCATTTTGCGTGCCGAAACCGAAGCGAGCTTCGGACCGGGCACGCGGTTTGAGCCAGAGATTGTCGCGGCCATCGGGAAATCGCCAGTAGCAGCGCTTGGTACGGTGTTCAACGCCGCGCAGCTCGACGGCCTCAACTTGCAACTCTACCCGGTGATCAAACGCGACGGCGCCTATACTCCTTATCTCGACAACCTCAACGCCGCCTGGATTCGCGATCGCGGCCCGCGCTATCTGATCGCTGATTGGGAAAGCATCGACCAGCGCCAGCTGTGGGCCGAAACCCCCGCTATGTGGCTGGAAATTTATCGCTGGTACGACACGCGCCTGCTCGCGCGGCGCAGTCTGCTGCTCGAACGGCGGGCTGCGCCGCGTTTTCAAAGCCTCCAGGTCGAATCCCGCTTCGACGCCCGTCCGGCCGAGGGCTTCGCCATTCCGGATTCAGACTCGGCTGTGTTCTGGTCGATGAACTGCCGCATGACCGCCGCGGGCGCCGTCGAAAAACTGCTGTTCCGAATCCCGGAAGTTTTGATGACGGTCGACGGCAACGCGCCGCAGCGAGTGATTCCGGAAGTGCTGGCGTCCCCCGTGATGGGAAATTTTCTGCCGGAAAATCTCCGCGAAATGGCCGATCTGTTCACGCCGGGCGCGTCCGCGCACACAGTGAAAAAATTTGCCTTCGGCGGTCCCGGAATCGGAGCATACGCGGCTACGTGCCCGGTCGAATTCTGGACGACACGCTGATCGGCTTGCGTGCGGTCAACCAAACCCGCCAGCCACGTTCTAGCAGGGTGCTGAAAAAGGGGACAGACCGCTCTGTCCACGGCCATGGTCGCACACGGCATGAATGACCTACAGGCGGGGACAGAGTAGTCTGTCCCCTTTTTCAGCGCTGCGCTTACGGCGAATTTGTAACAAACCCGGCCCTCCCGAGTCTACTGGTTAGGACTCGATATGGCCGATCAGGAAACCAGCAACACCAACCGCGTGGCCGAAAAAATTGAGGAAACGCGCGACGCAGCCGCTAACGCCATGCATGGCGCTTCCGAATCCATCCGCCGCAACGCGGAAAACCTGCCGGGCGGATCCACCGTCTCCGGCATGGCCCATTCCGCGGCGGACCGCATCGACGACGCCGCGGATTATCTCGCCGAGCACGATACCCGGGAATTGCTCTCGGAGGCGCGCTGGTGGGTGCGCCACCATCCCGGGAAGGCGCTGCTGGGCGCGGCCGCCGTGGGATTTTTTGCGGGCCGGATTTTTCGGGCCCGCTAGCAGGCGGAATTAAGGAGTAAAAGCGTGAACAAATACACCATCATTTTCATTACAGCCATTGCCGCGGCGGCGCTGACCGGGTGCAGCTCCGGCGCAAGCTATCCCGATGTCGCCGGCAATGTCCGGCAGTCGCTGAAGGCCAACGGCCTGAGTGAAGTTTCGGTGAGCCAGAATCGAGAGAAGGGCGTGGTTACGCTCACCGGAAACGTTCCCAGCGAGCAGGACAAAGCCAAAGCCGAGTCGCTCGCTAAAAATGATAGCGGCAGCGAAGTGGTCGCCGACGAGATCGCCGTGACGCCGCCGAACACCAGCGCCAAGAAGGTCAACTCCGAAATGGACCACGGGATCGAAGACAATCTGAAGGCGGCTTTCACCAAGGACCGCGTCGACCGGCACGTGAATTATTCGGTGAAGAACGAAGTGGTCACGCTGACCGGCAATGTGCGTACGCGGACCGAGCGGCGGGAGGCGGACGAAGCCGCCAAATCCGTAGCCAACGTGCAGCAGGTGGTCAACGAGATCAACGTAAGGGACCAGCCGGCGACCGATTCGCACTAATCTCTTCGCGGCGATGCTCGCTTGCCGTCGCGGCTCCGGCCGTCGCGAGCCTGACGGGTAGTGCGTGAGATCTGCGTTGATTCGCGATGAGCCCCCGCCATGACTGGCGGGGCTGTAACGCGCACCTTCAGCCCCGCCAGTCACCGCCTGACGGCTTACGCTGCTTTTTGTGCGAAAATCGCTCGAATGGAGGACCGGTCTCTCTTAAACGAGGACCTCGCGCCGATTCCCCTGGCGCGCCGCACCTGGGGCTTGTACAACTACGCCTCACTGTGGGTGGCGATGAGCGTGTGCATTCCCACCTACATGCTCGCCTCCGGATTGATCGCCGGAGGAATGAACTGGTGGCAGGCTGTCGGGACCATTCTGCTGGGCAACCTGATCGTGCTCGCGCCGATGCTGCTGAACGCGCACGCCGGCGCCAAGTACGGCATTCCGTTCCCGGTTTTCGTGCGCGCCTCTTTCGGCGTGCGCGGCGCGAACCTGCCGGCAGTGCTGCGCGCGCTGGTCGCCTGCGGATGGTTCGGGATTCAAACCTGGATCGGCGGCCAGGCGATTCACTCCATGCTCGAAATCCTGTGGCCCGCGGCGGCGCAGCCTTGGACCGTGTGGGTCTGTTTCGGCGCTTTCTGGGTTCTGAACATGATCGTGGTGTGGAAAGGGATCGAGACCATCCGCTACCTCGAAGGAATCGGCGCGCCGTTCATGCTGGGCGTGGGATTGCTGCTGCTGTTGTGGATCACGCACAAGGCCGGCGGATTCGGTCCGGTGCTCAGCGCGCCGGGAAAATTTAAAACCGCCGGCGAATTCGCGCGCTTCTTCATTCCCTCGCTGACGGCGATGGTCGGCTTTTGGGCGACGGTCGCGTTGAACATCCCTGACTTCACGCGTTACGCCAAAAGCCAGCGCGATCAGGCCATCGGACAAGCGCTAGGTTTGCCCACCGCGATGACGCTCTATGCGTTTATCGGCGTCGCGGTGACGTCCGCCTCGGCGGTGCTCTTCGGCCAGCCGGTGTGGGACCCGGTGGCGCTGATCGGCCGTTTCCATCAGCCGCTGATCGCCTCGGTGGCGCTGATCGCGATCGTGCTGGCGACGCTGAACACCAACGTTGCGGCCAACGTCGTCTCGCCTTCGAACGATTTTTCCAATCTCAATCCGCGGCTGATTTCGTTCCGCACCGGCGGGCTGATCACCGGCGTGATGGGCGTGCTGATGATGCCGTGGAAATTGCTGGGCGATTTCAGCGCCTACATTTTCGGCTGGCTGGTCGGCTATTCCGCGCTGCTGGGGCCGGTGGCCGGCATCATGATCGCCGATTATTTTGTGGTGCGGCGAACCAGGCTTAACGTCGGCGATCTGTATCGCCGCAACGGCGAATATGAGTATCGAAACGGCGTGAATCCGCGCGCGCTGCTGAGTTTCGCCGCGGGAGTGGTGGCCGCGCTGGCCGGTCTCGCCTCGCCGGCGCTGCGATTTCTGTACGATTATGCATGGTTTGCCGGATTCGGCGTCTCCGCCGCTGCGTATCTCGCGCTGACGGGCCGAGCGCTCGCTTCTGCATCTGCCCCCGCCATGACTGGCGGGGCTGTAACGGCGCCGGGAAGCAATGCCAGTAATGGCGGGGGCGAGTTTCAGAGATGAACCCTGAAGCGCTCGAAGAACGTTTTCCGCCGCTGACGGCGCAGGAAGCGCTGGTCGAAGCGAACCGGTGTCTGTACTGCTTTGACGCGCCGTGCACCCACGCCTGCCCGACGCACATCGATATTCCGCGCTTCATCAAGAAAATCGCCAGCGGCAACCTGCGCGGCAGCGCGCGAACCATTTTCGACGCCAACCTGCTCGGCGCCACCTGCGCGCGCGTCTGTCCGGTCCAGGAATTGTGCGAAGGCGCCTGCGTTCTAGGGGCGCAGCACCAACCCGTGATGATCGGCCGGCTGCAGCGCTATTCGATGGATCACGTTTATCGCAGCGGTCTGGATGTGGTGCAAATCGCCGAGCCGCTGCACCGAAAAATCGCCGTCGTCGGCTCCGGTCCCGCGGGGCTTTCCTGCGCGGGGGAGCTGGCGCGGCGCGGCTACGAAGTCGCCGTCTTCGAGCGCCGCGAACTGGCCGGCGGCCTTTCCACTTACGGCATTATTTCCCTGCGCGAGCCGGTCCACGCCTCGCTCGAAGAAGTGAAAATGATCGAACGCCTCGGCGTGTCCATCGAAACCCAATGCGAGCTTGGGGCGGACATTTCTCTGGATGATTTGCGCGCAGAGTTCGACGCCGTGTTCCTGGGGATCGGCCTGGGCGCGACTCCGGCGATGGGCATCGAAGGCGAAGAACACCTCCTCGACGGCCTGGCCTATATCGAACAAAGCAAACTGAACGGCGCCGCGATGAACATCGGGCGCAACGTAGCGGTGATCGGTGCGGGCAATACCGCGATCGATTGCGCGACGATCGCCCGGCGCCTGGGCGCCGAACGCGTCACCATGATTTATCGCCGCTCCGCCAACGAAATGACCGCCTACGCGCACGAGTACGAATTCATTAAAGGCGAAGGCGTCGAGATGCGATTCCTCACGCAGCCGACGGCGGTGATGGTCGAAGACGGCCACGTCGCCGGCCTGCGCGCGGTGCGCATGGAGCTGGGCCCTCCCGACGCCGGCGGCCGGCGCGCCACGCGGCCCGTGAACGGTTTTGAATTTACCATCGCCGCCGATCAAATTGTGAAAGCCATCGGCCAGGAAAAGCCGTCGCTCGCCGAGCAGCTCGAGCTGGTGATCGATCGCGGATATATAAAGGTTGCCGCGAATTTTGAAACCAGCATTCCCGGCGTTTTCGCCGGCGGCGATTGCGTTCGCGCGAAAAACGCCGCATCCACGGTGATGGCGGTGGAAGACGGCAAGCTCGCCGCGGCGGCGATTCATGCGACGTTGATGGGGACACGCAATGACTGATTTGAGCATAGAATTTGCCGGAATCCGGTCGCCGAATCCGTTCTGGCTGGCGTCGGCGCCGCCGACCAATTCGGGCGCGCAGATTCATCGAGCCTTCGAAGCCGGTTGGGGCGGCGCGGTCTGGAAAACCATCGGACCACCGGTTTTAAACGTCTCCAATCGCTACGGAGCGTGGGAATACGGGGGCCAGAAAATGCTCGGCATCAATAATGTCGAGCTGATTTCCGACCGTCCGCTTCAAACCAACCTGCGCGAAATTCGCGAAGTGAAGCGCGCCTGGCCGGATCGCGCGCTGATCGTTTCGGCAATGGTCGAATCGAAACCGGAAGCGTGGCGCACCATGGTGCATCAGATCGAAGACACCGGCGCCGACGGCATCGAATTAAATTACGGCTGCCCGCACGGCATGAGCGAGCGCGGCATGGGCTCCGCCGTCGGCCAGGTGCCCGAATATTGCGAGCAGATCACGCGCTGGGTGATGGACGCCGCGAAAATTCCGGTGATG
>DATJNW010000076.1:0-35598 GCA_035507655.1 Bryobacteraceae bacterium | reverse complement strand
TATTTGCTGGACGTTCTGCCAGGCCTGGACCAGCGAAAGCGATCCGAGGTGGGATCGCTAACTCCAGCCCGGTGGTCCGCCGCACGAAGCTGACTCTCCCTGGGTTGGTCAGACGGATACGGCCAACGTCGGCAATCATGAGACGTCAGCAGCGAACCAACCCTCCTTGCCACCCTGCGGCTCGCGTCTATTCACACAGTTTGTTCGCTAACCGGCCGTACGCCGGATCTACTCATGGACCGAGAATTGCTGGTTTAATCGTGAATCCCAACGCAAGAGCGAGGTGTATTATGGCGAATATCGCTGTTCAGAAAGTCGAAAAGGCCGACGTCAAGGCCCTTCCGGTCTTCGAAGAGATCGAGAAGCGGCTGGAAGGGGTCCGGCAAAGAGCGTTTGATCTATTCCAGAATCGCGGCCGGGAAATCGGCCACGCGCTCGATGACTGGCTCAAGGCCGAGCATGAGGTTTTTGGCTGGCCCGCCGCCGAAATGACCGAAACCGATGGCAAATACGAGGTTGAACTGACCTTGCCTGGCTTCGATGCCAAGCAGGTGCAGGTTACTGCTACTCCGTCGGAGATCGTCGTGCATGCCCATTGCGAGCCCGAGAAAAAAGAAGAAAAATGCCAGGTGTTGTGGACCGAATTCGGACCCAACGACGTTTTCCGCCGGTTCGAAACGCCGCAACTCATCGACGTGGACAATATTCAGGCCACGCTCGATAAAGGCATGCTCCACGTCGTTGCCGCGAAGACGCCGGTGGCTAAACCGAAGCCGATCGAAATCGCCGCAGCCTGATCGAACGTAGCCGGCAGCGCCACGTTTGTAGCTTACCGCGCAGCTGCAAGTATTTCTTCCTGCTTGTGTTCGAGCTTGACTCGAATCAGCGCGGCGACCAGCCGCACGAACTGGCGCCGGCCCCGGACCAGTGCCGCAAGTTTCTTCGTATCCGCCGGAAGCCCCAGCGCCCTCGCGCTGGCCAGCGTTCTTGCGTCGGCGAACGGGTATAGTTCGGGCCAGGCAAGCTGCGCTTCGCGAAAGAAAATATTCACGGCGACTTCTCCGATTCCCTTGAATTGATCGAGCAGTTTCCGTTCGCGCACAGGATCGCGTTTTGCCGCTTCCCGCAGGCGGCGAAGGTCACCCTGATAGCCATCCATCAGCATCTGAGCGATTTCGCCCAGCATGGTCGACGTGCGCTCGTCATAACGCACGTAGCCGCCTTCGTCGAGAGCTCGGACGCGCTGCTCCCAGGTGCTGGCGGCCATCTTTTCCGGCGTGGTCCAACCGCGTCGGAACAGAATCCGCGCAGACTTCAGGGCGATCGTGTGGTTGATTCGCGTGCTGAACAGCATGGCGGCGATCAGCAGGCAGAAAAGCGGAGACGGCTCATTCATTCCCGCGTCGATGCCCAGATCGTCCGCGAAGCTCGGGCCGTAGCGCTTCAGGAGAGCGTTGACCGTCGTCTGCGCCATGACGCCGATCAGCTATTGGCCTGAAGCCTGCTTCAGCCCGGAGTTGTTGAGTTTCAGCGGTTCCTTGTTCATGAGCATCGTTCCACGCTCGCGCAGATCGCTTGCAAACACAAGAAATTCCTGGCCCTCAAGCCTGATTCTCGAAAAACGATCGTCCTCGGCTGGCCCGAGCACCTCGATGGTTCGGTCCGCCGGAATCGTAGTCGCGGCCTGATGATCGTCCTCAGAGACAAGCGCCATCAACGGAGCATTGAGACGACAACGCATAAAACCCTCCTCGCTTGCCTCCGAAACGCCTTATCTTTACTCTAGCGCTGCTGAGGGCGTTTTCGCTCAGCGAATCGATCGATATTACGGTATCGTGTGAAGCCGTCACAAAGTTGGGTGCGAAACGGTCAGGAAGATCGCAAAGTGGGTGCCTTGGGCAGTTCTGTCTGGTAATTCCGTCTTGCCGACCTCGAGCGGATTCCGAAGATCGAATCGGACGGATTCGCGGAAGACGCCTACACGCGCGAAATGTATCCGTACGATGCGGCCTGGCTGAAAGACATGATGGCTGGGGAAGGACAATGCCTGGGGACCGCGGTGGATCTTTGCCAGCGGAACCACCTCGCACTGCGCGCTCCGTAGCCGATTCAGATTGAGCGGTTGCGCTCAAAGCACGGTGAACTGAGGCATATCCCCCAGCAGCATTCCGATAGCGCCGTCGGCAAATCAACACGAATGATGGTAGACGGCTTGCAGGTGGTTAGAGGAAATCTAATATTGAATGCCTGTGACGGAGGCTCGAATCCGCGCCAAGCTGCGTAAGGAGAGTTTGTATGAAAGCCCTTATCGAACATATTCCCTTATTAGCCCCGGCGGGAAAGGCGAAGCTCGAGGGAGAGTTCAGCATTCCCCCGGTTTGTGAGGGCGTCGTGTTGTTCGCGCATGGCAGCGGCAGCAGTCGTCACAGCCCCCGCAACCGCTACGTCGCGGAGTTTCTCAATGAAAACTCGCTCGGAACCTTGCTCGTCGACCTGCTCACAACCGAGGAAGAGCGCGAAGATGAGTACAATGCGCGCCTGCGTTTCGACATCGATCTATTGACAGACCGCGTGGTAGCGATTGCGGACTGGCTGGCCGAGCAACCGCAGGCAACTGGACACACGCTGGGCCTTTTCGGCGCCAGCACCGGCGCGGCGGCAGCTCTGCGGGCCGCCGCTCGCCGTCCGTCGCTCGTGAGGGCCGTGGTGTCGCGAGGAGGGCGGCCGGATCTGGCCGGTGCCGACGCCGCGAAGGTGCGTGCTCCCACGCTGCTGATCGTGGGAGGTAGGGACCCAGAGGTCCTTCAAATGAATCGCGATGCGATGGCGCTGATGAAATGCGAAACCAAACTGGAGATTATTCCGGGCGCAACGCATCTGTTCGAGGAGCCGGGCACGCTCGCCAGGGTCGCTACGCTAGCCGCGAACTGGTTCGCGACCCATCTGCAATGAGGAGTCAGGCATATGGTCAAGCTTCCTTTCCGGGATCGGACTGAGGCAGGCCGACTACTTGCGGCCGAACTTGTGAGGCGGAAACTGCCGGCGAACGTCATCGTGCTCGCCTTGCCGCGCGGCGGGGTTCCCGTCGGATTTGAAATCGCCAAGGCCTTGCACGCACCGCTCGACGTGGTGGTGGTCCGCAAAGTCGGGGTTCCCTGGCAGCCGGAACTCGCGATGGGTGCGATCGCGGGCCAATCCGCAGGGGTGCTGAATCAGGACCTGATCTCTCAATTGCGGATTTCTCAAGAAGAAATCGACACCGCGCTGGCGAAAGAGAAAGCCGAAGTGGAACGACGCGAAGAGCTTTACCGTCGCGGACGCCCACCCCTGAAACTGCGTGGGCATACCGCGTTGCTGGTCGACGACGGCCTCGCCACCGGCTCGACCATGCTGGTCGCAGCCCGTTATGCGCGCACCCTCAAACCCGCCAAGACAATGATTGCCGTGCCCGTTGCGTCAATCGAGGCCAGCGAAAGCCTCAAGAAAGAGGTCGATGACTTCGTGTGTCTCGCCACACCGCCGTCGTTTTTTGCCGTGGGTGAGTGGTACATGGATTTCCGGCAGGTTAATGACGCCGAAGTGCAGCGCCTGTTCGAAGAGAGCAGGCTCAACGCGGTCACAGCGTGACCACGGCGCACGATGGATTCTTCCGTGGGTCCACGCCCGATTACAGCCGGATCGGCTTTTTCTATCTTCTCCACAACTGCTGGACGACTGACTTCGTCTACCGTATCCCCAATCACTAGTAGCGCTGCGAATCGAAGCGAACCGGCACGCAGGGGTTACGACGTATTTTGCGGGGCGCCTTTCTTAAGCCCTCAGTTGCGGGTCGTTCTCTTCACGGATTCCTTTAACGAGGCCAACGGGCTTGCCACTTTAAGTCGCGAGTTCGCCGCCTTCGCCGAACATCGGCAGCTTCCATTCTGCTGCGTACACGCCGGTGCCGAACGGCGGGTCAGTAGCCGGGATTCTGTGATTACCCTGGAACTGAACAGAAGCTGGGCGTCCTTCCGGCTCGATCGGGACCTGTACTGCGATCCCTTGCTCAGCCGGCACCGGAACTGGTTGATCGATCGACTCCTGGAGTTCCGCCCGGATCTGATTCATGTCACCAGCCCAGGCGATTTTGGCGTCCTTGGTTTCTGGATATCTAAATCGCTTGGAATCCCGCTGGCCGCATCCTGGCACACAAATCTGCATCAGTACGCTTCCGAGCGCTTACAGAAGGTTCTCTCGTTTCTGCCCCGCGCCGTGCGAGCGGGCACCGGCGCGGCGGCGGAAAACCTCAGTCTGAATGCCGCGATGCGATTCTATCGCTTGGCGGACTTCGTCCTCGCGCCGAACGCGGAGATGGTGGATCAGTTGCACCGCCGAACGCAAAAGCCAGCCTGTCTCATGGCGCATGGAGTCGATGCCGGGCGCTTTTCACCAGCGTGGCGTAAGCGCACAAATGGTCCTTGCACGATTGGCTATGTGGGGCGGCTCACTCCGGAAAAGAACCTGAGATGGTTCCGCGATCTGGAGCGGGATCTATTGGCTGCCGGGCAGCGGGATTTCCGCTTGCTGCTGGTCGGTGACGGAAGCGAGTACGCGTGGCTGAAGAGGAACCTCCAATTCGGTGAGCTGCCTGGTGTTCTGCGCGGGGACAGCTTAGCCGCGGCATACGCCGACATGGATATTTTCGTTTTCCCTTCCCGGACTGATACGTTTGGACTGGCCGTTCTGGAGGCGATGGCATCCGGAGTGCCCGTGGTCGTCAGCCCGGAGACTGGAGCGCGAGTGCAAATACAAAATGGCGTCGCGGGATTCCTGGCGAAGGACTTCACTGAAAGCGTGTTGCGACTCATGCGGAACGAGGCCTTGCGGCACAGGATGGGGGTCGAGGCTCGCCGGTTCGCCTGTTCGAGAGACTGGGCGGCTGTTTTCGAAGCTCTATACCAAACTTACGAGGCAGCTCTCCCGAAAAGGGACGTTCGCAACAGGATCAAGACAAAAACCTGATCCAGAAGCATAGGTTCTCGGGACGTCGGAATCTTGCGGTCCTTGTCACCGGTTTGGCAGGCCGAGTGCCAGCATTATTGAGAGGTTTATCATGGCCATCAAACGCAAAACCGAAAAACGTACCAGCCGCGCCAGCGGTCTGCCGGGTGGAGGAGCCGGACGGAAAGATCGAGTCGGTCCATCCGGCGTATATCCGATGTCCGGCCCGCATCCGCCAGGCGATGCTCCCGTGGTTTGGCCCGGTTCCTGGGGGCAGGGCAAACGTGGACCGGCGGGCTACCAGGATCATGGCGAGTCGGAATTGAATATCACTCGCGTCGTTCCCGAAAAGTGCCGGGATATCATGACCAAGGACCCGGTCTTCTGCCAGGCAAGCGACAGCGCCGTGATCGCGGCGAAGCTGATGCTGAAGCACAACATCGGCGCGCTGCCGGTGGTCGGCAGCTTACCGGAAGACAAACTGGTCGGCATCCTGACGGATCGCGATCTGGCGATGAAAGTTGTGGGTGCCGGCCGGGATCCGCACCAGACGACGGTGCACGACATCATGTCGAGCCCGGTGGTTACCTGCTCGCCGGATGACGATTATCAGAAGGCGCTGGATTTAATGGAACAACATCAGATCAAGCGAATTCCCGCGGTCGACAAAGCCGGACATGTCGTAGGGATGATCTCCGAAGCTGATGTCGCGCTGAGGATTCCGGATGAAAAGAAGATCGAAGAGGTGGTCCGGAGCATTGTACAGCCCGTCTGAGAAATCGGCGCTTGAAACTGACGTTCTTGGGAACGCGAGGAGAAATCGAGGCAAGAACATCGTTGCATCGAATGCACTCCTCGCTGCTGGTTTCCTGGCGCCGCAAGGCGGTAATGATCGATTGCGGCGCGGATTGGGATGGCAAGATTCAGAGTGTAGGTCCGGATGCGATTCTGATTACGCACGCGCATCCGGACCATGCCGCGGGCCTGAAAACAGGTGCTTCGTGCCCCGTTTATGCCACTGCAGAAACGTGGAGCCGGATTCGCACTGGTCCGATCGCTTCGAAAATCGTGATTCAGGCGCGATCTGGATTCGACTTGTTCGGCATCGGGTTCGAGGCATTCCCGGTGGAACATTCGATTCTTGCGCCGGCGGTCGGCTACAGAATCACGGCCGGCCAGCGCAGCGTCTTCTATGTTCCGGACCTGGTTCGAATTCGAAATCAGGCCGAAGCGCTTTGTGCGATCGATCTCTATATCGGTGACGGTGCGTCGATGACGCGAGGGATTCTCCGCAGGCGCGGCAAGAGCGCGATCGGACATTGCTCGATTCGCACCCAGCTTGCATGGTGCCGCGAAGAAGGCGTCCGCCGCGCGATCTTTTCCCACTGCGGCTCAGAGATTGTGATGAGCGATCCCGAGACCGTTGACGCAAAAATTCGACTTCTCGGTTCGGATTCCGGCGTCAATGCCAGGATCGCTTATGACGGCCTGTGCCTCACGCTATGACGCCAGCGACCAGTTCCCTCGCTCCGATGTTGCTTTCCACGCCCGCAAGGAGCCGGTCCAATTCGGCACGCTCCAACGTTTCCTTGCGAACGAGTTCGCGGGAGATGCGATCCATCGCCGCCAGCCGCTGCTCCAGGATCTGTTTCACGGTCGCGTAGATTTGGTCAATGATCCGGCGCGATTCCACGTCGATCATCTCGGCGCTTTTTTCGCTGTAGTTGCGCTCCTCTATCTCGAACGGCGACTTCAGGAACGGTCCCGACATCGGCTTGCCGTAGGTGAGCTTGCCGAGCTGATCATTCATCCCAAACCGTGTCACCATTTGCCGCACCAGCTCGGAAGCTCGCTCGAGATCGTCCGCCGCGCCGGTGGAAACGACTCCACCATAGTGAATCTCCTCCGCCGCGCGTCCGCCGAGAAGAACGGCGATCTGATCTTCCAGTTCCGGTTTAGTCATCAAATAACGTTCTTGAGTGGGTAATTGCAGGGTATATCCCAGCGCGCCGATCGAGCGTGGAATGATCGAGACGCGGTGCACCGGATCAGCGTGCTGCACCGATAGCGCCACCAGCGCGTGGCCGGATTCATGAACAGCGACGCGCTCTTTCTCTTCCGGGCTCATAACGCGGCTCTTCTTCTCCAGACCGAGCATGACTCGGTCGACCGCCAACTCCAGGTCACCGATTTCGACGCGTTCGCCGCCGCGGCGGACGGCCAGTAGCGCTGCCTCGTTCACGATATTGGCCAGATCGGCGCCGACCATTCCCGGCGTTCGCGCGGCGATCGTCTCCAAGTCGACCTTTTCGGCCATATGGATCTTCCGGGCGTGAACCTTGAGGATCTCGACGCGATCCTTGAGGTCCGGGCGATCCACCACCACTTGCCGATCGAAGCGGCCGGCGCGAAGCAAAGCCGCATCCAGCACCTCCGGGGTATTGGTGGCGGCCATGAGAATCACGCCTTCTGAACTATCGAACCCATCCATTTCGGCCAGCAGTTGATTCAGCGTTTGCTCCCGTTCATCGTTGCTGAATCCGACCGCCCGGCCCGAGGTTCGCGACTTGCCGATCGCATCCAGTTCGTCGATGAATACGATGCAGGGCGCCCTCAGCTTGGCCTGCTCGAACAAGTCGCGCACCCGGGCCGCGCCAACGCCGACAAACATCTCCACAAACTCCGACCCTGAGAGCGAAAAGAAAGCGACCCGCGCTTCACCGGCCACGGCTTTCGCCAATAGCGTCTTGCCCGTGCCCGGCGGCCCCACCAGAAGAACACCCTTCGGAATCCGGCCGCCGAGCTTCTGGTATTTTGCCGGTAGACGAAGAAAATCGACCACTTCCTCCAGTTCCAGCTTTGCTTCATCCAGCCCGGCCACGTCCTCAAAAGTGACCTTGCTTTTGCTCGATTCATCGTGAATCTTGGCGCGGTTCTTCCCGAAAGTCAAAGTTCCGCCGGCTTGGCCCATGCGCTGCATTCCCATTCTGAAGATCAAGAGAATAAAAAGGAATGGCAGGATCCAACCCATGAGGTTCCAGATCCACGACATTTGGTCGATGCGGCCTTGGAATTTCACCGGGTGAGCTTCGAGTTCCTTCAGGAGTTCTGATTCATCCACGCCCGGCAGCCGGGCGGCGGTAATCGTCGCTGGCTCAGCAGGATTCTTCGCATGTGCCGCATCGGTTTTGAGCACGCCAATCAACTCATGTTCACTAATCTGGACTTCGCTCAAATGATCCGCCCGCAGTTCGGCCATGAACTCGCTGTAGGAAACCGTTTTGGATTGCTGACCTGGAATGAGGCGGGTTGCAAGATAGATCGCGATGATGAGAACCGCAAAATTTACGGCCGAGAAGATCAGGCGATTTTTTCTCTCAGGGTCCATCGCTGTCCTGCCCAAGTCATGTATACAGTTGCACGTAAAACACCAGAGAAGCAGAGAAGCCAACGTGTCCCTGCGCGAATCCGCGCAATCACCGGTTTAAGAAGAGTTGCTTCGGCCTCGCAACTGCACATCTTGATCTCGATGTTGTCAGCATGGGTTTTCCGGTCTGTAATGTTGCTTTTCGCATGCGCACCAGCGACAATCTCGGCCCAACTGAGACCGGCGACCTTAAACGCATGGGAAGATTACATCCAAATGGCGGAATCGCGGCTGCGCAGCGACGAAGGGAGGCAAGTGCTGTGGATGGATGAAGTTCCGGGCCGCCGCAACCGGGTTCGAAGCGGCGAGATTGTGGTCGCGACGACGAACGGAAAGTCTCATCAGGCCGTTCCCCACGGGTTGATCCACGATTGGAGTGGCGCCATTTTCGTCCCGAAGGTCTCCATACCCGATGTGCTTGCTGTGATTCAGGATTACGACCGCTACGCCGAATACTACGGACCAACCATGCGTTCCGCGAAGCTTCTCAATCGCGACGGAGATCACGAATCCTTCCGCGTTCGTTATGTTCGAAAGGCCCTTTTCGTAATAGCTGCGCTCGACGTGGAATACGAAGTGCAAGACTACCGAATCGACAAGCATCGGTGGTACTCGGTTGCCCGCAGCACTTCCGTCCGGGAGATTCAAAATTACGGCCAGCCCGGCGAACGCATCCTCCCCGCCGATCAGGGCGATGGCTACGTGTGGCGGGCTTGCGGCATTTCAAGACTCGACGAAAGCGATGGCGGCGTGTACGTCGAGCAAGAGAGCATTGCGCTGAGCCGAAGCATCCCGCTCTCGCTGCGCTGGCTTGTCGAGCCGTTTGTGGAGCGTCTTTCGAGGGACTTGGTTGTCGGCTCGCTTCGCCATACCCGTGATGCCGTACTGTGCGTACATTCGCCCATACCTGAGACCGGCAACTAAAGTGCCCAAGTAATTATAAGGAGCGAAGATGGCGTCCGTCGCGCGAGATTCGAAGCCTTCCGACAAAGATTCCTTCGATCACGTGCCGGCCCTGAGCGAATTGCCGCAGTTCTTCCGCCGAATCGCGCAATATCACCAGGAGTTCATCATCTACGACGACGGGTTTCGAGGCTGGACCTTTCGCTATGTTGAAATCGGACGGCTGGCCGAATCGTTCGCCGCGCGCCTCCGGATGGAGGGCGTCCGCAAGGGCGATGCCGTTATAATCTGGTCGGAGAGCCGGCCCGGCTGGATCGTTGCGTTATGGGGCTGCTTGCTGCAAGGAGCAGTCGTCGTTCCGGTCGAGCCGCAGTCTTCGCTCGATTTCTTTCACAAGATTGAACAGAAGGTCCGGGCGCGCTTAATTCTGGTGGGAGATCGCGTCCCGGAAACATCGCCAAGTCCCGTTCCTGTATGGCGACTCGCGGAGATCGAGCAAAAAAGCAAAGCGGTTGAACCCACGCCGGTCCAGATTTTCGAAGACGATCCGGCTGAGATCGTTTTCACCTCCGGCACTACGGCTGAACCCAAAGGCGTCATCATCACGCATCGCAACCTGGCCGCGCAACTTCAGCCGATTGAAGAGCAGATCGCGCCTTATCGCAAGTATGTTCGGCCGTTCGCTCCCCTGCGCATTCTAAATCTTCTGCCGATGAGTCACCTGTTCGGACAATCGCTCGCGACCTTCGTCCCTCCGCTGATTCCGGCTTCGGCGCTGTTCATTCCAAGCGCCAGCCCGCGCGAAATCGTGCGGCAGATCCGATTGCGGCGCGCCGCAATACTCGTCTCGGTTCCTAAGGTTCTCGAAGTCTTGCGAGATTACATCATGCATCGTTTTCCCGAAACCGCCGATACTTCGCAGCAGAGCGACGCATGGCCGCTTCGCTGGTGGCGATTCCGCAGGGTGCATCGGATGTTCGGCTGGAAATTCTGCTGCATCGTTTCCGGAGGCGCGCCGCTCCCTGCCGGCGTGGAACAGTTCTGGTCGAACCTGGCCTTCGTCGTGGTGCAAGGTTATGGCCTCACGGAAACCGCGCCGGTGATCAGCTTCACGCATCCGTTTCACGTTCAGCCGGGAACCACGGGAAAACCGCTAGCGGGAGTGGACGTCAAGATCGCGCCAGATGGCGAGGTCCTGGTGCGAGGCGCGAACGTCACACCGGGATATTTCGAAGCTCCCGATCAGACACGTGCCGCGTTTCGGGAGGGATGGTTTCACACCGGCGATGTCGGCGAACTGGACGCCAACGGTGACCTCATCATCCGCGGACGGAAGAAAGAGATGATCGTGACGCCGGAGGGTCTCAAAGTCTTTCCCGAGGACGTGGAAGGCGTCCTCGATCACCTGCCCGGAGTTCGCGAATCGGCCGTGATTGGAAAAGACAAGGTTCACGCTGTGCTTGTCCTGGAGAACGGCGCCAACGCGGAAAATATCGTGCGCGAAGCGAACGCAATGCTGGAGGACCATCAGAAGATTCGGTCGGTTTCGATTTGGCCGGGAGGTGAATTACCGCGAACGAAAACCACCCGCAAACTTCGTCGCGCTGAGATTGCGAGCGTGATTGAAAAGGGCGCTGGCGAACCGGTCCCGAAACCGGAAGGCGATGTCAACGGTCTGATTCAGAAATACGCGCCGGGCCGGATGATCGGTCCGGAGACAACGATCGAGGAACTCGGCCTTACTTCCCTCGATCGCGTCGAGCTCATGATGGATCTGGAAACGAAGCTGAATACGCCCATCGACGAGCGTGCTTTCGCGTCAGTCTCCAAGGTTGCCGACTTATCCAAACCGATGCCGGTCGCTGAGGAAACCTTGTTCCCCAGGCACAACCGAAGCTGGGTTGCGAAGATCATCCGAGGAATCGCGCTCGAAGGAATTCTGCTCCCGTTCACCAAGGCCGTTGCCACGCGTAAAGTTTCCGGCCTGGAAAATCTGGAAAACATCGATGGACCGGTCATTTTCGCCGCGAACCATGAGAGTCACCTCGATACGCCAGTGATTCTAGCGAGCCTCCCTTGGCGCTGGCGACGCAGAATCGCGCCGGCGATGTGGAAAGAGTATTTCGATGCGCACTTCCATCCAGAGCGCCACTCGACCTTGGAGCAATGGGCCAACAGCATCCTCTACGCGCTGATCACGGTGCTGTTCAACGGATTCCCGATCCCGCAGACGGAGGCCGGAGCAGGAGAATCGATCCGCTATATGGGCGAATTAGTCGAGGAAGGCTGGTCGATCCTGATTTTTCCGGAAGGGGAGCGTTCCTTAACCGGAGAAATCGGCCGATTCTTTCCCGGAGTCGGAATGATCGCGTCGCATCTGCGCCTACCTGTTGTTCCTGCTCGGCTTCGTGGCGTTGGCCGCGTGCTGCCGCACGGCGCAAAGTGCCCACACCGGGGACCTGTCGAAGTCGCCATCGGAGCGCCGCTTTATCTTCAAGGTGAATCGTATGCGGCTCTGGCGCGCCAGGTGGAAGACGCGGTTCGCCGTTTGTGAATGCGATGAAAACGCCGGCTTTGTTCACGGATTTATACGAGCTGACCATGGCTCAGGCGTATGCGGGCGAGCACATGGATCAGACCGCGGTCTTCGAGCTGACTTTTCGCAAAATGCCCGCGAATCGTAACTACATCGTCGCGGCCGGGATCGCGGATGTTCTGGAATTAATGTCATCTTGACGGAGCCGTCGAATTCTCAAATGCGGTACAAGGAAGTCAGCTCCGCGAAGCGCAAAGTTTCGTTTAGAGACTCAGCACTGGACACGGCGCTTCACGAATGATTGAATATACGTGCGCCGCCAATCGGCCCATGGGGTGACTGATCGCGCCCCTCCCTGTAACGACCAAGTCCGCGCTATGGCGGAGTGCAGTGTTGCGGAGGGCCGAAGCAATGGGATCGTTTTCGACGCACACTTCGACGGAAGTACCGGCCTCGCGTTGCAGGCCTTCGATGGCGGTTCGAGCAAAATCCTCCATGTAGGCTGGAGGCTCAATTTTACGGTATGGTCCCAATGTCATCTCGGCAAGCGGCAGTCCATGCGCGATGAACATCTCGGCGCCGCAGTGGTTCGCGAAATCGGCGGCAAAACGCAGCACGTTTGCGCTCTCCGGTCCAAGGTCGATCGCACATGCCAGTTTCTTAATCGGCCAATGGTACTCAGAAACCTCTTGATGAGTGTCGGTCCAAACTGGAATCGCCAGATCGTGAAGCACTTTCGCAGTCACGGATCCGAGAAGAACGGCGCGGAAGCGGCCACGGCCGTGCGTCGGCATCATGATGAGGTCTGCGTCTACGGCATGCGCCCGCTTCTCGATCAACTCCAGCGGAACTGCAATCTCGACAGCGATGGTAACATCCTGCTTTGCGAGATGGGTATCCGCAAAACGCTCAAGACACTCTTCCGATTCGCGTAGCGCACTGGGAAGGTCGACTTCGACGACCTTGATCGGGTTTGGCGATCCACGCCACTTCAGCGGGCCTTCCACGGCATGAACTAAAGCGATTTTCGCGCGGCAAAGCGCCGCGATGGCGCCTACATATCGTGCCGCCGCAACGGATCGATCGGAAAAGTCGACCGGAAAAAGAATTTGGTGAAAACTCATCCATCGCCTTTCACAAGCCATGAGCCAGAGCACTTGGACTATTTTTCAGGCTATCCCGCGATGATTACACGCTGATGAAGAATCGCAAATCTGACCGAGTCAGCTTGACCGCCCTCACCCGGCACCAGATCCCGTTGCGGTTTCCGTGCACATCAGCAGAATTGGGCGCATTCTCCGTCGTCAGACGCTCACGACCGGACACGGAGCGTTGCAGATGACCGAATACGCATGGCTGCCGAGTGGTCTGCTCGCGCGGCCAGCGCAACTCCGTCCAATGACTAATAGTCCAGCTTCGTTCTCCTTCGCGGCATTGGAAATCGCTTTTGGGATATCTCCGTCACTGACAACGAGCACATCCGCGTGAAGGCCCAGGTCGAGCAAGAGCGTACGCAACCGCTCCTCGGCGCCCCAGTGGGCCTCCTCGTGCCACTGGAACATATAGCGTTCGGGAAGGTTGGGCGGATTGTCGAGCACGACATGCGCCACCGTAAGTGTGGCCGCAGATTCTTCCGCAAAGGAAGCCGCCCAACGGATTTCGTCTGAACTCTGCGGTCCGAGGTTTACCGCGCACATTACATGACGGATATCCGCTGGACTGGACGCGGATAGTTCGGCGAGATACGCGCCGGTCCAAACCGGGCACTCCGCGTCGTGCAGAACCTTGGCCGTGACCGAGCCGAGGAGGAAACGTCGAAAGACGCCCTGACCGCGGGTGGACATGACGATGAGATCAGACTTTTCATCGCGTGCTCTTTGCACGATCACTTTGGCGGGATCGCCGCAGCACAGGATCCGCTTGACGGAGAGTCCCGACAAGTCCGCGCGGGCGAACTCCTCTAACTGCTTTCGCAGCCGACTCAACTGTTCCGCCCGTTCTGCCTCATCTGAAGTGATCCCATAACCCAAAGGACCGCTTAAAGCGTAGCCGCCCAGGAACTCGCTGACGTGAAGCAAGGTGATCTCCGAGCGAAAACGCCGCGCCAGCGCGCCAGCCTGACTGGTCGCAGTCACGCTGTTATCTGAGAAGTCGATCGGAACCAGAATTCTTTGGAGTTGGAACATAGCATCTCCTTTTCATCTCTGCATCAAGCTCAAAATCGCATGATTCCTACGATTGTGGACGCCTCCGGCATCAATTCCGCGGGAAGCACGGACGCTTTGCCGTAATGGATAATTGTTTGCACCGCCGCCAGGTTCAGCAAATCCTCTTTCCCCCAGTTTTGGTATGATCGTCGTTCAAATACGTCGATTTTCTCTGCGCTCTGGTTCACGTAGAGCTGGCTCACTCGCCCTTCGAAGGCCGCATGCAGGATGGTGTCGGGGTCGGTCGAGAATCGGGTTGCGGTGACTCGTTCCCTGGCAATCCGTAAAGAGCTGGCCTCGCGTTCGAGATCGTCGTTGCGCAGAATGGAGTAGGCCTGTTCGAGCACTTCCTCCTGCCTGAATGAACCATACGCACTTCCGCCAATGCCCTTTTTGCTGAGGTGTCGATAATTACTGACCGCGCGAAATACGGTCGCGTCCTCGTCGACTCCCGCCAGGATCAAAGGAATTTCAGATTCGCGAAGGACTTCCTGTAGCCCGCGGTCCACCAGTTTGTAGAAATCCGCCAAGTGCACACGTGCCGTCTCGCGTCCCGAACCGGTGCCGAACCGCACGCCGTGCATATTACCCGTCGATATCCCGGCGGCGGAACGGTTTTCGAGGTCATGATCCGGAGGCTCCAGCTCGAGCGCTTCCGTCAAGGTTTCAGGCACTCCCGCCGGCAGCTTGGCGATTTCGGCATGAAAGCCGGCGCAGCGCAGCAGAGCGACGCGTGTTTTGGACAGGACCAGGATGTAGAACACGCGCGGACGGGCCAACTCCGCAGTCAACTGGCGAATCGAAAAGCAGCCGGCAACGTTTAGGAACGGTTGTGACGCTTGCGTTAAATCGAATTGCCGGAAAACACTCGGCGAACGAAAGATCGCCCGACCCCAATGCGATCCGGCGGCGAAAGTGGGGTCCTCGGCCAGGCTTTCGATCGGTTGCAAGAGATCCGTGCGGGCGGCTTTCGAAACCTCGCGCTCCGCGAACTGACGTGCCGCCTCCCGAATACTCGTTTTTAGAACCGTGGCGGGGGAGCCTGCCGGCTCCCCCGGACGATAAGGAGGCAACAGGATTGTGATGCACGGCCCTGGTGACCGCAAGACGTCGCGAAGTGTTGAGAGTCGCAGTAATTCCGCCGGTGATGATGTAGAGAGCATGTGATTCCCATTCACCTTATTGCCACTTCCGGCGCCCCCGCCCGAACGCGGAACCGCTGGTCGAGCTCCTGGAGCTTTTCCGTGATCCCGGTATATTCGAGCTCGGACATCGGAAGCATCGCGGTACCGACGAAGCCCTGGCGACGCATCTCCATCGCTTTGTTGGCCACATGATCCCGAACCGTATTCCAGAATGGCTGGGCGAATCCGTCGATCGGCTCCGTCAACTTGCCATTGTGGACGCAGAACCCGGCGCAGCTCACGATCGGCGGCCCATCGAAATAACTGATCCCGGTATTGAGCGTCACCGGCATCAGCGGCATCTGGTGCGAGCCGCGCATGCAGCCTGCTACAAAATGTCCGATCGCATAAGGCGCGAGAACCTCCCCGGTCGCGGGGAAATTCATCTGAACACGCACCAGCATCACCGGATCGTCCTTGCCGGTATACTTCCCCGCGATGTTGTGCAGCCGGGATGTAGCGACCGCGACGGCCTGCTCTCCGCTGGCTCGCGACCACACCGATTCAACGACGTAGCGCTCCGGATCGCGCAGAATTGCCGCGATATCGTAGATCTCCTCGGGAGCGTTCAACTCGATCACGCGATCGCCGGCCGTATTGTTCACGTCCATGATCACGAACCGGAAGCCCCGAGACATTTTGGGCGAAAGGATCAGGCCTGGAGTGTTCATTACATCCGCGAACGCCAGGTAAAGAGGCAGGTTATACGCGCCTGGGTCAGTCTTGTCGGCAGCAAAGAACAGGAACGGCTCATTGGGCCGTTCTTCGAACTCCATCTCCGCGACCGCAGGACCCATGCCCTTCACGTTTCCTGAGAACGAGTCTTTCAAAAGATCTTGACCCGCACCATACAAGCCTTCCTGGCGGGCCTCATCCGTCGCGGTCCGGAAGGCATTCCAGGCGAGCTTATGAATCTGCTCGTCTCCTTCGCCGCGCGCATGTGTCATGAGAATCGCAATGTCATCGCCCGTGTGGCTAATATAATGGTCGATCAAAAGCCCGCCGGCCCGCTCACGGATGTACGCCTCCACCGTTTCTTGAAGGCGCTTTGACGGAGCTACGTGGCCCCCAATCGAGCCGATATCGGCTTTAATCACGCTCAATGTCAATTTCATGGATCGTCTCCCGAATGGTCTGCGCAAGTCAGATTCCATCGGCGCGATCGATCCTCGGGTGGATGGAACGCAGCTTGCAACCTGGTTGACATAGCCCTCAAAGGAGCCATCCATGGCAGCCAAGCAATTTCAATTTCATGCGGATGCTCGCCAGAGCATTCTGCGGGGAGCCAGCGTCCTGGCGGACGCAGTGCGTGTCACGCTCGGCCCAAAGTCGAAATGCGTGTTGATCGAGAAGAAGTTTGGCCGGCCAATCGTTTGCGATGACGGAGTTACCATCGCCAAGGAAGTCGAGCTGAAGAACCCGGAGGAGAACCTCGGGGCTCAGATGGTTCGTGAGGCGGCCGAACGCACTGGAGAAGCGGTCGGCGACGGCACCACGACGGCCACGCTTCTCGCGCATGCCATTCTTACAGAGGGAGTTCGCAATGTCGCCGCGGGAGCCAGCGCCGTCGATTTGAAACGCGGGCTCACGCGAGGTCTCAAAGCCGCGGTGGAGTCGCTGCGGGCGTTCTCTCGGCCTGTCACGAGCAAGCGTGAAAAAGCGCAGGTGGCCACGATTTCTGCGCACAATAACTCAATCGTCGGTGAGATGGTCGCCGAAGCGGTGGAGAAGGTCGGCGCCGAAGGCGCCATCACGGTAGAAGAATCCAAGACCACCGAAACCGTGCTCGACGTTGTTGAAGGCATGCAGTTCGACCGCGGCTTCATCTCGCCATATTTTGTTACCGATCCGGAAGCAATGGAGGCCGCGCTCGACGATCCCTTGATCTTGCTTCACGAGAAGAAAATCAGCAACGTGAAGGATCTGCTGCCGCTTCTCGAACAGATCGTACGCGCCGGCAAGCCTTTGCTGATCATTTCCGAGGACGTAGAAGCCGAGGGGCTGGCGACTTTGGTTCTGAATAAGATTCGGGGAACGCTGCCGTGCGCGGCGGTGAAAGCGCCGGGGTTCGGCGACCGGCGCAAAGCAATGCTTCAGGACATCGCCATTCTGACTGGCGGCCAACTGATCGCCGAGGAACTGGGAGTCAAACTCGAAAACGTCACGATGGAGCAGCTTGGGAAGGCCAAGCGAGTGGTGATCGACAAAGACACAACGACAATCGTAGGCGGCGCGGGAGACAAGGCCGCGATTGAAGGGCGCTGCCGCGAACTTCGCAAACAGATCGAAGAGACAACCTCCGATTACGACAAAGAGAAACTACGGGAGCGGCTGGCCAAGTTGACGGGAGGAGTAGCTGTAATCCGTGTCGGCGCTCCTTCGGAATCCGAAGCGAAGAAGCTGAAGGAAGCGTTCGACGATGCGATCAACGCCACAAAAGCGGCCATCGCCGAAGGCGTACTGCCGGGCGCGGGACTGGCGCTGCTCCGGGCAATCGATGCCGTCGACGCGGAAGAAGCCAAGGCTGCGGAGGACGAAAAAACCGGTCTCCGGATTCTCAAAAGAGCCCTGGAGACGCCAACCCGTCAGATCGCGGAAAACTCGGCATTGGACGGCGGAGTGGTCGTTGATCGCATGCGGTCCGGCAAAGGAAATTGCGGTCTGGATGCTTCGACTGGCAAGTTCGTCGATTTGATCGAGGCCGGGATCATCGATGCCACCAAGGTAGTTCGGGTCGCACTGGAAAATGCGGTTTCCGTAGCGAGCACGCTCTTGCTCACGGAAGCAACTCTCACCGAGGAGCGCGAAAAAAAGCCGGAACACATGCCGACGCCTGAACTTGCGGAGTGAACGCGATGTCGTCAACCACGTTGTTTCTAAGCAGGCTTCTGGGCCTGTATTGTATCTTGGCCTCGCTATCTCTTGTGGTTCGCAAGCAGGCGAGCTTGTCGACCGTGAATATGCTCGTCCATAATCCGCCGGTGGTGCTCCTTCTTGGCGTGATCACACTGGCAGCCGGACTTGCAATCGTGCTCGGCCACAATGTCTGGTCCGGCGGTCTTTTGCCGGTAATCGTCACTGTGGTCGGCTGGATCACTTTGATCAAAGGCTTGCTTTTTGTGTTCCTGACGCCGGACGCAATCGCGAACCTGCTTGAGGCAATGCAGTATAATCAGCGATTTTATCTGTACGCCGGTGTCTCCATCTTGATCGGCATTTATCTAAGCTATAGCGGGTTCAAGAAGCCGAGAAAGCCGGCGCCGTGACCCGCCGAGCGCACCTCGGAGCTGTTGCGGAGTTCACGGGTTACTCTTCGATGCATCTGGAGGTAGCTTCGGTGTCGCTTGGAGCCCGATAATCTCCACGCGGCGATAAAGTCCCACCGGAGCCG
Source organism: Bryobacteraceae bacterium (assembly GCA_035507655.1). GTDB lineage: Bacteria > Acidobacteriota > Terriglobia > Bryobacterales > Bryobacteraceae > Palsa-187. Next base: position 16,970 of record DATJNW010000076.1, on the reverse strand, counting down.
ATTTTGGGTCCGTTCGGAATCGCGCTGCGCTTGAATTGAGCGAATCCGAAGAATCGCGTCAAGAAGATCGTGAGCCCGATCGTTTGCTGCGCATTGGACGCGGGATCAACAACATGCACTCTGGGAATCGCCGCGGCGACCCGTATGAATTTATGCGAAATGCGCTCTCGCAATAAGTCCGGCCCAGTTGTCTTGCTGGGTCACATTCCACACAGAGTTGCGCGAAACGAGCGCGTAAGCGCTGCGAGAGCCTCGCGCCGGAACCAACAAGCGTGGTTCCACAAGCATCGACACTGTGGATTTTGAAATGCACAATAAATCTCTTCTGTAGAGAATTCTGGAGGAATTGAAATGAGTTGCCTCATGATTGCTCCTGTGTCGATCCTGATGGTTGCCGCGGGGGCTGCCGTATTAAACTTCACATTTACCGTGACAAACGCCTCCATCACCTCATCACAAACCAGCGTGTCGGTTTCCGGGCCAACCACGCTGACGGTGAGCGGCGTTGGGACCGACACCGGAACCTTCAGCGCGAGCGGTTCGCTCGCTAATGTCAGCGGAGGCAACGTGACCGTTCCATTCACGGTCACGCTTAGCAAGGGAACCTACACCGGTACGATGACCTTCCCGGTGGACGCGCTGGGAGGTTCCGCAGCGATCAGCGGCTCGGCCACGATCACGAGCGGAACGGGCCGGTACACCATCTTGGCGAACACGACCATATCGGGGTCAGGGTTTACGGGCGGCGTACTCTCGGGCGGGGACCTCAGTTTTTCGATGTCCGGCACGGCCAATGGCTATGGCTTCACATTCAGCGTCACGAATGCCCCCGTCACGATATCGGGAATCAGCGTGTTTTCCGGGCCTGCCAGCCTGACGCTGGCCGGAGGTTCGCCTGATTCGGGCACATTCAGCGCCAACGGCTCGCTTACCGCTCTCAGCGGGAACCTGTCAATGCCGTTTACGGTGACGCTCGGTCTCGGCACGATCACCGGCAACATGACCTTCCCGGAGACGGCGCTCCTGGAATCCGGTGCGGTCAGCGGGTCGGCCACGATCACGGGCGGAACTGACAGCTATGCCGGCCTTACCAGTTCGGCCTTAACGGCGTCAGGCACCGTTACCGGCTCTCTGCTTTCCAGCGGGACGCTCAGTTTCTCGGTTTCCGGCACAGTCACGACCAGCGGCCCGCTTCCGCCCAGCATCACCGATATCGAAAATAACTCCAGCCTGATCCCCGCGGGGTTCCCGAATTCCGGCATTGGACCGAGCTCGATTTTCGTGATTCACGGCAACGGGATGGCGTCGGCCACCACCGTCACCGCACTCGAAGACAGCACCAAGGCTCCTCTGCCGACCACCGGCGGGCTGAACGGCGCCGTCGTAACCGTCAATGCCGGCGGCAAGACATACACGCCGGGGCTGTATTACGCGATCGCCACGCAAATCGCCGGCGTCATGCCCGCCGCGGTCCCGCCCGGTCCGGCGACGGTGACTGTCAGTTATAGCGGCCAAACCAGCGCCGCCTATAGTTTCACGGTTGTTCCCGCCGCCTTCGGCATCGACGTTTACAACGGAAATTACGCGGTGCTGCAGGATTCGATCACGGGCGCGATCATCACGCCCACCAACTCCGCCGAGCCGAATGAAACGATTACCATCTGGGGCACCGCAATCGGCTCCGATCCGAACGATAGCGACGTTTCCTATAGCAACACACCGCAGGCGATCCCTACGCAGGCGCAGGTGTACGTCGGCAGCGTTGCGGTTCCGCAGTCGAACATTCTTTATGTGGGGTCGCTCGGGTACCCGGGAGTGAACGGCGTAATCTTCACCGTGCCGTCGAACATTCCCGCGGCGTGCTTCAACTCGGTCGCGGTGGTGACTACCGTAAGCGGCGCGAGCACGGTCAGCAATGTGGCGGTGGGATCGTTCATGCCCAGCGGCGGAGTGTGCCAGGACGCCTACACCGGACTCAACGGCAATACCATTTCGACCCTCACGCAACAAACGAACGTAAGGACCGGAAACTTGTCTGTGTTTCAGCAAACGTCGCCGGGCACCAGCGGCGCTCCAGCTACGCTCAGCGCGGCCAGCGGCTTGTTCGAGCAGGTCACCGGGTCAACCTCGTTCGCTGGCGGCGGCGAGGTTTCGGCAGGAAGCTGCTCACTGAATGAAACCCTCCTCCCGACCGCCACGCCTCTCACGATCACGGCATTGAATCCGGGAACGGTCACCGTTACCCCGCCCGGCGGCAGCGCCATCACGTTGCAAGCCTCACCGACCATCGCGGGGGAGTACGAGGCGCAGCTCCCTTCCGGGGCGATTCCGGCTTCAGGAGGAACGTTTACTTTCAACGCCTCGGGCGGCTCCGGAGCGAACGCGGTAGGGCCCTTCAGCACGACCGTGAATTTCCCCAACCCGATCATTAACTGGACCAACCAGAGCGCCGCGACGACCGTTACGAGAAACGCGGGCCTGACTTATAACTGGACGGACGGCGCGCCCGGTTCTTGGATAATTGTGAGCGGCAGCTCGGCATCGTCGACGGCGAGCGGCAGCTACACCTGCATCTTTCCGCAGTCGGCGCTCACCGGCACCGTGCCGCCGTACCTTTTGGCGGCCCTGCCGGCAGGATCGGGGACATCGAGCCTGGAAAACTCTACTTCATTCACCGTGCTTACCGCCAGCGGCCTCGACTACGGCATCGCTTTTGGAAGCGTTTCGTTTTCTATCAGCACCACATATAAGTAAATAAATCTCCCGTAACCTGGTATGGCGTGCGGCGCGGGTTTGAAACACCTCTGTTAACATAAAGTTTCCCGATGCCGGGCGCCGCCGAGTTCGCCCTCTCGTTGCTCATTGTCGATGACAATCCGAGCGCCGCGGAACTGTTGTCCAATGCATTGGGGCAGCGGAGTCTCAAGATTCTCACGTCGTCGGATCCTGAACAGGCTCTGGATCTGTTTTGTGAACGTCATCCCCAGATCGTGTTGACCAATCTGGTGATGCCGCACATGAGCGGGATCGAACTGCTGGAACGGATCATGGAGGTCGATCCAGCGACGGACGTGATCCTTATGACCGCGTACTACTCCGCGGAATCCGCCGTGGAGGCGATCAAGAAAGGCGCCAGTGATTATCTGAACAAGCCGCTTTCGATCGGCGCCTTGCAGGAGCGAATCGGGAAGCTGGTCGAAGAAGCGCGAAGACGGCAGCACGCGCTGCGCCTCGAAGAGGAGTTGCGAACACACTCTGAATTCGAGGGAATCGTGGGCCGCAGCCCACAACTATGGGAAATGCTCTCGCGCGTCCGCCGCGTGGCGCCGCATTATCGCGCGTTGCTGATCACAGGGGAAACCGGGACCGGAAAGGATCTAGTCGCTCGGGCGGCCCACGTGCTCAGCCCGGTCGCTTCCGGCAGGTTCGTCGTGCTGAACTGCTCGGCTGTAGTGGAGACGTTGTTTGAGAGCGAATTGTTCGGGCACGTCAGGGGTTCGTTCACCGGAGCCACGCACGATAAACCCGGCCTGTTCGAGCACGCGCACGGCGGCACGCTTTTCCTGGATGAAATTGGCGACATGCCGCTCGCAACGCAGGCGAAGCTCTTGAGGGTATTGCAAAATCAAGAAGTGCAGCGCGTGGGAGCCCTGACTGCTCATAAGGTCGATGTGCGCGTGATCGCGGCGACCAATCATGATCTGGGCCTGGCAATCGCTGAGAAAAGGTTTCGCGAAGACCTGTATTATCGCCTCTCCATGGTGGAGGTCCATCTGCCACGGCTCGCGGATCGCAAAGAAGACTTGCCTCTGCTTCTCCGCCATTTCGTGGCGCGCTTCGCCACGCAGTATGGGAAGGAAATCCGTGGCCTGACCCGCCGCGCGCAGATTCGGCTCTCGCAGCATTCCTGGCCGGGCAACGTGCGCGAGCTCGAAAACGTGATTGGACACGCCGCAATGATGACCATGAGCGATACCATCGACGTGCAGGATCTCCCTCCCTACCTGCAAGCCGGTTCCGAGCACATAGGACCTGTCGAGGCGCCTTCTTTCCCACCGGAAGTTGGATCGCTCGAGGAACAGGAACGACTGCTGCTGATACGCGCTCTCGAAGCTGCTGGTGGAAATCAATCCAGGGCAGCACGTATTCTGCGGATCGGGCGCGATGCGCTGCGCTACAAGCTGAAGAAGCACAATCTGGACGTGCCGGACTCCGGGCGCACTTCCGTGGCGGCGGGATAAATCGGTTGTGGAATAGGCCGTAGAAGGCGGCAGCCGGGCTTAGGTTCTATCCGGTGGCGATGCCAGCGCATACGCGCGGCAGCCGCGGTTCTTTGCCGGGATTGAAGCGGCGGGGCGCGATGGTCGGCAGCACCTGTCGCGCCGCCTTGTCGCGATATTCGCGATCCACGTCGAGCAGTTCGGCGACCGTTGGGGCGGCCGGCATTGGTGTATTTCTTTGCACGCTGGGCGATATTCCGCAGAAGCATGCGCGAATACTGCGCTGGTTCGCGTGCATCTTCGAGAATGCAAGGACAAAACGCCTTTAATGAAGACTTTGTCCGCGGCACCTCAAATGCGACAACGTGAGTAGATCCCCCGAAAGGAGGTCGGTCATGTTCAAGAGAGCATTGACATTCATCTGTTGTACCCTGCTTTTCGCGGTCTTCTCCGGGAGAGCAGACGAGTGGAATAAGAAAACCGTCGTGACATTCAGTCAACCGGTGGAGCTACCCGGCATAGTGTTGCCGGCAGGCACTTATGTTTTCAAATTGCTGGACTCGGAGTCCAACCGGCATATCGTCCAGGTGTTCGATAAGAATGAGACGCACCTGTACACCACCATTCTGGCGATTCCGAATTATCGCTTGGAACCGACCGGCGCTACGGTGATGCGCTTTGCGGAACGCCCCAGCGGCACGCCGGAGGCTATGCGCGCCTGGTTTTATCCCGGCGATAACTTTGGTCAGGAATTCGTATATCCGAAATCCCGAGCCGTGAATCTCGCGGCGGAAACGAAGGTGCCCGTTTTGGCGGCCGAAGTAACTCCACAGACGAAGCCTGAGGAGCTGGCAAAAGCGCCGGTCGAAACGATTGCGCCTCCCGCGGAAGAGGTAGCGGCTCCGCCGCCGGTTGCGGCTGCGCCTGCGCCGGAACCGGCGCCCGCTCCTGCTCCCGCGCCGGCGCCGCCCGCCGCGCCGGAGTTGCCAGCGACGGCGAGTGAGATTCCTCTAGTGGCTCTGGCCGGGGTAACTTCCTTGGTCTTTGCACTGTTGCTGAGACGCATCTCCTGAGCACTTTGTGATGCTCAGATTGCGGTGGTCTGAGAGCCGCCGCCGGGAGCACAGAATTCTTCGGGGAGCGCAAGTGATTCTGTTTGTGTTCGGGATCTCGGCGCTAGGATTCTGTGCTCTCGCCTATTTTGAAGCAGTCTTGTCGCAAGCTAACGAAGAACGCGAGTTCGAACCGAGCTTGGCGCTTCCTGCGCCGGCGCGTCCTTCCGCGGTTGGAGGTTGTCAGCCGGCTGGAAGTTCCGAGACTCGGCATGATGGTGATGGTACATGGAGGCGTGCAATCAGGCATTTTGCGGATCGGCGCCGGGCATGTCCCCGGCACAGCGTCCCCGGGGGACGGCGGAAACGTAGTGATCGCCGCGCATCGGGATAAATTTTTTCCGCGAGCTTCGCAAAATCCGTCCGGAAGACATTATTCTCCTCAAAACGCTGCATGCTATCGTTATTCCGTCGAATGGACGCGCGTGGTCAAACCTTCGGATCGCACGGTCCTGGCGCCATCCGAAGAGGCGGTGTTGACTCTTTACCCGTTTTATTACGTCGGCCCCGCTCCGGACCGATTCATCGTTCGAGCACGAGTGATAAAATTGAAGAATACGTGTTTGGCCGATTTTATCTGTCCGCGATATTTCTAATTCTATTCAGCGCGCCCGTCAAATGTGCACCTGTTGAGCGTCGTCTCCGCATGTATCACACGCACACCGGCGAACGGATAGACGTCGTCTTTCGCCGCAGTGAAAATTACGTTCCCGAGGCCCTCGGCCAGTTGAATCATTTCCTGCGCGACCATCGCACCGGCGAGGTGCACCGTTATGACCCGCGGGTATTCGACGTGCTTGCCGATCTGCTGGCCGCGGTCGGTCAGCCGAATGCAGAGCTTCAGATCATCTGCGGATATCGCACCCCGTGGAGTAACCGGTTTCTCCGTATTCATACGTCTGGCGTTGCTGAACATAGCCTACACATGCAGGCGGAAGCGATCGATATCCGCTTGCCCGGCGTCAGCACGCTGGCTCTCCGGAACGCGGCGTTGAAACTGAGGCGCGGTGGCGTCGGCTATTATCCGAAATCGAATTTTATTCACGTGGACGTGGGTCGCGTTCGTCGCTGGTAGGACTCCAGCGGCAGCACGGATAGCCCTTCGCCGCCAATTTGTCGAGTTCCGCATCGAAGCCGTATACATCGCCAAAAAATCGGACCTCGCCGCTTTCAAGTACTACCGCAGTGGAGTAAACGATGAGTACGGGAATCGGCCGCGCCAAATCGACCTGAAGGGGCTTCTCGCCGTGCATCGCTTGTTCGATTCGCTCCGGAGTCCATTCGGCTTTGTCGCGCAGCACCCATTCGGCCAGCAGTTCCGGCTTTTCGACTCGAATGCAGCCATGGCTGAAATCACGCCGGGATTGTGAAAACAGTTGGATAGCGGGCGTGGCGTGCAGATAGACGTTGTGCTCGTTCGGAAAGATGAACTTGACCAAACCAAGAGAATTCTTCGGGCCGGGGACCTGGCGGACGGATAGCGTTCCCGACTTCAATTTTTCAAGCACATCGTCATCGATCACGCCGTTGGTGACGACGTGATCATCTGCCGTTACTACCTCGTAACCATTGGCGGCCAGATATCCGCGATCGTGGATGATCTTCGGCAACAGCTCGCCTTGCGTGATGCTCCGCGGCACGTTCCAGTAGGGCCGAAAGATCAGGTATTTCATATCGGCCGCGAACACCGGGGTTTTCCGCCGGTACGCTTTGCCGACCACGACTTTCATTTCAAGCGCGGTCGCGTAGGAATCGTTCAGGGCGCGAAGCTCGAACTCGGGAATGTTGACGACGATCGGCGGCCGCGCGAACTCGTGCGGAACCCAGCGCCATCTCTCCATCGTCAGTTGGAGCTGATGCACTCGTTTGGCGAGCGGAGTGTTGAGCTGTGCCAGCGTGGCTTTGCCGATTCGGCCGTCCGCAACGAGACCATGGCGAGTCTGAAAGCGCTTGACCGCATCGACCAGGGCCCCGCTATATGTATCCGGAACGACGACGCCCGGCGGCAGATCGCCGAGTTCTCCCAGGAGCACGGCGAGACGGTGTACGCCCGAATACTCTGTGCCAGGCTCAATCGGCAACTTGGTCAAAGGAAGTAATTCGCCGTTGTCTTCGCGGGCGAGCGCAAGATAGCGTTGCAGCGCGGTTTGCGTGCGTTGATATCCCGGGAACGGCGGCTCCAGTTCGCGAAAAATAGCGTCCACGTCCGGCGCGTCTACCAGGCGATTACGAATCAATCCGGCCAGCTCGTAATGTTCGTGGTGGAGATCGAAGCCGGAATGATAGATCCCTGGATCGAACTTGCCGAGGTGCAGATCCGACGCATAGCGCATCAGCGAGACTGTCAAAGCAATATCGAACCGCGAAAGATCTGGATTGGCGACGCGAGCCGCCCATCGGGACGCGTCATAATCCTCCGGATCCAGGCCCTTGGACTCCGCCTGCATCAGCACGCGGATGATCGCAATGGCTTGCCGCGAAATCTTCCCGTCATGCGACCATGCCGGAGCGTAACCGCCCTGCTCGTAGAAAGCTTTGACACTCGGCTGAAAATCCGAGAAATCCGGCCAGCGCAGGTCGTCGAGCCGGCCGGAAGCGACCAGGTCGTGCAGTTGCGAGGACGCCAGCGCGACCACGGAGAGTCCCAGGAGACAAATTGCACGGATCACTGCTTTACCGGTCACTCGAAGGCCGCACCTGCGGGGATACATAGACCCTCGGCGCGGCGACGATCTCCGCGTTGGGCACCTCGGTCGCAAATCTTACGGATGCCAACCCGGCTTTCGCGGGCGCTTTTATCAGGAAAGTGACGGAATACTGGTGCGTGAAACGCTCGGCGATATCTCGGAGGTATGGCGCGAAGGATACCGGAGCGCCGAACCCAAGCATGTAAGATTCGCCGCCGGTTTCCTCGGCGAGTTGCGCCAGATGGTTTTGTCCCCAGTTCTCGCGCCAGAAACTATGCCCGGTGTGCCCCACGCCAGGCGTGTAAATTGCGTATACCATGACCCCGGCACGCTGCGCCTGCTCGATCGCTGTATCGAGGTAAGGATTTGTTGGGCCGAACCCGCCCAGCGGGTCAGCTCCACTCGAAATGAACAGCAGCTCCCGCCGCACGCAGCAAGTGGGCCATTTCTTGATCAGATCGCTGAGCGCAAGATACGGGCTGGTGCCCGCCGCGATCCTTCCCAACGGCAGCCGCAGCGCCCGCGCCGCCTTGGCGTGATCCGACGTCAAATCCTGCTTAACATCGGCGATGCCGTTGTGCATGAATCCGACGCCGATTAACGTGCTCGTGGGTTGGGCGGTAATGAATTCGCGCAAGTCGGTTAATTGAGTCCCGAGGCTCATGGCCGATGCGTCATCGATCAGAACAAACAGCTCCAGCGCCGCGTGTTCTCCTTTGAGCGCCGTCCACTCCGTGACGTCCAGCCGTTGTTTCCCCTGAAAAACCATCACGTCCTCGCGCTTCAGTTCGGGGACGTCCTTGCCATGAGTTGCTTCAACGCTGACGGTCATGCTCACCGGAGCCTTATCTTGTGCCAAGCCAAGCACTGACGTCATCGCCATCACTGCGATAATATTTTGCCTGATCATAATTCCCCCTTATGCCGCCGCCGCGGCGCGGTGCTTCAGCCAGCGGCTCAATTTTGTCCAAGTCCACGTATTGACCACCGATCGCGCTTCCACCCATCCGCGCCGGGCCTGGAATACGCCATAACGAATCCATTCCAGCTGCGCCGTGCTGTGGGCGTCCGAACCGATGGCCAGCAGCGCGCCTGCTTCCTGCGCGGCTTTCGCCATCACGTCATTGAGATCGAGCCGGTACATCGATCCATTCACTTCCAGAGCGATACCGGATTTCGCGGCGGCCTCGATCACCCGTTCAAAGTCCATTCCGAGCGCGTCGCGTGAACCGATCAACCGGCTGGTGGGATGCGCGATCACGTCCACATACGGATGCGCAATCGCGTCGAGCAGGCGCCCGGTGATTCGATCTTTTTCCTGGCGAAAACTGGAATGGATGGCCGCAATCACCACATCGAGCTTGGCGAGAATGTCGTCGGGATAGTCGAGCTTGCCGTCGCCAAGTATGTCTACTTCGGAACCGATCAAAATATGCGGCGGCCGGTCTTTCCGCTCCTTCCGCAGAGCTTCGATTTCCGTGATTTTCTTTTCTAGGCGCTTACGATCGAGTCCGTGCGCGACGCGTTCGGACGGCGAATGATCGCTCAAGGCGATGTACTCGTAGCCGAGCTCAGCCGCGCGCTCCACCATTTCTTCAATGGTCGATTTGCCGTCGGAATACCTCGAATGGGTATGCAAATCGCCACGCAGGTCGCCAATATCGATCAGTTTCGGCAACTTCCCATTTAGTGCAGCCTCGATCTCGCCGCGATCCTCGCGCAGCTCCGGCGGCATCCATGGCATTTTCAGCGACTCGTAGACATCAGCTTCCTCTGCTCCGCCAATCCGCCTTTCGCCGCGAAAGACGCCGTATTCATTAAATTTCAAGCCGTGCTTCCGGCCCAGCGTTCGCAGATGAATGTTGTGCTGCTTCGATCCGGTGAAATACTGAAGCGCGGCTCCATAGGATTCCTCGGATACGGCGCGAATATCCACCTGGATTCCGCCTTCAATCATCACGGTCGCTTTGGTGTCCCCGAGCCCGAGGACCTGATTCACGACCGGCAGTTGCGTTATTTGTTTCAACGCATGAGGACTGTCTTTCGAGATCACCAGCACATCCATGTCGCCGATCGTCTCGCGCCGCCTGCGAAGCGAGCCGGCGATATCGGCGCGTTCGATCCCGTCGATTTTTCGAATCGCAGCGAGCAGATTTTCGGCAAGCGGCAGCGCGACACTGATCAACATCCGCTGCTGGCTGGCGAGCCACAGATCGATTCCGCGCTTAATGTTGTCGATCTTCTTCTGGCCGAAACCTTTCAGCTTCCGGACGGACTCGCTCTCCAGGCACCTCTTCAGATCTTCAAAGCTGGTGACGCCGATCTTCTCGTGAAGCAGGGCGAGCGTTTTTGGACCCAGTCCGGGAATGCTCATCAGGTCGATCAGCTCATCGGGAACGCCCTTGCATTCACTCGTATATCGCTTCATCGCTTGCGTCGCGATGTACTCCTCGATCATCTCCGAAAGATCCTTGCCGATCCCAGGTATCTCCTGGAGTTTTCCATTTTCGGCGATCGCGGCAAGATCTTCCTTCAGGTCGCGAATGGAGATGGCGGCGCGCTCGTAGGCCATGATGCGAAAGCGATCTTTGTTCTTGAACGCGAGCACGTGGGCCATGCGCTCGAAAAGACGGGCGATCTCTTCGTTAAGCATTTCTCTACACTCCGGACGGAAAAGTCTCGGCCGGTTCTCCGGAAGTCCATTCGATGCTGGGCTCGAGCGGCTCCGCCGCGCGACTGTGATCGAAGTGGATTACGGCATCGAACTGATCGGAGAGCGAGCACTTTTGCAACCCAAGGAATCCGGTTGAGAAATGCGACTCAAACTTCGATCGCTCCCACCGGGACCATTAGCATCATCGCCGGCACCAGCCCCAGTATTGAGCCACTGTTTGCTTTAGCTTACCGCCGCCATGGTGTGCTGGGAGATCAGAGCCTTGCCGAGTTCAATCCTCTGGCGATTCGCCACCTGCGTCGGCTCGGACTCGAATCGGAGCTTGCCTCGGTCGCCGCAACTGGCCGACTGAGCCCGGCGAGTGGTGAGGCAGGGAAGCTATTTGTAACCGCCCTGGAGATTTCCCCAGAACAGCAGGTCCGAGTACAGGCAGCGTTCCAGAAGCATGTGGACAACGCGGTTTCAAAAACGGTGAATCTCGCCGAGGATGCCTCGCCGTCCGACGTAGCCGCCACCTATCGCTTAGCGTATGAACTTGGATGCAAAGGGGTAACAGTATATCGGTATGGGTCGAAAGTCGAGGGTGTTCTTCAGCTGGGGTTAGACGAGTCGCCGGTGGATCGTGAGAATTTCGCAAAATGCGATCCGGGCGCATGCCGCCTCTAAGCAGGGGCCGTGATAGGCGCGTCATTACACCCATCATTTGAGTAGTATCCCCCACTCTGTCACAGCAGGTAACACTAATGAACTGAGCAGTTGGAGTTTTCTCCCGGTCTTGAAATTGCCGTGCTGTATATAAGGTCGAGAAAGAGCAAGTTATGTGTCTTCGAAATCTGCCGCTGATTATTGTGCCGGTCGCGCTGATGCTCGGGCAATCGCCCGCCGCAGGAGACGGGAGCTGGCCCCGCGAAATCGACACTGATAGTATTCACTTGGTTGTCTATCAGCCTCAAGTGGACCGCTGGGAAGGCAATCGAGTCGACGCTCGTTCCGCGGTGATCGTCACGCGACGCGGAAACCCGACCCAGATGTTTGGCACCGTTTCCATCCAGGCGAGAACCGAGGTCGATCGTGAAACAAGGCTCGTCTCCTTTGAAGACATCACCATCAAGCAAGCCGATTTCCCGTCTGCGAGTTCCCTTCAGCCCATACTTCTGAAAGCCATTCGCGAAAGCGTTCCGAACTGGCCACGAACCGTGTCGCTGGACCGGCTGCTCGCCGATCTTTCGATCACTCAGGCTGAGACGAAGGCTGAATCGCTGCCTTTGAAGAATCAACCGCCCAAGATTATTTTCAGCAAGGGGCCGGCGGTGTTGATCCTGATCGACGGTGAGCCGGTGTATCGCGCCGTCCAAGGTACGCCGTATACTCGCATCGTCAACACGCCCGCGCTACTGCTGTTTAATGCCACTGCGGGCAGGTTCTATCTGGACGGCGTCAATTGGTGGATGACGGCGTCCTCGTTGAACGGTCCGTGGACCGCGGCCGCGAATCCTTCGCAGGATCTGGACGCGATCAAACAGCAGCTAACCGCGGCCGAAGAAAAAGAACCTTCGGAAGCCCCGCCGGCTCCAGCCGGGCGTCCTCCCGCCGTGTACGTCAGCACCGTGCCGGCGGAATTACTGGTTACGCGCGGCGAGCCCGCTTACGCTCCGATCGCGCAAACCAGCCTGCTCTACGTAACCAACTCCGACGACGACATTTTCATGGATACGAAGTCGCAACAATATTACACGCTGCTCGCCGGCCGCTGGTTCCGCTCCAAATCGCTTGAGGGGTCGTGGGCATGGGTTCCCGGCGAACAACTGCCGCGCGATTTCAGCAAGATTTCGCCAATGAGCGCCAAAGGCCACGTGCTCGCGTCCATTGCAGGCACGGAGCAAGCCCGCGAAGCCGTTATCGCCAATGGAATTCCGCAGACCGCCACGGTCCGGCGCAGCGAGGCTAGGCCGCACGTGAGTTACGATGGCGATCCGCAATTCCGTCCGATCGAAGGCACGGACATGCAGTACGCCATCAACACTTCCTCCGAAGTGATTTACGCGCAGGGCCGCTATTACGCGGTCGAGCACGGCGTCTGGTTCGTCGCCGATATGCCGATCGGACCGTGGGTGGTCGCCGATACGGTTCCGGACGAGATTTACACAATCCCTCCGAGCAATCCCCTGTACCACGATCGTTATGTGTACGTCTATGGAGCAACGCCGGAATACGTCTACGTCGGCTACACGCCCGGGTATATGGGGGCTTTCGTATCGGACGGCGTGGTGGTGTTCGGCACCGGGTGGTGGTATCCAGGCTGGTGCGGCGATTTTTGGCCGTATTACTGTTATGGCTGGCCCTGGACTTGGGGACTGGGATTCGAGTTCAGTTACTGGGGCGGCGGATGGTTCTGGCACCCCAGCCACTATTTCTGGTGGTATCACAACTCGGTGCTGACGCATCGCGTTTTTTATGAACATTGGAATCCGCAATGGACTACGGCCGATCGCGCCTGGATCCGGGGCAACGTCAACGCGTACAGCCACTGGACAGGGAACGCGGTCGTGTCGCGCAATTTCCGTCAAGCCGGAAATGCGCCGGCCGGTGCTGCGCATCCGGATTTATACGCCGGTCATGATAACCAGGTTTACGAGCACCGCTCCGATGGCTGGTATCAACACAATAACACCGGCCAGTGGCAAAAGATGCCGGCGAATCCACAAACACAGCAGTTGGAGCAGCAACGCCAGTCCCGTTCACTGGGCCAGACCCGGCAGCAGGAATTTCAGAATCGCGGACAATCGCCGGGAATCCCGCGCACCGTGGCGCCGATGAGGCCGTCGATGCCGTCGCGCCCGGCTGCTCCTCCGCGTGGCGGAGGACGTGGGCGCGGGTGATCGTGAGGAGGAAAAGATGAACAGCGAGAAAAGTAAGTCTACAAACGCAGGTGAGCGTTCGCTCAGCGGTCTATCCCTAATTGCTGGCGCCGTGTTGGGCGCGACTTTGATGTACTTTTGCGATCCACATCGCGGCAAAACGCGCCGCGCCGAGCTTCAACAGAAGGGCGCCGGTGCGGCAAGGCAGGCCGCGCATGAATTAGCGAAGCGGGCTGAGGATCTGCTGAATCGCGCCAAGGGTCTAGTCGCCGAAGTGGAAGCCGCGATGGAATGCGGTGAACAGACGGTCGACGACAGTCTGATTGCGGACCGTGTCCGCAGCCATCTGGGACACGTCACGGAACACGCAAGCGCGATCGAGACCGCGGTCGTCAATGGAATCGTGGTGTTGCGCGGGACGATATCTTCTGACAAAAAACGCGCCGTGGTCGACGAAGTTCTTTCGGTTCCTGGCGTGAAAGGAATTCGAGACCTGCTCGTGGCTGCATGACGATGAAGCGGGCTGAGTCGGGAATCCAGCGCCGTCTTTCCCATCTGCGCGATGAAATCAGGCGGCACGATTATCTTTACTACCTGCTGGACCGGCCGCAGATCTCCGATGAGGAGTACGACCGGCTGTTTAAGGAACTCCGCAATCTTGAAGAAGGTCATCCGGAGCTGGTCACGCCCGATTCGCCGACCCAGCGCGTCGCGGGAGTGCCATCTCCGTCCTTTCGCGAAGTCCGTCATCTCGCGCCGATGCTGAGCCTTGATTCGACCACGGACCGCGAGGCCGTCCGTGCTCGTCTCCGCCGGTATGGTGAAAAGTGTCGCGGACTTGTTCTCTTTGCATGAACGCGATCTGCTGCGCCTGGGCCGTTTCGGCGTGGTTTCCTCTCGAAACCTCATTCGTGCAATTCAGAATTCCAAGCGGACAGAATTGGCGCGGTTTCTGAACGCTTTGGGAATCCCAGGGGTCGGCATCCGCACGGCTCGCGAACTCGCCGCTCATTTCGGCACGCTCGAAGCGCTCCAAAATGCGACCGTGGACCAGGTGCGGGCCGCGCCCGGCATTGGTCCGAGCGTCGCGCAGGCCGTTGTCGAATTTCTTAAACAGCCCGCGATAGGGCGGATGATTCAGCTTTGCCGGGAACGCGGCCTGGAAGTCGTTCCACCTGCCGGACAGCAGCAAGAAAGCTTCGCCGGAAAGACCGTGGTATTCACCGGCGTGCTTCAATCGATGTCCCGCTCTGAGGCCGAAGATCTGGTGCGGCGCCTGGGCGGGAGCACGTCGGATTCAGTCGGCAGGAGCACAGATTTGGTCGTTGCCGGTGCGCAACCGGGGACAAAGTATGACAAGGCGCGCGCAATAGGAGTCCCGATTTTGGATGAGAGACGATTCTTGAGGCTGGCGCGCAGCCGCGGAAGATTTCACTCCACCCGGCGCTAGCTACCTGCTCGGGTGGAGCAGCCTTACCGTGCTCGCTTGTGGACCTTTTTCGCCGGACTCTTCCGCGAAGTGAACGCCGCTTCCGACGCGCAGTCTGTCGAAATATCCGTCCAAGACGCTCTTGCGATGGAAATAGACTTCTCGCCCATCCGAGGTTTCGAGAAAGCCGTGATCTTTCAAAAGCCTCGCGACCTTCGCGGCGGGTTGAGGTTCATGCCGCTTTGTCTGGCCGTGCAGACGTCGAGCATAGTCCTGCAAACGACGGCGCATTTCATGAAACGCATCGTGAATTGCGCGGTGCACTTCGCGCCGAGCTCTTTTGACCTCGGACTGCTTCGTGCCTTTCGAGGCTTTCGTCTCCTGAAGTGTTTTGTGAAGGCTGGGCACGTGTTTCACGACCAATTCTTCGTTCGGCACTCCCAGATCGATGTGAACGTGGTACAAACCACCGAAACGGCGGCCTCCCGGTCCGTCGATCATCACGCGGCAGCTGGTGATGCGTTTGAAAAACCGCTCGAGAACCGCGATTTCTTTCAGCACGGCCGGCTCAAGATCTGGAACCGGCTGCATATTTCGAAAGGTGATCTGTGGCGGCAGTGTCATGAATTTTCTCCGATCCAATGAATTTCAGGGGCGTTTCTGCCATGCGACTTCGGCCATGCTTTCGGGTGACCGAGAACGAGCGGCGCGACGATATGATATTTTTCCGGCAGCCCAAGTTCGCGTTTGATCCCGGGCTGATTGAGCCAGGGCCGCGCGAAGCCGACCCAACAGGTGCCCATCTCCTGATCGCGTGCCGCCAGCATCAAATTCTCCGCAGCCAGGCAGCAGTCTTCGAGCGCCTGGCTTTCGGAAGACTTGGCCAGGACCATCACCAGAGCCGGAGCGTGATGAAGCAACGAGTAATCCGGCTTCTCTATCATTCCGCGAATGGATGGACCATAGGCGGTTTCCGAGAAGTTCGCGAGCAGCCAGGTCTTGATGTGATCGGCCAGTTGATCGATCCGATCCCGGCCAAGAAGTACTGCAAAGGCCCAAGGCTGGAGATTCATCGCGCTGGGTGCAAGAATGGCGGCACAGATCAGCTGCTCGATCAGCGCCCGCTCTATAGGCGCATCGGTGTAATCTCGCACGGCGCGCCGGTTTTGAAGGACATCCATCAGTTCCATGGGGCAACTCCAAATCTAAGTAACCCAATGCAATCGGCAGACCGAATTTGGGTGCGCTTGCCAAACTCATTTCCCGGGAGCAAAAGCATGAAGCGGAATTACGAATGTGAAGGCTCCTGTGCAGGTGCGCGGTTTGACTCAAAACAATCCAGGGAGATGGCAGCATTTTGCGCATAGCGCCGATATCGGCATCCGGGGAATCGGCGCGACCAAAGAAGCCGCGTTTGAGCAGGCCGGGATGAAGATCGAGAACGTACTTCCGACTCATGTAGTGCATGGTCAGCAGGATCTTCGCCTCACCTTTCGACAGACGCTGTTGAAGCGGCTCAGGGCCGAAGACAGAAAACAACGGACAGAAAACGCTGCGATTCTTGAGCGCTCCTATTGACCTTCGCATAATATGGAGTCAGTCAAGGGACAGTTTGGCCTGCTTCCAGAAGGCGGTAATAAGGCGTGGGCGGCGGCGCATCCGTTTTAGCGTTTTGCGCGCCGTCGCATGGAGCGACCAGAAGTCCTTTGGGCAAACATTGGGCAGGGTGTGCTGCTTCCAATAGGCCCAGATGTACTCGACCGGGTTGCGTTCCGGTGCATAACCCGGCAGGTATTCGACCCATAACCGTTCGCGATTCTGGCCCACGAAGTCTCGCGTGACCTTGCTTTTGTGCGCGGACAGCCGATCCCACACGATGGTCAGCGGGCCTGGGATGTGGCGCAGCAACGCCCCCAGAAACTCCACCACCTCGGCACTCTTGATCGATCCTTCGTAAAGACGGAAGTAGAAGTTGCAGAAGGTCAGGCCG
>DATJNW010000075.1:0-78750 GCA_035507655.1 Bryobacteraceae bacterium | reverse complement strand
CCGGTTTGGCACCTCGATGTCGGTTCATCGCATCCTGGGGGTGTAGAAGCTCCCAAGGGTTAGGCTGTTCGCCTATTAAAGCGGTACGTGAACTGGGTTCAGAACGTCGCGAGACAGTTCGGTCCCTATCTGTGGTGGGCGCAGGAAATTTGAGGGGGGTTGTCCTTAGTACGAGAGGACCGGGATGAACAGACCTCTTGTGATCCAGTTGTCACGCCAGTGGCATAGCTGGGTAGCGAAGTCTGGTCGGGATAAACGCTGAAAGCATATAAGCGTGAAACCTTCCCCGAGATGAGATTTCCCAAGCGAAAGCTAAGAAGGGCCGTGGAAGACGACCACGTCGATAGGACGGATGTGGAAGCGGGGTAACTCGTGAAGCTTACCGTTACTAATAGCCCGTTCGGCTTGACCATAAAATTTTACTGTGGATACAGAGTAGAGCCGCGCCGCGTTAAATTGCGGTTCGGCGATTGTGGCGCCCGTCAATATTCTCTGGGAAGTGGGTAGTGGAAGTGGGTAGCGATGCTTTCCACTCTCCGCTACTTGCTTCCCACTACCAAGCTTTGGGTGATTGTAGCGAGGGGGTCCCACCCGTTCCCATCCCGAACACGGAAGTTAAGCCCTTCAGCCCCGATGGTACTGCACGCGCGAGTGTGTGGGAGAGTAGGACGTTGCCCGATTAAAACAAACGCACGGCGAAAGCGTGGTGCGCGAAAGTAAAAAGCCCCGGTTTAAGTTCCGGGGCTTTTTTGTTCTCTTTCGAATCGGCAATGCCGACTTCGGCGGCCGTGGCGAGAGAGCAGGGGGATTTCCGGCGTGCGTCGCACTTGTACAACCAGGGCTCGCCAGTGGCCCACGCCGTGCGTCTCAGGCGACGGTCAGTAGCGCGGCGTCATCCGAATGAGGCGTCGGCCCGGCGACAAACTCGCGCCGGAGGCGCTTCAACTCCGATTTCTCAAGCCATGACAGTATAAGCAGCCCGCAGCTAAATTCCCCTTGGTCGGGTTCGCAATGGCGCACCTCGATCATCATCAAATCATCGCCGATTTCCAGCCTTAGCAGGCTCCCAACTTCCAAGTCCGCGTTTGACTTGATCCTCATGCCATTTGAAGATATATCGACCAGTCTCCCGGTACAGATGGCATTATCGCTCTGCAAGGCCGTGATGACCACGGGTTCGCTGAACCTTATACGGGACTCGGTTCGTTGTTTCATAGATCAATTGTGCGAACGGTTGATTCATGCGGCAATAGAGCTAACGGGCCGAATAGAGTGAGCGAATTCCCCTAGTACAGGCTCCTGGGACGTACCGCAGAGTCGGGCACTTGCATCGCCGCCGAGGGCCGCGTCAGGCTCTTTCTCTTCGAATGCCTGTCACAACTTGGTGAGACCATTTCAATGCTTCGCCATAAGCCCACCGCGCAAGCGTCGGTGAAATGCGGAATCGTTCCAGCAGGCGGTCCACTCCTTGCCATTCCGCTCTCTCGTAATGACAGGCCAGACGATAAACTCCCGCCAGCATGTCGTGCTCGGGGGCCGTGTTGAGCAAAGCAGAAGTGATCGGCGAAACCAAATCAAGCTCCCGAAGAATGACCTTCATCGGCCGGTCGACCAAGGCGTCGAGCAGGGAGAACAACCCCGTGAGGAAAGCCTGGTGCTGGATTTGCGGCCTGACGGTTTTGCTGAGCGTTTCGCAGAATCGCCCGCGCACCAGAGAACAGGTGATCAGCTCGCCTGGCTTGTCGGCGGCGATACTCGTAAACAGCACCAAGGCTGCCCAACGGCGGACATTTTGCTCTCCCAATGTCACCAGAGCCTGTTGGACGGAGCGAATCGGGCTGCGGCGGGAGAACAAAGCTGAACTGGCATAGCGCGTCAGCTTGTAAACCAGCGCCAGATCTTCGCAAATCAGCATCTGCAAGCGGCCGAAATCAAGGCTGGGGCGCTGCGTTTCCTCGAGCAACCGCAGATAGTTCGCTTTCATCGTTTCGATCTGCCGCCCGTGCAGTTCGTTTGGGTGTACCAGAAACCCGCCCTGAAAATAGTCGTAACCCATCGAACGAGCCCACTCGAATTTCGCGGTATCGTCGACATTGGTTGCGAGCACCTTGAGACCGCGAGCATGGCAGGACTGGATTAATTCGGACTGTGCCGAGCGGCGAGTGTCGGGAGCTCGAACTTTGATGAGATTCGCGATCGCGAACAGCGACTCCGGGTCCGGGCTGCCGACGTAATCATCAAGGGCGATGCGGTAGCCTTGCTCGAAGGCCATTTGGCACATTGCGAGCGCCTCCCGGTCGAGCGAGACTGAGGCCGGGACCTCGATCACGATCGCGCGAGGAGAAAGCCGCTTATACCACTGGCCCAGGAGCATCGAACGGTCGAAGCGGACGAAGGCGTTTGTTTGGCTGCAGAGGTCCGCAACGTCCCGGGCGAAAGCGTCAGGGGTGACTTCCGCGCCATTGGCCCATGGCGTGAGGGCGCAACCTTCCGCTGCTCTTTCGGAATCGACCCGAAAAGCGAGTTCGTAGCCGTGCACTCGCAGCCTCCGGTCGAGGATCGCCTGTCTTGCTACGAGCACGTCCACAAGCAAATATCGGCTCCGCTCATCTTCTAAAATAGCCTGCATTTAGAACTAAATAACTGTTTTGGAACCTCGGAGGAAAATTGGCGGGGAAGTCGATTCCGGAAAGCTGTATGATGACGCGGCCGCGCGAAATTCTCACGCTGTTACGCCGCTTTTGCGATTCTCGGATGTGGCCCCTGCGCAACGACGTAGGCGAAATTGGCGCATTATTTCCAATAAAATATCGCTAATTTCTTGCGTTTGTGTGTATAAAATCAGTACTTCTGATCTATTCTCAACAATCTCCTGTATCATTACGCTGGCTATGCTGTTTCATTCGGTCCCATAGGCCGAAAACGAAACCCTGCACGGCTCGCTCCAGAGGTTCGATACTCATGTATTGCACCGAACGGCAACGTCTCTTCGATACTTATTACGAATCTGTAAGCGCATTCGCTTCCACGCTGAGCAGTATTGACCGATTCTGGTCTTTTCCGCCGACGGAACGAAAAAAATCATTGCAGGTCGCGATTGTAGCCGAGAGCGCACGGCTCGCGCTCGAGGAGCACGAAAGAGAGCACGGTTGCTCTTGTCCCCTTCTGTTGCCCCGGAGTCCGGACTCTGAAACATCGAGCACGCTCACCAGATAGACGCCCGGGCGGATTTCGTGCAAGCGTAGAGCCGGCGGGACCAATTCGCGATGTCGCTGAACCGTTAAAATCAACTCTATGGAAGCACCCGCACGCGCGAATCACGATCTCCCGGACACGATAGCGCTTCTCAGCCGCACCCCGGCGGCTCTCGACGTGCTGCTGCGCGGCCTGCCCGAAATGTGGACGCGCCGAAACGAAGGCGAGGGCACCTGGACTGCGTTCGATGTCGTCGGCCATTTAATTCACGGCGAACGCACTGACTGGATGCCACGGACCAGGATGATTCTCGAACTTGGCGAGAGCCGCACGTTTGAGCCGTTCGACATGTCGGGGCACGTTCGAGAATGTCAGGGGAAATCGATGGGGGAGATGCTCGACGATTTTGCCCGTTTGCGCGCCGCGAACCTGGCTCAGTTGCAAGCGCTTAATCCGCGACAGGAGGATCTAGCTCGGCGCGGCCGGCATCCGGCGCTGGGGCCCGTGACACTATCGCAACTGCTGGCGGCGTGGGCCGCCCATGATATGACCCACCTCCATCAAATCTCCCGGATCATGGCGTACCAATACCGGGCGGCCGTGGGTCCGTGGCACGCCTATCTCGGCGTGCTGCGTTGTACGGGTCACAGCGTCTGAGTTGCGGGCGTTGCAGCGCGGTGATCGCTCTGCCCTCGGTCTCCCAAGCGGGCTGGCTGGCGGCGCGCGCTAACGCTGTCCCGGATCCGATTTCGAAGTGGAGGACTTCGTGTTCGGGGAACGTGCACGACGACCAGATCCCCGCGACGGCTGATCGTCTGGGATATTCTCGACGGACAACCAAAAAAGAATTTAAGATTTCACGGGGCTGTGATACAATTCATGCACTTGTAGTCGAGCCCGGTCCTGCTCACGCACAAGACTTCTAGCGGTTCGCAAAGAGGGATAACATGAATTTCACGAAAGTTGTCGTATTGTCTCTGGGCATTCTTCTCATCGCATTTTGCGATCGGGCGCAAGCCCAAATCAGCGCGTCGACGGGCGCGGTTCAGGGCACCGTCACCGATCCGCAAAACGCCGTGATTCCGGGCGCCCAGGTAACTCTCACAAACGTCGACACCGGGGCGGCGAGTCAGACCAAGACGCAAAATGACGGTGCTTACGTATTTCCGTTGGTGGCGCCCGGCAATTATACGATCAAGGTGACCGCGCCGGGATTCGAAACGGCGGAGCTGGCAAGCGTTCGCGTGGACGTGACCAAGGTGACCAATGCCTCCGTCAAGCTGAGTGTAGGCCAAGTCAGCACCGTGGCGGAGGTGACGGAGACCTACACCGCGGTGGATACGCGAACCGCAACCACCGGCGACGTGATCACGGGAACGCAGATCCGCGATATTCCGCTGCCGACGCGCAACTTTCTGGATCTGACGGCGATGCAGGCGGGCACCGCGGCGCGCATTCAGAGCGCGGCCACCGTGGGACGCGGCTCGCCGATTCTGGACGTGGCGGGCTCGCGGGCGACGGTGAACAACTTCGTGCTCGACGGCATTGACGCCAATAATTTCGGCAGCAACAGCCTGGCCAGCGTGCCGGTGCCCAATCCGGATGCGGTGGGCGAGTTCCGTGTGAGCACCAGTATGTACGACGCCAGCCAGGGGCGCGCTTCCGGCGGCAACATCAACGTGGTGCTGCGCTCCGGCACCGACAAATTTCACGGCGGCGCGTTCGAGTTCTATCGCAGCAACGACATGAATGCCAATGATTTCTTCGCTAACGAAGCGGGCAAGTCGGTTCCGGTGCTGCTCCAGAATCAGTTCGGCGGCGAGGTCGGCGGGCCGATACCGAAAGTGAAAGACACGTTTTGGTTTTTCTCCTATCAGGGAACCCGGCAAAAGAACGGCGTGTCGAGCCTGATCTCGGGTTCGCAGCCGGTGCTTCCAACCGTGCGTACCGCCGCTACCTTAGGCCAGGCCTTCGGAATCGCTCCGACGAGCATCGATCCGGTCGCGGTGAATATCCTGAACGCCAAGGGACCTTACGGCGGATTGTTGTACCCGTCGGGTGTGTGCGGAAGCGTTCCAAACTGTACCGGGCCGGGAAGCCTCGGATCGCTGGTGATCTCCGAGCCGACCATTTACAACGAGGACCAGGAGGCGCTTTCGGTCGACCGCAATCTGTTCCGCAACAATCATCTTTCCGGGCAGTTTTTCTACGCCAACATTTATCAGTTCAGTCCCACCGGTGGAAATTCCAATCTGGGTCAGGGCTTGAACTCGCCGGGTTCGAACGATCACCTGGCGCTGACCGATACGGAGGCCTTTTCTCCCACGCTGCTGAATGAATTCCGCGCGGGTTTCACCAACGTCAAATCGATTGGCGAGGGCGT
Source organism: Bryobacteraceae bacterium (assembly GCA_035507655.1). GTDB lineage: Bacteria > Acidobacteriota > Terriglobia > Bryobacterales > Bryobacteraceae > Palsa-187. The sequence goes on along the minus strand of DATJNW010000075.1, from coordinate 73,172 downwards.
GGAAGGGGTGACCGTACAGGACATCGGCCAGCAGAAGTGGGACGCGAGCACGTGGCCGGGAATTCCCTCGATGGCGGTTAGCGGCCTTCTCGGATTCGGCGGCATCGGCGTAAACAGCTACACCCACGGCGGCACCACCACCGTAACCCTCGGCGATACCGTTTCCTGGACCCACGGCAAGCACACGCTGCGCGTCGGCGTGGAGAATCGGCGCTACGGCTGGAATTATGAAAACGATTACGGCTCGCGCGGCAGCTTGAGCTTCCCGACGTTCCAGTCGTTCCTCACCGGAACGCCCAACCGTTTGCAAATCGACGTGGGATCGTTCCCGCGCAACTATCGCGCGCAGGACATCGTCGGGTTTGCGCAGGACGATATTCACGTCACCCGGCGGCTGACGTTGAATCTCGGCGTCCGCTACGAATATCTCGGATTCCCTTTCGACACGCACGGCAAGGTCGGGAATTTCGATCCGAGCCGGATCACCGCGGCGTGCCTCGACGCGGGTGGCGGAAGCTGCGTGCAGGCCGGCTTCATATCGCCGTCGAGCTTGGACAGTCCGCTGGCCACGCCGGGTGTCAGCAACACCACGCTGACCAGCTCGCTCGATCATAATTTTGCTCCGCGCCTGGGCGCCGCTTATGACTTATTGGGCAACGGCCGCGTGGCGCTGCGCGGCGGCTTCGGAACGTACTTCATTCGCACCTCCGGACAATCGGTGCTGCAACTGATCGCTTCCCCGCCGTGGGTGGAGCAGTACCTGGCTTCGGGAACGGGGATCGTCGGCAGCGATGTTCTGGCCAATCCGTGGCCGGCGGGCTTGCCGCAGCCGAACCAGTTTCCGATTCTCCCGCAGATCGGCCAGTTCGGTGGAAAATTCACTTCAGCCGGCGCGCCGATTTTCGTCAATCCGGATGGCAGCACGGCGGTGTCGCAGTCGCTTTACGGATTCTCGCGCAACCTGGTGACGCCTTATGTTGAGCAGTACAACTTCACCATACAGAGCCAGCTTCCCGCGGGCTGGGTTTTGGAAACGGGCTACATCGGCTCACGTGGCGTTCATCTGCTGGTGGAGCCGAGCGTCAACCAGGCGCTGCTTTACAACTCCTCCAGCCCGATCACGTATAACAACTCCCTGATTGGGGCCGCCGGTTTTGCGAACGGCTATTCGGTGACGCAAAATTCCAACGCCAACGCGACCATTCGCGTCCCGGTGCCCGGATTTTCGCCGGCCGGATTGAATCTGGTGACCAATCAGGGATACTCGCATTACAACGGGCTCGTGGTGGAAGCGCGCCACGCCTTCGCCAAGAGTTTCCAGTTCAAGATGGACTACACTTTCTCGAAATCGACCGACGACGATTCGGGCCCGACCACTTCGGACCTCGACAGCTTCACCGGCAATCAGCTTGTTCCGGCGCTCAACCGCGGCCTCTCCGACTTCGACCTGACCAATCGTTTCGTATTCACCGGACTGTGGAATTTGCCTGGACCGAAAACCGGCCTGCTCGGCCAGACTATCGGAAACTGGAACCTGAGCGGAGTGTGGACCATCCAGTCCGGACTGCCGTTCAGCATCAGCAGTACTAATGGCGGTGGACTTGCCGGCCTGAACGGTTCGGTGACGATTCGCGCCAATGCGGGCGTCTGTTCGACGATCGTCACTCCGGGCTCAGCCACGAAAAACATCAACGACTATATGAATCCCGCCTGTTTCGCCGTGGTGCCGAACCTCCCCGCCGGCACGGCTTTGAACGGCTTCACGCCGCAGGAGGGTTCCGGTTCCGGCAGTTACCTCATCGGCAACAACGGTGTCAGCGGGGATTCGGGTGTCGGTTCGCTGTTCGGCGGGCTCGGCCGCAATATCCTGCGCGGACCCGCCGCGGAGCGGTTCGACCTCGCTGTATTCAAAATTTTTCCGATCCGCAAGCTGGGCGAGCAGGGTAGCCTGATGTTCCGCGCCGAGGCGTTCAAGGTGTTGAACAACCCGATCTTCTCGAACCCGCAGGCGAACATCAGCAACCCGAACTTCGGAGAGATCATCTCGACCGTCGACAGCACCGGCCGCATTCTCCAGCTGGCGATGAAGCTCGCTTTCTAGAGCGTTTTAAAAAGGGGGACAGACCGCTCTGTCCACGGCCGCGCGGCATAAATGACTTTCAGGCGGGGCAGAGTAGTCAGAGCTTTCGTGAACGGGTCGCGTTCGAGGTTGACCTCTAATTCCGCCGTCCTCGCCCGCCCGGCGTCTGTTCCGGCGGATCGACTTCCGTCAAGTCCACCCGCTGATCGAAATCGCCGAGCAGCCAGCGGCAGAAATAATCGGCGCGAACCCAGAAGAAATAATTCTGATCCGGCGCGTAGCTGTGCCGCATGCCCGGAAGCACGAACATGTCGAAGCGTTTGTTGGCCTTGATCAGCGCGTTGGCCAGTCGCATGGTGTTGGCCATGTGAACGTTATCGTCCATATCGCCGGTGGTCAGCAACAAATGACCCTTCAGGTTTTTGGCGATGTCGGAATTCTTATCGATGGAATATTGGAACGAAACGCTGCCGTCCGCGCCATCGATCTCCTTGATGCCGTGGTGTTTTTCGCTCCAGTTCTGGTTGTAAATGTTGTTTTCGTGGTTGCCCGATTCGCTCACCGCCACCTTGAAGAAGTCCGGATACTGGAGCATCGCCGCCGCCGACATGAACCCTCCGCCGGAGTGGCCGGTAATCCCGACACGTTCAATGTCAATCCAGGGATAGCGCCGCGCCAGTTCCTGAATCGCCGCTTTTTTGTCCGCCAGGCCGTAATCGCGCAGATTGCCGTAGCCATAATTGTGATACCACTTGGAGCGGTGCGGATTTCCGCCGCGATTGCCCACCTCGATCACGATAAATCCCAGTTGCGCCAGCGCGACGTTGGCGTTTTTGGGCGAGAACGTCTGGGTCACCTGTTCGGTCTGCGGACCGGGATAAACATACGCGATGATCGGATATTTCTTCGCCGGATCGAAATCGAATGGCTTGTACATGACGCCGTAAAGATCGGTCAGGCCGTCGTCGGCCTTTACCGTGAACGGTTCGGGCATGTGGAAGCCGGCCTCCGTCAGCGCGGAGATGTCGGTGGTCTCCAGATCCAGATCCGTCGCGCCGGCGCGGTCCTCCAGAATCGAGTGCGGCGCCGAGGAAACGGTGGACGAATTGTCGACGAAATATCTCCCGTCATCGGCGGCGGAAACCGCATGAGACGCGTCACCCGGATCGAGCAGCTTCATTCCAGACCCATCCAGCTTTACGCTGTAAAGATGCGTGAAATAGGGATTCTCGCCGGTCTCGCGGCCTTCGGCGCTGAACAGCATGGTGCCCGCTTTATCGTCGATGCTTTCGATGTCCTCGCTGACGAATTCGCCGCTGGTCACCTGGTTTTTCAGCACGCCGCTCGAATCATAGCGGTAATAATGTCCCCAGCCGTCACGCTCGCTCCAGAACAGGATGTCGCTTCCGCCGTTGGCCAGCCGCAGCGGCTTGGTTTCGACGTAGGTGTTCAGCCGCTCCTCGATCAGCGTCTTCACTTCACCGGTGGTCGCATTGGCCACGCACACGTCCACCTTGTGCTGATCGCGGCTCATGCGGCGGAAATAGAGCAGATCCGGCCGGTCGGAAACCCACTGCACGTCGGGGCGCCGGCGCTCGCGCTGGCGGGCGCTGATGGGCGCATCGAAAATCTGGAGCGTCTGATCCTTGAAAAGGTCCGCCTTAATTTCTTTGCGGGAGGGCGACGCCAGCTCGAACAGCTCCAGGTGCGATTGCGGCACGTTGACCTCGCCCGGCATCGCGTAGTGATAGGTTTCGAGCGTGGGCCGTGGATTTTCAAGCGTATGCACCACCCACAGCTCGCCCACCTTGCGCTCATCGCGGCGCACCACGGCGAAGCGGCTCGAATCGCGCGACCAGTGAATCTGGATCGGCGGTACGCGGCCGCTTTTGTCGTGAATGGTCGAAAGCTGATTGGTGTTGTCCTCGCGATCGCGCTGCCGCATCTGGTCGATCTCCGTGCCGGAGATGCGCCGCGCGTAGCTGAAGCCGTCCTCGCCGTCGGTGGTGAGGCGTGTTTCTTTGATGTTCGGATCTTCGGCATTGCGCAGGGCCAGCGCGTAGCTGGCCGCGTCCATCATGTATAGATCGTTTTTGCGCGCGAAGACGACGGTTTTCTCATCCGGGGAAAGCGACGCCCACATCGGCTTGGGCTGCTCCGGCGTGAATTGCGCCGGAAGAGTCAGCTTCATCGACGCCAGGTCGTACTCCAAATAAAGCGTACGCATGCGCCGGTTCGGAGGCGCCGCGGCCGCGCCCGGACCCCGCTGCTGCGGATCGTTGTGATCGGCGGAGGTCTGGTCCACCTGCTCGCTCACGCCGATCACCGTCTGTTTGCCGTTGATATCCGCGTCGCGGTCCACCTGAACCTGGAACTCGACCACCGTATCGTTGTGGGTAAACTTGATGGTGCGAATGGGCAGATGTTCGGCGTCATACGGATTGCGCGTGATCTCGGTGAGCATCTCGGCCATCTTTGCGTTATCGAAAACCGGCGTTTTGGTTTTCTTCACCGGATCGACCAGATAGAAATTCCGCCCGCGCGGCGTTTCGTAGCTGTACCAGAAGCGATCGTCGTGCTCCAGCCAGTGCGGCGTCACCGCCATGTCGAATACGAGCTTCGAAACCTTGGGCGCGGTCCAGCGGACGGCGAGCTCATAGTTGGCCTTGTGAACGGGAACCGGGTCGGTTTTGGCGTCCGCGGCGGGAAGCCGGGATGCTCCGAGAATCAGGAGAGAACAAGCGAGTGAACACTTCATGAACAGCTCCTTAACGCACCAGCGCGCGCAGATGATTTTGCTTACTATAGCACCGTCCGGTTTCGCCCGGCCAAAATCAATTTACGTCCGGGGTCTCGGCGGCGAGCGAGACGCGGTTCCAGTCCGGCGGCTCCACGCCGAGCAGGTTGTGGACGAAATAGTCGTCGCGGTAATGCTCGGTGTTCAGGATCGCGACGCCATGGTTCTGGCCGGGGATGTACAGCATGTCGAAATGCTTGTGCGCTTTCACCAGCGCGTTCACCACCTGAAGCGACGAAGCCGGATCGACATTCGTATCGAGCTCGCCCACGATAATCAGGGCCTTTCCTTCCAGGCGATAGGCGTTGTCGACGTTGGAAGAGGCGGCGTATTGCGGACCGATGGGCCAGCCCATCCACTGCTCATTCCACCAGATCTTGTCCATGCGGTTATCGTGGCAGCCGCTGTTGGTGACGACCACTTTATAAAAATCGGGATGGAACAGCACGCCGCCCAGCGAATTCTGCCCGCCGGCCGAGGTCCCGAAAATTCCCACGCGCGAAATATCGTACCAGGGATATTTCGCCGCCACGGCTTTGTGCCACAGGATGCGGTCGGGGAACCCGGCATCGCCCAGGTTCTTCCACGCGACATCGTGAAACGCCTTGGAGCGGTTGCTGGTTCCCATGCCGTCGATGTGAACGACGATGAATCCGAGTTCGGCCAGGGACTGGTCGGCCGAAACCGCACTGAACGTCTTCGGCACGAACGAGCCCTGCGGCCCGGCATAGATATTTTCAATCACCGGATACTTCTTCGATGGATCGAAATTGGTCGGCTTGATGATGATTCCCCAGATGTCGGTCACACCGTCGCGGCCCTTGGCGACGAACACTTCCGGATATTTGAATCCCACCGCGAGCAGCGCCGAAGCGTCGCCTTGGTCGAGATCCATGATCACCTTCTGGTCCCCGGTGCGGCGCAGTTGCGCCACGGGTGGGAGATCGACGCGCTGCCAGGTGTCGGTGTAGTATTTGCGATCCGGCGAAAAGACGACGCTGTGGGTACCATTCGCCTCAGTCAGTTTGGTCAGGCCGGTGCCGTCGAAGTTGATGCGGCAATACTGCGTAAAATACGGATCTTCGCCGGGGTTCATGCCTCCCGCCTCGAACCAGATCTGGCGCTTTTCGTCGTCGACAAAATCGACGTTGCGCACCAGCCAGTCGCCTTTGGTGATCTGATTCTTCACCGCGCCGGTGACGCCGTCGTAAAGATAAAGATGCTCCCAGCCGTCGCGCTCCGAGGCCCAGATAATCTCTTTGCCGTCGTTTACATCGCGCCGGTAGCGCCGTCCGGCGGACATCCCCGGGCCGAGCAGGTTGTAATAGATGAACGTTTTACTTTGCTCGTCGATCAGCGTGCGTGTCTTGCCTGTCTGCGCGTCCACTTCAAGGACGCGATAAACCTGGTGGCCGCGCTGATTGTATTCGAAGGTGAATGCCCGGCTGTCCTTCCACCAGACGGGAGCGGTAATGTCATAGGGATTCGGAAACAACGAACGATCGATCTCGATGGCTTTTCTGCTGGCGACGTCGAACAGGACGGGGTAGGCGATATCCAGCGCGTCGCCGGGCTTGAGATAGAAAAGGGTGTGGTGTTTGGGCTGGATCTGGTCGGCCGGCGACGATTCGACGTAATGCACCAGGCGGGTGTAACCGGGGCGCGTGTGATAGGCCGCCAGTTTCGCCGAATCCGGCGACCAGGCGATCGACCGCAGGGTGTAGTAGTTCCCTTCCGAGCCGTCGGTGCTCAAGGCCACGGCGGGCTCCTTCGATCCGGCGGGCTTGAGAAAAACATTGTAGTTCTGGATGAACGCTTCCCATTTGCCATCGAAGGAGGCGCAGACTTCCGGCGCCACCGGCGGAAGCTGGCCCGGAAATTGAAATCCGATCGACGGCGGCCGGCGCTGCGGGGCGGACTCCGGATGCTGACCTTCCGGCTGCGCTTTGCAGCCCTTCGGCTGGTCCGCGGGCGGATTTGGAAACCCGCCGTTCTGCGCCTGCGGCGGCTGGTAATCGAGGCCGTCGACGGGATCGCCGCCAGGCCCCTCCGGATTCATTGATTCGTCCGCGGGGGCCGCGCCGCGCCCGCCGGCATTTCGCGGAATCGGACCCTCCTTCACGCAGCGGTAATCGGTGAGGCTGCATTGATACAGGAAGCCGCCGGCGCCGAAGCGAATGGCGCGCTCCTGATCGAGAAAGGTGAGCGGCGCGGTGGTGGCCAGGGCTCCGCGGCCCCCGCGTCCGGGCGAGGGCGCGAAGGGCAGCGCGAAAGCCGTGTACTCATGACCAGTCGTGACGGAGATTGCCCGCGCGAGCTTTTCGTGGTCGAAGGCCAGTTTCTTGCTGCGCGAGGCCGCGTCGACCAGGATGAACTCCGTGCCGCGGCGCGTCGACCGCGGATACCAGAAACGGTCCGATTTTTCGATCCAGGAGACGGCGCCGGGGGCGTTCACCACCAGCCCGCGAGCCTTCGCTTCCAGCCCCTGCGCGCGCTGGTAATCCGCAAGGGTGCCTTGCGACCAGGCGAGCGGAGAAACGCACAAAATCGCCGTTGCGAATCGACTGATGATGCTCATTTCGACCTCCGGAATACCAAGTATATGCGAAGCAGTTCGTGCCGCTTACCTGGCGTTGCCGGACGCGGGGTTGCGCGAAGATGCGTCGCGAAGAGTCGCGACGCGGCAAGCATGGGTGCGTGCGCCACACGATAAGCCCCCGTCACCAGGTAACCGAACCCATCTAACAGTGGGTAGTGCCTGAAATCTGCGTTGATTCGGGCTGCGCCCCCCGCCGTGACCGGCGGAGCTATAACCGGTACGACAGCCCGCCAGTGTTGGCGGGGGGGCTCTCCATGCTTCAGGATCAACGCAGATTTCAGGCACCACCTAACTGTGCAGGAACAGCCGGCCACGTGTATCATGGCTTAGAATGCTTAGAAGAACGCGGTGGTTTGCGGCGACACTGGCGGTCGCGTCTTTTGCTTGGGGGCAGGGTGGCGGCCGTGGACGCGGCGCGCAACAGCCCAGCTCGCAACAAACGGGTTCGCCGGCGGCGGAACCGGCGAGCGGCCGCGGTGGCGCTGCTGCGGGCGCAGGCTCCGATGATTTTTACAACTATGACACCCGCGCCTCGGGCGCGACGCCGATCCCGGAGACGGCATCGAGCGAAACGCATCAGAAGATTTCGCTGAATGGCGAGACGCTCGCCTACACCGCGCGAGCGGGATTTCTGGCCCTTCACAACGCCACCACAGGCGGATCCGAGGCGCACCTGTTTTACACCTCGTATTCGAAAGAAGGCGCCAACGATATCGCGGGCCGGCCGCTGCTGATGTTCTTCGGCGGCGCGCCGGGGATGGCGGCGGCGTGGCAGGAGTTCGGCGGGCTCGGTCCGAAACGGGCAAAACTCGACGGCACGTGGACCGACAATCCCAATACGATGCTGGGACAGGCCGACCTGGTATTCGTGAATCCGTTGGGCACGGGTTTCAGCCGCGCGGATCAGCCGAATCGGGCGTCGAGTTTCTGGACCAGCGCGAACGACGTCGCTTCGCTGGGCGAATTCGTGCGGGCGTATCTGGATCGGAACAAGCGGCGCGCCTCGCCACTTTATCTGGCGGGTGAGGACCGCGGCACGGGCCGCGTGGCCGGTCTGGCGGCGTATCTTTCCGAACACGACATTCCGGTGCGAGGGGTGGTGCTGCTCAACATGGCGCCGAGCGCGGATTCAACCGCCGGCGACGCGCAGTACCTCACCATGCTGCCCAGCCTGGTGATGACGGCGTGGGTTCACAAGAAGCTGTCGCCGGAACTCAACGCGATGAGCGCCGAACAGATCGCGGGACAAGCGCGGCAGTTCGCCTCGCGCGAGTATCTGCACGCGCTGTATAAAGGCGATCGGATGACCGCGGAGGAACGCGCCAAGGCGATTGCCGATCTTTCCAGGCTCACCGGCCTTCCCAAGGCGTTCGTGGTGAGCAACGATCTGCGGATTTCGCTCGACCGGTTTGGCGCGGAACTAATGCGCGAGCAGCATGGCGCGCTGTCTCTTTCCGATGCGCGCGTTGCCGGCTTCGCGCCGACGTTGGGCGGGCGCGGGCGCGGGGGATTCTTTGCGCCGCCTCCGTCGCCGATCGATTTGAACCTCAGTTCGCGCAGCGGTCCGTTCCTGGGCGCCTATGAAGCTTACTTGCAGCAGGAGTTGGGGTTCACCGCTCCGGGCGACAGGATTTATTATCTGGACCACGGAGGCGTCGCCGGATTTACCGCGGCGAGTGACGACGCGAGCCTGGCGAACGCGCTCGCGCGCGACCCCGGGATGGGATTGTTTGTCGCTCTGAATTACTATGACCTGGGCGCGCCGTTCTACGCCGAAGAGTTCACCCTTGCGCACCTGAGCGTTTCTTCCGGAGTGCGTGCGCACAACATCACCCTGGGCCATTATGAAGCGGGCGAGATGACGTATCTAGACGACCAGGAGCTCACGAAGCTGCATCGCGATCTCGCGAGCTTCCTCAGCCAGCCAGTCAGGAAATAGACATGCGATTTCACACACGAATTCCCGCAATTGCTTTATTCGCGTTCGCGAGCACCAGCCTCTTCGCGCAAGGTGGTCGAGGACGCGGCGGCGGCACCAACGATTTTTTCCGCTTTCAATACAACAACGAACAGATGCAGCCGATCGAGTATCCGGCCAAACCGATCGTGACCCAGCATTCCATCACGCTGCATGGCGAGCGCATCGATTACAGCGCGCACGTCGGCTTCGAGCCGATCCATAACGCCACCAGTGGCGTGACCGAAGGTCATCTGTTCTACGTTTATTATTCGAAGAACAACGTCGCCGACAAGTCGAAGCGCCCGGTGTGGTTCCTGTTCAACGGCGGACCCGGCGCGGCCACGGTATGGCTGCACATGGGCGCGTTCGGGCCGAAGATGGTCAAACTCGAACCGAACGGGATGGCGCCGCAGCCGCCGTACACCTACGTCGACAATCCGAACTGCCTGCTCGATACCGGCGACCTGGTGTTCATCGACGCGATGGGCACCGGCTACAGCCGTCCCGACAAGCCGAGCTTCGGCTCGGATTTCGGCGGCGTGGACAACGACCTTGCGGCTTTCTACGAATTCATCCGCACCTTCATGAACGACTACGATCTGTGGGGTTCGCCGATTTTCGTGGGCGGGGAAAGCTACGGCACCACGCGCGCGGCGGGCCTTTCAGGGTATCTGGCCGATCATGACATCGCCATCAACGGCGTGATGCTGCTTTCGGCGGTGATCGACGCGAATGCAGCCGCGGGCGAACAACGGCAGTTGAGCACGCTCCCCACCGAGATCATGACCGCGCATTTTCACCACAAGCAGCCGCCGGAACTGGAAAAGTTGAGTGTGGAGCAGATGGCCAAACAGGCGCGCGAGTTCGCTTCCGGGGAATATCTCGAATATCTTTTCGACGGCGCGCGGGCGACCCAGGCGGAGCACCAAAAAGTTCTCACCGATTTCGCGCGCTACACCGGTCTTCCGAAATCGTTTGTCGACGGCCTGGATATTCGCGTGCCGCTGGGACCGTTCAGCACGGAGCTGATGCGCGACCAGCACATGATGACCTCGCGCCTGGATGCGCGCTTCGTCGGCTACCAGCTCGACGGCGGATCGAACAACACCAGCTTCGATTTCAGCAACGCCAATATCGAAAATTGTTTTCTGACGGCGTTCGAAGCGTATGTGCGCAACGACCTCAATTACTCGAACCAAAACATCTACTACGTCGCCGGCAACGCGCCGCAATGGTCGGGCGAATATAACACCGTGGTAAATCTGGAGGACGCGTTTGCAAAGAATCCCCACATGCACCTGTTTGTCGGCATGGGATACTACGACTTCGCCTGTCCTTTCTTTCCGGTGGAATGGACCATCGCGCATCTGAAAGCTTCCGACGAAGTGAAAAAACACAACATTTCATACGGTTATTACGAGGCGGGGCACATGGTATACATCGACCGGCCGTCGGCGGAAAAATATCATGCCGATCTGGTGCGTTTCGTGCAATCCGCAGTGCCGAAGTAACCCTCCAAACGGCTTTGGCGTCAGCGCCGCACATAAACCGGATCAATCTCGATTCCGGTGTAACCCGCTGTGATAAACTCTCCCCATGAAATCCGACTTGACCACCAAGCTTCTGCTCGTCATGATCGCGGCTCTGCTCCTATGGAACCTGTACCGGCCCTTGCCGGCCCGGGCGGGCGGCGCTCGGGTCACCGTGATCAAAATTCGACCTTCGGCGACGCCCGTACAGCTTGACGGTTATCAGATTGTCGGCTTTTCGTGCGTCAGCTCGGAAGAGTGTATGATCGCCAGCAGGTAGAGGAGCCATTCAAATGGCAAAAGGAATTGCCAGCATCAGCTGCGAATTGATCGACGGAGCACCGCTCGAAAGCATTCTCGTGCATCAAGCGCTAAACCAGCACTGGACGTGCGAAATCGTGTGCCGGCAGAGCGGGGACGCGCCGTTTTCCCCTGACAAGTTTCTGGGGCAGGATCTGAAAGTCAACGCCACAGACGAAGACGGCGCGACGACCGTTCTTTTCGACGGATTCGTGATCGACTTCAAACTTGAATATGGAATTTACGGAACTTATCGCGCCACCATCCGGGGCATCACTCGCACTTGGAAAATGAGCCTGACGCCCCGCCATGCCTACTACAAGGAGAAAACTTTGTCGGACATCGCGCCGGTGATGGCCGGCCGCGTCGGCCTGAGTTCGACGGTGAACGCCCCGGCCAGGCGCGCCCTGCGTTATATGCAGTGGGCAGAATCCGATTTCGATTTCCTGCTGCGCTTGATCAACGATTATGGGTGCTGGCTTCGACCCACCGGGCCGGGATTCGAGGTCCAGCAGGCCTTTCAGGCCACCACGACCTTGCAGTGGCGCCAAGAGCGCGGACTGATGACCTTTCAGACCGAGGGGACTCTCGCTCCAACTTCGTTTGGCGGAGCGCATTACAATTTTCATGAGATGCGCAGCAAGACGTGGACCAACGTGCAGTCGGATCCCTCCTTTTCCGGCGCGGTCGGGTCGCTGGTCGGCACCGTCAAGGACAACTGCGCGAAGCTCCCCGCGGGTTACGTGGCCGAACGAAGCCGAGTGGTGAAACTCGACGAATTCGAGAATTTGCTCAAGGACGCCAGCGTTCGGTCGCTTGGGTCACGCGTGACCGCGTCCGGCGAGAGCCTGGAACCTAAGCTCCAGCCGGGCGATCAGATTCAGATCGAAGGCATCGAGGCCCAGGGCGCTTATGGACTAACGGAAGTGACGCATGCCTGGACTTCCGACGGATACCGGAACGTATTCCGCTGCACGCCCTGGCAGAACTACACGAATCCGTCGCCGCCTCTGGTGAATCGCTGTTACGGCGTGGTGCCCGGGCGGGTGGTGGAACACGATGACCCGAAAAAAATGGGGCGAATCAAGATTCAGTTTTACTGGCAGGAGGATGCCCCCACCGAGTGGGCCCGAATGATGACGCCGCACGCCGGCGGCGGGCGCGGCTTCATGTTCATGCCGGAGAAAGGCGATGAAGTAGTGGTCGCCTTCGAGGATGGCGATCCCGAGCGGCCGGTGGTGCTCGGGTGTGTGTGGAACGGAGTCGATACCGCGCCGCGCGAGACTTTTTGGGGCGATGACATCGCCCCCAATGACGTCAAGCGCGTGATGACCAAGAGCGGCACGCGCTTTCAGATGGTGGATAAGGAAGGCAAGCAGTCGATGATGTTTTCCACTCCCAATTCGGTTCGGATTGCGCTGATGGAAAGCTCAAACGAGACGCATCGCGAGACCTTGCTGCTCCATACCGACCTCGGCGACATCATTCTCAGCGCGCCAAACGGGCGCGTACACGTGCACAGCAAGTTTTATTCGCGCGAGGCGGGGGACCACACGCCGACCTAAACGCATCGTCGCGGGCGCAGCAGCCAGTCAGGAGGAACCATGGCCGTTTTCAACGCCAGCAGTCAGACGGAAACCGAAATCGCCACAACCAGCGGCGGGGGCACACCCCTGCCCGATTATTCTCTGCCTCCGCTCGGCCGGTTGCAGCCCGGCTTGATTGCCAGCCGCTCGCCGTTTTCGACGCAGGGCTCCGATATCGGCTTGCTCACGATTACCGGCGAGGACATCAACATCGTGCACGGCGATCTGTGGGAGCAAATCGGCACCAGTAACCGGAGCGGAAACAATGTGACCAGAAATGTTCTGGGCAGCGAGACTCAGGATATTCAAGTTTCTGAAACGATCAAGATCCACAAGAATTTAAGCCAGGAGGTGTACGGGCAGACGTATTACCTGTATGTCGACACCACCGATTTGAATCACATCGAAACGGTGACCGTGAATTACTCGAACCCCATCAACTCGGCGCAGCCCACCAACTGGTGGACGGCCGTGCAGTCGATCGGCATGAGTTACGACGTGCAGCTTCAGGCCGGCATCTTCAACATCCAATTCGTGGCATCCAACCTGCAATTCTTCGCGTCGCAGTTGCAAATTGTCGTTTGGAACTTTAATGCGAATTTTGTGAATTTCAATCCAGACGGCTGCAAACTGAGTCTATGGGGACTCGACGCGAAAATTAACGCGCTTGGGACCAAGATTCACGGCCTCGAAACGAAAGTCGGCGGGGCCATTGCGCACGCCGTGGCCACCACGGTGAAAACCGTCATTGTGGGCATCAACCAGATCTTTTAGGGATTCAAAAGGGGGAGCATGGCGGGTCCTTCCGACCGGGCATTGGGACGTCTCAGCACGGACCAAGATCTTTTGCCGTGGCGGCGAGCGGAGCAGTTGACGGCCTGCGCGCTGTACTGGCTCCCCGTCCGCTCATTTCCGATCCCTGTGGTTCAGCGGAGCTGGGTGCTGGAGTTCGTCAACGCGCTCTCGCTGCTGCTGGCCAAGAAGCCGGGCCTGCGCTGCGAGACGTTCCTGCAAATGAGCGCGATTTATCCCGAGCTGCTCAAGGAATTTCAGGCCCGCGCGATGGATGCGGTCCCGCTGATCGGTTTGAGCTGGAGCCCGTCGGGGGCGATTCCGCCGCCGCCCGAAAAAGAAGTTGAAGATCTGCAAAACAAGCGCAAATCCTTCAGTTTCGGCGAGCACGTCGAAAGCTACTGCTACTGGTTTCTAAAAAAATCGGACGAATACCGGAACCTGTTTTTCGGGCACGGCGGCACCACGCTGCTGTTCCTGGCGCCCGATCCGAAAACGGAGCCTCCACCGGTGGCGATCCCGAGTTTTATCCGCGACCATCCGTTTTTTAAGAGCGCCAATCTCGACGGATTGCTGAAATCGTTTGCTTCTCTTCAGGACGACTTCGTCGCCAAGAGTAAGGAACTGTTCGGCGGCAACCTCGAAAGCCGGCCGGAAGCGAAGGGAACCCTCTACGTGCTGCCGCGTTTCACTTCCCGCGATTTTTTCGAGGCGCAAGCCGACGCGGTTAAGAAGTGGTTCGAATTGTTCGGCGTTTATTTCAGTGAAAGTCCATCGGATCATGGAATCCTTCTCGCGGTGAAGGATGATTTCGACGCGCAGCTCACTCAGTTGGTCAGGGAGTTGAGCGACCGCGGACTTTCGTATCCTGAACTTTGAAAGGGGTGAAACATTAACGGCGCACCCGATTTGCAGGTCTCGCGCGAAATCGTTCTCCAGCGTCTGCCAACCGCTGCTCCGTGGGAGGCTTATTCTATCGCCTTGGCCGGCTTTCCCATGGAACCGGCGCAGTTGCCCTTCGTGCGCGGCCTGGTCAAGATGGTGTCGGAGATTCTCTCCGAAGTCACGGGTCTGACGCCCGATCTGTTCCTGCAAGTCGCGCAGCTCCATTTGGCGGGCGGTTCCTCGATCTTCGCCGCTGAGGCTTCCGAATGGAACCCGACGATGGGCCTCGGAATCTTTCCGGACCGCGACCCGCCGCGCACCTGGACTCGGGAGGACTTTGAAAAGCTCGAACCCGGCCAGAAGGTCCGGCCCACGTCGCACAAAATCTTTGCGCTCGGAGTGACGGGGGAGGCGCGCCATCGAGCCTGGCAGAAGATGTTCGGCCGTGGCGTGACCCTCGAAATTTATTCGCCGCCCCCCGGATCCGGATTTCTGAAACGCACCGTCGAGGAGTTCCTGCCAAGAATCGAAGAAAAGATTTTTCGCCGATATCCGTTTTTCATTCCGCTGTTCGATGCCCGATCGCTGGAGCACGCCTCCGCCGAAAATCTGGCGAGCTGGAGCTGCGGCTTTTCCGCCTATGTTCGCGAGAGCGCGGAAGACAAATCGATTCTGGTCGTGTCGCAGATCCCGCTCGAGGAGGCTCTTCGTAAAGCCGGGATCTCGATTGCAGAAAAAAATTAATGACTTCTTCCTCGCTGCAAATTGTGGAACGGTCCGCCAATCGACTGGTGATCCTGGCTCCCCCGCATTTCTGGGTCGGCGCGATTTTTCTGGCGGTCGGCGCATTTGTCATCCTGGCGGCGTTCAGCGGAGGCGGCGTGAACGAATCAGGCGTCAAAACGGTTGGCGTCATATTCGCCTCGCCCTTCCTGCTTGCGGGTGCGGTGGTGGCCACTTCGCGCACCGCCATCGTGCTGTCGCGCGACGACCACGCGCTGCGGGTGGAAAGCCACGTCCTCGGGATCGCGGTGAACGCGAGAACTGTCCCGCTGAGCGGAGTCCGGGGAGCCTTTGTCGAGTCGAACGCCAGGAACGCGCGGGCGCTTTCCATCCGATTGCCGGACGGAGGATCAATGCGTTTGACGGGAGCGTCGACCCAGGCGGGCTATGGCGAAGCGGCTCAGGCGATCAACGAGTTTTTAATTCCGGCCGCACCGCCATAACGGTCAGTCCAGAAGCCCGGCCATGACGTCTTCGGCCAAATTCGCGTCGTTTCGATATCCCACCAGCACACCTACCGGCAGCATCAGGCCCGAGGCGGCGTAGGCTCCTTGCATGGGGCGAACTCCGGGCACCACTATGGCGTCCGGTGGAATCAACAAGGGCTGTTCCGGAGTCCGCTTGAAGTAACAGCGATTCTTGAGATCGAAAACGCGGGTCGCGCCGGTGAGAATCATGCCGGCTCCCACGATCGCTCGTTTGCCGATGCACACGCCCTCGTAGATTCCACAGTTCCCTCCGATCACGACGTCGTCTGCCAGAATTGCCGGCAGCCGGTCCAGGGGGTGGAGGACGCCGCCGATCTGTGTTCCAGGCCCGATGTGCACGCGTTCCCCGATTTGGGCGCAGAAGCCGACCGACACGTGGGAATCGAGAATCGCGTCGGCGCCAATGTGCGCGCCCATGTTGATAAACAAGGGCGCGATGCAGCTTACGCGCGATCCCAGATAAATTCCGTCCCGAATGGTCGACCCGCCGGGAACGATGCGCACCCCGTCCTGCGGCGTGAATCGGCGCAGCGGCATGGTATCCAGTTCGAAGCTACTGCCCTTCTCGTCCTGCGAAACGACTCCCAGCACGGCATGAAGCATGATCCCTTTCCGCACCCACGAGTTTACATTCCACTTGTCCCCCTCGGGCGCGACCGCGCGAATTTCTCCGCGGTTCAAAGCCGCCCGGAACTCGGCCAGCAGCTTCAGGCTTTCAGGGGAACGGCTGGAAGGACCGGCTTCGAAAAGCTGTTCAATGTGATCCTGCAACGCCATTACACCATTATGGTTCGCCGGCAGAACCTGTTCTCAAGGTCCTGCATCACCAATCGAGATGCATGAGATTACTATTTCCTTCGCTAACGTGGCGAGCGCGTCCACTACTTTCTTTGGACACGCGCGATAAAACCAGCCGCGAGGCGGTCTGGAAGGTGTCGTCGATTCGCCCCTGTCGGAATCTCGGTCTCCTACGGCGCCGACCCGGGGCTTGTCGATCGCTCGAAAGGGCGCTGGTCCGACACCGGCATTCACGGCACTACCAAACGCCAGGTGGCGCCTGGCGCCGGATATCCGGCGTCCCAGATTTCTTACTGCGATGCTTCAAGGTCTGCTGTATGATCATGACTGCTATGAAAATCGTGATGCTCCTAATCGCGGCTGCGATCCTTTCGGCTGCCGACGACGATGTGGGAAAAATCATGCGCCCCGTTGACGGCGCGGCGTTCTCGAACGGCGAGGTAGATATCATCGCCACCGCGCCATCCGGGAAACTCGATCTGGATGGGAAACCCATAGGGGCGCAGGAACCCTTTCCCAATGTCTTTCATGCCGTCATTAAAGTAACTTCCGGCGTGCACACACTCACCTTGCGGTGGGGTGGTCAAAAGAAGGAGATCCGGTTTTTTTCCGGCGCCACTCCCCCTTCCGGTTTCGCGCCGTTTCACGAACACCCGCCGCTTCCGAAAATCCCGTGCACGCAGTGTCACGAAGTAGACCAGCGTGGGCGCTTTCGGTTCAAGGGCGGATGCTTTGATTGTCATCAGCGTGACAGCTTTGCCACAATTCACGCACCGCATTCCGACTCAACATTGCACGAGTGCGGTCTATGTCACAATGCTCACGGCTCCACCACAAAAGCTCTGCTCCTTTTTCCAAAAGAAACCGCCTGCCGGCAATGTCACGATTAGCCGAATCCTCCCGGTCGGGGACCACGAATTCGCCAGATTGAGTCGTCGTCCAATTCACAGCCGGGCGCGTCACTACACCCAACATTGAGCGCTATGCCCCGCTTTGACCCGGCCAGAAGGGGCCAAATCGATAGACTGAGCGTGGTTTTGTACGGTCTAGAAATTGCAAACGCGACCCCTTGGAGGCGCTGCAATGCCGAAGACGAATTTAGGTCGTAGATGGTTTCTGAAGAGCGCGGCCTTGGCCGGTCTGGCGCCTGCCGCTCAGGCCGCCCCGGTTGGACGCAAGTGGGATAAAGAAGCGGACGTTGTGGTGATCGGGTCCGGCGCTTCCGGACTCCCCGCCTCCATTATCGCGAGGGAGAGCGGCGCGTCTGTGATCATGGTCGAGGCCAACCGCGACATCGGCGGCCACGCTGCCGTATGTACTGGCAACATCCCGCTGGGCGGCGGCACCGCGGCCCAGAAAGAGGCCGGGATTGAAGATTCGCCCGACAAGCTCTTCCTCGATCTCACCGACTGGTCCGTGGTGGAGCCCAACGGCGCCGCCGACTACCGTTTCAACGACCGCGACATCGTTCGGGCATTCGCCGACAACAACGTTTTCGCCTACGACTTTCTGGTGTCTCATGGACTGACATGGACGAAACCGGAGCCCGACGCTGCCGGCGGGACGTCGGTGGGCAACTCCGTGCCCAGGACCATGCACACGGCCGTCATGGCGTGGCCGCAGATTCAGACCGGCAAGGTGGTTGCGCCCGAGCGCCAGAAACGGACTTACGGGGGCATCGGCATCGTCCGCCCCCTGGAGGCAGCCGCGCGGAAGGCGGGAGTGCAAATCCTGCTTGAGCACAGGATGACCAGCATCATCCGGGACAACAACAACCAGGGCCGCGTGGCCGGAATCGCCGTCGAGAGCAAAGGCGCTAAGCTCCAGATCCGCGCCCGGAAAGGAGTCATCATCTGCACCGGCGGCAGCAGCAGCAATGTGAATTTCCGCCGCATATTCGATCCTCGCCTCACCGAGGAATATTGCGGCACGGCAGGCGAGCCTTACACCGCCCAGGATGCCAGCGGAGAAATCGCCGGGATGGCCGTCGGGGCATCGCTTTGGGGCGCTCACAACTATGCTGGGCAATTCGCCTCCAATCTCGCTAAGCCAGGGTATATCGGCTGCCAGTATGGGTACCCCGCCATGCTTCCTACGTGGCAACCGACCAGCGAATATTTCCACCTGGCTCGCGCCACCGGCTTGCGGGTCCGGGATTATCAGAACGTGATCTGCGTCAACCAGGTCGGCTTGAGATTTTATGATGAGACGAAGGGCCAGTATCCCAACGCTCATTACCAATACGACTCTAAGTACGTGCAGAACAGTTGGCGCAACGCGGCCAATAACAAGTGGGATCCCATCGGCTATCTTCCGGCCGCCCTGGGCCTGAATGGCGGGACGGGCAACGGCGGCGGCCCGATCTGGGCCATCTTCGACGCCGACGCCGTCACGCGCGAGAAATGGATCGTGGACAAGCCCTATGTGGATCGGGAGTTCGGCTTCTTCTTTTCCGGCAACACCATTGCCGAGTTGGCCGATGCCATCAGCAAGAACAAATATCAGAAGAACCCGATGCCCCTCCAGTCGCTCCAGGAGACCATTTCCCGCTACAACTCTTTTGTGGACAAGGGCGCGGATCCGGATTTCGACAAACCCGCTCCCAAGTATAAGATCCAAACGCCTCCGTTCTACTCCGCCTGGGCCACACCGTGTACTCATGATAGCCGCGCCGGCCTGCGGGTAAATGCGCGCTTCCAGGTGCAGGACCTTAACGGTAACGTCATACCAGGGCTTTACTGCGCCGGCGAGTCGGCCGGTGGATTCAGCGAGCACGGCATCGCCCGGGCCGTCGTCGGGGGCCTGATCGCCGGCAGGAACGCGGCCGCCGAAAAGACGTAAAGTTTCCTTTCATCCGCTGGTTTTATCGCCTATTTAAAAGAGCATCCCCTAGCGATCGCGATGATGAAGCGGGCCAAGGGGATGACCCTGGCTGAGATCGTCGAAGCGGCCGGCTGGCAGAAGCACACGGTGCGCAGCTTCGTCAGCATCCTGGGCAGCAAGGGCGGGCCGAAGATCGAATCGTCGAAGAACGCCGCCGGGGAGCGCACCTATCGCATCGCCAAGCAGGAAACTGTCAGCTCGTTTCCTCGAAACGCCGCCTTTGGCTCGCAGCCGGACGGCGTTGCTACATTTGTAGGAAACGCGACCAGATCGTCCGTCTGATTCAATGGAGGGAGGAGGTCGCGAGAAAATGGATACCAAACAGAGGATGGCAATGGCTGGCTCGGGTCTGGTGGTCGTCGGGATCGGGTTGGGCATTGTGGGCGCCGCTCTAATCGTTCCGGCAGTGTTCGCGTGGACAGCGCAATTGTTCGAAAAGGGGGCGGACCGTCTTGCATCGAAGGTTGAGGGCGCATCGAAGACCGTTGGGACGGTCGCGGGGACGCTGCACAGATCCTTCAACGAAGCGACGAAGGCCGGCGTTGCCGAGTTGAGACGTGCGCGTCCCAATTGATTGCTTTGCGCCCCGCGATGCCTTTTGTCGGGCAATTAAAAAAGAGTCCTCGCCCGCCAAATTTTTAAACGACGGTTCGCACGATTGAACGGCGTCCTTGCAGATGAGCAAGCCGCCATCCGGGATCTCGGTCCTCACCGAACTCTCTGTTCCGGGCCGCCAACTCGAATGTCTTTCCACGCAATGGGTGATATGGGTGAGTCACACAGAAACGTATTGGCTCAGCCTTCGTCCCAAGTGCATTTGCTTGTCGATCTTTAGGATGTTTTCCGTGAGGCACGCGCAAATTCCGCGCTCCTGTCCTGTCGGCTTTGCGAATTAACGAAGAGCCTTCAGGGCAGCCTCACGCACCTCGGGATCGGGGCTCTTGGCTGCTTCTTGATACTGCGCCCGAGCGTCCAATGCATCCCCTTTTTGCGCCAGAACCCGCGCCAACCCAAGATGAGCCTCATAGAGCTGAGGTTTAATCTTGATCGCCTGCCGGTACGCTTCCTCGGCATCATCGAGTTGCCCCTGGACGGCTAGGGTTGTGGCCAGATCGCTGTAAGCGTCCGCCAGATTCGGGTCCAGCCGGACGGCTTCCCGCAGTTCGGCCAGGGCTTTGCGAGTGGCGCCCATTTGCGCCAGCAGGACGCCATAATGATGGTGCGCCGCGGCGTAATCCGGCTGGGCGGCGATGGCCTTCTGAAAGTGATACTGAGCTTCGGAAGGCCTCGACGTCCCGGCGAGCATGCTGGCGAGATTGAATTGCGCCGAGGCAAATTCCGGCTGAATCGAAACCGCGTCGCGAAACTGCTTCTCCGCGCCGGACCAGTCGCGCTTCTGGAGCAACACCAGCCCGAGGAAATTGTGAGCCTCGGGAAGATCGGGATTCAACGACAGCGCCTGTTCGAGCACCTGGCCTGCCCGATCAAGATTCCCCAGAGTGAAATATGCCCCGCCCAAATTCGTCAGAACAGACGTCGACGGCAACGGCAGAGCCGCGGCCCTTTCGAGGACCTCGACGGCTCGCGCCCTTTGTCCCGCTGCGATCAGCGAGGCCCCCAGTTGCTCCAGCGCGGGGCGAAAGTCGGCGTGGCGTTCGAGCACCTCTTCGTACCGGCGGATCGCCTGATCGTAATCGCCGGCCTTCTTATAGGCATTTCCGAGAGCGACGTAAAATTCCGGCTCGGCCGGCTGGTATTTTTCGAGATCGCGTTCGAGCCGGGGAGTGCCGGGTGTCAGATTCGCGTCATCGTAAACCTGCGCCACATCGACATACAGCGTGTTTTCCGGCGTCTTCGGAAGATCGGGAGGATAATACAGAGTGACTTCGCCGCGATACTTTGCTCCGGGCGAAAAGTCAGCTTCCTCGATCGGCTTCAACAGGTCCCGCGCGGGCCGTTGGCGCTGGATGTAATGGTCGGTCATCACGGCGTGCACGACGTCTTCGGTCCGCCGCTTGGGCATGTGACACTCAACGCAGGAACTCGCACCGCCGGGCATTTTCGAGGCGTGAGCCGACGCATGGCAGTTGCGGCACGCTGCCGTATAATGCGCCGCAGCCTGTTCCGGGCGCGCAACTGAGTGCGGCTCGTGGCAGGTGGTGCAGGTCATCTGGCTGGAGCGAAAGCATGCCGACTTGCGCAGCCGGTAAGCAGCGCTCACAATCTCGAATTGGTCGTCGTGACCAGTGCCCGGCGCGTAATCGAAGAAAAGGATGGAATCGCCCAGCGGCTGGCCCGGCTGGTAGGCGAAAGGTTGCTGGGGATAACGGAGAATATCGCCCGGCAAAGCGAAGTGAGTGGTTTCGAGGTGGCACTGCATGCACACTTCCAGTTGGCGGTCGCGGCTGAGCGTGGAGGGATTGACGATGGCGGCGCGAATGGCCGTGAGGCTCGCTCGACCAGACGCGGCAGCCTCGACGTGAGCGCGGCCGGGTCCATGACAACGCTGGCAATCGATTCCTTCCGGGATGGGTTCACCGAAAACAGGCTCGCTGGTGGTCAGATTCGATCCCTGGCCGGAAGCAGGATACGCGGTGTGACAGGCCAGACATCGGCCGGGAATTGCACGGCGGAAGTCATCCTGATCGGGGCGATCGTAACCGGGGCTCATGGCCCAATATCCGCCGTTTTCTGCATACCAACTGACCGGCAACTCCACCAGCGTGCCCTGTGGTGTGCGATTCAAGTAACTCCTGGAGTGACTGCCGGAACCGACGACATAGTCGATTTCTTTCTCGACGATGTTTGCCGGCTGACCATCGAACCCGATCTGATGACGGCGCTGGTACCACTTGCCGTCGCGTTCGATCATGGTGTAATAACGATCGGATGCGCGGTTATAAAGCGTATTGTGAATGGTGAAATCCTCGACCATTTTTTCTGAAGAAGGACGAAAAAGGGACTGCCCCATCCCGGTGAGATGGTAGGATTTGGAAATTTCCGCGTGACAGGCAGCGCAGGTGGCCGGATTCACATAACCGGATTCGGCCTGCTCCGGTACGCGACCCGCCCGCGTTCGCCAGACCAGGAACACGACGGCGGCAAGCGCGATGCCGGTCCCGGCGAGAAACCAGGGGGTGCGTCTCATCGCGCCCACAGATCGATGCCTCTGATCATTTACGGATTTTACCGCGGAGTACTACACTGTGTAGTTAATGACACGACACCTTTCTGTCGCTTTATTTCTGTGCGCGATCTCGTCCGCGCAAAACGGGCCCAATGTCAGCCTTTTACAATCTCTAAAATTTCGTGAAATCGGGCCGGCCAATCCGGGCGGCCGTACCGACGATTTTGCGGTAGTCGAAAGCAATACCAACATCGTTTATGCAGGGACCGCGGGAGGCGGAGTCTTCAAGAGCGTCAACAGCGGAATTTCGTGGACGCCGGTGTTTGACGATCAGGCCGTTTCCTCCATCGGCGATGTGACCGTGTCGCAATCGGAGCCCGATATCGTCTGGGTGGGGACCGGCGAAGGCAATAATCGCCAGAGCTCCTCCTGGGGGAACGGCGTTTATAAATCGATGGACGGCGGAAAATCTTGGACCAACATGGGTCTAAAGGATACGCACCACATTCCGCGTATCCTGATTCATCCGACCAACGCCAATATCGTGTACGTCGCGGCGCAGGGGCATCTGTGGGGTCCGAACGAAGAGCGCGGGCTGTTCAAAACCGTGGACGGCGGTAAAACCTGGACCAGGATTTTGTACATCAACGCCGATACCGGCGTGAACGATATCGCCATGGATCCGATGAACCCCGATACCATCTACGCGGCTGCTTATCAGCGGCGGCGGACGGCGTTCGGAATGAACGGCGGAGGGCCCGGCAGCGCAATTTATCGCACCACCGACGGCGGCGCGACCTGGAAAAAACTGACCGAGGGATTGCCCCCGGGCGACAAGGGGCGCATCGCGCTTGACGTCTACCGGCGCAATGGAAATATCGTTTATGCGCTGGTGGAAGCCGAGGAGTCCGGCATTTATCGCAGCAACGACAAAGGCGAGCACTGGACCAAAATGAGCAATACCGATCCGCGGCCCGTGTACTTCAGCCAGGTGCGCATCGATCCGAATAACGACCAGCGGATCTGGGTCGCCGGGCAAACCATGGAATATTCCGAGGATGGCGGCAAGACCTTCGTGAGCAACCGCATCAACAAAATTCACGTCGATTTTCACGCCATCTGGATCGATCCCGCCAATTCGGACAACATGATCGTCGGCTGCGACGGCGGTATCCATTTCAGCCGCGACGCCGGCCGGAGCTGGGACGGGCGCGACCAGATCGCCATCGGCCAGTTTTACGAGATTTCCTACGATATGGCCAAGCCGTATAACGTCTGCGGCGGATTACAGGACAACGACGTGTGGTGCGGACCGAGCGCGACCACGGACGTGCGCGGAATCACCAATGCGGATTGGTCGTCGGACTCCGGCGCCGACGGGTTTTACGTGCATATCGATCCGGTGGAGCCGTGGATCGTGTACATGGAATCGCAGGACGGGAACGTGGTGCGGCGCGATCTGCGCACGCATGAGGCGCACAGCATCCGCCCGCGCGAGGATAACGACACCATGCCGCGCTACCGGTTCCAGTGGAATACGCCGCTGGTGCAATCGCAGCACGATCGCAAGACGATTTATTACGGCGGGAATTTCGTGTTCAAGTCCACCAATCAGGGCGATGACTGGCAGCGCATTTCGCCGGACCTGACCAACAATGTCGATCGCAAGACGCTCGATATCATGGGGCGGAAGCTGGAGGATCGCACGGTAATCGCGCGCAACGACGGCGTGAGCGCGTGGCCTACGATTACCACTTTGAGCGAGTCGGCCATCCGCGCCGGAATCCTGTGGGCGGGAACCGACGACGGCAACGTGCAGGTGACGCGCGACGGAGAAACGTGGAAGAATGTCGTGGGCAATATTCCCGGCGTTCCGAAGGGAACCTACGTGAGCCGCGTGCTCGCGTCGTCCTTCGATGCGGGAACCGCTTATGTGACGTTCGACGGGCACCGCGGCGACGACTACGGGACCTATCTTTACAAGACGACCGACTACGGCGAAACCTGGAAATCGATCACTGACGGGATTCCGAAAAATGAAGGCACCCTGCACGTGATTCGCGAGCATCCGCGCAATCGGGATCTGCTGTTTGCCGGCGGCGAATTCGGGTTGTACATCTCCTTCGATCGCGGCGATCATTGGCAGGAATTCAAGAACAATCTGCCGCGGGTGCCGGTGGACGATATTCAAATCCAGCCGCGCGAGAACGATTTGATCCTGGCGACGCATGGGCGCTCGGTGTGGATTCTCGACAGCATTTCGGCGCTGGAGCAGATGAGCGCCCAAACCATGGCGAGCGCGGTGGAGGTCTTCAATGTCCATCCGGCGATTCTGTGGAAGATGCATACGCGGCGCGCCTTCGACTCGCACGATGTGTTTGAAGGCGCCAATCCGCCGCATGGCGCGATTATCGATTTCTGGGCCAAACAGAAACCGGCGGCGAAGGATGTGCAGATCGTGATATTGGACGCGTCGGGGAAACAGATTTCGACGGTCACGCCCTCCAGCGTCGAGGCGGGAGTGAATCGAGTGATCTGGGATATGCGCTATGACCGGTCCGCGCCGGCCGACTCGGCGGCCATCGCGCAGGCGGTGAACTTTGTGGCGCTGGCGGGGCCGCGGCCGAATATGGGACCGCCCGATCGCGGACCGATCGTCGATCCGGGCGAGTATACCGTGGAGGTTTCCATCGGGTCGAGCAGGAGCGCCAAGAAGTTCGCGGTGGAGGAAGATCCTCGCGTGACGTGGTTCAGTGCGGCCGACCGGGCCAAGCGGCGGCTCGCGCTGAACGAATTAATGGGCATGGTCGGCGAGACCGATGCGATGCGGAGAAAGTTCGCGGCGGCCGATTCGTCGCTGCGCGCTCTTGAAACGGCGTGGCGCCGTCCGGATACGAGCAAGCCTCCGCAGAGCGTCAGGGCCATGGCGGAGTCGCTCAGACGATCGCTGGACGATTTGCGGCCGGCCTTTGCGGGGCGCGGGTTCACCGGACCGCAGCTTTCCGCGGAGGAGCGACGAGCGATGTTGTCGCGTCCTGAACCGGAGGTCGTTTTGCAACCCGTGGCGAATCGCGTGACGCAGTTGATGGACGACCTGCAGTCCTTTTCGGCGGCGCCGAGTCAGACGCAGCTTGAACAGATCGCCGTGGTGAAGAAGGCCATCGCGGATACGGGTCGAAAGCTAAGTGCGCTGGGGCAGCAAACGGCGAAGTTCAACGACGCGATGAATGCGGCGAAGGTGCCGTTCGTTCCGGTGCCGTAGCGACCGCGAACGGTCGCTCCTCATGCCGATTCGTCGGCCGCGAACGGCACAAGCCCGGCGGCTTATGCCACTAGGGACGCGACATGTAGCGGTGGTAGAGCTCGGTTTGACGGTTGGTCAGCGGGACTTCCTGGCCTTTGATGAACAGGTGTTTCACCTGCGTCGATAACTCCATGGGATCGCCGTCGGTGATCATCAGGTCGGCCCATTTGCCCTTTTCGATCGATCCGGTCTCCGCAGCCGCGCCCCAAATTTCGGCGGCGTTGATGGTGATCGCTTTCAGCGCTTCCTCATAGGGAAGGCCAAAGGCAACGGCGCGGGCGGCATTGTAGGGAAGATTGCGGGACCATTCGTTGCTGAAGGTGCCGAAGGCAAACTTCAGTCCCGCTTTGTAGGCCTGCGCCGGAAGCGTCATCTCCGCATCGTAAGGATCGTCGCGGTTTTCCGACAGCGCCTCGGTGCGGCCCAGAATCAAGGGAATATTGTGCGACTTCAACTCCGCCGCAACTTTACCGAGTTCGTGCGGTTGCACGATTACGGCTTTGATGTGCTGTTTTTCCGCGAAAAGAATGGCGTCGTGAATGGAGCGCTCGCGGTTCGCGGTGATGGCCACCGGCTCTTTTTGATCGAGCACGGGAAGCATCGCTTCCATTTTCAAATCCTTGACGAAGCCGGGAGCGTTGGAGGCGCGCTCCTTCTGATACTGGCGCGCGGCGTCGAAAAAGTCATTGATCTGCTGGATCTGCTGATCGTAGCGGCGCTTGGCTTCGCTGAACGGAACCGGTCCGCGGCCTGGAGCAGCCTCTTCACCGCCGCGCCCGGCCCGTTCCGCGATCGAGGGAAAATTCAACTGCATGGCCGCGGCGCGCAGAACTTCCATTTCTTCCCAGGTCCAGCCGGACAAATGAATGAGCGCCGCTTCGCCGGAAATAAACTGCGGCGTTCCGGCGCCGCCTCGCCCGCCGCCGCGGCCGCCCTGCGCGGGATAAGTCATGGCCGTGGTGATGCCGTTCACGCGCGTGGCGCTGATGCTGGCGCTGTCCGGATTCACCGCGATCAGCGCTTTCAACTGCGGCATGAACTCACCCATTTCGTTGGTATCGACGGTGACGCGCTCCGCGCCAATTTCGTTCAATCCGAGCGTGGTGCCCGAGTCGATCATGCCGGGATAGACGCGCAGTCCTTTGGCCTCGACGATCCTGGCGGTTTTGGGCGCGGTAATTTTCGCGCCGATCGCGGCGATTTTCCCGTCCTGAATCAAGACCGAGACGTTTTGCATCTCCGGACCGGTGACGGGAAAAACGTCCGCATTGCGGATCAAGACCGTGTCATCGGCGGCGAACATGGCGCAGGAGAACAGCGCCGCGGACAGAAGAACATTTCTCATTGCGCACCTCCCCGGCGAGCCGGCGGCTGATCCTGTTTTTCCATTTCCAGCAATTTTTCTTTCTCCGCTTCCATCGCCTTGCGGCCGCTGATGTCCTGATCGCGATCGAAATATTTGTGGCCGTCGATCAGCACCTTCTGGACTTTGGCAAACTCGGACAGCGGGTCCTTGTCGTAGATCACGATATCGGCATCCTTGCCCACCTCGATCGATCCGACGCGATCGTCGACGCCGAGCTGCTTAGCCGGGTTGATGGTCACCATCGCCAGCGCATCCTCGCGCGAAAGGCCGCCGTACTTGATCGCCTTCGCGGCTTCGGTGTTCAGCCGGCCCATCAGCTCGCCGTTTTCGCTATCGCTATTGAGGCTGACCAGTACGCCTTTGTCGTGCATGATGGCGGCGTTGTAGGGGATCGCGTCGAACACTTCCATCTTGTAGCCGAACCAGTCGCTGAAGGTGGACGCGCCCGCGCCGCTCGCGACGATCTCCTTGGCGACTTTGTACCCTTCCATCACGTGCTGCAAGGTGCGGATTTTGAAGTGGTAATCGTCGGCGATGCGGAGCAGCATCAGGATTTCATCGGCCCGATAACAATGCGCGTGCACGTAACGCTTGCCTTCGAGCACTTCCTTCAGCGCTTCCAGCTTCAGATCTTTTCGCGGCGGCAGCGGATGCTGGCCGGCCTGCACCGCGGCATCGTACTTGTCCCATTCGGCTTTGTACGCGACAGCTTGATTCAAGGCTTCGCGAATGGTGTCTTCGACGCCCATGCGCGTCGCGGGATAGCGCAGCGGGCCGTTGCTTCCGGGCTGCGGATTGCCGGAGCGCTTCGGGTTCTCGCCCAGGGCGAACTTCAGACCGGGCTTGGCGCCCTGAAAGATCAATCCGTCGGCGTCCTGGCCCCAGCGCATTTTAATCACAACCGTCTGGCCGCCGATGGAATTCGCCGAACCGTGCAGAACGTTGCCTACCGTGACGCCTCCGGCGAGCGCGCGATAAATGGAGATGTCCTCCGGGTTGATCACGTCCTTGACATTCACCATCGAGGACACCGAGACGCTGCTCTCGTTCATATTGCCGTCGACGGCGATGTGCGTGTGGCAATCGATGATGCCGGGGATCACCCATTGGCCGTTGGCATCGATCACCGTCGCGCCTTCGGGCACCATGACGTCGCCGATTTCCGCGATTTTTCCGTCGCGCACCAGGATCGAGCCCTTCATGGTGCCCTTGGCGCCTTCGGTCATAATCGTGGCGTTCTTAATTACGGTGACCTGGGCATGCAGCGCGGCCACCGCCAGGATTCCCAGAAGCAGTCTTGTTCTCATTTGCGGTTCTCCGTTGCGACGCGTCCGCGACCTGCCGCGGGCGGCGCCGGCGTGTGTTTGATTCCATCGATAAACACCATTTCCACTTTGGTCCGATCGTCGAAAATCTCGCCGCGCGTGACCACCAGATTCGCGATTTTGCCTTTTTCAATACTGCCCAGCCGATCCGCTACGCCGTAAATTTCGGCCGCGGAAAGGGTCAGCGCGCGGACCGCCGCGTCGCGCGATAAGCCGTTATCGATGGCTTTCTTCACGGCCCGATCCAGATCGCGGGTCTGATCGATGCCGTCCGAATAGAACGCGAACGGAATACCCGCCTGCTGCAACACCGCGGGAGCGGTCGGAGCCTTGGCGCGGTCCTCCAGCACCTGCAAGGTGTCGACGTCGTCGGGATCGGCGTCGCGCGGCGGTTCCGGCCATTTCAGGCTGACCAGCACCGGGGTATTTTTGCCCTTCAAATGATCCACGGAGCGTGCATCGAAACCTTCGCGCATGCCGTAGAGAATGGTCGGCTGCTTCAGCTCCGCGCCGAATCGAACCATGCGCTCGACCTCCACCCAGCGATTGGCGGGCAGCAGAATGCGCTTCGATTCGAGGACGCCTTCAAGCGCGCGATCGTATTCCGGCCGCTTCATCCCGCGCGGATCACGATCGTAGGCCGCTTTGAGCATCGTGTAATAATCGGCGTCGAGATAAATCTGCCGGACGTAGGCGATCACGCCCATCAGCGCGACGGGGAATCCGGCGCCCGGCGGCATGGTGTGCATGGCGATGTACTGGCCCAGGCTGGGAACCACTACCATGTCCGCGATTTTCGGGCCACCTAAATCGATCAGCGATCCCTGGCCTCCAAAAATTCCGCGGGTCGGAAACACGGCCGCGGTGGTGAATCCGGCTTCGCGCGCGGACTCGAAACGGCGGTCGTTGGGCTGAATCAGATCGGCCGCTTTGATCCAGCTGGTGGTCGCGGGACGATCTTCCGGACCCCAGGAATGCGGCTCGGGCGGAGCCGCTGTTCCGCCACGTCCAGCGGGCGGCGCCGCGGGAATGCCCCAGGTGCTGAGCGCGTCGATGAGTCCGGGATAGACCGTCAGGCCCTCGCCGTCGATCACCATGGCATCCGCCGGCGGGCTGACGTTCTCGCCGACCGATTCAATCAATCCGTCACGCAGAACCACGGTGCCGTTCGCGATCACCGGGCCGCTGACGGTCACGATCTTCGCATTGCGGATGGCGACGGCGGTCGGCTCAGGCTGCGCGGCCGCAATGGCCGCGAACAGAAACAGCGCGGATAAAAGTTTTTTGATCATAACAATCGCCTCATCATAATTCCCTTTTTCAGTTCACTAAAAGGGGCGAAAAAACTGCTCGCCGGCGTGGCGAGTTACGGAGGGGACAGCACAGTCCTGCCTTTTACAAAACTTACAGTTTACAAGGATATCGCAAACACCGCACGAGCTGTGTGGAAAATGGACAACCCGCGGGTCGCGGCGGTTACCGTCGACAGAATCAACGGAATGAACGGCGACCACAGGGCGCGGCGACCGGTCTGCTTACTGAGCATCATAAGTATGAATTTCCTGCCCCTGCGTGTACTTGTCGAACCACGCCACAATGTGCCGCAGCCGTTCGACGCGATGCACCGGTTTGCCGGATCGCGACAACTCGTGAGTTTCTCCGGGGAACCTCACCATCACCGCGATTTTGTGCTGATACTTCAAGGCTCGAAACATTTGTTCGCCGCCATAGGCCGGCGGAGTGCGAAAATCGGACTCGCCTTCGATCAGCATCAGCGGTGTGGTGACTTGGGTCACATAAGTGATCGGCGAACGCGCCTTGAAGTCGGCCTCGGATTCCCACGGCGCGCCGCGGAACCAGGAGGGCGCGATCATATCGGCGCCGTACCACCAGCCGGCCCAATCCGCGATGGATCGTTGCGAAGCGGCTGCTTTGAAGCGGTTGGTGTGTCCGACCGTCCAGTTGGTGAGCACGCCTCCGCCGCTGCCGCCGGTGACGGCGAGCCGGTCCGGATCCGCCCAGCCGCGGGCGATGAGGTCATCCACGCCTGCCATCAGGTCTTTAAAATCGTCGCCCGGGTAGCGATATTGAATGATATTGCCGAACTCCTGTCCGTAGGTCGTGCTGCCGCGCGGATTGGGGTAGAGCACCACGTAGCCTTTGGCCGCCATCCACTGAAACTCATGATCGAAGGTGTAGCCATAAGCGGAATGCGGGCCGCCGTGAATATCGAGAATCATGGGGTATTTGCGGCCTTCCTGGAAATCGGGAGGCCGCTGCACCCAGGCCTGGATGCGGCGCCCATCGAAACTCTTGTACCAGATCATCTCCGGTTCGGTCAGGTTCAATTGCGAAAACAGCTCGCGATTGATGTGCGTGATCTGTTGCGAATGCCCGGAATTTCCTTCAACGATGAACAGGTCCCCGATGCTCACCGGGGTCGAGATCAGCACCGCGATTTTCGAGCCATCGGCCGAGGGGTGATAGGAGAAGACATCGAAATTGCCGTCGGTCAATGCGCTGACTTTTCCCGACGCGGCGTCGACGCGTTTGAGATTCACGCGGCCCTGTTCGGCGGACGTGACGATGATGCTTTTCCCGTCCGCGCTCCAATAGGGGCTCGATCTTCCGCCGCCGCGCGGAGGGCCCTGATCGCCGCCTACGCCCCCGCCGATGTCGAAATCGTAATTCGCCGTCAGATTTTTCGGCGTAGAGCCAGGCTGAGCGCTGGTTACGAACAGGTCAGGCTGGCTATACGAGCGCGCCGGACCTCCATCGCTGTTTATATCTCCGATGAAGGCGATTCTGGCGCCATCCGGACTGACCGTGATGCCATGAATCGGACCATCGATGCTGGCCACTTTAGTTATGGCTCCGCCGCTGGCGCCGACTTCATAAACATCGCTGTCCGGCGGCAGAAAATCCGAGTCTTTCACGCGATTTGAAACGAAATAAATTTCCGACGAGTCGCGCGACCAGGTCATATCGCCTTCGGTGAACTCGCCCGAAGTAATCTGCCGCGCCTTTTGGGCCGAACCTGCCACAGCCGGCACATCGACCTCCCAGATATGGCTCTGGCGATCGGGATAGCCGGCGCCGTTCAGACGATATTTGGCGGAGGTGATGATGCGCACATCGCTTTCTTCGGCGGGGTCTTTTTTCGGTTCGAAATCGCTGGCGATGGTGGTGCTCGAGAAGGCGATCCTGCGGCCGTCCGGCGACCACACCGGCTCACCGGCGCCTTTGGGCAGATCGGTCAGCGGCCGCGCTTCGCCGCCGCTCATCGGCAGGAGATAAATCTGAACGCCCCTGTCGCCGCGCCGCAGAAAGGCCACCGATTTTCCATCGGGAGACCAGCGCGCCGCGGAATCGTGCGGGCCGGAGGTTAATTGCCTCGCCGGACCTCCCACCGAAGGGACGATCCAGAGCGATGTCTGGTAGTCGTCATGCTTTGGCGTTGTCTTCACCAGGGTATAGATGACTTCGCCTCCGCCCGGCGAAATTTGCGCGTCGGCGATCCACTGGAAGTTATAAAGGTCGACCTCGGTGATGGAGCGTTTGCCGTCAGCCGCGAAGGAAATGGACGACAGCGTGAAACAAGTCGCAACCAGCCAGAAAGAGAAGCGCTGCTTCATGGGGATCAAGAGTATCACGTCTCTCGCGCCGCGACAAGGAGTTTGGCTCGAATCAGTGCTTTGTCGTGTCGCCGTCCAGGAATTTTATTGACATCATATGAAAACTCTGTTAGTGTTTCGGTACTATATTCTGTCGCGCCGCGCTGCGCATCCGCCCGGTCTGTTGATTCCCTGTTGATTCCCGCTTTAAAGAGTTTTCGAATCTTCTGGAGGTTGCATGGATCGAAATAGGGGTCTTGACGCAGGATTGTGTTTTGTCCGCTCCACCATACGCAATGTTGTTTTTTTAGGGCTCTTTGCGGCGGTCTGCTGGGCGCAAATCACGACCGGGTCTCTCTCGGGAACGGTAACTGACCCGGCTGGCGCGGTCATCCCCGGCGCGAAGGTCGCGGTCACAAATCAAGCGACCGGTGTCGCGACGGCATGGACCACCAATAACGCGGGTGTTTACAAGGCCGCCTTTCTGATTCCCGGCACTTACACCGTGCACATCGAGGCAGCCGGATTCAGCGCTTTTGAGGCGAAGGACGTGGTGGTCGAACTGGCGCATGAGCCGGTGGTGAATGCGACGCTTCAGGTGGGCACCGTCGGCCAGACGGTAGAGGTGGAGGGTTCGGCTCCGGTGCTGACTACCGACACATCACAGCTCAGCCAGAACGTTCAGTCAGACACGATCCTCTCCATGCCTGCGGTTCAGGGCGGCTTGGACAAGATGGCGCTCACCGCGCCGGGAATCGTGATCGGCTTCGGAAATGTCAACTCGAACGGACTGGTTTTTTCCGCTAACGGCCAGCGCGGACGCTCGAATAACTTCCTGCTGGACGGACAGGACAACAATGATCCGACTCTGGAGGGTCCTGGATACCTGTTTGCCGACATGGAAGCGATCGGCGAATATCAGGTGATCACCAACCAGTACAGCGCTGAGTACGGGCGCGATGCCGGCGCGATCGTGAATATCCGGGTCAAGTCCGGCACAAACACCTTCCATGGCGTGGGCACTTACTTCCGGCGCGACGATTCCAATTGGACGGCGCTCGATAATCTTCAGAAGGCCGACGGTTTGACCACCCCGCCCGCCTATAAGGACTCGATTCTCGCGGGCCAGTTCGAAGGACCGGTTATCAAAAACAAGGTTTTTTTCAACATGTGGCTGCAACGCCAGTGGATCCGCCAAGCCGCCACCTCCCTTGGATTGCCCAGCGCGGAGACTCCGACTCCCGCGGCCCTGACCACGCTAAGTTCTTACTTTCCCAACTCCATTCCCCTCCAGGACTACATTAAATACGGACCCTGGTCGCAGTCGATCGGGAATCCGACGATCATCGCCAGTGAGCAGGTGAACGAAACCTTCACGGCTCCTAACGGCCAGTCGGTTACGGTTCCGTTCGCCCCCATCGAGCGCACCATCGCGGAGCCGCAAGATAACTGGGACTCGGGTATCCACGTCGACTATCACCTCTCGGATAGTATGGCGCTGATGGGCAAATTCTACGACCAGCAACACGCGGCCCCTTACAATGGCTGCTCGCTGTCCGGTTATTGTTACGGTACACCGAGCCACAGCAAGCAGGCGGGCGGCAGCTGGGTGTGGACCGCGAGTCCGACGCTGGTGAATGAGTTCCGCTTCAGCTTCGTCAAGAGCGAATACGACGATTTTGGCGGCAACACGTACGGCTTCAACAACTTTGGGGAGAACGTCGCGAGCGTATCGGTCACCGGCGATCAGGGCTTTGGGTTGGCCTACAATCTTCCGCAATACCGGCTGATCAACAGCTATCAGTATCAGGACAACCTGAGCAAGCAGATGGGGCGCCATTCGCTCAAAATGGGTTTCCAGGAAATTGACGATAACACCCCGATTGGATTCCTGCCGAACGGCAATGGTGTTTATGCGTTCGCCAGCTTCCAGCAGTATTTGAACAATACCCCGGAGACGTACGCCGGCGCCGCCGGACTCCTGACGGAGAAGCCGCATGAGCTCGATCAGGCTTATTATTTCCAGGATGACTTCAAGTTTCGTCCGAATCTGACGTTTAACCTGGGCGTGCGCTACGAATACTCCGGGCAGCCGATCAACCTGCTCAATCAGGAAACCGTGGCCCGCGAAAATAATCCCGCGACCGCTATCTGGAACACCAGCCTGCCGCTGGCCGATCGAACCTATCCGAGTTATCCGGCGCCGTCGAAGAACATCGCTCCACGCATCGGTTTCGCCTGGACGCCCGAGTCCAAGGGAGGGTTCCTGAGCAAGCTGCTCGGCCAGGACGCAACCGTGATCCGCGGCGGTTTCTCGATGGCTTACGATCCCGCTTTCTACAATCTGTTTTTGAACGGGGCGACCGCGGCCCCGGTAGTATTCGCGTACTCTGACAATTACGCCACCGGGAGCTACCCGGACATGCCGGCCAATCTTACCGGAGCAGCCCTGTCATCGATCTATACTCCTCCGGCTGGCGTGGACCCGCGCACCCTAAGCCAGAGCTTGTTCGCCCCCAACTTCCTGTCTCCGTATTCGGAAAGCTTCAGTTTAGGAATCCAGCGAATGATAGGCAGCAAGACGGGTCTTGAAATCCGCTACGTCGGCACGGAAGGCGTTCACCAGTTCGCGACCCGCAATGGCAACCCGCTCATCCTGCCCTACGTGCAAAACGGTTTTTCAGACGTTCTGCCGGCGGGATTGCAACCTGGCGTGAACACC
Source organism: Bryobacteraceae bacterium (assembly GCA_035507655.1). GTDB lineage: Bacteria > Acidobacteriota > Terriglobia > Bryobacterales > Bryobacteraceae > Palsa-187. The sequence goes on along the minus strand of DATJNW010000075.1, from coordinate 38,234 downwards.
TCGTGCGCGGCTTGCAACGGAAGAGAATACCCCGACTATTCCACCGTTCGCCTGCGGGACAACAGCGCCCACTCCAGTTATAACGGCTTGCAGTTAGCCTACACCATCCGCGATCTGGGTCACCAACTCACCTCGTCCGTCGCGTTCACCTGGAGCAAGACCATGGATAATATAAGCGAGGTATACAGCGACGCCGGTGCGGGATCGTTCGGCTCTATCGTGCAGGCGCAGGATCCGTTCAACGTGGACGGAGGCGAGCGCGCGCTGTCCAACAACAACGTCCCGGAGGCGCTTTCGATCAACCTGAACTGGAACATGCCTTGGCTCAAAGGTACGTCCCACTGGTACAATCGCGTGGCCGGCGGATGGACCATCGGAGCATTTGAGATCTACCAGGCGGGGCGGCCGATGCAGCCGCTCCAGTCCAATACGAGCGCTAACCCGATGGAGGACGCCGCCTCGACCAGTCTCATCGGCGGTTCTGACGCACTGCGGCCATTCCTTGCGAATCCCGCGGCGCCATTAGGGACCGTCGGTGAGTTCCTGTCCAACGGGGAATTGGTAAATTTGGCCAATACGTCGCAGCAGGTGGCCTTTAATTCGGTGCACTGGATTTACAACACTCTAGCCGCCGACAAGTATTTCGGCACGCCCTTCGGAATTGCGCGCAATATTCTGCAAGGGCCGGACCTCCAGCAATTGAATCTCTCGATCTATAAAAACTTCGCCGTCAGCGAGAGGATTAAACTTCAGATTCGTGCAGAGGCGACCAATGCCTTGAACCACGTTAGTTACCAGCAGCCGAATCTCAATGTGGATTCGGGAACCGCAACCACGTTCCTGAATTCCACCTACGTCGAAAATACGGTGAACGGACCCAATCCACCGCGCATTATTAAGTTAGGCGCGAGATTTATTTTCTAGCAGGGTGCGAGGCCCCTGCGGGAATTTGCAGACGGTGAGGCCGAATTGCAGCGGTTCGTGAACACGTGCGTCGAGCGCGGGGCGAGCTCCTCGCTGCTATCCAAGCTTAGGGTCCATTTAAGAGCGATTTTCAACCTGGCTGTCGACCGTCGGTTGCTCGTTCGCAAATTCGGCGCGTAACCTGAAGCCGAAATCCCGAAAAGCGCCGCTCGAATCTAGCGCATTCGCTCGAAGAATGTGACGCCCGTCCGCATACTGCTGGCAGCTCGGCCTTCGATCAGAGGAGTTTTGCGCGCTTCGGCGAAGTGATGTTCGCGGCGATCAACTCGTGATCGATGAGGCCGGGGTGAACGGTCAACAGCAGCGGATGCGGAAAGAAAAGGTCAGTGCCGAGGTCGCGAATGCGCGCCCTGTCTGACATTTAAATGGGTTTTGGATGGGCAGAGAACCGCGGACTGGTCGAAGTTCGTTGATTTTATGGTGCGCCCGGACAGATTCGAACTGCCGACCTTCTGGTTCGTAGCCAGACGCTCTATCCAACTGAGCTACGGGCGCGCAGCGAGATGACTATCGCAGCATAGCACGCCGCTGCGGGATTGCGCTACATCTACCACGCTTGGCTCGCGGGCGCGCCCTTTATCGTCAGAAAGGCGACCACGCTCGGCTATTTCAGAGCGCGGCCATCACAGCGGTCGTGATCTCATGCCGGTGACGTAATCGGAATGTCGCACAAGGCGCGGACCGGCGCCTCGCTTGAGCAGCTGACGAATGGCTCGTCGAAACGCGCCCGCCAGAAGGGGCGTGTTTACTTTTTCGCCGGTTTTTCCGCTTCCAGCTTGATCTGTTTCAGCGCCTCGGACGAGTGCGGCAATTCCTGATCGCCCGCCGGGAATTTATTGAACGCCAGAATGAAGGAAACAATATCCACGTTCGTTTCGCGGCTCAGCGATCCTGGTTTGCCCGCCGGCATCGTCGTACGGATGCGGTCGTATAAATCCCCTACCGTCAGACCATTCCAGTTCGACATGAACTCCCCGCCAGCCAGCGGGGGAGCCATTTCACCGCCATTCAACTGATCCCCGTGGCAGGACGCGCAGTTGGTGTTATAAGCGGTCTCCCCGCGCTTGGCCTGATCGGCGGTATACACTCCATCCCAAACCGATCTGGTTGGTTCCTGCGAAAAAGCCACGCCGGCCGCCAAGGCCACCGCCAGGATCACGTATTTAGCGTTCATGTGCATAGCTTATCTCAGCCGGCTGCCGCGCGTCGCCGCCGGCTCTTCCGATTCCGGCAGCGAAAACGCAAGATATTCGCCCGAATAATTTCCGCCGCTGACCGCGACAATAATATACTGCTTCCCGTTGACCATATACGTCATCGGCGACCCGCTCTGCTGCGCCGGCATACACACCTCGCCCACTTCTTTGCCGGTCGCCTTATCGTAAGCGCGCAGCATGGCGCCGTGGCCGCACTCCGTCGTATTCGTCACCTGGCCATCGCCGGCGATCACCAGCGTCTTCGTCACCAGCGTGCCGATGTTGTACCCGCTCTGTCCCGTGCGCGGGATATCCAAATGATGCTCCTGCGCGTAGTGTCGAATGTTGTCCGGAGTCTCGCCGTGCGCCACCTGCCAGACAATTTCTCCGCGATCCACATTGATCGCGGAAATGGTGCTGTACGGCGGCTTGATCAGCGGCAACCCGTCGACATTCAGCGCCTGATACCCACCGCCTCCGCCGCGTCCTCCGCGACCCGCCGCAGGACGCCGCGCCGGCATCGGTGAATCCGCTCCCGCGTTCTCGCCCGGCCCGCGAGCAATATTGATCGAGCGCCCCGCAATTCCCGAAATGTAGCGCATGTCCGAAATCTCTTTTGGCGACGGCACCAGCCCGATCGGCGTCAAACACGCGTTGCACGCGTACGCATAAACCGTGTGCGTTTCCGGATCGAAGCTCGCGCCCGGCCAGTTCGTCCCGCCGCTGGCCGTGCCCAGCGTCAGCGTCGCCAGCGGACCATCAACGTTGCTCAACGACGGCGGCGTAAACACCGGCCCGATCTTGTATCGCTTGATAATCTCCAACGCCCGCTCGTGCAATTCCGGCGTGAAATCGATCAACTCATCTTCGGTGACGCCATTGCGCGCATAAGCCGGCGGCTTCACTGGAAACGGCTGCGTTTTCGAATACCACTCGCCCGGAACGTCACCCACTTCCACCGGCCGTTCCTTGATTCCGAACACCGGTTTTCCCGTCACGCGATCGAACACATAAAGGAAACCCTGTTTCGACGGCTGCGCGACCGCCTTAATCGCTCGCCCGTCCACGTTGATATTCATCAGCAGCGGCGTCGAGGAAATATCCATGTCCCACAGCGGGTGATGCACCAGCTGAAAATGCCACTTCTGCTGGCCGGTTTTCAGATCGACGCACACCAGCGTCTCGCCGTACAAATCGTTCCCCGGCCGATGCCCGCCGTAATAATCTCCCGTCGGCGATTCGATCGGCAGATACGCCAAACCCAGTTCGGTATCGATCGCCGGCTGCGTCCACATGCCGGTGTTGCCGGTATAATCGGCCGATCCGTTTTCCCAGGTGTCGTAACCCGGCTCGCCTTTTTTCGGAATGGTGTGGAAAATCCACAAACGTTTTCCGCTGCGGACGTCGAAGCCGCGCACGTACCCCTTGTTATTGCGCATGCTCTTCGGCGTCATGCCTTCGCGAAACGACGCGCCGATAATGAGCGTGTTTCCACCGACAATCGGAGCCGATTGAATCCCGATTTCCCCGTGAATCAAATCCGGAACCCATTGGCCGTTCTCATTCCACGCCGAAATTTCCTGATCGTCCTCGAGCTTCAGATCCACCACGCCGCCCTTGCCGAACGTCGGCACGTACATGCCCGTTTTTGCGTTCAGGCAGATCAGCCGGAATCCCGGAGTGATATATAAAATGCGATCGTCGCCGTGGCCGTCGGACCAGAACGCGAGACCGCGCCCGGACAACTGCCGCGGAGCGCTGGCGCCGCGTTCGCCTTCATGCTCACCGTGGACCCACAGCAATTCGCCGGTCGCCGCGTCGAGCGCGATGGCCGCGCGCCGCGATCCGGCCGTCGCGTAGACCACTCCGTTGACCATGAGCGGCGTGCCTTCGAGTTTGTACTCCGGCCGGTTGCCGATCGGATCGGTTTTAAATCGCCAGGCGATTTCGAGTTTATTGAAATTCTGCGCGTTGATCTGATCGAGCGGCCGGTAGCGCGATCCCATGGTGTCAGCATTATAGGTCGGCCATTCGGTCTCTTTCGGTTTCCACTGCGCGAAAGCGATGGTGGCGATGGCCAGTCCCATGACAAAAAGCTTGCAACCAGGCATTTGATTTGGTCCCTCTACAATTCCGTCAGATTTTATCGTGCTGGCAAGGAGAATGCAACCGGCGCTTTCCGGGCCGGTGTTGATAGCGCCGGAAGGGTCCGCTCGAACAGGCGGGTGGATCGTGCGGGGATTCTGAGTTTTTTAGGAATCGCCGACCCTTAATTCACGGTCATCGCCGCCGCCGACAGGCGATGTTCCTGCGCGAAATAACTGGCGACGCCCAGGTTTTTATAAACCTGTCCCGCCACGCCCGAGGCCGCCGGACCGCTTACCAGGTTCGCGCCGGTCAGCAACACCACCACCACCAGCCGGTCCTTACCGAGCTCGGTGAACGACCCGAACCATCCCAGGTGCGTCGGCGTGCGCGCGTCCGTGCACGTCCCGGTTTTGCCGTAAATCGGCTGATTGGGATCGAAGCCGATGCGTCGTGCGGTTCCGTACTCCACCGCGCCCATCATTCCCGGCTTGATCTCCGGAATCCATTCTTCGATATCCAGCCGCCGCTTCACGCGCGGGATCATCGACATCGCCTCCGCCTGCGAGCGCGGATACTGCAAATAATAAAGCGTCCCGCCGTTGGCCACCGCGCCGATCAGCGCCGCGTATTCGAGCGGCGTCATGTCGATGCCGTCGCCGAAGCTGGTCATCATGCCGATTCCGCTCCTGGGAACCGTCGCCGGCAAGCTTCCGGCCTGCTCCTGCGGAATATCGAGTCCCGCTTTTTCGCCCAGGCCGAACAGCCGGTCGTAATAGCTGACGCGCTCGAATCCGAGCCGCTGTCCGAGGCTCGCGAAATACTGATTATTCGACCGCGCCAGCGCGGTGGTCAGGTCGAAGGTGGTGCGGCCGTACACGCGAATCAGCGTCTGCCGCTCGATGATATTCTCGCTCAGCGCCGCCAGCGCGACCGGCACTTTAATGGTCGAGCACGGCTCATACCCGCTCTGAAACGCGAGCTTCTGATTCACGATGGTCAGAATCCGCCCGGTATCCGGGTCGGTCACGACGATGGTTCCGTTCATCCGCCCCAGCGCCGCCAGCGCCGCGCGGCGAACCGTCAAGTCCTCGCCGTCGGTGAAATCGCCCACCGCCGAATCGGCGTAGTTGGGAACGCGCCAGGGACCGAAGCTGAAGGTTCTCTTTCTGGCCCGCACCACGCGATGAGTCGAAACCACATTCATCGCGACGGTTCTCGCCGCGACGTGCTTTCGTCTCTTTTTGACGGGGGTAATAGCCAGCAGATTGGAGATGCAAACGGTTGAAAATACAACAAAGAATGCGGAAAGCCTGATTTTAAGGGACAAAGCTTCTTCCTCTGCTCGAAGTTGCTCCAGAAATAGCTCGGACTTAATTATTTTGCAGCAACTTACGATGTACGTCAAGCTACTTCTTTACAAATATATTGATCGGCAGAAACCGCCGCCCGCTTCAGCCCCGTCCATTCCGTTCCTCTCCGGCGCAACCTCAATAAAGACGCACTCCTTGTGAAAACACGAATTGCCCGTTTCAGCAACCCGCGCGCGACGTTTGAACAGCGACTACACGGCTATGATATTAGGCGAACCGCATGACACGTCCGGAAATGCTCGGTCGTCTTCATTCACATCGTGGCGAGTGGGACATGATCGTCGTTGGAGGCGGAGCGACCGGCGTCGGAGTTGCCATTGATGCCGCTTCGCGCGGCTACGACACCCTGCTGCTCGAAGGCGGCGATTTCGGAAAAGGGACGTCCAGCAGAAGCACCAAACTGGTCCATGGCGGCGTTCGCTATCTGGAGCAGGGAAATATCTCACTGGTGATGGAAGCCCTGAGAGAACGCGGCATTCTACGCCAAAACGCACCACATATCGTGAGAGATCTCGCCTTTATTGTGCCGAATTATGACTGGTGGGAAGCTCCTTTCTACGGGCTGGGGCTAAAAATCTACAACATTCTTTCCGGGAAATACGGCTTCGGCCCGTCGAAGATCCTTTCCCGCGAAGAGACTCTCGAACGCCTTCCGACCCTTCATCCGGACGGCCTTCGCGGAGGCGTGATTTATTATGACGGTCAATTCGATGACTCCCGTTTGTTGATCAACATGGTCGCGACGGCGGCGGAACAGGGCGCCACCTTAATCAATTACTGCCGAGTCACCGGATTGACCAAAGGTGAAGATGGCTTTGTAAATGGAGTCAGGGCATGCGACGAGGAAAGCGGCGAGGAGCTTACGGCGACAGCTAAGGTTGTGGTGAATGCCACGGGCCCGTTTACGGATAGCGTCCGCAGGCTCGGCGATGCATTCGTGAAGCCGATGATTTCTCCAAGCCAGGGAATTCATCTGGTGTTCGACCGGTCATTTTTGCCTGGTGATTCCGCGATTATGGTGCCGCATACCAGCGACGGCCGAGTCATGTTCGCGATTCCCTGGCATGATCACACTCTGGTCGGCACGACGGATACGGCAATCCCGGAAGCAACAATCGAGCCTTCTCCAAAGGAGGAAGAGATCGAGTTTATTATCCAAACCGCGAGTCACTACCTGCATAAGGCGCCCAGGCGCAGTGATGTGTTGAGCGTATTTACCGGGATTCGGCCGCTGGTAACGTCGGCTGATTCGAGGAACACGGCTTCGCTATCGCGTGATCACACCATCCATATCGATGAGTCGGGGCTTCTGAGCATCACCGGGGGTAAGTGGACGACTTACCGAAATATGGCCGAAGATTGTGTGAATCATGCCACCATGCTGGGCAAGCTGCCGGAGAGGGAATGTCTCACCAGGAATTTAAAGATTCATGGGTCTCACCCGCAGGCTCATAACTTCGGCCATCTTCGTGTCTACGGTTCTGACGCGCCGGCGATCCAGGAGATCATGCGGCGAGATCCTCAGCTTGCGCAGCCCCTGGCCGGATCTCTCCCTTACACGGGCGCGGAGGTCGTCTGGTCCGTGCGAAACGAGATGGCTAGAACCGTGGAGGATGTCCTGTGCCGGCGCACACGAGCGCTTTTCTTGAACACCAAGGCGGCATTAGAAGCAGCGCCGAAGGTAGCTTCGCTCATGGCTCGCGAACTCGGACTTGACTCCCGTTGGGAGTTACAGCAGTTAGAAATGTTTGAGAAAATCGCCGGCCATTTTCGTCTGGGCTGATGCCGCAATGGCGACCGGTTTGTGGGGCAGTCCCTCGACCTGCGGCGGCGCGCCGCCCGCCTCTTCTGGAGCCGGCCAGGCGGGCTGAGAGCCTGCCGATGTCGTGACTTGTTGCACGCCTGCGGAGGATTTCTATTTAATCCGCCCAATACAAACCGGCCCCACCTTTTTCAGGGAATTAAACGCTCGGGACGCTACTGTGTACTCCCTTCGGGTAAAGCGAATGCGATGTAACTCTTCGAAATCGCTGGCGGATTGAAGCCGCCGGGGGCGAGCCGGCCGCCCTTCGGAAACCCATTGCCTCCGGCAACCGCCAGCAGCACAAACTCCCGGCCATTCACTTCATAAACCGCCGGCACGCCGAGCGAGCCGTTCGGCAGATCCTTGGTGCAGATCAGCTTTCCGGTGTCTTTGTTGAGCACATACAGCTTGGAGTCGTTGCCCGCGAACAGCACCAGCCCGCCCGCGGTGATCACGGGACCGCTTTTCGGATAAACCATGCCGCGCAATTTGTCGCTCGGCCCGGCTTCCGGCAGATCGCCGTAGGGCGTCTGCCATTTGATTTTTCCGGTATTCAGATCGTAGGCCGTGAGCACCGTCCACGGCGGGCGGACCACGTAAGGCTCGTTGCCGTAACCGGTCTTATAACGCGACGGCGGCGGTTTCACGCCCGCCGGATACGGTGGTTCGATCCGCATCAGCGCCAGCGCCATCACCGCGGGCGGCGCGGCGCTGCCCGGAGGAGCCGCATCCGGCTTGGTCAGGAACGCGACCAGATCGTCCACCAGCGGCGCCGGCAGAGACGGAATCGCCGGCATCCCGCCCTTGCCTTTGGCAATGATCGTTCGAATCGCGTCTGCGCCGAGCTCGCTCTCGGCGCCATCGATCTCCGGACCGCGGTCGCCTTTGAGATCGTCGCCATGGCACATCTGGCAGCTTTGCTCGTACACGGCGCGGCCTCGCCGTTCCGCGGTCACCTGCGTGTTCGCGGCCCCGCCGCGACCGTTTCGCGGACGATCGGGAATCAGGTTGCCCGCATTGGCGTCGATCGACTCACCGGCCGGGACCAGCTTGATGATCGACGGCATGTTCTTCCCCACCACGTACACGGTGCCATTCGCCGGGTCGGCGCCGGTGCCGAAAAACAGCGCGCCTCCGTTCACGCTGGGCATCAGAATCATGTCTCCCAAGGCCGGCGGCGTGAACAGACCGGTGCGCGCCTTCGAAAGCCGATCCTTCCACCACACCTTTTCCTGGTCCGTCATGAAGCCGGTGTACATATCTTTCACCGTCATGCCCTGACGCACAAAAGGAGGCACCACCGTCGGAAACGGCTGCGTCGGGGACGTGACCTCGCCAGGAACATCGGATTGCGGAACGGGACGTTCCACAATCGGCCACAGCGGCTTGCCGGTGACGCGATCGAACACATACAGGAACCCGTTCTTCGACGCGAGCGCGACGGCATCCACCATCTTTCCGTCATGGCGCACGGTCACCAGTTGCGGAGCGGCGTCGGGATCGCAGTCCCACAGGTCGTGATGAACGGTCTGGAAATACCACAGAAGTTTTCCGGTGCGCGCGTTTAGCGCCAGGATGCTGTCCGCGTACAAGTTGTTGCCGGGCCGGTCGCCGCCGTACAGCTCGTATTTGGCGGATGCGGTCGGCATGTATAGAATTCCGCGTTTCTCGTCCACGCTGAACTCGCCCCACACATCGACGCCGCCCATATATTCCCAGGCGTTCGAGGGCCAGGTTTTGTATCCGAACTCGCCCGGGCGTGGGATGGTATGGAACACCCACACCAGCCTGCCGGTGACCGCATCGAAAGCGCGAATATCGCCCGGTGGCGCAAGGTATCCTTCGCCCGTGGCGCTGCCCAAAATGATCAGATTTTCGAAAACGCGTCCCGCCGTCCGCGAGGCCAGCGGAAAGCGCGCGCGGTCGATGCCGATTTTCAAATCGAGCTTGCCATGATCGGCGAAGGAGTCGACCAGCTTGCCGGTGCGCGCATCGATCGCTTGCAGCGATCCTTCCGCGGTCACGAAAATGCGCCGGTCGGAGCGGTCCTGGCTTTCCCAGTAATTCGCGCCGCGCTGTCCGGCGATGCCGCTGAATCGTCCTCCGGGCGCGAATTTGTGTACCCAGATTTCTTTGCCAGCGGTCGCGTCGAGCGCCACTAGCGCGCCGTCTTTCGCGGCCACATAGGCGATGTTATCCACCACCAGCGGGCAGAACGTGTAGCTGGTATCGTCCCCGGTCTCATAACTCCAGGCGATTCGCAGCTTATCGGCGTTCGCGGTATTCACCTGCGTCAGCGGCGAATAGTGCGCCGCTTCCGGACCGCCCAGAAACTCAGCCCAGTTCACGTTCTGTGCGTCGAGAGCAAGAGGCGATAAAACCAACCAGACAACCTGGAGGCGTAACAATCGAGTGGCTTTCATGAGCGGACCTTTCGAACAGAAAAAAATGGCGTACGCACTCCTCCGTGCGCCACGGCATTGCGCGGGCTGCTGTTGAAACGAAGGGCCGAGCCGGGCGCCGGGGACGTTTCGATCGATCTCCCGGAGCCTGCCCCACACGCCGTGTCGTGAGTTATTGCCACGAATCATTGGGACGGGAGGCTAGCGTCGCGTCGCGCGCTGCGGGTGCATCTGGTTCCAGAAAATGAACGTGCCTTTTACATCGGAGATGACGATATCCGGTGCTCCGTCGCCGTTCAGGTCAGTGACAACAAACTGCGATCCCACGCCGGAGCGGTTGTGAATCAGCTCCGGAACAAATTCCGCGCCGCCCGGAGCCTTCGGGTTGCGAACCGTCCGATACCAGTACAGGACCGCGGGGCCATACGGATCGGGATCGAGATGGCTTTCGAGATGCGAAAACAGCCTCTTTCCGACGATCAGATCGGGCACGCCATCGCCATCCATATCCGCGAAGGCGGTGCCGTGCGCTTCTGAAAATGCAACGCCGCCTGCGTTCCTGGTGCTCAAGTCGCCCATGATGTCGTGACGGACGAAGGAAATGTTGCCCTGCGCGTCGCGCTTTTGTTCGAACCACGCGATTCCCCATCCATGCGCGGCGATCACCGTCACCACATCGTTCAGACCGTCGCCGTTGACGTCGTAAACGCCCATCTCCGCTCCGCCGGTGCCGAAATCCGTGGGATGAAATTTCCAAAGCCCCTCCGCCGCGCCGGATGCCGGCTGTTCCCACCAGCCGCGGCTGTTCACCACGTCCATACGGCCGTCGCCGTTGATATCGCCGACGCCCATCCCGTGCGGACCCGCCAGGCCGGGCTCGGAAATGTTGTGCACCTTCCACACGCCGGTCGGATTAGCGGGATCGGGCTTGGCGTAGGCCATCGTTGCCCTGGGTCCGGCGAACAGGATCTCGGGTTTGCCGTCGCCGTCGATATCGCGAAAAACTTCGATCTCCGAAGTGGCGCTCGGAACCACGTTATAGCGGTCCCAGCGGCGCGATTCGCCCTGGGGATTCACATAAAGATAAACCGGCCGCGAATCGACGCAGATAATGTCGGTCCATCCATCGCCGGTGTAATCGTAGGCGAAGTAAACCATCCCTTCGGGAAAATTGTTGCTGGCGCTATAGCTGCGCGCCGCGGTGAATTCGTGGCGTTCGGTGTAATCCGGACCGAGATAGTAGAACGGCCCGGCGATCACGTCCGGAATGCCGTCGTGATTGATATCGCCGACGGTGGCGCCCCAGGAATAGAAGAAATCGTTCAATTCCTGCTCCCGGAAGTGCGACGACACCTGCGCCTTGGGTTCGAATTTTCGGTTCAGATCCTTCAGAGCAACATCGCGGAACCGGACCTCGCCCGTTCCCGCGACATGCAGCGCGGCCGGCCCGTAGCCCATCATATGATCGTCGGTGGCGGTGTTAAATCCGCGGCGTCCGTTCAGCGTGAACCAAACCATGTCGGTATCGACAATGATGTTCAGATCGTTCCATTCCCCGGCGTGGATTTCGGGACGAGGCGGGACAAAGGCGCCCGCCGACGGCGGCCGCGGCGCCGGCGGCTTCGACGCTTCTTCTTCCTGTTCGGCTACCGTCATGGCCGGTTGAGCAAAGCCCGGCACCTTCGCCTGTCCATTGGCCCACGGACCTACGGCCATTCGCGCGAACTGGTTGGTCGCCCGCGCCAGGCGCGTGCGCGTCAACTCTTTTCCATCCGCGTCGAGGGTCACGTCGTAAGAAGCGCCCTCCCCGGAAAGCGGGACATAGATTCCCTTCCAGCCGCCATCGGACGTCTTTTCGGCGCGCAGCAGGACGCCGGCATCGCAGGCTTGGGAGCAGCGAAATTCCGTGTAGAACTGGATGTCCTGATAACTTTTATCCAGCATCAGCCAGCCGCCGTCGGGCGATTGCGGAGCGGCGATCAACTCGCCGTTCTCGGCGCGCCAGCTCGCGTGTCCCAGCGTGTGCCAACCGGCGAGCGACGATCCGCGAAAGGTAAAATCGGGCCGAAAATCGTGCGTGGCCGCGAAAATGGCCGATAAAAAGACAGGAACCGCGGCGAGCGTCGAAAGGAAAGTTTTCGTGGACGTAGCCAGCTCCCTTCCGCGCGAAGGCCGGGTTACTCCTCGCGCTAGCAACAAAGGTTATCACAGGATGCGCGAGGTGGCGTAAGCCGCCAGGCCTGCGCGGTTCGCGGCTCGAATAGCGGCCCGCGGCTTACGCCACTTACTGAATTGATGTTGGTGAGCGCCATGTGATATAAGATGCGCATGAATCGGCGTGCTTTTTTGAAGACAGCGGGAGCCGGATCCGCGGCGTCTCTCGCCTGGGCCCGCAAAAAAAGAAATTTGAAAGTCGGCCACACCGGGATTACCTGGGTGAATTTTGGCCCGCGCGCCGGAAAAAACCCGGGATCGGACCCGGCCACCATCGAACGCACCTTTCAGGCCATCGGCGGCCTCGGATTTTATGGGCTGGAGCTGTTTTCCTGGCAGATCCAAGGCATAGAAGATCAGGGCGGTCTGGCCGGCTACATTGAGAAATACAATCTGCCGCTGATTTCCGCTTATGGCGGCCCGAACCTGCTCGATTCGGCGAAGCGCCGGGAAAATATCGCGGATTGCGTGAAGTGGGCGCGCCTGCTCAAGAAATACAACGGCCGCGTGGTCACCATCGGACCCAACGGCGTGCCGCGCGCTTCCTATAATTTCCAGGAACACAGAGCCGATATTCTCCTCACGCTGAATGAATTCGGCAAAGCGCTCGCCGATATTGGCCTCACTGGCTGCCTGCATCAGCACACCGGCACTTGCATTGAATCGCGCGAAGAAACCTACGCGGTGCTGGAAGCGGTGGATACGCGATATGTGAAGTTTGGTCCGGACATCGGCCAGTTGCAGAAGGGCGGATCGGATCCGGTCCAGGTGGTGAAGGATTTTCTGCCGATCGTCAATCACATGCACCTGAAGGATTACAGCGGTGGGCCGGACTGGCTCGGTTATTGCCCGCTTGGCGAGGGGAAGGTGAATATTCCGGCGATCCTCGACATGATGGACGGCAAGAAATTGGCCGGCATGGTGATGGTGGAACTGGATGCGTCGCCGGGGATGCCGCTTTCGCCGGAAAAATCGTCGGCAATGGCCAAGGCGTATCTGGAAAAGCAGGGGGTGGCGTTTCGTTCAGCAGCGTAAGCCGGCAGGCTTGCTTCCGCGTCCGGATCGCGGGCCGCGAACAATGCCAGTCTGACGGGGTTACGTTACCGCGATCTAATAAATACCCGGAATCAGACGCGATGTGCGGGCGCGATACGCCTCATACTCAGCGCCGAAGTGCGATGCCAGGAGCATCTCTTCAGCATTCATCCGAGCGATCAGCGGCGGCACCAGCAATGCCGCGAGCAACACACCAACTCCGGAGCGAAAAGCCAACCCCCAGCCCAGAGAATAGATGAGCGCGCCCAGATAACTGGGGTGCCGGATCACGCCGTAGACTCCGCTGGTCACCAGTTGGTGCCCCGGCTGAATCGCCACCAGCCCGCTGAAGCGTTCGCCCAGCACAAACACCGGCCACAGTCGTAGCGCGCCGCCGGCCGCGAACAGCAAGACACCAATCCACCTCGCTGCATCGCCGTCGATGATCCAGAAATTTTTGCGGTCCGTCAGCGCGGGCAGATAGCCAGCGAGCAGCCCGATCACGCCGAAGGCAACCAGCACCCAACGATTGGAGCGATCCTCACGGATGCCCGGGCTCACGTTGCCGCCGGCGAACAACGACACAATCACGATCGCTAAATAGGCAGCCATCAGCGCCATCAATGGTGGATGTGCAATGAAGGCCGCCGGCCCATCCCAGCCGAGAATCGCCAAGGCCGCGTATGCAACGGAACCTGACAAGACCAGGATTGATCTGCGCATCGATGGCATAACATGCCAACGATACCTCGTGGTGGGGGCGGGGCGGCTCGCGCAAGGCTTGTGCCGGACGCGCGCCGGCATTACAATCTGGCACATGCGTTTCCTTATCGTCGCGTTCACCGCGGTTGCCGCGCTGTGGGCTCAAACACCTGCGCCACAAACGATCGCCTATACGCACGTTTTTCCGGCGCCAGGCCAGTTGAGCCTTTTCGTCGCCGCCTTCGACGGAACCGGCGAGCATCCGCTGCTCCCGTCCTCCGAACTCGACTATGACCCGGTGTGGTCTCCCGACGGGGCAGCCATCGTTTTCACCTCCGACCGCAACGGATCAGGTGATCTTTATCGCGTGAATCCCGACGGCAGCGGACTCCTCCGGCTGACCACGGACCCGGCCTATGACGATCAGGCGGCGTTCTCTCCGGATAGCAAGCGCATCGTGTTCGTCAGCACGCGAGACGGCGGAACGGCGAATCTCTGGATACTGGATCCGGGGCATCCCGCGCATCGGCTGACGACGGGTAAAGGCGGCGATTTTCGGCCGTCGTGGTCCCCGGATGGGACATGGATCGCATTTTCGTCGGTGCTCGGCAACCCGATGCCGTTCGCGCGCGGCCGGTGGGAGCGGCTTCAGTTGGCCGACGTTTACATCGTTCACCCGAATGGCTCGGGCTTGAAAAAAATCAGCAAAGGCGGAAATTTCTGTGGCAGCCCCAAGTGGACCAGCGACAGCAGCCACGTCATCGTCTATTGCATGACCGCGGAGCAGACGCTCGCGAATCGCCAGGCGAGTCCCGACCCCGGAAACGACACGCGGCTTGTGTCCCTCGATATCGCCACCGGCGCCTCCGCCGATGTCGCGGCCGGACCGGGAGTCAAGTTCAATCCGTCTCCGCTTGCGGCCGGAATCGGATATATAAGAAAGGACAGCGCCGACGCCGGCATCTATTATTCAAGCGGCAAACGCGGCCCGCGCGGCGCGATCCGCGAGGCCTCCTGGTCGCCCGATGGCGCGCACGTCGTTTTTTCGAGGCGCTCGAACCCGCCGCGGCCGGCCTGGCATGTGGTCTTCAGCCGCAATCCGAATTACCAGTTGGTCCAGAGCGGACCGCTCCCCGCGTTCAGTCCCTCGGGCCGCGAATACCTGACTTTTGGGTCGCCGTCACCGGAACCGCATGGCGCCGCGCTCCGGGTGACCAGCGTTGCCACGGGAACCTCCCGGGTTGTTTTTGCGGACAAGACTCGCAATGTGCTGCCCGGCGCATGGTCGCCCGACGGTCACCAAATCCTGTTCGGTGTCGGCGGATTCGCCGCGTTCTTCGACGGCTTTCATTCGCAGTTTCTCAAGCCTGCCGACCGCATTGAGGATGGCGCGCAGATCGCCATCGTCAACGCCGATGGAACCGGCTTCCAGGAACTGACCGCTGGGCTTGGCAATAACGCGTTCCCCTCGTTTAGTCCGGATGGAAAGCGTTTCGTGTATCGCACCTTCGATAAGGGCGTCTACGGGCTGCGCATCATGAATCTGGAGAACAGGGCCAGCACCACGTTGACGAAGGAATACGACAATTTCCCGCTATGGTCGCCGCGTGGCGACCTGATCATGTTCGCCCGCCTGGTGGATAGCGCATACGAAGTCTACACCATCAGGCCCGACGGCAGCGGCCTGAAACGCCTGACGTTCACGCACGGCAACGACGCGCACATGGCCTGGTCGCCGGACGGCGACTATATCGCCTTTACCAGTTCGCGGATGGGATTCAAGGATGAAGTCGTCTATACCGACGCGCCGCAGCCGTATGGCGAAATTTTCGTGATGCGAAGCGATGGCAGCGGGGTCCAGCAGCTTACCGATAATCAATGGGAAGACGGCGCTCCGGCGTGGCAGCCGCGGCAAATGCCCCAGATCGCGCGGAAGTGAATCTAGCAGGGTGCTGAAAAAGGGAAAGGTGACAGCCGTCCGCCGGCCGAAACGAAGCGCAAATCCGGGCGGCACGCAGTGAAACAGGCTTATTTTGAATCGTTCGCGCCGAAAATCCTGACGTAATTTGTCGTAAGCCCCTCCGCCCGGATCTTGCGAAAGCCGACCGGGATATTCACGAACCACTCCCGCCAAAAGTCCACGGGATGTTTGAAATTATAGTAGCTGCCCGCCCAGAAACTGCACAGGAACACGGCGACAGAAGGTTGCAGCGGCTCAAAAAACTGATCCCGGCCGTCCCGCAGGAAGCTCAGGTAGCAATAGATCCAGTTCAGCGGAACATATTCGTAGTGTTGCTGAAGCAGCCGGATGGTTTCGCGCAAAGCCGCGCGACGCTGACTCAACGTCAGATTGGCCGGATGCATTCGCGACATCGCCAGCAGATCGTCCACCGCCGCCAGACGATGTGACTGCGCCAGGCGGATCCACAAGTCGTAGTCGGAGGTAAAGCGGAGCCGGGTGTTCAGCATTCCCACCGACTCGAACGCCTCCCGCCGCAGGAAGCAGGCCGGCTGGCAGATGCAGCACTCGCGCTCCAGCATCTCCTTGCGATACGGCGCGATTGTCGGATAGCGCTCCAGCGTATTGTCGTGGGTGTCGATCCAGTCCGCTTCGCCGTAAATCGCGGCTGCATCGCGCTGCGATTCCAAATGTGCCGCGGCCGCGCGGATGGCGCCGGGATAGTACAGGTCGTCCGCGCCCAGCCACGCGAAAATCGCGCCCTGAGTCTTTAGAAAACCGCGATTCACGGCATCGGCCACACCCGCATCCGGCGCAGAAAAATACCGGAGCCGGCCGCGGTACCGGTCCAGGATTTCCAGCGTTCCGTCAGTCGAGCCTCCGTCCATCACGATGTATTCCAATGCCGGGTAATCCTGATCGACGACGCTGCGGATGGTTTTCTCGATGAAACCAGCGGCGTTCAGACACGGGGTGACGACGCTCACCAGCGGCTGAGGCATTTACCGGACGTGCTCCATCGCGATTCCCATCAAGTTTACCGGGTTTCCGAATACGGCATAAACAGCGGCCGGCGCGCGGCGGCGCACGAAGCTGGGGGCGATCAATGAAAATTCTCGACCGGCATCGGATTGGGACCGAACCGGTCACCGCGGGCGTACAGCGCCAAGCGGCGTCGGTTCAAGTAATTGTACCGTGCAGCGTGCGGATCGAGAAAGGTCACGTATAATAATTGCCTGTACTCGAGACCGCAATGGAGTCGACCATGTTGAGAATGAATCGTGTTTTCGCTGTGTTGCTGTGCGCTGCGTTGTGTGTGGTGGCGCCGTGCGCCGCACAGAATGTTCCGGCCTTCAAAGTCGACGCGTCCTGGCCGCTCGACATGCCCCACAACTGGATCATGAGCGTCGTGACGGGTGTGTTTGTGGACTCGCGACAGCATGTCTGGGTCACCAACCTGCCGGAAATGCTCACCCAGGAAGAGACCTTCGCCATGCAAAAACCGCCCATGGGCACCTGCTGTGTGGCCGCGCCGCCGGTGCTCGAATTCGATGAGACGGGCCGGCTTGTCCAGGGATGGGGACAGGGATCGCTCGACGGCCCGTATGACTGGCCGCGCAATCCGCACGGCATTTTCGTCGATCAAAACGATTTCGTCTGGATCGGCACCTACATGCACCATCGCGTGCAGAAATTCACGCGCGACGGGAAACTGCTGATGACCATCGGCCAGTACAACAAGAACGGCGGCAGCAACGATACCACGCTGCTCGGTGGGCCGGCCGGCATCTGGGTGGATCCCAAGACCAATGAAGTTTTTATCGCCGACGGCTATCGCAATCGCCGGGTGATCGTCTTCGACGGCGCTACCGGGAAGTTTCTTCGCTACTGGGGCGCTTACGGCGAACGGCCCGACGACACTGAGAAGTTCGATTACAAGACCATGGCCTCCGGCGCGCTGCCCAAACAATTTTCCACGGTACACGGCATCACCGGATCGAGAGATGGAAAAATCTATGTGGCCGACCGGCGCGGCAACCGCATCCAGGTGTTCACCGAGCAAGGGAAGTTCCTCGCCGAAAAAGTGATCGCGCCGGCGACGCTCGCCTCCGGCTCGGCCTTTGTGCCAGTGTTGTCGCCCGATCCGCAGCAGACCTGGCTGTACGTCGCCGACGGGACCAACCACAAGGTTTGGATCCTGCGGCGCAGCGATCTGGAGATCGTCGGCTCCTTCGGCCGCGGCGGGCACCAGGCTGGGCAAATGATCCGGCCGCATGGAATGAGTATCGATCGTCAGGGCAATCTGTACGTCGGCGAAGCGTCTTACGGACGGCGCGTGCAGAAGTTCGTGATCCAGCACTGATGCGCGTGCTCCCGGCGATTTTCGTGCTGACCGCCGCGGCGATGCCGGCGCAGGCCCCGTCTTACGAGTTAGTGGGCAGCGTGAGCCGGTTGATGATCGACATTATTTATCCCACCTCCGATGCGCTGTTTTACATCGAACGGTCGCCGCCGAAAACGGACGTTGAGTGGAACGCGATCCGCGGCCAGGCGCTGATGCTGGCTGAGTCCGGCAATTTGCTGATGCTGCCGGGACGCGCGCGCGATCAGGGAAACTGGATGAAAGATTCGAAGGAACTGATCGATGCCGCGCGCCTGGCATACCAGGCCGCGGCCGCCAAAGACATGCGTGGCGTTCTGGACCAAAGCGAGCGGCTGACTCAGGCGTGTGTGACCTGCCACCGGCAATACCGGTCGAATTATGGAAAAGCGCCGCGAATTTTTTAGGAGTTTTTGATCGGATGTTCCCGTATATCGACACGAGTCACTGGCAATTCTTGCAAATCGCGGCCCTGGTGCCGGTCGCGATAGCGGTCGGATATCCGATCGCCACCTGGCGGGCGCAGCGAAGCGGAATCGGCCGGGAGCAGTTCTCCAAGCTCGGGCTGTGCGTGGTGGCTGCGGCGCTGCTCGGCGGCCATCTTGCCAAGTTCGTCTATTCTCCGACCGGTTTTCGAATCATTTCTTTCCGGCCGTTGCTGCTTGTGGACATCTTGAACGGACAGGCATCGTTTGGCGCATTCATCGGCGGATTTTTCGCCGCGCAACTCTTCCTATGGCGCCAGAAGATTCCTTTTCGGGACTGGTACCTGTACGCCGACGCGGCGGCGTTCGCGGTGCCCTTGAGTTGGTGGATCGGGCGCCTGGGATGTTACCTGGCACACGATCACCCGGGCATTCGCACCACCAGTTGGCTCGGCGTGCGCTATCCCGGCGGCACGCGTTACGACCTGGGTCTGCTCGAAATGCTGTTCCTGCTGGTGTTGGGGGCCGTTTTTCTGCTGCTCGACCGCAAGCCGCGGCCGCGCGGTTTTTTTTACGTCGCCTTTCTGTTGAGCTACGGAACGTTTCGTTTCCTCCAAGACTCGCTGCACGTCGATCCGCCGCGCTATGGCGGATGGAGCGTCGATCAGATCGCCGGCGCCATTCTGATCGTCACCGGGATGGTGACGACTTTGGATCTTCTTCGCCTGCGTAGTCAGGTAGAATAGCTTTTTCAGTCGGAGGTCACATGCTCGCAGGATTCCGCGAAATCATCAGAAAAAATGTCTTTGCAATCGCGTTGTGGACGGCGGTCGGGGCATTGTTACTGATCAGCACCTTCCGCCCAGCATCGCGCCAGGCGCTCGGCTTTTCGACCGGCGGCGGGTCGGGTCCGGAAATCGAACCTTGCCAAATCCTCGCGGATATCGACGACTATTTCTGCGGCGACGATTTGGTGGCCGCCACGCCGCAAGCGAACAACATCCGCTTCGAGCCGAACGTCGGGCAGGTCGACGCAGGCTATGAATTCGTCGCCCACGGGCGCGGCCAGTCGATTCTGCTGGCCGAAACCGAGATGGTGTTCGAGCTCAAAGGACCGAAGAAACTGGGACCGCGGGAAATTCACGCGACGCTCGAAGGGGCGCGCAGCGGTCTCGGCTCGAGCGCCGAAGCGCCGCTCAGCGGACGCGTCAACTACCTGATCGGCAGCGACCCGAAAAATTGGCACACCGACATCCCGACGTTCGCGCGCGTGCGTTTTCCCGGCGTGTATCCGCATGTCGACGTGGTCTATCACGGCGCCGGGGGCGAGCTGGAAAACGATTTCGTGGTTCAACCCGGCGGCGATCCGGAATCGATCCGCATTCTCTTCAGCGGCGCCGACGGCGCGGAAATCGGAGCCGACGGTTCGCTGACCATTCATGCCGATCAGCGCAGCCTGGTGTGGAAAAAGCCCTTGCTGTATCAGTACGGCGCGCACGGCATGAGAGTTGGTGTGGAAGGGTATTTTAAGACGACCGCCGATGGAGCCATCGGTTTCGAAGTCGGCGTCTACGATCTGAAAAAAGCGCTGGTGATCGACCCGCAGCTCACCTATGCGACTTATTTCGGCAGCCCGGATACGGAGGCCGCGGGACGCGTGGTGGCCGACAATTCCGGCAACGCGTATCTCGTCGGAGGCACCGACGATCAGGGTTTTCCCTCCACGCCCGGCACATTCGTCACCGCGGCGTCAGGGCTTCAGGGGAATGTGCTGGTCGCCAAGCTCGCAAGCGACGGCAAAACCATGGTGTATGAAACGCACATCGGCGGATCGAACGGCGACAGCGGCTACGGGATCGCGATCGATGCCAGCGGCGATGTGTATCTCGCCGGAATGACCGCCAGCGCGGACTACCCGGTGACGCCGGCCGCGAATAATTACACCACCAAGAACATCACCGATCCGATGAATTGCTTCGTGACTGAGCTGAACGCCGGCGGAAACGGACTGGTTTATTCGGCGCTGCTCGGCGGCAGCCAGGCGGACGGTTGCAGCAGCGTCGGCGTCGATGCGTCCGGCAACACGTGGGTCGCCGGCGTGACGGACTCAACCGATTTGAAGACGGTGAACGCGATCCAGACGTCGGCTCCCGGTGCTCTGTTCGGAACAGCGTCGTATGCCGCGTTCATGGTCAAGCTCGCTCCGGGCGGATCCAGCGTGCTCTACAGCAGCTACTACGGCGGTCCCGGCAACACCGCGGCGACTTCGCTGGCGCTCGACAGCAATGGCAACGTGTATCTCACCGGTTTCACCACCAGCTCGCTGTTTTCGACCACTTCCGGCGCATTTCAGACCACCTTCGGCGGAAGCGGCGGGCAAACAAATTCCATTTTCACCACCGGCGACGCGTTCGTGATGAAACTCAATTCCAGCGGCCAGCGCGTCTACGCCACCTACCTCGGCGGCGCGAAAGACGACGTCGGCGTGGGTATCGCCGTCGATTCGAGCGGCGACGCGTACGTCGGCGGAGCGACGCTGTCCGGAAATTTCCCGACGCAGAACGCGTTCCAGTCGACCAATCACGGCGCCGGGGGCAGCGCCTACGCCTCGGGCGGCGACGGCTTCATCGCGGAACTCGATCCGACCGGAAGCACCCTGCTGTTTTCCAGCTACATCGGCGGCACCGAGGACGACCGCGTGCTGGGAGTGGCGCTCGATTCAAGCAACAACATTTATCTCGCCGGCCACACCATTTCGCAAAATTTCCCCACCGCGGGCGCGCAGGCGCAATCGGGCTATGCGGGAGATAATTCCGGCGTCTTCAAGACCGGCGATGCGTTCGTGGCCGAAGTGAGCGGAACCTCGCACACGCTTACGTTTTCGACCTACCTGGGAGGGTCTGGCGGAGATTGGGCGGGCGGCGTCGCCATCGACGGGCAGGGCGGAATCATCATCGTCGGCGGAACCAACTCGAGCAATTTTCCAGCGACGCAAGGCGCGTATCAGACCGCATACGCGGGCGCGGATTCCTACATGGCGGGCGTGCCCGCCGGCGACGCCTTCATCGCGAAGTTCGGCGGCAGCGCGGCCGCGGCCGTTTCACTTGCGGGAATTTCCAACGCCGCGAGCTACGCCGGCGGCGCAATCGCGCCCGGCGAAGCGGTGCTGATCGCCGGATCGGGGATTGGTCCGGCCACTCTGGCCGGCGCCCAATGCACCACCAGCGCATGCAGCAGCCTGGCAACCACGGTGGCCAAAACGCAGTTCACGTTTAACGGTACCCCCGCGCCGATCGTTTATGTGAGCTCACAGTACAGTTCGGTGATCGTTCCGTACGAGGTCGCCGCCAGCAGCACGGCGCAGGTGGTGGCCACGGTGAACGGCGTTGCCTCGCCTCCGCTGACGGTCAAAGTGGCTCCCGCGCTGCCGGGAATTTTTTCGGCGAATTCGTCGGGCAGCGGAGCGGCAGCCGTATTCAACCAGCCGAGCGGGTCCCTCAACTCCCCGCAAAATCCGGCGGCGCCCGGATCGATTATCACGCTTTATCTCACCGGTGAGGGGCAAACCGTCCCGCCCGGAGTCGATGGACTGGTGACGACGTCTCTGAACATTCAGCCCGCGCTCTCACCGGTGACGGTCCTGTTCGGCAGCGTGCCGGCAACCAGCTACCAATACGTCGGTGAAGCGCCGGGCGTCGTGGCCGGCGTGATGCAGATTAATGTCTACGTGCCGGCCCTTGCTCCCACTGGCGGCAGCGTACCGCTGGTCGTCAACGTGGGATCGTACAGCACGCAGACCGGAATTACGGTCGCCATTCAGTAGCGTAGCGCGCCAGGCTTGCGTCTTCGCGGCCCGACTCCGGCCGTCCGCAACGCAAAGCTGGCGGCTTACGCCACTCCCCTGAATTTCGACCTGCAACTCCGGTATTCTATTTCTGGTGTTTCGCGGTCATCACCGTAAAACCCGGATTCTATTCGGGCTCGCCGATATTGTTCTCGTCGTAGTAGCCTTCGAGCTGGCTTACGCCACTCGCGTGCGCCTGGGGCTGGTCCATGTTTTTTATATCATCGAGCCGGTGCGCGGGCTGCTGCTCGGCTGGGCCATGCTGACCTGGGTCGCGCTGGGCTATTGGTGGGACCTGTACGACCGCATCGATTCGGCGCATCCGCGGGTGATTTTGCGCGACGCGTTCCGGCAATGTCTGCTGGGCGCGGCCGCGCTGGTTCTGTTTGAATACCTGCGGCGCATGGATTTGAGCCGATCGTTCGTCGCGCTGTTCGCGGCCTACGCCTGGGTGCTGCTGTGCCTGTTCCGCCTGAACGCGGGACGGGTGCTGCGCGTGGTGCGGCGCGAGTTCGGCTCGCCTCATTATGTGCTGGTCGCGGGGTTGGGCGAAGCCGCGATGCGGCTGGGGCGCGAACTCGAAGACGCCATCGCCTATGGCGTCCGGCTCAGCGGGTTTCTGACCGATGGAAACGGCAGCGCGCCGGCGGAAATCGCGCTGGACGGGAAATATCCGGTGTGGCCGATTGCGCAGCTCCCGGAATTGCTGCGCCGCCAGGTGATCGACGAAATTATTTTCGCCGTCGACAGCCGCCGCCTGGCGGAGCTCGAAGAGGTGTTCTTATTGTGCGACGAGGAAGGCGTGCGCACGCGCGTCGCCGTCGATTTTTTCCCGCACGTCAACAGCGAAGTTTATATGGACCGTTTGGGCACGGTGCCGCTGCTCACCTTTTCCGCCACGCCGCACGATGAGATCCGGCTGCTGGTCAAGCGCGTCAGCGATATGATTCTGGCGGGCGCGGCACTGGTGATTCTATTTCCGGTGATGCTGGCCATCGCGCTGATGATCCGGCTGACGTCGCCCGGGCCTGCGATTTTCCGGCAAGTGCGCTGCGGATTGAACGGCCGGCGATTCGTTTTTTATAAATTCCGCTCGATGCGCGAAAATGCCCATGAAATGCGGGAGCAGTTTCGTCATTTAAGCCAACGCGAGCTGGCCCTGAAGATCCCCAATGATCCGCGGCTGACGCCGGTCGGCCGGTGGCTGCGGAAATTTTCGATCGACGAATGGCCGCAGTTGTGGAACGTGATGAAGGGCGACATGTCGCTGGTGGGTCCGCGGCCCGCGGTTCCCGAAGAGGTCGAGCAATATAAGCAGTGGCAGCGCCGGCGGCTGCGCATGCGTCCCGGGTTGACCTGCCTGTGGGCCGTGAACGGGCGCGACGCGGTGGATTTTGAGACCTGGATGAAGCTGGATATGCAGTACATCGACAGCTGGTCGCTGGCGCTCGATTGGAAAATTATCTTGCGAACCATCCCTCAGGTGATCACCGGACGCGGCGCGAATTAGCGCCGGAAACAGTTACACTGGGGTTTCTATGCATCTCGTACCCACCCACGATGAAGTGGTCGACCTGTTGCGGCGCACCGGCGGATTGCGCGAAGGGCATTTCGAATACACCAACGGACTGCACGCCAACGAATATCTGCAAGTGGCGCTGACCATGCGATATTACGATGCGGCCAAGATTCTGAGCGTCGGCCTCAGCCGGCAATTGCGCGCCAACTCGGAGATTCGCGCCATCATTCCGGAACTGTCGATCGTGGCTCCGGCGACCGGCGGTCTGCCGGTTGCCTATGGCGTCTGCGAAGCGCTGCGCGCCCACCAGGTTTATTGGGGGGAGCGCGAAAACGCCAACGAGCCACAGCATTTCCGCCAGTACCTGGAATTGAAAAAGGGCGAAAAAGTTCTACTGGTGGACGACATCCTGCGCACCGGCAAAAAGTTGGCGGAATTGAAGAAGCTGGTGGAGGATTCCGGCGGCGAAGTGGTCGGCCTGGCGGTGGTGATCTACCAGCCCAACCCGACTACGCCGAGTTTCGATCCGCTGCCGTTTTACTATCTGGCTAAGCTCGACGCGACCTATTATAAAGACGCCGCCTCCTGCAATCTTTGCAAGAAAGGCGTGCCGGTCGATAAAGTCTGGCTCTGAGAGGTTTTGAAAAAAATCTCCAGTTCATTGCGCAATTCGCGCCAGCCGCGGAGGGCGGACTTTAGTCCCGCCGCCGAACAGCAGAGCTAAAGCTCCGCGCGGGATCAAATCCCGCCCGCCTATCCTGAACCTCGTAATAGGGAACAAATTTCTGGGACGCCACGCCAGGTTACGGCCGTGCGCGGCCCGAGCGCGCGACGGCCGCGCGGAATCGCTCCGCCAGCGGCGCCAGATCTTCCACGGAAACTTTCATCTTTCGCCGCCAGTTGGGATGCTGCCAGGTGCTGCCGGGAAGGTTCTGCTGCTCGGTTTCGCCGGTTAAATCTTCCTGGTTGACGACGGCCACGGCACTGGGCGTCGATAGCAGGAAACCGATGGGATCGCCGGCGAAACCGGCATCTTTCAGCGCCTGCTCCAGTCGCTCGATTTCTTCGCGGCGCGCGGCGAGCTGGCGCTGGTATTCCGCTTCTTCGATCAACCCGGCCGCGCGGCGCGCGTGGATGTCGCGCGAAGCGAAAAATCCGGCGAGCGTCGGCAGATCGTGCGTGGTGCTGGACGCGGCGGCCTGCGCCGGATATTCCTCCGGTTTGCGAAACGAGCCGTCGGGATTTCTTTCAAACCACAGCACGCGATAACTCAGCAGGCCGGCCTGGGCCAGCGCGTGCCGTACTTCGCCGGTGACCGTTCCCAGATCCTCGCCGATGACGATGAACTTGCCGCGCGCGCTTTCGAGCGCGAGAACGCCGAGCAGATCTTCGGCGTAATCCCGAACGTACGCGCCGTCGGCGGCTTCCATTTGATCGGGAATCCAATAGAGACGGAAAAAGCGCATCACGTGATCGATGCGCAGCGCGCCGCCGTGCCGCGCGTTATTGCGGATCGACTGCGCAAATAATCGATAGCCGTCGCGGCGATGCGCTTCGCGACTGGGCGGCGGGAAGGCCCAATCCTGGCCCTTTGGCGAGAAATCGTCGGGCGGCGCGCCGACGCGGCAGCCCGCGGCGTAGAACGGCCGATTGGCCCACAGATCGGAGCCGAAACGGTCCGTAGCCAGAGCCAGATCGTGATAGAGACCGATGCTCATTCCCTTATCGCGGGCATAGGCCTGCACGTCGGCCAGCTGGCGGTCGATGTGCCACTGTAAAAATTCATAAAACAAAACCTCCCGTGAATGTTCTTGCGCGAACCGGGCCACTTCAGGCGAGCGCGGGTCGCGATACGGCTCCGGCCAATCGGTCCACAGCCACAGATTCGGATTGTCGCGATGGATTTTCTGGTCGAGCGCGCAGTACACGGCGAAATCGTGGAGATGGGAACCTTCCCGCGCGACGTAGCGGTCGAATTCGGGCGAGCCGCCTTCGTCGAGGAAGGCCGGAAAGAGCGCCTGAAGCGCCGCGAGTTTCAACCGCGCGACCGCTTCATATTCAACGAACTCGCTGCCGCGCAGTTTTTCGATTTCAGTACGCAAGGAGTCCGGCATCTCCAAGTTCCCGACCTTTTCCGGATCAAGATAAATAAAGTTTCGATACAGCGAGCACTGCGGCAAATAGGGGCTGGTGTTATACGGCTGGCGATTGGCAATCGCGTGCAGCGGATTCAGCGCGATAAACGCGGCTCCCGCGGGAGCGAAGGCGTCGATTGCAGCGCGCAGATCGGTGAAATCGCCGCAGCCCCAGTTGCGCGCGCTGCGCAGGCCGTAAAGGCTCAACGCGACTCCGGCGATGCGCTGATCGAAGGCCATGGCGCGGCGCGGGCAGACGATGAATTTCGCTTCGCCGAGGATTTCGAGCTGCGGCTGCCGGACGGCATAAATCCGCAAATCGTGATAGCCAAGCCGCAACGCCGGCAGCGGGATCCGTTTCGCGATAAAGGACCGCGTGATGTTTTCCGAATCGACCAGCGTCACCGAGCCGGTGGTGGTGAGTTCCGGCAGAAAATACGGGTGATGCTCCATTTCGCCGGTTTCCCAGCGAATTTCCAGCTTGATCGATTCGCCGGAGCGGCCGGCGGGAAGGCGCAACGTAATCGAATCGTCATTGTCGCGGACCACCAGCGCCGGATCAAGCGGGCGCGACCATTCTTCCAGGCGCGCGCGATTCGCGTCCGGTTCGCCCACCCCGAGCGACCGCAAAATCGCTCGCGCCACGGGCTCCGAGGTGGCGTGCTCGCGTCCCCAAATGTCGGTATATTCGGGTTCAATTCCGTAGGCGACGAGTGTACGGGCGTCCAATTCACCAGTGTAGAATGAAGTTGTGGATCCCAAATTTCAGCTCAGCCAGCCGCCGGAATTGTTTGCGCGCGTAGACGCCGAACCTGCGCCGGACGATTTCGGCGAATCGATCGTCACCACCACGATTGACAAAGCGATCAACTGGGCGCGGAAAAATTCCATCTGGCCGATGAGTTTCGGATTGGCCTGCTGTGCCATCGAAATGATGTCAATGATCGCATCGCGTTACGATATTTCGCGCTTCGGCGCGGAGGTGATG
This sequence comes from Bryobacteraceae bacterium, assembly GCA_035507655.1. Classification (GTDB taxonomy): domain Bacteria; phylum Acidobacteriota; class Terriglobia; order Bryobacterales; family Bryobacteraceae; genus Palsa-187. The sequence continues at coordinate 11,188 of DATJNW010000075.1, read as the reverse complement.
CGCGGGTCGCCGCGGCAATCGGATCTGATGATCATCGCCGGGCGCGTTTCGAACAAAATGGCGCCGGTGATCCGCCGGTTGTATGAGCAGATGCCGGAGCCGAAATGGGTGATCTCGATGGGCGCCTGCGCGACCTCGACCGGCGTGTTTTCCAATTACGCGCTGGTTCCGGTGAACCAGGTGATTCCGGTGGACGTCTACGTTCCCGGGTGCCCGCCGCGGCCGGAGCAGTTGATCTACGCCATCATGCTGCTGCAAAAGAAGATCGAGAAAGATAAGCAGGTGGTGGCGAAGGTTCTGAACCTCGCCTAGCAGGGTGCTAGAAATCCGTATTGCCTCGCTCTGACAAAATCTGTCCGAAAAATCGGGATTAACCCCGCCATTCGCCCTTCCGGGAGCCCGCTGGTAACAGCGGGGCTCCGCGTGTTGAATTCTGGATGTTGAACCCTGTTTTCCTGCCGATAAGAATGCCGTGGAGATTCGTCGCGTTTCTCCCGGGAGGTGACGAGTGAACGTCTCGTCTGTCGGCAATCAGGTCAGCGCTCCGGCTGAAACGGCCGCTTCTCACACTGCACAACCCGCCACGGCGCAGCAGCGTGCCCTCATCCAGGCGGTTAAAGCGATCAGTCCTACGGAACTCTTCGGCGAAAACACCGAATTGACGTTCGTCATGGATCCAAAACTGAATAAAATGATCGTCCGCGTGATCGACCGTTCGAGCGGCGAAGTGAGATTGCAAATTCCCGCGGAATATATGGTGCGTCTGGCCGAAGAGATGAAAGGAGGATGATGGCTCATCTCGCATGGCGTACACGCACTACGACAAATACCTGGAAAGCGAAGTCTTGACGGCGGACCCGCTAAAGCTGGTGACCATGCTGTATCGCGCGGCGATCGAGGCGGTGGGCGCGGCGCGCGCGCACCTGGCGGCAGGCCAAATTCGCGAGCGGTCGCGAAAAATCGTCAAAGCCTGGGAGATTGTGAACGAGCTGCGCGGGTCGCTCGATGAGGAGCGCGGCGGCGAGATCGGCCGGTCCCTGCGCCAGCTTTACGCGTACATGCAGGGCCGGCTGCTGGAAGCGAATGCCCGCCAACAGGATGCGCCGCTCGCTGAAGTGGAGCAGCTGCTCGGCACCTTGCGGCAAGGTTGGCTGGCGGCGGCTCAGCAGGCATGCGCGGCGATCGAGGAAGCCGAACCATACGAGCCGGTGCGCTGCACGTATTAGGCACACATGTTGATCGCGGTTCGATCGCCCCGATTTAAATGAAAATACCCCCGGCCTTTCCACAATCGGAAGCGATTTTTTCAAAAAACGCCGGCCTTCGTTTAACATGGGGAGAGCGAATGCTTGCTGCTGCGATTCAGGTTCGGGATTTGCGGAAGGTTTATGGCAATCAAGCGGCCGTCGACGGGCTCAGCCTGACGGTGCCGCGCGGCTGCTTTTTCGGATTCCTGGGACCCAACGGCGCGGGCAAAACCACTACCATCAAAATGCTGATGGGCCTGGCGCCGGCCACTTCCGGCAGTATTGAGCTGCTCGGCCTGCCGATGCCGGAGCGGGCGCTCGAAATCAAGCAGCAGATCGGACTGGTGCCCGACGAATCGCTGCTGTTCGATCATCTGACCGGCGGCGAATTTATCGAATTCGTGGGACGCATTTACGGCTTGGATCGGGATGTGGCGCGGCAGCGCGCCGGCGAACTGTTGGAATTGTTCGAGCTCAGCGACAGCCGCCGCAAACTGATCACTGAATATTCCAAAGGGATGCGCAAGCGCGTGGCCATGGCCGCCGCGCTGATTCACCGGCCGCAACTTTATTTAATGGACGAGCCGTTTGAAGGCGTGGACGCGGTGGGCGCGCGCCTGATGAAAGACATCCTGCTCGAACAGGTGCGCCACGGCTCCACCATTTTTTTGACTTCGCACGTCCTCGAAGTGGTGGAGCGGCTGTGCGATCGCGTGGCGATTATCCATCAGGGCAAGCTGGTGCTCGAAGGATCGATGGAGGAGCTGCGCGGCGCCTCGGAGACGCTGGAAGACGCCTTCGTGCGCGCGGTGGGTGTGGACCGCACGGCGGAAACGCTCGACTGGTTATGAGCGGCGCATGAAACACGCGCGCGCGATTTTGTGGGCGTACCTGCGCACCCGGCTCAATTTTTACCCGCGCGGCGGCGTGGCCTGGACGGCGATCGTGGGCGCCGCGTGGTACGGATTCTGGATCATGGCGGCGGTCGCGGCCGGGCGGCTGGCAGCCAGCGCGCAGAATCTCGGCTTTGTAAGATCCGCCTTGCCGGGCGCGCTGTTCTTAGTCTTTCTGTACTGGCAGGTGGTTCCGCTGCTGATGGCGGCGACCGGCGCATCGCTCGATCTGCGCAAGCTGCAAGCCTATCCGATTCCCGTCGGCGAACTGTTCGGCATTGAAGTGATGCTGCGCGTCACCGCCGCCATTGAGATGATGGTGGTGATCTGCGGGGTGGCGATAGGCAGCGAGCTGAACCCGGAGCTGCCGTGGTGGAGCGCGCTCGCTTTCGTGCCGTACATTTTGTTCAATCTGTTTCTGGCGGTGGGGCTGCGCGATCTGCTGGTGCGCGCCTTGGCGCGGCGGCGGATTCGCGAAGTGATGGTCTTCCTGCTGGTGATGTGCGCCGCGCTGCCGCAAATCCTGCTGGTGCGCGGTCCCGCGGGAGCGCGCTTTCTCGCCGTTTTTGCCAAGAATTTGTGGATCGGCTGGCCGTGGTCGGCGACGGCGGCGCTGGCCCAGAACGAATTTTTTCCCAGCGCGGCCATTCTCACCGCCTGGATGATCGCCGCGGCGCTGTTCGGACGCTGGCAGTTTTATCGCACCTTGGCTTTCGATAAAGAGGCGGCCGGCGCCGGCGGCGGACAGGGGTCCTCCGGCGCGGCCCTCACCGAAGGTTTTTTCCGTTTGCCTTCCCTGCTGCTGGCCGATCCGCTGGCCGCGCTGGTTGAAAAAGAGATTCGCTTCCTGGTGCGCTCGCCGCGCTTCCGTCTGGTGTTCCTGATGGGATTCACCTTCGGTGTCGTCATCCTGACGGTTTCCTTCGGCCGCGGAACATTTTTCGGCGCCGACTATTTGACCGCGGTCAGCGTCTATTCGCTGCTGCTGTTAAGCGAATCGTGCTTCTGGAATGCCTTCGGTTTCGACCGCAGCGCGGCGCAAATCTATTTTCTGGCGCCGGTGCCGTTTTCCCGCGTGTTGATCGGAAAAAATCTCAGCGCGATTTTTTTTATCCTGCTGGAAATTTCCGCGGTCACGCTGGTTTGCAAGCTGGCAGGCATGCCAGTGGATTCGCGGCACATGCTGGAAGCCTTCGCGGTGGCCGCGGTGGTGACCATTTTTCTGCTGTGCGCGGGCAATCTTTTGTCCATCCACCAGGCGCGCGGCGTCAACCCGGCGACCCAGTTCCGGGCCAACGCCGCCGGACGCGTGCAGGCCATGCTGGTGGTGATTTATCCGGTGGCGTTCGTACCGGTCGCGCTGGCCTATCTGGCGCGCTGGGCCTTTTCCGGCGAATGGTCGCAGTGGGGATTTTACTTAGTGCTGGCGTTTGACGCGCTGGTGGGGCTGGTGATTTACCGCATCGCGCTCGATTCGGCGGTCGCCGCGGCGGAGCGGATGAAGGAGAAAATGATCGCGACGCTCGCGGCGGGCGATGGTCCGATCGCGGGATAACCCTTGCGGGCGACCGCCTTCCATTGGCCTCTGATCGAGGAAGATCTGGCGGTCGCCCCGCCGCTCAGAATCGCCGATCAACCACCCGGAGCTTAGCGGACGCGCTAGAATCGGCTCTTCAGCCTCATGTCCGACCACCGGCCGCTCGATCTTCTTTTGTTGCACGCCCCCAGCGTCTACGATTTTCGAAAAAAATCGATTTTCTACGGCCCGGTCAGCGATCTAATCCCATCGTCGACCGTTTTCGAAATGTATCCGGCGGGATTTCTCACCATTTCGAGTTATCTCAAGGCCCAGGGAATCCGCGTGCGCATCGTTAATCTGGCCGTGCGGATGATGAAGGACCGCAAATTTTCCGTTCCCGAATTTTTGCGCTCACAGCGGCCGCGCGCCGTGGGCATCGATCTGCATTGGCTGCCGCACGCGCACGGCGCGCTCGAAGTGGCGCGCATTGTCAAGGAAATTCACCCGCGGGTTCCGGTAATTTTCGGCGGGCTTTCATCGACCTATTTTCATGAGGAGTTGATGCACTACAATCAGGTCGATTACGTGCTGCGCGGCGACAGTACGGAGGTTCCGCTGCACCAGCTCCTGACCGCGCTGCGCGACGGCGGCTCGCTTGAAAAAATTCCCAATCTGACCTACCGGCAAAACGGATTGCCGCGCGTGAATCCGCTGACCTTCCTGCCGCCCGGGCTCGATTTTGCCGATCTGCGCGCGGATCTGATGGTGGAAATGGTGCTGCGCCATCGCGATCTGGCGAGCGTGGTGCCGTACGTCGGCTGGACCCGCAATCCCATCACTGCCGTATTCACGGTCAAAGGCTGCGCGCATGAATGCGCCACCTGCGGCAGCTCGCATACCACCTGCGGGCATCTGACGCACCGCATCGCGCCGGTCTTCCGCTCGCCCGAAAATCTGGCGAAAAACATGATCGCCCTTTCGCGTTTTTCGCGCGGGCCGATTTTTCTGGTCGGCGATCTGCTCCAGGCCGGACGCGATTACGCCGACGCGGTGCTCGAGGAATTGCGCAGGGCGAACCTGGAAAATCAGGTGGTGTTTGAGTTTTTCGACGTGCCGCCCATCGATTTTCTGCGGCGCATCGACGCCTCGACGCCCCACTGGAGCCTGGAATTAAGTCCGGAAAGCCACGATCACGACGTTCGCCGCGCGCAGGACGGCGAGCCCGGCTATGACAACGAAATGATGGAGGCAGCGCTGCGTGAGGCGCTGCATCTGCGAACGACGCGCATCGACGTTTTCTTCATGATCGGGCTGCCGCGCCAGACCTATCAGTCGGTGCTCGACACCATCGCCTATTGCGAGCGCCTGTTCCAGATGAGCGACCGCCGCTTGTCCTGTTTCATCTCGCCCATGGGGCCGTTTCTCGATCCCGGCAGCCGTGTTTTTGAGGAGCCCAAAAAATTCGGTTATCGCGTGTTCGCGCGGACGCTGGAAGATCATCGCAAATTGCTGGTCGAGCCGAGCTGGGAAAAAATTCTGAGCTACGAAACCGAGTGGATGACGCGCGCCGAACTGGTGGACGCAACCTATGACGCGGGCGAGCGGCTGAACCAGCTGAAACTGAAATATGGCCGCATCCGGCCGCGCCGGGCGCACGCGGTGGCCGAGCGAATCCGCGCGGCGCGCGATCTGCGCCGGCGGATCGCCGAAGGCAGCGAGATCGCCGATCTCGAAGGAGAAATCGAGCAGTTCAGCGAATCGACGGTGTGCGACAAGCGCGAATTATTCTGGGCGCGGCACCTGATCAATTTTAGGATCGCCGAAATTCTGCGGATCGCCGGTCGCTATTATTTCGGGTCACGGCGAAAGAAGCAGGACCGGCTGATGGCGTGAGCCGCCCGTCGGAAAAGCGCCGTTTCCTGTCGTTCGCATCCGCACTCAGGCGGACTCCAATCGATTCGCCGCCCGCGCCCGCACCGGCAACGACTGCAAACCGCGCAGACCCAGGTTCGGGCGCCATTCGAGCGGCGCCGGCTCCAACTCGAAATCGGAGAATCTTTTGAGCAACGAGGAAAACGCGATCTGGCCCTCCATTCGCGCCAGCGGAGCGCCGAAACAGAAATGCGCCGCCCATCCGAACGCCAGGTGACGATTGTCCTGGCGCTCCAGATCGAGCGTATCGGGATCGGGAAAACGCGCCGGATCGCGATTTCCCGCGGCCATCACCGCGACCACCGCCTGCTTCTTGCGAATCTTCTTGCCTCCCAATTCGAGATCGCGCGGGCAGATTCGCGCGGTATGCTGGCTGGGGCTTTCGTAACGTAACAGTTCCTCCACCGCGCTTTGGATGATTTCGGGATGCTCGCGAAGTCTTTGCATCTGGGCCGGCTTTCGCAGCAGCGTCAGCATTCCGTTTCCGATCAGGTTGGTGGTGGTTTCCTGCCCGCCGACCATGGTCACGATCACGTTGGCGATCACCTCTTCTTCGCTGAAACGCGTGCCGTCCACTTCGGCGTTGAGAAACGAATGAATCAATCCTTCACGAGGGTGCTTGCGCTGCTCGCGGATTCGCGCGCGAAAATATTCGCCCATCCCTTCGACGGCCTTCAGCACCCGCGGCGTGCGGTCCGGATTGTGCTGAAAATTGCCGAGCATTTCCGCGAAATCGGCCGACCATCGTTTCAACTGCGGATGATCCTCCACCGCTACGCCGAGCAGTTCCGCGGTAACGATGGCCGGCAGCGGTTCGGCAAAATCGCGCACCAGGTCGATGCATTCGCGTTCGATCAGGCCATCGATGAGCCGGTCGGCGATCTCCTGAATGTGTTCGCGCAGCACCGCCACGCGCCGCGGCGTGAAAGCCGATGCCGCCAGCGCACGAATGCGGGTGTGCGACGGCGGATCGAGAAACAGCATCTGCCGCACCATCACGCTCGCCACCGGCCCGAGCGCGTCGCAGCCCATCGCGCTCAATTGCTGCGGCGTCGGCGTGCGGTCGGCCTGAAACTTCAGCAGCACCTGCACCACTTCGGCGTAGCTGGTGACCACCCAGGCGTGCAGGAACGGGTCCCAGTGCACCGGCTCATGCTCGCGCAGGCGGCGATATAACGGATACGGATCCGCCAGAACCCGCGGATCGAGAAGGCTGGACAGACTCAGTTGCTCTGGCGCCGGTGTCATCCGTGTCCGCAATGCATGTCGCGCTCCAACCAGTAACCGCCGGATTTCGCAGGTGACAGCGTCAATCGATGTGGAACGGGAAGACCACAAGTATGCACAGTTGCTCCCGCTGTGGGGCAGGCTTGTAGCCGGCGGCGGACTTTTTATCCGCCGGTTCTTTTTACAAACGGAGCATTATCCCGCCAAGGCAGCGACCAATCCTTCGATGGTGTGCGGCTGAGCCTCGACGTCCACCTCGATCCCGTGTTCCCGCGCGGTGTGCGAGGTGATCGGACCGATGGAGGCGATCTTCACGCCGGACAGCGCCTCCTTGCCGGCCGCGGCCAGGAAATTCGTCACGGTGGACGAACTCGTGAAAGTGATCCAATCCGGAAGCCGCGCCAGAATTTCGCGCGCACGCTCCGCCGTGTTTTCGGGGATTCCGGTGCGATACGCTTCCACCACGTCGACGGTCGCTCCGCGGCGCCGCAATTCGACCGGCACCAGATCGCGCGCCACCGCGGCACGCGGCAGAAGAATGCGGCGCCAGTTCAAGTCCTCTGCTTCGAAGGCCTTCACCAGGCTCTCGGCGACATACTCCTCGGGCATTTTGTCGACCTTGAGGTGCAGCGCCTCAACCGCCGCGCGCGTGGCCGGGCCGATGGCACAAATTTTCGCCTTCAGCGCGCGCAAATCGGCGGCCGAGCGGTCCAATGCTTCGAGAAAATAACGAACGCCGTTCACGCTGGTAAAAATCAGCCAATCGTAGGCTGCCAGATTGGCGATGGCGCAGTTCAGCGGTTCGGGATCGCCCGGCTCGCGAATTTCGATCACCGGCAGCAGCAGCGCCTGGCCGCCGAGCGCTTCAATCGGCTCGGCCAGATCCGCGGCTTGGCGGCGGTCGCGCGTCACAACGATTTTTTTGCCGAACAGCGGCAGATGTTCGTACCAGTTGAACTGTTCGCGTAACGCGACAACCTCGCCGATAATGATGGTTGACGGCGGTTTCATTCCGGACTCGGCGATTTTCTCGGGCAAATCTTCAAGCGTGCCCGCGATGGTCTGCTGGTCGGGTCGCGTGGCCCAGCGCACCGCCATCGCCGGCGTCGATGGCGAGCGCCCCTGCGCGATCAATTCCCCCGCGATCGCCCGAAAATTGACCAGCCCCATGAACAAGACGATCGTTTCCGAAGCGCCGACGCGCGACCAGTCGATCGCCTCGACGCTGTGCCCGGTGACGAAAGTCACGGCCGAAGTGTGTTCGCGATGCGTCAGCGGAACGCCGGTATACGCTGCGATTCCGAGCGGCGTGGTCACGCCGGGAACAATTTCGAAGGGAATGCCCGCCGCGGCCAGCGCTTCCATTTCTTCTCCGCCGCGGCCGAAAATGAACGGATCGCCGCCTTTGAGCCGCACCACCGTTTTCCCGGCGCGCGCACGCTCGATCAGCATCGCGGAAATCTCTTCCTGCGAAAATTCGTGCGCGGAGCGCTTCTTGCCGACATAAACTTTTTCGGCGTGGGCGGGCGCCAGATCGAGCAGGCGATCGCTCGCCAGATGATCGTACAGGATCGCGTCAGCGCGCTCCAGAATCTTGCGGCCTTTGACGGTAATCAGCCCGGGATCGCCGGGGCCCGCGCCGACCAGGTAGACTTTCATCGGTTGATATTGCCGAAAGCGCCCTTACGGGCGCGGCTCACCGGCTCGTTTCCGCAGCCGTTGCGAGCCGCGTTTGTCAGAGTCCGTCTGATCACTCGCGAAAAGGCCCGCACGCTTACGCGTCGCGGCTCTCCTCTGGCTGATTTTGAAAACGACCGATTCGAGCCGCCAGCCGTCAGGCTGCGGGCCCTCGGGTTTTCGCACGAACTCGTCAGGACGGGCCCAGGTTTTGTGCTCATGCCGCGTACACTTCGCCCAGAATTTTTTCCGCGCCGCCGCGCAGCAACTCACGCGCCAGCTCCACGCCGGTCGATTCGGGGTCGTCGCCCGATTTTTCGCCGCGAACGATGCGCTCCCCGTCGGGCGACGCGACAATCGCACGGAGATGAATCGCCGATCCCTCGACCGTCGCGTGCCCGCCGACCGGCACCTGGCAACCGCCGCCGAGCGTTCTCAATAGCGCGCGTTCCGCCGTCACGGCGATTCGCGACGCCGGGTGATCCAGCGTTTCGATGATCCGCTGCGCGTCGCCGCCATCGTTGCGCGTCTCAATCGCCAGCGCGCCCTGGCCGGCCGCGGGGCAAATCGTCTCCACCGGAAGCAGCGTGGTGATCCGGTCCGCCCAACCCAACCGCCGCAATCCCGCCGATGCGAGCACGATCGAATCGTACTGTCCTTCGTCCAATTTGCGCAGTCGCGTGTCCACGTTTCCGCGCAAATTTTCGATGATCAGCTTCCGCCCCAGAGCGCGAAGCTGCGCGGCGCGGCGCAGGGAGCTGGTTCCCACGCGAAGTCCGTCCGCCAGCGCTTTCCCGATCAGCGCGTCGCGCGGATCTTCCCGTTCCGGAATGGCCGAAAGAATCAGGCCGCCAGGCAGCTCCGAGGGAACGTCTTTCAAGCTGTGTACCGCGATGTCGATCGAGCCATCGAGCAGCGCTTCTTCAATTTCCTTGGTGAACAATCCCTTGCCGCCGACCTTGGCGAGCGGAACGTCGACAATTTTGTCGCCGGTGGTTTTGATGATTTCCAGGCGCGTTTCGACGCCCATCTCCGCAAGCCGCGCCGCGATGTGCCGCGCCTGCCACAAAGCGAGTTGGGAACCGCGAGAGCCGATGGTAATCATTTGGCAGTCGGCAGTGGGCCGTGGGCCAACACCGCGACCGTCCGTCATCGCGGGCTACCCACTTCCCACTACCCTTGTCCTTCTCCTAATCTAAACAATCTCCGGATCACGCCGACCAGATGCGCGCCGCCCGGATCGGACGCCTGTTTGCGCAGTTCCGTGATCGGACCGTGCGCGATTTTATTCACGATCCCGCGCGCGATCGCCTGCACCGCTTCTTCCTGCTGCGGCGTCAACGCGCCCAGCCGCCCGCGCTGCCGGTCGATTTCGGCCGACGCCAGCGCCGCCAGCTGTTCCTGCAAACTAATGATCGTCGGCGTCACTTCGCGCGTCTTCAGACGCATCATCATCCGCTCGACTTCTTCGCGAATGATCTCTTCCGCTTCGGTGGCCACATCGATGCGGCCCTTGATGTTCGTCTGGACGACTTTATCCAGATCGTCGATGTCGTATAAAAAAACGCTCTCCAGCTCATTCACCGCCGGCTCGATGTTCCGCGGCACGGCGATGTCGATCAGGAACATGGGGCGATTGCGGCGCCGCGACATGACGCCGCGCATCTGCTCCCGCGTGACGATGTAGTGCGGCGCGCCGCTCGACGCGAGCACAATATCCACGTCCGGCAGCGTCTTTGAGAACATTTCGTAATCGAGCACGGTGCCCTGAAATTCCTGGGCCATGGCGACGGCGCGCTCGCGGGTGCGATTGGTCACCAGAATTTCCGAAACGCCCGACCGGCGCAGATGCCGCGCGGCGGAAATCGCCATTTTTCCGGCGCCGGCCACCAGCACGCGCTTGCCGCTCAAGGAACCGAAAATTTCCTTCGCCAATTCCACCGCGGCGTAGCTCACCGATACCGCGCTCTGTCCGATATCCGTTTCCGAGCGCACCCGCTTGGCGACATTGAAGGCGCGCGTCAGCACCAGCTCCAGAAATCCGCTGATCGCGCCGCATTCTTTCGCTCGCGCGTAGGCGGTTTTGAGCTGGCCTAAAATCTGCGGCTCGCCCACGATCATCGAATCGAGGCTTGAAGCCACGCGAAACAGGTGCCGCACGGCGTCCGGGCCGTCGTGCTTATAAAGGTAGGGCGAAACCCAGTTTCGCTCCACCGCTCGCGATTCGGCCAGAAAATGCTCGACCGCATTTTCGGCATCGACGTGTTCATCGGTGGTGATGGTGATTTCGACGCGATTGCAGGTCGAAAGAATCATGCCCTCGAGCACGCCCGGCCGCTTTTTTAAATTGTCCAGCGCTTCCGGCAGCACCCGCTCTTCGAACGCCAGGCGTTCGCGCACCTCCACTGGGGCCGTGCGATGATTGAGGCCTGTGAGCAGAAGCTTCATCGTTCGAGTGCCGGCCGAAGCCCCACCTGCGCCACCCACGTCAGCGCCGCGCATCCGAGCACCGCGAGCGCCATCACCGCTGCCTTACGGCCGCGCCAACCGGCGGTGGTGCGCAGAAAGATCATCACCAGGCACAAGAACCAGGTGAACAGGGAAAATTGCACGCTCGCGTAAGACAGCCAGCGCGTCTGAAATTCGACCCAAGCCCACACGATGGCGAAAATCACGCCCAGCGTGAGCAGCAC
>DATJNW010000074.1:0-25150 GCA_035507655.1 Bryobacteraceae bacterium | reverse complement strand
GATTTCAGGTCAAATCCCGCGGCCGGCGACGCGCCGCTATGGCAGGCGGCGCAATATTTCGCCACAAACGGGCGAACAGTGGAGTTGAACTGCTGATCAAGCCCCGCGGCGGTTCTTGACCCGCCCAGCATCGCCGAACTCGCGACAACTCCTGCACATAACGCGGAAACAATTCGCATGACGGACTACGACCATCAGACTAAGACGCATCATTATTCTATACGTCGCTGGCGGTGAGCGCAACGGTACCGGTTCGGGATGCGCCCCCGCCATCACTGGCGGGGCTATAACGGGTTCTACAGCCCCGCCAGTCGTGGCGGGGGCTCTCCAAGCTTCAGGCTCAACGCCGATTTCCGGCAGTGGCCCATGCCTGGAACCTAACCAAAGCATGCCCCGGTAACCGGAATATCCGGCGCATTTAATCATCTTTCGGCGAAAGATCCAGAGCGATCCCATCTACCCGCTCCTCCGGCCTGATCGCGAGCTCTCTCGCCAGCGTTGGCGCGATATCCACGGTGCTGGCCGGCGCCAGCCTCTCCTCGCCTTTCCACGGGCCCCAAAAAATGATCGGCACCCGCCGATCGTAATCATAAGCGCTGCCGTGCTGCGCCGGATCGTAACCCGGCGGACCGCCGCGTTCCACCAACGGATTGAACGCCAGCAAAATCTCTCCCGCGCGCTCCGGCGCAGCGCTGAATTTCAGCCTGTACAGCAAATTCTCCTCGCGCGGATCGGCGAATCTTTTTTGCGGCAGCGCGGCGATTTCATCGTAGGCCGCCGCTACCGCAATATCCGGCATCGACCGCACAATCTTCACCACCCTCGCGATCGCTTCTTTAAAATCGCCCAATTGCGGCGCCAGCGCGGGATTCAAATAAATCTCATCCGGATCGTGTTCATCGCCGATCAGCAATACGTCCTGATCCGAATGAAATTCCTTCCGCACCCGCGATTGCAGTTCCTTGATCCACGCCGCGACGTCGATCCGTTTGGCGGGAATGCCCTGGTCCTGCAACCGCTCGGCGAAATCCAGCCCGCCATGATCCGCGCTCAGCACCACTTCAATCGATCTTCCGCCCGCCTGAACGCGATCGAAAAACACCCCCAGCCTGCGATCCAGCCGCCGGATCTGGTCGAGCATCTCCGGGCCGCTGTTCCCGTAAGCATGCTCCAGCGCATTTGTCGCGGAAAGGCCGACGGCCAGCAGATCGGTGTGGCCTTCACCCAAATGCTCATTGCGGATCAGCGCTTCGGCCGCATCCAGAGTCACGTCGTCGAAAAATGGCGAAGCCCACCAGCGCCGCCAAAAACTTCCATCCGGCGTTTCTTTGAATAAATATCCGCCCTTGGCCTGCATCCCGAGCCCGGCCGTCTGAATCAACCGCGGAAGCCGGCTGATCACCGGCGTATTGCCGGCCATCCAGCGGCCCGGATACGTGAGTCCATCGTCCGGGCCCATCGGCGTCCAGGTGATGCTTTTATTGCGCAGATCGGCGAGCAGATTTTGATCGAACTCGGTCAGCCAGCCGGGAAGTTTTTTGGTATACGCCGTCGAGCTGGTGAATCCGAAGCCGTCCTGAAACCAATACACGCCGTCCGCATTCGGACCGGCCATCAGAATCGCCGCGCGATCCTTTCCCGCGATCGAAAATACGCGGCTGCCGGGAATCTGGTGCTTCAACCACGTGCCCAGCGTCGTGCCCTTGAATCGCACCCCGCTCGATCCGGCTTTTCCCGTCGGATCGCCGAAATCGGTCACCTTCGAATCCTCGACGCAATAGATCATTTTCCCGGTCGTCCGGTCGCGCCACTGATTCGCCGGGATCCCGGTCGACGCCGGGTGCCTGCCGGACAATAAAACAGAATGTCCCGGTCCTGTTTCGGTGAAAGCGTGCTCCTGAAACCCGTTCTCGAAGAATACGCCTTCGCGTTCGAGTTTCCCTAACCCGCCGGGCAGCCCGCCGCCGTAGCGATCCATAATTTCGCCGGACAACATATCCACGGAAATCAGGATCACCAGGTCGGGCCGTTTAGGCGCATCCGCGCCGCGCAACAGCAAAGCGAGCGCCAGAAAACCGCACATCTGTTTCATGTTGTCCCTTTATATCAAAGTGTTATCATCGGGAAACTTGAAAGGATCCAGGCTCATGGCGCTCACCATTACGGGGCTCTCGAAAACATATCCAAACGGCGTGCAGGCGCTGAAAAATTTGACCCTCTCGATCGGCAATGTGATGTTCGGCCTTCTCGGCCCCAACGGCGCCGGGAAAAGCTCGCTGATGCGCACCATCGCTACGCTTCAGGACCCCGATTCCGGTTCCATCGATCTCGACGGAATCGACGTGCTCAAAAATAAAAATGAAGTCCGCAGAGTTTTGGGCTATCTGCCGCAGGAATTCGGGGTCTATCCCAAAATTTCCGCGGTCGACATGCTGCGGCATATCGCCGTGTTGAAAGGCGTGGTCAACAAATCGGAGCGCGGCCAGATGGTGGACGCGATCCTCAACCAGACCAATCTCTGGGACGTGCGCAAAAAAGCCCTCAGCACCTTTTCCGGCGGCATGAAACAGCGTTTCGGCATCGCCCAGGCGCTGCTCGCCAATCCCCAGCTGATCATCGTCGATGAGCCGACCGCCGGCCTTGATCCAACCGAGCGCAACCGTTTCCTGAATCTCTTGAGTTCCATCGGCAGCAACGTCACCGTGATTCTTTCGACGCACATCGTCGAAGATGTCCGCGAACTGTGCCCGCGCATGGCCATCATCTCCAACGGCGAGTTGCTGCTCGAAGGCGCCCCCGCGGAAGCGCTCGATTCGCTGCGCGGAAAAATCTGGAGCAAAGTGGTCTCGAATGAAAGCGAGCTTCGCGCCATCGAGAGCGCGTTCCATATTGTCTCCAGCCACCTGCTCGGCGGCCAGCACGAGATCCGGATCTTCTCCGAAACCGATCCCGGCGACGGCTTCGCCCCGACCGACTCGACCCTCGAAGACGTTTACTTCGTAACCCTAAGCGGCGCGGCGCGGAACTAATCGGGAAAAAACGCCATGAAAATGTTTTGGGAGTTTTTCACCTTCGAGCTGAAATTCCGCTTCAAAAGTCCTTCCACCTATATTTACTTCGCGGCCTGGTTCGCCCTGAATGTTTTCGACATCGCGGCCGAAAATTTCGGCCCGATCGGCAACGGCAAGGTTCTGCTCAATGGCCCGTACGCGAACAGCTTCATCGACATCAACGTCAGCTTTTTCGGCCTGATCGTCGTCGCGGCGATCTTCGGAACCTCCATCCTGCGCGATTTTCAGCGCGACACCGTGCAGATCCTGTTCACCAAGCCCATTTCGAAGCTCGCCTATCTCGGAGGCCGCTGGGCCGGATCGTTCGTCGCCACCGTGTTCGCGTTTTCGGGCCTGCTGTTCGGCGAATTTTTCGGCACGCTGGCGCCCTGGGCGGACCACACCCGCATCGCGCCGAATCATCTCGCCTGGTATCTCCAGCCGTTTTTCTCGATCATCGTGTTCCAGATTTTTTTCATGGGATCGCTGTTCTTCCTGATCGCCGCTCTCTCGCGCCGGATTTTCATCGTGTACTTGCAGGGTGCGACCGTTCTGGTCTTATACCTGATCGGCCTCGCGGTTTTCATCTCCACGCGATCGCTGGAGCGCTTCTGGTCCGCCATCCTCGATCCGGTGGGCATCCTGTTGAGCGACGGCATCACGCGCTACTGGACGGTAGTCGAGCGCAACACGCTGCTCTTTTCCTGGTCCGGCATCTTTTTATACAACCGCCTGCTGTGGGGATCGGTCGGCGTGCTGTCTCTTCTCGCGCTATGGAAGTTTTTCCCGATGTCGGTGGAAGCCTTGACCACGCGCGCTTTCGGAAAACGCGCGGCGCAGGCGCGGGATCGCGACGTGGCCGAAGCCGCGCCGCGTCCCAGCCTGATCCCGGCGAAACTCCCGTTCGTGCATCGCATTTTCGGCCCGGCCACGACCTTCGAGCAATTCTCTTCTCTGGCGCGCCTGCGCGTCGTCAACATTGTCCGCGACATTCCCTTCTGGGCCATCGCCATTCTGCTGGCCGCATTTTCGCTGATCAACGGCCATTTCGCCGGCCGCATGGCAGACCGCAACGTCTGGCCGGTCACTTACCTGATGCTGCAAATGGTGGAAGGCAACGCGATGCTATTCCTGCTGATCGTCGCGACCTTTTACACCGCGGAGCTGCTCTGGCGCGAGCGCGACACCTCTTTTGCCGGAATCCACGACGCGCTGCCGATTTCAGAAACCACCGACTGGCTTTCGAAGTTCTTCGCGCTGTGCGTGGTCGAGTTTCTTCTGCTCACGCTGGCCGGTTTTTGCGGCGTCCTCTCGCAGGCCTTCTCCGGATATTACAAGTTCGAGCTGACGCAATACGGCAAGGAACTATACCTCATCGTTCTTCCGCAGGTGTTGATCTTCGCGCTGCTGGCGTTCTTCATCCAGACCCTGGTGCCGCACAAATTCATCGGCCACGGCATCGTCATCGGAGTTTTTGTCATCACCCCGATTCTTTTTAACTTCGGATGGCAAAACACGCTGTATCTGTTCGGCAATACGCCGCCCTACATTTACTCCGATATGAATGGCTACGGACATTTCGTTCAGGCGCTGCTCTGGTCGATCACCTACTGGCTGTCAATTTCCTGTGTTTTGGCCGTGCTGTCCATCGCTCTGGCACGCCGCGGACCCGAAGATGGTTTCCGCGCGCGTCTTCGTTTGTCCAAACAAAGGATGCCTCGCCTGATTCCCGCCGCCGCCCTATTTCTTCTCATCGCCGGCGGCAGCGGCGCGTGGTATTTCTACAACGCGCACGTTCTGAACGAATACCGCACCGCCAAAGACAACCGCGACATCGACGCGTCGTATGAGCGCAGTTTCAAAAAATTCGAGCATTTTCCGCAGCCCAAGATTCTTTCGGCCGACGCCAACATCAATATCTTCCCGGAACGCCGTTCTCTCGCCGGAATCGGTCACTACGTTCTCGAAAATAAAACTTCCCAACCGATCAGTGAGATCCACATCACCAACGCCGAGCAGTCGGTCGCCGATGTGCACTTCGGCCGCTCCTTCCGGGTGATTTCCAGCAGCCCCCGCGCGCTGTATACGATTTACCGTCTCGACCAGCCGCTTGCGCCGGGCGAAAAGCTCGACCTGAACTTCCGCGTCGAATACACCAGCCGCGGTTTTCGCGACGGTAATGAACGTCCTGAGCTGGCCTACTCCGGAACTTTTTTCGATAGCGGCTATTTCCCGGCCATCGGCTACGACCAGAATCTCGAAATCTCTGATCCGCGCCGCCGCCGCGAAGAACATTTGCCCGAACAGGAGCTGCTACCCCAGCGCGGCGATCCGGTAGGTTCGGTCACCAATCTTTTCAGCCCCCAGGCCGACTGGATTCACTATCGCACCACCGTCAGCACCTCCGACGATCAGATCGCACTCTCGCCCGGTTATCTCACCCGCGAATGGCATGAAAATGGCCGCCACTATTTCACCTACGACATGGATGGCAAGAGCATGGCGGACTTTTTTTCCTTCGTCTCCGCGCGCTATGCCGTAAAACACGACGTTTATTCGGGCGTGGCCAATCCGATCGCGATCGAGGTTTATTATGACCCGGCCCATACCTACGATATCGACGACATGATCGACGCGGCCAAAGCGGGGCTCGCCTATTACGAAAAAAATTTCAGTCCCTATCAGTTCCGCCAGTATCGGATTCTGGAATTTCCGCGCTATCGCACCTTCGCGCAGTCCTTTCCCAACACCGTCCCTTTTTCCGAAGGAATCGGCTTCATTGCGCGAATGCTGAAGCCCACCGATCTCGATTTCACCTACTTCGTCACCGATCATGAGTTGGGCCATCAATGGTGGGGACATCAACTCATCGGCGGACGCGTGGAAGGCTCCAATATGATGTCGGAAACGCTGGCCGAATATTCCGCATTAATGGTGATGCAGCAGAAATATGGCCGCGATAATATTCATCGCTTCCTGAAACATGATCTGGATACATATCTTCGCGGCCGGGCCTCGGAAGTGCGCCGGGAGCGTCCTTTAGCGCTGGTCCAGAGCGAAGCTTATGTCTGGTATTACAAAGGCGGCCAGGTAATGTATACTCTCGCCGACTATATCGGCGAGGATAAGCTAAATCTCGCGCTGCACAATTTCCTGATGCAATATCGCTACGCCAACGCGGATGACTCGCCATCCGGACCCTATCCCGATACTCGCGAGTTTGTCGCCGCCCTGCGCGCGCAAACGCCGCCGGAGCTTCAGTATTACATCACGGACGCCTTCGAAAACATCGTGCTGTACGATAATAAAGCCGTCTCCGCGACGGTAACCGCCACGTCTGACAATAAATATAAAGTTACTTTGAAGGTGACGTCGCGAAAAATCAAGTCCGACGGAAGCGGGAATGAGTCGCCCATGCCGTTGCATGATCTCATCGATATCGGGGTCTTCACCGGTAAAAAAGACGAAGAAAAGCCGCTTTATTTGAAGAAGGAACGGATCACTCAACCGAGCCAGACGTTTGAGATCGTGGTGGACCGGATGCCGACCCGCGCCGGCATCGATCCTTACAATAAACTGATCGACCGCGATTCAGATGACAATCTCATCGACGTTTCCAAGCCCTGACCGGCAGGATTACCGGGATCGCAGAATGAGGAACAGCGCAATCCACAGCAGCGCCAGAAAGTGCCAGTAGTAGGCGACCACATCCACCAGCTCGCGGCGTTTCGATTTCGCCAGAAGCACCACACTCAACGCGATCAGTCCTCCGAGCAGGTGTGCGGCGTGCAATCCGGTGAATAAGTAAAAAAACGAGCTGTGCGGGTTCTGCGCCAGAAAGACGCCTTGGTCCATCAACTCCCGCCATGCCGTGAGCTGCGATGCGAGAAATCCCGCGCCGAGGCAGGCTGTCACGACCAGCAGGCGCGACGCGATTCGCCACATTCCGCGCCGGAATACGTTCCGCGCGACCTCAAACGTTACACTGGCGCCGACGATGAGCGCCGTGCTCACCCACAGCGCTTGGGGGAGTTGGATCGGCGTCCAATACGGCCGGTGCGACGATCGCACATAATAGGCGAGCACCAGTCCGGCGAAGAAAACCAAAATTGAAAAGCAGATGGCGACCAGCCCGATGCGGTACAAGCCCGGAACCGGCTTGGAGGGATCATCGAGCGCCGCCGGAAGCACCACTACATGCGAGGTCTTTTCCGCGCGGTCGCTCAGCAGGCGTGACATCGGCAACCTGGGTTTTATTCTACCCAACTCTTTCGCCGCACAGAGGGCCGGCGCCTTCCTGGTGCGGCTATGAATTAGATGCGGGCATCCCCTGGGTTGCTACACTCGATATATGGAGTCCCGCCGCAATTTTATTGGCCAGGTCGCCACCGGAGTTGCCACCGGCACCTTCCTGACGGCCGCCGACCGCGTGCGCGCCGGGATCATCGGCTTCGGCGATCGCGGCGCGGAGCTTGCCAACCACATTCGCGCCTGCCCGAATGCAGAGCTGGCCGCGGTGAGCGATGTTTTCAACCGCCATCTGGAGCGCGCCACCAGTCTGGGCGCCGCCGCGTATTCCGACTACCGGCGCATGCTGGACGACCGGTCGATTGACGCCGTGATCGTGGCCACGCCGCAGCATTTGCACGCCGAACAGTTCTGCGCGGCGCTCGCCGCGGGCAAGCACGTTTATCAGGAACGAACCATGGCGTTCACGGTGGAGCACGCCCGGGCGATGCGCACCGCATTGGGGAATTCGGGACGCATCGTGCAGGTGGGGCATCAGGCCTGTTCGTCGGCGCAGATGAGCGACGTGCGGCATTTTCTTTCCGACCGCCGGCGCATGGGCCGGATCACCGCGATTCGCATGGATCATTTCCGCAATTCGCCGGCGGGCAAGCCGCAATGGTCGCGCGCGGCGCGGATGACGGCCGACGTGAATGCGCGCAACGTCGACTGGCGCGCGTTTCTAGGCGATGCGCCGGCGCGCGAGTTCGATGCGCGGCGCTACGTCAACTGGCGGCTTTATTCCGATTATTCCGGCGGCAGCGTTTCTGAAAACATGTCCCAGCAGATCGCTTTCTGGTACCAGGCGCTGAACTTGCAAATTCCCCGGGCGGCCTCGATGCGCGGAGGCATCTATCTGTGGAAGGATGGCCGCGAAATTCCGGACACGATGACCGTCGCGCTGGAGCAGCCAGAAGATCTTCTGATCACCTGGAATTCCGGGTTCGGCAACAATCATCCGGGGATTGTCGAGGACGTGCTGGGCGATCACGGGACCATTTCGCGCTCCCACCAGGTTCGTTATCTGCCGCAAAAAATCAACCGGCCGGAAGGAAACGAAATGGCCGGCCGTTTGACCAGCGTCCCGCACGCGCACATGCAGAATTTCTTCGACGCGATCCGCGGCGCGGCCAAACCGAACTGCCCGTTCGAGACCGGCTATCGCGTTTCGATCGCATGCCGCATGGCTCTCGAAAGCCATCGTCTGGGCCGCACGGTTTATTGGGACGCCGCCAAGGAGGAGATCGTTTAATGGCTGTTGAACAAGGGGAGAGATTCTGTCCACGGCCACTCGGCGGTTCGGCAGGAACAACCTACAGACGGGGACAGAGCAGCCTGTCCCGTATTTCAACAAACTCTTAAGCCCCTCGATGGATTTCGGTTACACAGCGGAACAACATCAACTTCGCAAGACGGTTCGGGAATTTGCGGAAGCGGAGATGCGCCCGCACGTGATGGAGTGGGACGAGTCGCAACATTTTCCGCTAGAGGTGTTTCGGGAACTGGGGCGGATGGGCGTGCTCGGCGCGGTTTTTCCGGAATCGCTAGGAGGGTCCGGATACAGCTACGCCGATTACACGATTTTGATGGAAGAACTCGCCCGCGTTGATCCGTCCATCGCGCTGAGCGCCGCCGCGCATATTTCCCTGTGCACCAATCATATTTTTCTCGCCGGAAATCGCCAGCAGCAGGAGCGGTACATCCCGAAGCTGGCGTCCGGCGAATGGATCGGCTGCTGGTCGTTGACCGAACCGGAAGCGGGATCCGATGCGGGTGGAACGCGCACCCAGGCGGTTCTCGAAGGCGACCACTGGATTCTGAACGGCGCGAAAACATTTACCACCAACGCGCACATCGCCGATGTTTGCGTGGCCATGGCGGTAACCGATCGCGCGGCGTCATCGCACGGAATTTCCGCGTTCATTCTCGAAAAAGGCACCCCCGGATTCCGGCCGGGGAAAAAAGAGAACAAGCTGGGAATGCGCTGTTCGCCGACCGGCGAAGTGATTTTCAGCGATTGCCGCTTGCCTACGTTGCAGCTGGTGGGCAAGCGCGGCGAAGGATTCGTCGACAGTTTGCGGATTCTGGACGGGGGGCGCATTTCGATCGCGGCGCTTTCGGTCGGCGTGGCGCAGGGCGCTTACGAAGCGGCGCTCAAATATTCGAAGCAACGGAAACAATTCGGGCGATTTATTTCGGAATTTCAGGCAATTCAGCATAAATTGGCCGACATGGCGACGGAAATCGATGCGGCGCGCCTGCTGACGCTGCGCGCGGCGTGGCTCAAGGACAACGGCAACAGCGTGAACAAGGAATCGGCCATGGCCAAGCTGTATGCGTCGGAGACTGCGGTGCGCGTCGCCGATCAGGCGCTGCAAATCCACGGCGGTTACGGCTTCATCAAGGATTATCCCGTCGAAAAGTATTATCGCGACGTGAAACTGTGCACCATCGGCGAAGGAACCAGCGAGATCCAGCGCCTGGTAATTGCGCGGCAGTTGCTCAAATCGGGATGCTGAACGATCCTGGCTGTTTCGAACGGGCGGGTGCGGTGGAGAATGAGCCCCGTGTTTGCGGGCGCGGCTTCCGGTCTCATGGCCGGCTGCGGATTGAGGCGCGACCGTGATGGAGCGCGTTACGGAAGAGCATCGCGCCAGTCTGGCCGAAAAAATCACGGCGGGCGATGCCCGTACGCTGGCTCGCGCCGCCACCTGGATCGAGAATCGCCGGCCCGAAGCGGAACATTTATTGCGCGAATTGTTTCCGAGAACCGGACACGCGCTGATCCTCGGCGTGACCGGAGCGCCCGGCGCCGGCAAGAGCACGCTGTGCGATCAGATCACGCGGGCGCTGCGCGCGGAAGGAAAAACGGTGGGGGTGATCGCCGTCGATCCCACCAGTCCTTATTCCGGCGGCGCGATTCTGGGCGACCGCATTCGCATGCAGCAGCATCACGCCGATCCGGGCGTGTTCATTCGGTCGATGGCGACGCGCGGCTGGCTCGGCGGTCTGGCCGCGGCGACCACGGAGATGACCATGCTGCTCGACGGCGCGGGATTCGATGTGGTCCTGGTGGAAACGGTCGGCGTGGGACAGGATGAAGTGGAAATCGCGCGGCTGGCGGACGCGACGCTGGTGGTGATGGTGCCGGGGATGGGCGACGATGTGCAGGCGATCAAAGCCGGTATCATGGAAATCGCCGACGTGTTCGTGATCAATAAAGCGGATCTGGCGGGCGCGGATAAACTGGAGCGGGAGTTGCGCAGTTATCTGACGCTGGCGCATCGCGCCGATGGATGGACGCCGAAAATCGTGCAGGCGGTGGCGAATGAAGGCAAGGGAATCGCGGAAATTTTAGAAGCGGCGCGCGAGTATCATGCGCGCGGACGGGCACGCGAGCGTGCGGCGGATATCTGGGGTCTGCGGTTGCGTGAGATGCTGCGCGAGAAAATTTTGGACCGGCTGCCGGCTGCGGAGTTCTCCGCGGCGGGACGCGAAGTGGCCGAGCGGCGGCGCGATCCGTATTCGATTTTGCATGAGTGGCTACAAAAAATCTAGGGTCGCGGCGGATCTCGACATGAACGCAACCATTGATCATCTGGGAATCGCGGTCCGGTCGCTCGACGAGGCGCTGAAATTTTATCGCGACCAGCTCGGCCTCGACGTTTCCTTGCGCGAAACGGTCGAACACGAGAAAGTGAAGGTCGCGATGCTGCCGCTGGGCGAGCCGCGGATTGAATTGCTGGAGCCTACTCAAATCGATTCCGTGATCGGAACATTTCTGGAAAAACGCGGTGAAGGATTGCATCACGTGGCGATTCGCGTGCCGGACTTGAACGCGTCGGTGGAGCGGCTGAAATCCGCGGGCGCGCGCTTGCTGAATGAGCCGCGCACCGGAGCGGGCGGGCATCTTTATGTATTCGTGCATCCGTCTTCGACCAGCGGTGTGCTGCTCGAATTAATACAGCAATGAAACCAACCATTGGAATCATCGGCGGCAGCGGGTTGTATTCGATGCCGGGATTTACGGCGCACCAGGAGTGCCAGCTCGAAACGCCGTGGGGCGCGCCTTCGGACGCTTACGTGGTCGGGCAACTGGCCGGACGCGAGGTCGCGTTTCTGTCGCGGCATGGACGCGGCCATCGGATTTCGCCGTCGGAATTGAATTTCCGCGCGAATATTTTCGGCTTCAAGAAGCTCGGCGTCGAGAGGATTTTATCGCTGAGCGCGGTCGGATCGCTCAAGGAAGAGCACCGGCCGATGGACTTCGTGATCCCGGACCAATTCGTCGACCGCACGCGCGGCCGCGTGTCGACCTTTTTCGGCGATGGCCTGGTGGCGCACATCAGCTTTGCCCATCCCATATGTCCGCAGCTCGCTACGCTTGCTGCGTCGGCCTGCCGCGAGGTGGGTGTCTCGGCGAAATCGGGCGGGACCTATTTATGCATGGAGGGTCCGGCCTTTTCGACGCTTGCCGAGTCGAATCTGTATCGAAGCTGGGGCATGGACGTGATCGGCATGACCAATCTTCAGGAAGCGAAACTCGCGCGCGAGGCGGAGATTTGTTACGTGACCCTCGCCATGGTCACCGATTACGATTGCTGGCACGAAGATCATGATGCGGTGACGGTGGACCAGATTATCGCGGTGCTGAACACAAACGCCGAAAACGCCTGCAAAGTGATCGAAGCGGCGGTTCGCGAGATGCCGGATGCGCGCGAGTGCCAGTGCGGATCGGCGCTCGCCCACGCGTTGATCACCGACCGCAAGGTGATTCCCGAAGCCACGCGGAACAAGCTGGAGTTGTTGGTTGGGAAGTATTTGTAAAGAGCTGCTCGGCCATTGCTTGCGCGGCGAAGAATGGCCGGCGGAGCTGCTCGACCGCGCGATTGACGAAGACGACGGCCGCGCGCTGCTGTCGATTGTGGTCGAGCGGCTGGCGGATCTGTTCGACCCGCGTCTGTGCGAAGTTTACCGGCGCCTGTTCACGCAGGTGATCGAGCGGGTTGCGCCGGATTTGTGGCCGCGGCTGCGTCCGCAGCATTCCCACGCCGCGGCGCCGCCATCCGCGGACCGCGTTTACGTGCTTTCGCGGGTGACGCTCGGCGCGGACGTGGCCGTGAGCAGCGTGCTGCTCGACGCGGCGAAACGGCGCTATCCGCAGGCGGAGATTTTTTTGGTGGCGCCACAGAAGTCGTACGAAATGTTTCAGACCGATCCGCGGGTGCGCCATTGGCCGGTTCGTTATGAGCGCGGCGGGTCGCTGACCGACCGGCTTCGCGCATCGGCGGGGCTTTGGTTTGATGATGGAATCGTGATCGATCCCGATTCGCGATTGACGCAGCTCGGATTGATTTCGGTGTGCCAGGAATCGCGCTATTTTTTCTTCAACAGCCGCGCCATCGAAGGGCCCGGACGGTTGCCGGATCTGGCGGCGCAGTGGGCTCGCGAGATTTTCGGCGTCGCGGCGCATCCTTATATTGCACTGCCGCCGCCCACCGGCGACGCGGCGGAAATTACAGTCAGCCTCGGCGTCGGCGAAAACGAAGCGAAGCGGCTGGGCGGCGAGTTTGAACGCGAATTGATGCAAATGCTCGCCGGGCGATCGGTGCTGGTGGATTTGGGCGGCAGCGCGGAAGAGCGGGCGCGCGTGGAGCGAGCGCTGCAACCTGGAATGCGCACGCACGACGGCTCCTTCGCATCCTTCGCGGCCGAAATCGCGCGCTCGAAAATGTTTATCGGCTACGATTCCGCGGGCGGGCACGTGGCGTCGGCGTGCGGGGTTCCGTTGATCGCGATTTTCGCCGGCGCCGTCCACGATCGATTTTTCGAACGCTGGAAGCCGCTCGGCCGCGTCATCCGCGGGGAAGACGCGAACGTTCTGGAGCAAGTCCGGCGCGCCCTAGCCGATCGGTAACAGCAATCTCGCCTCGCACCCCGGACCGTTCGCGCGATTGCGCAAATCGAGCGATCCGCCATGGGCCTCCGCGATCTGCCGGCTCAGCACCAGGCCGATTCCCGATCCGCCGGGCTTGGTGGTGAAGAACGGCACGAACAGGTTCGAGGTGTTGGACAAACCCGGCCCTTCGTCTTCGATGCGAATTTCGAGCAGCGCGCCGAGCTTGGCCCACGAAATCGCAACTGCGCCGCCGGTTTGCAGCGACGCGTCGGCGGCGTTGCGCAGCAGGTTGATCAACAGCTGATCGAGCTGATCGCGATCGCCCTGAATCGCCAGCTCCGGTCCGGGATGCAGCCCGACGGCGATGCGCTGCTCCAGTCCGGCATCGTGCCGGATCCACGGGCCGACTTCAACCGTCGCCAGTTGCGGGCGCGGCAGTTTCGCCAGTGTCGCGTAAGCGCCGAGAAACCGGCTCAAACCTTCGCTCCGCGCGGCGATAATCGACAGGCCGCGCTGCGTATCGTCGCGCCAGTCCGCCGGCAGCGGATCGCGCTTGAGCAGCATTTCCAAACTTCCGGCGATCGACTTGATCGGCGCCAGAGAATTGTTCAGCTCATGCCCCAGCACGCGCACCAGCCTTTGCCACGCCTGCAATTCTTCCTCGCGCAGCGCGCGTGTCAGATCGCTGACCACCAGAAGCTGATGCGGCAATCCTCCTTCACGAAACATGGCGCGATGAATGCCCCAACGTCCCGCGCCGGAAGCGAAGGTGCGCTGAATGGTTTGCGTTTCGTTGCCTCCCAGAAATTCCGCCAGGCCAAGCGATCCGGCTTCGGCGTTCATGATGCGCTCGGCGGGTTGCCCCAGCAGGCGCTCGCCCGCGCGATTCACCAGCTTCAATTTGCGATCGCCGTCGAAGGCGAAAATCGCGACGTCGATTTCCTCCATCACCTTGCGCAGCAGCGTGGTCGCTTCCAGCGCGCCGAGCCGCTGCGCGCGCAGCGTCGCGCCCATTTCGTTGACCTGCGCCATCACATCTCCGAGCGCGTCCTCATGACCGGCCGGCGCGGTCTTGAACGTTCTTCCGCGGATCGAATAATCCCCTTCGCGCATCGCTTCCAGCAGATTCGCGAGCGTCCGCAGTGGCGACGCGACGCGCTCCCGCACCGTCGCCGCGAATGCCCACCACGCGCCGACGATCAGCACCGTCAGCGTCCACTGCACTTTGGGCTGATAATCGCCGAGCCAGAGAATCAATACCGCCGTGAGCACGGCGGGAAATCCCGCGGCCAGCGCAAGCAGCAGAATGCGCGTTTCGTGGACCGGCTTGAGTCGGGAAAAATTCATTTCCTCAAAACGCCCGAGCCCTACAGCCCGTATCGCTGCAATCTCCGGTACAGCGCGCTGCGGCTCAATCCCAGCGCGCTGGCCGCGTGGCTGACGTTGCCGCTGTATCGCGAAAGGGCTTTCTTGATCAGAAACGCCTCCACTTCTTCGAGGCTCATATCTTCCAGGCGCATGCCGCCTTGTGCTCCGCTGCGCAGCGCCAGATCCGCCGGACGAACGGAATGTTCCTGGGCCATCAATACCGCGCGCTCGATCACGTGATTCAACTCGCGAACATTTCCCTGCCACGGATTTTCGAGCAGCGCCTGCATCGCCGGCGCGTCAAAGCCTTGCAGATTTTTTCGATAGCGCCGGGCATGGGTGCCCAAAAAATGCGATGCCAGCAGCGGAATATCCTCGCGCCGCTCGCGCAGCGGCGGAAGATGAATCTCGATCGTATTCAGCCGAAACAGCAGATCCTGCCGGAAGCGGCCCGAGTTCACTTCTTCGGTCAGATTCGCGTTGGTCGCCGAAATCACGCGCGCATCCACGCGCCGCGTCTTCGACGATCCGACGCGCTCCATCTCGCCGATCTCCAGAACGCGCAGCAATTTCGCCTGCAAATTCAGCGGAACATTGGCGATCTCATCCAGAAAAAGCGTGCCCCCGTCGGCCAGCTCGAAGCGGCCGACGCGATCCATCTTGGCGTCGGTGAACGCGCCTTTGACGTGGCCGAACAATTCGCTTTCAAAGATGCCTTCCGCGAGGCCGCCCGCGTTCACCGTCACCATCGGCCGGTTGGCGCGAATCGAAACCGCGTGCAGCGTGCGCGCGACGACTTCTTTTCCCGTACCCGGTTCGCCGGTTATCAGCACGTTGGCGTCCGACGGTCCCACGCGCGAGATCAGTTGCAGCACCGGCTGCATGGCCGGCGATTCGGCGATCAGCGTGGGCCGTCCCTCGGTGCGCAGCAGGCGATTTTCCGCCTCCAGACGCTGGCCGCGGCGCAGTGCGGCGCTCAGTTCCACTTGAGTCTTGACGATCGAGAGCAGCCGCGCGTTGTCCCACGGCTTCTGAATAAAATCGCGGGCGCCGCGGCGCATCGCCTCCACCGCCAGCTCCACCGTGCCCCACGCCGTCATCAGCACGACGGGAACCACCGGGTCGATCGCCTGAATCCGGGCCAGCAGGTCAAGTCCCTCTTGTCCCGACGTGGTGTCGCGCGTGTAATTCAGGTCCATCAGCACCACGTCGAAGTCGCGCGTTTCGAGCGCCGCGATAATTCCGCCGGTCGAGGTCGCCGATTCAATGGCGAATCCCTCTGTTTTGAGCAGCAGCCGCAGCGCTTCCAAAACGTCCGGCTGATCGTCGGCGATCAACACTCGCCCGTCGCCGTTTTTCATTCTTTCCCCATAAACAAGGTTTGAATAAATTGTAACGAACTGCGTCTGCAATCCTTGCGCCAACGATGAGCATGGATTTGAGGCTCGGTCATGACAGTAGCGTAAGCAGTCAGGTTTGCCATATGGACGGCCCCCATTTGCGCCGCGAGGATCGCAAGCCTGACGGCTTACGCCACCCTAGCGCGCGGGGGTTTCGAGAGTGACACGTCCCCCCTGATGCGCAGGATTTGGGAAAGCGCGCCACTGTCCGATTCCGGGACTCACTGCCCGAAAATAAGCGAGAATGAGCTATGTTTCGCGCTGAAATCCGCCCTGGAGTCGAGCTGCGTCTGCTGGAGGAACGCCACGCGCCGGCGGTGTACGCCCGCATCGACCGCGACCGGGATTACCTCCGCGAATGGCTGCCCTTCGTCGACGCGACCACCAATGAAGACGACACCTTGAGCTTCATTCGCGCCTCCCTCGAACAGTTTTCCTCGAATGAAGGTTTCGCCGCCGGAATCTGGAGCAATGGCGAACTCGCCGGCGTGATCGGCACGCGAAAAATCGATTGGCTGAATCGCAGGGTGGAAGTCGGCTACTGGATCGGCCGCGAGTTTCAGGGCCAAGGCATCGTGACTGGCGCGTGCCGCGTGGTGGTGGATCATCTGTTATGCGAGTTGGAGCTGAATCGCGTAGAAATTCAGTGTGCGGCGGGCAATGAGAAGAGCGCGGCGATTCCCCGGCGGCTCGGTTTCACTCTCGAAGGAACGCGGCGCGAGGCGGGATTGGTGAACGGTAAATATTTCGATTTGCAGGTGTTCGGGATGTTGAAAGAAGACTGGCTAAAAACTGTAGCGGAGCGCCAGTGAGGCATATGAATTCCGGTGAAATTGCCCGATAAAGTCAGTCATTTCCCCGCGAATCCACGCGTAGCCGGCCGTCGCGCGCCAGTGCTGGCCGTAGGCTTGCGAATATTCGAAACGCGTGAACGATCCGCCGCTGCGCACCGCGGTTTCGATGGTCAGGCTGCGATTGGGGTCGATGGTCCACGCCGCGCGGCCGAGGAAGGACCGCGCCAAACCCTCCGCGGGTTGAAACTCCAGCGGATTGCCCACATGCGTACGCGCCTCACCCGCGTAGCCGCCGACAAACGACCACTCTTTCCACTGCCGCTCGATCTGGATTACGTACAACGCGAACTCATCCGTATCCGGAGTCGTCGAGCTGAAGTACGCGCCTTCACCTTTCACCGTGAACCAGCGCAGCGGCACAGCCGCCGAGGCGCCATAAAGCCGCAATTCTGGATAATAACGCTGCACACCCAGAGTATTGTTCGCGGGATTAAACTGCGCATTAAACAAAGGCAGGTAATTAAAGCCGTCGAAATAGATAAAGGAATACTCGTATCCGGATGCGATATGATTCCAGCGCGCGCCGAATTGCGACCGTCCCGGATCACGCGCCCCCAGATCCTGAATCGCGACGCCTTCCGCCGCTTCCGGAATCACCGTCCAGCGCTGGTCGAGCAGCGGCGTGCGCGCCGGCGTGAACACCGGCTGCCAGACCAGTTCCACGCTGTTATTTCCCGTATCGATCACCCCACGCGCGGCGATCACGCCGAGAAAATCCGGATTCACCACGATTAACGAATAATCCTTTGGAGCAAAGGGGTCCAGCGGATTCAGAATGTCGGTCTTGCCCCAGCGAATAAACTGCCGGCCCAGCTCCGCCGTGAATTTTCCTTTGTGCAGTGTGGCGCTGTAACGGCGAGCGGAAAACGCCGGACGCTCGATCGATCGATCCGTAAAATCGAGCCGGAACGTACGTTCCACTTCCTGGTGCGTGTCGGTTTCGGCGTCGAACGCGCCGTTGATCTGAAACCAGGGCGTGATTTTATAGGAGACTTCCCAGCGAAACAGCGTGTCGTTGATCACCTGCGCCGGATCGTTCGGCGCGGTCTGCGGATAGATGAACGTGGAATTTTCGATAAAGCCGCGCTGCTCGAAATTCTGCGCGAGAAAAACCATCAGCAGCGGGATCATGACTCGCGCTGCAACGCCTCCACCGTAAACTCATCCGGCTTCAGCGGAACATCGTAATCCAGCTTGTCGAATTTGAGAATCGTGCGGCTCTTGCGCTTCACGTCGAGCACTTCGGTGGTGCGCGCGGTCCAGATGCCGTGGATTTGCGAAAAATCGCGGTAATCGATCAACCGAACCAGGCCCTTTTTGTTATACATTTCCGCCTTGGTGATCGTATAATTATCTTTTTTCACCCACAAATAAGTATAGGTATATTGCGAGGATTTCCGCGGCTGAGCTTCGATTTTCCATTCTCCCGCGTCATCGGGCAAGAGTTTGTAATCGAATTGATTGACGTCGCGCTCTTCCAGATCCTCAAAGCTGAAATCGGTGCCGAAAAAGCGTGTGGAGCGGTCTTGCAGCGAAATGCGCTGCTCCCGGCCGATGGCCGGGCGCCACATCCATTGATCGCTCGCCCGATCGGGATGATTGACGATCAACAGCGCCACTCCTTTCACCTCCGGCGGAGCGGTAAAACGCAGCAGCGCCTTGCTTTCGCCGGAAGAACCGAGCCGCTCAAAGACCCAGCGTTTGATCGCGATCCGACTTCCCGCGCCGATCACTTCGAGCGTCCCTTCATAGCGCTGCGAATCCGAGCGCGCGCGTTTTTGCACCTCTTGAACAATCTGCCGCGCATCCTGCGCGTGTGCCACAACCGCCGTCAGCAGCAGGACGAAGGTGGGGCAGGCTTGCCGCCGGCGGCGGATTCTTAATCCGCCCGGCCTCTTGCAAATAAACGTGCTACTCATATTCCAATGCCTCTACCAGCGATCCTCGCACGGCGCTTTCCCCCGGCGCCAACGCCGCGAAAAACGCGGCCCCCAGGATCACCGGCGCCAATGCCAGCGCGATGGTGAACGGATACGCGTAGCCGATATCGATGCCGATCAGGTCGCGCCGCGCGATCTCGATGGTGTAATAAAGTTGCGCCGCGCCCAGCACCAACCCCAGCGCCAGGCCGATCAACCCGATGCCGATCGCTTCCATCCACACCGTGTGGCGAATCTGCCGCCGCAAACCGCCCACCGCGCGCAGCACGCCGATTTCGCGCCGCCGGTCGATAATGGAAACCGTCAGCGCGTTCACAATTCCCAAAATCGCCACCAGCACGGCCACCGCGATTTGCACGTACGTCAATCCGAACCACTGATCGGTCAGCCGGATCACGTAATTTCGCAGATCGCGATTGGTCAGCACGAACAGCCGCCGGCGCGTTCCGTAGGCGTCGAGAATCCGCTGCCGCACCACTGCGTCATTCGCCCCGGGCTTCAGATAAATGCGAAAAACGTTGACCGCATCGTCGCGCCAGTAGCGAATGAACAGGTCGCGGGAGATCAGCACGCTGCCCTGCTGGTCGGAAAAATCGCGGACAATACCGACCACCGGCAATCGCAGCGTAGCGTTCGGCGCAGGAATGTCCAGCGTTTCGCCGAAATGGACGTCGTGCAGGCGCGCGAAATTCTCGCTAATGATGGCGCCCTTGCCGGCCGACGCCGCGCGATACATTTCGTCGGAATTGCCGGCGATCGCTGGCAGTTTCGCGCGCCGTCCCAAAGAAGCGATGTCGGCCGAAACCAGCATCACCGGCACATTCTTCACCAGCACGCGCACGCTGCGAACCATCTGCACTTCGTCCACGCCCTCGATCCTGCGCAGCCCATCGGCAAGCGAGGCGGGAAAAACAAAACTGCGCGCCGTGACACTTTCCGCCGTGGTGACGAACAGATCCGGATTGAGCGCGATGCGCATCCATTCGGAAATGGAGTTGTAGCTCGCCCGCGCCAGCCCGGCCAGCGAAATCACCAGCGCCAGCGACAACATCAGCGCGGCCACCGTTCCCGAAGTTCGCCGCGGGCCTTGAATCAAACTGTCCGCGGCCAGCGCGCCTTCCACCGGCCGGATTTTTTTGAGCAGCGGCCGCAGCCATTTCGATAACGTCAAAGACAGCGCCGGCGTCAGCAGCACCGCGGCGATCACCGCCAGCAAATATCCCGCATAAAAAATCAGCGTATAGCGATTCAGCAGCAGCGCGATCAGGGACCACGCGACGCACGCGATCGCCCAGCGCCGCCGCGCGCGGTTTTCCCCTTCGCCGAGCGCCTGAAAACTTCCCTTTTGCAGCGCCTTCACCGGATCGACAAAGGCCGCCGCGCGCGCTGGAATCAGCGCCGCGATCAAACTGGTGACGAGGCCCATCGCAATCGCCGCGCCGATCAGCCACGGGACCACTTCAATCGTCGCCGCGCTTTGCGCTACGCCGTACACCTCCTCAAGAAGGCCGCCGATGTAGCCCGCCATCGCGCGCGCCATCACGATTCCAAACGCCACGCCGGCCAGCGTTCCGGCGAGTCCCGTGACCGCGCTTTCGGCCAGAAACAGAGTGCGGATCTGGCCCCGCGTCGCGCCCAACGCGCGCAGAATCCCGATCTCACTGCGCCGCTGCGTCACCGCGATCGCGAAGGTGTTATAGATGATGAACATTCCAATGAACAGCGCGAACACGCTGGTGATGTTCGATCCCAATTCATAAATGCGCGAGGTCGCTTCGAACTCTTCGCCGCGCGAGCTGGGCGGCTCAATCTGAAATCCCGGCCCCAACGCCGCGCGCAGCCTGGCGATGCCTTCATCCAGCGTGACGCCATCCTGCAACGCCACGTCGATGCGATCGAATTTGCGTCCGCGTCCGAAAATTTTCTCCGCCGCGTAAATATCCATGATGGCGAGATTGCCGCCGAAAGCGCTCGCCAGACCGCCGGGTTTCATGATGCCGCGCACCACGAACACGCGCTCGCCGTCCATGGTGCGCATGGGAATGCGGCTGTTAAGGTGGAGATGCCGCTCATCCGCGAAGGTCTTGGTGACGATCAGCGAATCAGGCTGCGCCAGGAACACCAGCGGATCGTCGAGCACTTCATCTGCATTTTCGAGATCGTAATTGCGAAGATTGCGGTCGCCGAGCATATCGACTCCCAAAATCAGCAGATTGCCTTTATCGGTCGCGACCGTCGCTTCGATCACCGGCGCCGCGGCGCGCACCTGCGGGACGTTTTGCACCT
The DNA here is from genome assembly GCA_035507655.1 of Bryobacteraceae bacterium. Lineage (GTDB taxonomy): Bacteria > Acidobacteriota > Terriglobia > Bryobacterales > Bryobacteraceae > Palsa-187. Next base: position 4,066 of record DATJNW010000074.1, on the reverse strand, counting down.
TGTCGAGCACGTTTTCGTCGAATCCCGGCTCACCCGCCGAAACCTGAAGCTGCGTCTGGCCGGCAATTCGATCGATGGTTGTTTGAAACGCGGCGAGCACGCTTTGATTCGCGGTGTGCATCCCGACGAACACGCCCACGCCTAGAACGATTCCGGCCATGGTCAACAAAGTGCGCAATAAATGTTTTCGCGCGTAGGGCCAGCTGATCAATCGGAGAAGAATCATCGGCGCACATCCTGAAAAACGTGGCCGTCGCGGATATGGATGGTCCGCGCGCAGCTTTCGGCCACCGCGGGATCGTGCGTGACGATCAAGATGGTCGAGCCGAGCCGCTCGTGCAGATCGCGAATTAACTGCAAAATGTCGAAACCGGTCGATGTGTCCAGATTGCCGGTCGGCTCATCGGCGAGCAGAATCGGAGGATAAACGCTGAGCGCCCGCGCGATCGCCACGCGCTGACGCTCGCCGCCGGAAAGCTCGTCGGGCAGATGATCCACACGCGCGCCGAGCTTCACTAGATCGAGCAGCTCGCGCGCGCGCTGCTCGATTTTCTTCCGCGGCCAGCCGCGCAGATGCAGCGGGAGCGAGACATTTTCCACGCACGAGAGCGTCGGCAGCAAATTGAAAAACTGAAAAATGAAGCCGATTTTGTCGCGCCGCACGCGCGTCAGATCGTCGTCGTTCAGGCGCGCGAGCGTGGCGCCATCAATTTCAATCTGGCCTTCGGTGGGACGGTCCAGGCCGCCGATCAAATTGAGCAGCGTCGATTTTCCCGACCCCGATGGTCCCACGATCGAAACCATTTCGCCGCGTTCTATCGCCAGATCGACATTTTCGAGCGCCGTCACCCGCCGCTTGCCGTCAAACTGTTTGGAAACGCCCCGAAGATGGATCACTGCCCTAACTTCTATGATGCCGCATCCCAGGTCCCGGTCCCGTTCATCACCGGAATCTGGCCCGTTCAGCTAATGATTTGACCCGTTCATATGGTTCGCGCTAGGTCTTCCCGCCGGCAAAACCGAAAATAAGATGGAGTGGAATTTCGTCTCCTGCTTCTTACCGGCCTGATTTCTGCCGTGCCGGCTTTCGCCCAAGTGTCGACCTCCGCGGGAACCGTTCTGGGAACGGTCACCGACCCGACCGGCGCGCTGGTCCCCGGCGCCACGGTCACTCTGGCGAATCCCGTTTCCGGCTACACGCGCACTGTCACCACCGGACAGGACGGCGCCTTCGCGTTTCGCAATCTTCCGCCGAACCCGTATCACGTCGAGGTCACCGCAACCGGCTTCAGCCCGAAAGCGCAGGACGCCGAGGTGCGCAGCAGCGTCCCGGTGACTCTGAATTTCAAGCTGGACCTGGCCGGCTCCACCACCTCGGTCAACGTCGAAGCCACCGGGCAGGATCTGCTCGAAACGGTGCCGTCGGCGCACACCGATATGGACGAGAATCTGTTCAATAAAATGCCGCTCTCGGCCGGATCGGGGATGGCCGATCTGATCACCCTTTCGAGTCCCGGCGTGGTGGCCGATTCGAACGGCTTTTTTCATCCCTTGGGCGACCACGCGCAGAGTTCGCTGTACATCGACGGCCAGCCCATCACCGATCAGCAGTCGAAACAATTTTCGACGCAGATTCCGATGAACGCAATTCAATCGATGGAGCTGACCACCTCGACCCCCAGCGCCGAATTCGGCGATAAAACCAGCCTGGTGGCCACTGCGGTAACACGCTCTGGCCTTGGTTCGGACCATCCTTTCGGCGATCTGACGCTGCATTACGGCACGTTTGGCTCCTATGGCGAGGATTTCGATTACGGGTTCGGCAAGAAGCGGTTCGGATTTTTTATCGCCGCCGATTCCAACCGAACCGGCCGTTTTCTCGATACGCCGGAGCTCGATCCGATGCACGACATCGGCAACAGCGAGACCATTTTTTCGCGCCTGGATTATCAACCCGGCCAGAACGATTCGGCGCACGTGAATCTTTTTATCGCGCGCAACTGGTTCCAGATCCCCAATACTTACGACCAGGGGGCCACCGGTCAGGATCAGCGCCAGCTTACGCAGACGTTCAGCATCGCGCCGAATTGGGTGCACACCTTCAGTCCCTCGGTGGTGATGACGGCGAATCCGTACGTGCGCGAAGACTTTATCAACTACGATCCCAGCCGTGATCCGTTCAACGATCAGCCGGCGACCATCGGGGAGCGGCGCTGGCTGAAAAACTTCGGAACGCGCGCCGATATTTCCTGGGTGAAAGGCTCGAACACGTTCAAGAGCGGCACGCAGATTGAGCGCACCGCACTGCGTGAAAATTTCGATTTCGCCATCACCCAGGCCGGTTTTGTCGATCCGGCCACAGAGCCCGGCCTGGTGCCCTACGATCTCACCGAAGGCGGCCACTATCTCACGTTTCTCGGCAACGCCAACATCGACGAATATGCCTGGTACGCGCAGGATTCGCTGACGGTTTCGAACTGGACCTTCAACGGCGGCGCGCGCGTCGATTTTTATCGCGGCATTTCGCACGCCAACGCCTTTGAGCCGCGCGGCGGCATCGCCTATCATGTGAAGCGCACCGGCACGGTGTTTCGCGTCGGCTATTCGCACACGCTTGAAACTCCCTATAACGAAAACCTGATTCTATCGAGTGAAACCGGCATCGGAGGACTGGCCGGCAATGCCTTCGGCGCATTCGGACAATCGCCGCTCAAACCCGGCCGGCGCGATCAGTATAACGCCGGCCTGGAACAGAGCATCGGCAAGAAAATCGTCGTTTCCTCGGATTATTTCTGGAAATACACGCACGGCGCCTTCGATTTCGATACGCTGCTTAACACTCCGCTGGTGTTTCCCATTTCCTGGTATAAATCGAAAATCGATGGCGTCGACGGCCGTGTGAATCTCACGCCGACGCACGGCTTCAGCGGATTCATGTCCTTCGGCCACACCCGCGCGCGCTATTTTCCGCCGGAAACGGGCGGGCTGATCTTCAATTCTCCGGTCGATACCAGCGTGTTCCGTATCGATCACGATCAGGCTTTCGAGCAGACCACTTACCTGCGCTACGAAGCGCCGTTCAAGAAGAAACCGTGGATTGCGCTGACCTGGCGCTTCGATAGCGGAGAGGTGGCCGGCGCGGTGACGGATCTGGCCGATCTGCTGGCGCTTGATGCGGACGAGCAGGCTTCGGTCGGTTTCTATTGTGGCTCGCAAGTGGCCGCGTTGAGCCATCCGATCACTTCCTGCGCGTCGCCGAATTTCGGCGCAACGCGGCTGGTGATTCCGCCGCCCGGCCAATACAATCCGGATCACGATCCCACACGCGTGGCGCCGCGCAATCTGCTCGATCTGGGCGTCGGCGCCGACAATTTATATACGCGCGAGCGGCTGCACGTCCGTCTGCAACTGACCATCACCAATCTGACCAACGTCGCCGCACTCTACAATTTTCTCTCCACCTTCAGCGGCACGCATTTCGTCGAGCCGCGAGCGTTTGACGCGCAGTTGATTTTTGCGTTCTAGCACGGCTCGATCCTGATTTTTGCTCAATCGAGCGGCGATGGCTGATAGCCGTCCCGCGTCCGATGCTCTTTGTCGCCGGCGATCTGCACCTCGATTTTCCGGAAACTGCCGTCCTCGGTGGGCGGCACGTGACAAGTCAGCACATATAAAATAAATATTGTGGTCGCCGAGTTGTGACCCGGCCCTGATCATCGGTAATCGTGACGCGCAATTGACCATATTGACGGTCAGGTGAAAATTGGAAGTGTCCCCGGCTTCGGCAAGCCACGCACCGAGGCCGGGCGACGCCGCCAAAAGGCAGGTTTTGTGCATGAGTTTCATGAAAATCTGGCACGGCAGATGCATCCCGCGTTCCGAACGGGATGACCTTCCATTTACAGAATCTGTCCTACAACAACTGGTAAAACCTTCTGGCATAAAACGCGCCGTTTGCACGTCTATAACAGTGAATGGGAGGAAAAATGCGCGTATTCACACTGGCGCTCGCCGCCGCTGCCGTCCTTTCGGCGGCGGCCATACAAACACAGGGAAACGTCACCCG